>CAWIDQ010000042.1:0-102157 GCA_963834695.1 uncultured Actinomycetota bacterium
CGCAGTGGCGTGAACCGCTGCTCCTCCTGGCGCCCGGTGGGGACGGCGAAGTCCGCGGGGTCGCAGGACTGCTGCTCGTGCTGCCTGGGCGTGGGCCGGACTCGGCGGCGCCTGGCGGACCGTCGTCAGCCGACTGCCCCTTCCATCTGCAGCTCGATCAGCCGGTTGAGTTCGAGCGCGTATTCCATCGGCAGTTCACGGGCGATGGGCTCGACGAAGCCGCGCACGATGGTGGCCGCGGCCTCGTCCTCGGTCATGCCGCGGCTCATGAGGTAGAAGAGCTGGTCTTCGGAGATCTTGGAGACGCTGGCCTCGTGGCCCATCTCCACGTCGTCCTCGCGGACGTCCACGTAGGGGTAGGTGTCGGAGCGGCTGACCGTGTCCACGAGCAGCGCGTCGCACTTGACCGTGGACTTGGAGTGGGCGGCGCCGTCCTGCACCTGGACCAGGCCGCGGTAGGACGTGCGGCCGCCGGCCCTGGCCACGGACTTGGAGATGATCTGGGAGGAGGTGTTCGGCGCGCAGTGCACCATCTTCGCGCCCGCGTCCTGGTGCTGCCCGGTGCCGGCGAACGCGACCGACAGGGTCTCGCCCCGGGCGTGCTCGCCCATCAGGTACACGGCCGGGTACTTCATCGTCACCTTGGAGCCGATGTTCCCGTCGATCCACTCCATGCTCGCTCCGGCCTGCGCCACCGCCCGCTTGGTGACCAGGTTGTACACGTTGGCCGACCAGTTCTGGATCGTGGTGTAGCGGCAGTGCGCGCCGGCCTTCACGATGATCTCCACCACCGCGGAGTGCAGCGAGTCGGAGGAGTAGACCGGCGCGGTGCAGCCCTCCACGTAGTGGACGCTGGCCCCCTCGTCGACGATGATCAGGGTGCGCTCGAACTGGCCCATGTTCTCGGTGTTGATCCGGAAGTAGGCCTGCAGCGGGATCTCCACCTGCACGCCCTTGGGCACGTAGATGAAGCTGCCGCCGGACCAGACCGCGGTGTTCAGCGAGGCGAACTTGTTGTCGCCCACCGGGATCACGGTGGCGAAGTACTCACCGAACAGATCCGGGTGCTGCCGCAGCGCGGTGTCGGTGTCCTCGAAGATGACGCCCTTGTCCTCCAGGTCCTCCCGGATCTTGTGGTAGACGACTTCACTCTCGTACTGCGCCGCGACACCGCCGACCAGGCGCTGCTTCTCCGCTTCGGGGATGCCCAGCTTGTCGTAGGTGCTCTTGATGTCCGCGGGCAGGTCGTCCCAGCTGGCGGCCTGCTTCTCGGTCGACCGGACGAAGTACTTGATGTTCTCGAAGTCGATGCCGGACAAGTCCGCGCCCCAGCCGGGCATGGGCTTGCGCCGGAACAGCTTCAGGCCCTTCAGCCGCAGGTCCAGCATCCAGGCCGGCTCGTCCTTCAGTGCCGAGATGTCCCGGACGACCTCCTCGGACAGGCCCCGGCGCGCGGACTCGCCCGCCACATCGGAGTCGGCCCAGCCGAACTTGTAACGCTCCAGCCCCTCAAGCTCGGGGCGCGCGATTGTCGTCATGCGAAGATGCCTCCGGACTCAGTTGTTGTGCGCCGGCGGCGGTGCCGGTCGTGGTATCGCGGGTGTGCACGGGCGATGACGCGGTGACATCCTTGGTGCATATCCCGTCACCGTGCGCGATCGTCGCGAGGCGCTGCACGGGAGTGCCGGGCAGGCGGCCAAACGCTTCGGTCCCCGCCTCGCACAGCTGCGAGTATCCGGTCAAGAAGCTCCAGCCCACCACGCCTCAAAGATTACCACAAATTCTAGAAAAAAATTACTAGTTTCTTACTACCTACCTAAGGGTAAAAGCAGGCACCGGGATCAGCCGCCGGCGGCGGCCAGCTACCTCGGGGTCATCCGAAGGAAGCAGGCCATGGTCCTCATCGGCCTGATCATCATCGCCGTCGTACTCATGGCGCTCCTGGTGCTCGGAGTGGAGCTTCCCGGCAGCCATGCCCGGGCCCTCATCTGCATCGCCCGCACCCTGGGGTGCGCCTGCCTGACATCGCCACGACGCTGGGCGTCACCGAGGATCACCTGTGGCAGTGTCAACGGCCTCACCGCAGCCCGCGGGGTCGTCAGGGGCAAGGACGGCCATCGCAATCATCCGGGTGAGCAGGTTCGGTTCTCTCCACCAGGAGCCGGCCCTCGGTGCCTGCCGCCGACCCACGCCCGACCCGAAAGCAAGCAACGTGTTTCTGGAAAACAACTGTGCTAGTTTACGGGGCGTGCCGGAGTGGAGTTTCCTGACCAACCACGCCCGGGTGCTGCTGTGCGTCGCCCACGACCCGGGTGCCCGGCTGCGCGACATCGCGGCCAGCCTGCGCATCACCGAGCGCACCGCCCACGGCATCCTCACCGACCTGGCCGAGGCGGGCTACGTGGTGAAGCAGAAAGACGGCCGCCGCAACCGCTACCAGATCGAGGCCCACCTGCCGCTGCGCGAGCCCGCCAGCCGGGAGCCCGCCATCGGCGAGGTCCTGGCCGTACTGCTGGGAAGCAAGGACGGCCAGGCCGGGCCGGTCGGCCTTGCTGCCGCGGAGCGGATCGGCGGCGGCCCGGTGGACGGCGCGGATGTCATCACCGCCCGGGCCGGTGGTCCCGGTGTCCCCGGCGGCCCAGGGGATGACGACGGGCCCCGGCGCGGGTCGGCCCGGGGGGGATCTTCTTCCCGGCGGCCATGATCGCGCCGGGGCTGCTGGCGCGATGTGAGGGTGTCAGTGACCGGTCCCGCAGGCCTGCTAGCCTTCCGGGCTGGCAGCGTCGGTCTCGAGTGCAGGACACCTGGCAGCTGATCCCGCACTACCGGCAGGTCAACGGCAGGCTGTTATCCGGCCCCGCGCAGAGGCAGCCGGGAGCGGGCAGCGAGGCAGCCAGTGGTTCCCGCTGAGTTCACCGGGTCCTTACGGCTGCGGCAGCGGCCGCCGCAGTCCGCGACGGCCCGCTGTTCGTGGCCGTGTGGCTCCGGCCCGAGACCGTCCTCGGCGACGGCGCGCCGCCCGGCGAGCGGGCACAGGCGGACTCCGCGTTCACCTGCCTGGCCGATAGCTTCTTCGTCTCCCTGATGGCGCTCGTTCCCCGGGGCCGAGCCTCGGTGCGGTAGCCATCATCATGTCCGTGAGCAGCCTGCTGGCCACCATCCGGCCGCACCGCGAGGTGGCCAGGCAGGAACTCCAGATCGTGCCGCTGGTCCCGGCGTGATCACGTACCTGGTTCAGGTGGTCATCGGCATCTTCCTTGCCATCAGCCCGGGGCACCGGTCTCGCTGGCATGAAGGTCCACTGTGCAGGCTGGCGCGCTGGCAACTGCGCCTTGCCGGCATGTTCGTGCCAGCCGTACGCGAGATGGTGGAGTTGCTGTACGAATTCGACCAGGACGGGTAGCCGGTGATTAGGCCTGCACCGCGCTCCTCGGCGACCATGCCGCGCCCCTGGCTGGGTCGCTTGCCGCCACCGTCACCTCGTGCGACCCGCGCCGAACAGGGCCGGGCGCGCCGCTGCTAGGGGCGGGTGACACCGCGCGGCGGGACCGGTGCTGGCCGCTTCAAGGCCGGATAAGGCGCCCTCTGATGCGGGCAGCGGGTCAGGTACTGCGAGCGGCCTGTGATCAGGTCCGGCCGCCCGGGTGGCGCGACAGCCCCTCGCGCTGTTCCCGGCGGAAGCCCGGTGGCGCCACGCACGCCAGAGGCCGCCGACGCCGGGGCCAGTTCTTGCTCGCCGGAGCTGGGGCACCGCACGACGTCCAGGCTGCGGACGTTGCCGGGCGCATGAGCCGCCGGCGACAAGACCGGCAGGGCCTGGCCGGGCCGACGCGACTGCCGGCCGGGCCCTGCCGGCCCTATTGCCCGGCGGATGCCGCTGGCGTCAGCGTCCCTCGCTCGGGCGGGGGCGGGGACGAGCCCGCCCGGGGCCTGCGAAGAGGGCGAGGAGTTCGCCGATGGCCGGTTCCCGGGTGCCGGGCCCGGGCACCGGCAGGTCGGCCTGGACCTGATAGCGGTTGCGGCGGCCATCCTTCAGCTTGATCACGTAGCCTGCCTCGGCGAGGTCGGTGACGATGCCGTGGGCGCTGCGCTCGGTGATGCGCAGGCTGGCCGCGACGTCGCGCAGCCGCGCGCCCGGGTCGTGCGCGATGCACAGCAGCACCCGGGCGTGGCTGGTCAGGAAACCCCATCTCGCCATACAAACAAGTGTAGCATCATTTCCGGAAAAATATTGCTAGTTTTAGATTACGCATGTAGGCTGAGATTAGGACCGGGGATCAGCCGTCGGCGGCGGCCAGCTACCCCGCGGCGCTCGCAAGAGATGATGATCTGCATGAGAGACGGGAACGGAACCAAGGTCCTGGTGCGCGGCCGCCAGGGCCGGATGGTGGCCGGGGTCTACGCGGGAGCCGCCGAGAACATCGTCAGCGCGAAAGAGGGCGCCTCAGCAGGCCGGTAGCCGCAGGGCCGACTTCCGGCCCTCACCCGGGAGGGATCATGAACTGTCCGCATCAGCCGCCCTGCCCGCCGGCGCACGCGCCGGACTGCGAAGCCGCTCATGTCGTGGCCGCCCACCCGGAGCAGGGATGGAGCCTGCTGTGCAACGGCGTCGTGGTGTTCGAGGACACCGGCGACCTGCTGCCCGACGGCCGGATCGTCGCTCCCCACCGTGCGGCGGCCTGACCTGCGCCTGGTTGCGCGGTTACGCCGGGATCTGCCGGGCTGCCAGTCATAGTTTCTAGAAAATTATTGCCAGTTTTTGATTGCATAGATAAACTCAGGGCAGGCACCGGGAACCAGCCGCCGGCAGCGGCCGGCTGGCACGGGGTCATCGGAGAAGAGGCGCTGGCGATGGTTGTCCTGGTGGTCATCCTGGTCATACTCGTCGCGGCCGGGCTTATCGCGGCCGGCCGGTCGTTTAAGATCGTGCAGCAGTACGAGCAGGGCATCATCTTCCGGTTCGGGAAGGTGCTGGGCCGGCCGCGCGGCGCCGGGCTGACCGTGATCCGGCCGGTCGGCGACCGGATGCAGAAGGTCAACATGCAGATCGTGGCGATGGCGGTCCCGGCGCAGGACGGGATCACCAAGGACAACGTGACCGTGCGGGTCGACGCGGTGGTCTACTTCCGGGTGGTCGACCCGATCAAGGCGACCATCAACGTGCAGAACTACATGTTCGCGATCTCCCAGCAGGCGCAGACCTCGCTGCGCTCGATCATCGGCCAGTCCGAGATGGACCAGCTGCTGTCCGAGCGGGACAGCGTGAACCGGGAGCTGCGCCGGATCATCGACGAGCCCACCGAGGGCCCGTGGGGCATCCGGGTGGAGCGGGTGGAGATCAAGGACGTGTCGCTGCCGGAGAGCATGAAGCGGTCGATGTCGCGGCAGGCCGAGGCGGAGCGGGAGCGCCGCGCGCGGATCATCACCGCCGACGGCGAGTACCAGGCGTCCAAGCGGCTGGCCGCGGCGGCCAACGTGATGGCCCGCGACCCGGCCGCGCTGCAGCTGCGGCTGTTGCAGACCGTGGTGGAGGTGGCCGCGGAAAAGAACAGCACCCTGGTCATGCCGGTCCCGGTCGAGCTGCTGCGGTTCTTCGACAAGTTCACCCCCACCGCGCCCGCGGGCCAGGACAGGCCGGCCGCCGACTCGGCCTCGCTGGCCGACTTCGGCGACCAGGACGCCGCCGAGGCCGAGATCGACAGCGCGGCACCGCTCGAGATACCCGACGTCCCGCCGATCCCCCAGCTGCCCGCGCACGCGAGCAACGGCAAGGTGCCCGCCGCGGCGGCTGCGGTGCCGCAGCCGGGCGCCGCGGCCCTGCACAACGACGACGCCGCGGACCCGGGCGCATAGGCTCCGCCCTATCTCGGCGAAGGTCGCGCCGCAGTAGCTCATCGCCCGCCGCAGTACCACCTCCAGTCCCTCGGCCACCGCCGCGGTCAGCCGGCGACGGTGAGCCTCAACCAGCGCGGCGGCCACGTCTGTGCCGCGTGATCTGCGGCGCTTACCCTCGGCGAGGGTCGCATAGGTCTTCGCGACGCCGGGCGCTGCGCCGAGATAAAGGCGCAGTCGTCCCTCCTCATAGCAGTAATGCTCGTCGCGCCGCAGGCCGACCGGCAAGGGAATTCGTCCCTGCCCAACGCACGGCCAGTGCTCCCCGCGCTGGCGGCTGTGAGCCGCGCTCAACAGCAGCGGCGCGATCCTGACCGCGACCGCGACGCGCTGCAGCGCCCGCGTGGAGTTGTCTATGCGGCGTGGGCGGTTAGGGCGGGGGGTGGTGGGGTGCCGGCCCGGTGCCGGTGCGGGGTGTCCGCTGCTGGGTGGCGCTCGCGGTCAGGGCGGTGAGGGTTTCTGAGCCGTCGATGAAGGCCTGGGCCAGTTCGGACAGGCGGCGGTTGCGGGACCGGGCGTAATCTCGCAGCAGGGCGAAGGCCTGGTCCATGTCCAGGTGCAGGCGCTCGGCGAGCTTGCCCTTGGCCTGCTCGATGATGACCCGGCTGTTCAGCGCGGTCTGCAGCTGCTCGTTGAGGGCGTCGCTGCGGCGCATGCCGCGCTCGTGCAGCAGGCTGATGGTGGCCACGTCGGCCAGGGCCTGGCCGACGCGTACGTCCGCCGGGTCGAACGGCCCCGGGTCGGCCCGGAAGAGGTTCAGCGCGCCGATGACCTGATCACGCAGCCGCATCGGCAGGGCCTGCACGGCAGCGAACCCGGCCTGCCGGGCGGCGGGCGCGAACCGCGGCCAGCGGTGGCCCGCGGCGGCCAGGTCGGCCGCGGCGACAGGCTGGCCGTCCCGGAAGCAGTCCAGGCAGGGACCCTGGTCGTTCTGCAGCTGGAACAGCTCCAGCAGCCGGGCAGCCTGGCTGGACGCGGCCACCACCCGCAGCTCACCGCGCGGGTCAGCCAGCAGCAGCCCGGCGGCGGAGACGTCCAGCAGCTGCACGCTGCGGTCGGTCAGCACGTGCAGGAAGTCGATCACGTCGAAGTCGGCGACCATGGTGTCGGTCAGCTCGACGAACGTCTCCGACAGCAGCTCTCCGTCCATCCCGCTCATCCTCTCAGCAGATGCAGGAAGATCCGTCGCGGAGGCCGGGCATGCGGCGGGCGCGGCGGCGATTGAGGGTCTGTCACATCTGGCCATCCGAGGACAGGTCTGGGTCAGGGCGCAGCCGCAGGCGGCGGGCGACGATGTCGCGGGCAACGTCGGTCAGCCGCAGGTCATTAACGTAAGCATAGGCGCGCAGCCGCGCGAACGCGTCCGCGATGCCGGTCCCGAGCTGCTCGGTGAGCATCCCGGTGGCCTGGTCGATCTCGGCCCGGTGCAGGGCCAGGCCCGCGGGCTGCCCGCCGGGGCCGGCCGGCGCAGCGGGGCCGCCTGTGGCCTGGTCCTGAGCGTCGAGGAGCAGCAGGGTCGCGGTGTCGGCGAAGACCAGCGCATCACCCAGCTGAAAGGCGCTCAGCGGGCCGGCCCGGGCCCGGTACAGGCCCATGACCCCGGCGCGGATCGCGCCGATCCGCAGCGGGAACACGAAGATCGCCGCCGCCCCGGCCCGCAGGGCAGCCGGGGCGAAGGCCGGCCAGCGCCCGGCCGTCTCGGCGGCGCCCAGGTCCGAGGCCAGTACTGGGCCGCCGGAGGCGGAGGCATCCAGCGATGGTCCTTCGCCCAGGGTCAACTGCAGCTCGGCGAGCTGCTCGCTGACCGCATCGGTCACCCGCATCAGGTGACCCGCATCTCCGCCGTCCGCCACGCTCAGCCAGGCGCCGGTGACGCCAACCGCGGCCACCGCCGCCGTGCACGCATCCGCCGCCGACACCCGCCCGCCGCGGCGGCTGGCCTGCGCGGCGACCAGCCCCCAGACCCGGCCGGGCCGGCCCCCGGTCATCCGCCCGGCCAGCAGGCAGCACCCCGCGGCACCAATCCGCCCGGCCGCTCTCCAGGCAGGCCACAGACAAGCCAGGCCATCGCACAGGCACCAGCCCTGCCCTGCTCTCGCCAGGTCATCACGCTCTTTCCCTCCGGCCTGCTCGGGGGCCGGCGGTCGCCCTGTGCTCGTTCTTGACCGCATGGCGGCCCGCGGCCCGCTGATCTTGCTGAGCCGCCGCTATGCCACCGGCACGGCCGCCCGCCGGGAGCACGCGGCACCGCCAGCCGCCGCCTCCACGCTGGCATGAACGGAGAAGACCTCGGCCAGGCGGATAACGGCAAGAACCCGCAGCACCTGGTCTTGCGGCGCAGCCAGCAGCAGGTCACCCCCCGCGCGCCGGGCCTGCACCCGAGCGAGCACCAGCGCCGCCACTCCGCTGGCGTCGATGAACTCCAGGCCGGCCAGGTCGACGATTATCTCCGCCGCGCGGGCCGCGACCGCCACCAGCGCGGCGTCGACGCTCGCGGCATCTGCTATGTCAAGCTCCCCGCGCAGACCAACGACAGCCTGACCGTCGCTTTCGCGGGTGCTCAGATCCATGCTGACCATGGGAGCGCCTTCCTGCGTCTGCAGCAAGGCGGGGTCTCGACCCGGCAGCTAGTTCGCCAGTTCTCACCATGAACACTACGCCGGACGCCCGCCCGTGTCCTGCCCGGGCGATACCTGTCAGCCGCGCTGCCAAACCCGCTCCGCCAGCCAGCCGCAGTTGCCGGAAGCGGCCGGCAGCGAGAACCTGCCAGGCGCGTTACCGGCCGCCACGGCGCCCGGCCACCGACCCATGCTGGATGGCCGACCCCAACCCAGGGTCATCAGCCCCGCGACCACGTCATCCGGGCGAGCCGGCATGTGCCGCCCGTCCAGGGGCAACCCGATCTGGCGGCAGGTCAAGAGTCGTGCCACAGGCCCTTTGCCTCGTTGGCGAAGGCCTGTGAGTCAGCAGTTGTGCTTGAGTATCAACATTGCCGTACCGGCCCTGGGTCATCACGTTGATGCGGCCCGTCAGATTGCGCGAAGGCGGGTGGGGTCGTATTTGTACCAGCCGATCGTGCGGTCGGGCCATGCGATCAGGAGGGCCCGCCCGCCGCGGATCCTGGCCCAGCTCACCACCCGGCACGGCCGCCAGCTGGTGTCGCTGTAGAGTACCTCGGCCGCGTTGCGCCCGAGGCTGCGCGGCGTGATGCGCTCGGTACCGGCTAGCTTGCTGGCGGGGACCGCGTGCAGCATCGGCGTGGCACGGCTGGCGGGTGGCGGGTATCTCGCGAGGGCGGCGTTTCCGGGCCGGTTTGCCTGGTGCTGCCTGGTCTTCGTCATTGTTCTCGCCTCGTGATGTCTTGTTCTTGCCTTTGCCTGGCGGCAGGTCCGCAGGGCGCGGCGACCGTCTTTGCCAGGAAGTGATCGGCCGGGCGAGGAAGTAATAAGGAAACGGTCAGTTCCCGGAGGTGTGACGTGCCCGGGCCGGGCGGGACAATGATCAGCCGTTGCCCCGGCCGCCGCCGCAGCTGGTGCACCGGGCCCGGACCCGGTGCACGGGCCGGCCGTCTGCCGCCTTCTCGGCCGGTTGCCAGGATTACCTTGTCGTACTGGTGGGCGCGGGTCTCGCAGTGCACTGCCTTCGCCAGGTCCTCTTCGCTGGTCAGGCCGCTGGCCCGGCAGCCGGTTGCCTGCAGGTGCTGCACGGCCAGGTCCATGCGATGCCCGGCAGCGGCACTGGCGTCGTGATCGGGGCGGGGCGCGCGGGGGAACACGCCGCGTTTGGTGCCGGGAGGCTGCATGGGTGGCGTCCGCGCCTGGCGCGTGCTGGCCAGGGACAGCACCACCACCTCGCACGGCTCCTGCTGTTGTCGTGCGAGGAGATAGCTGATCGGCTCCAGGTCGGGCTGCTCCCCGGCGGCGAGCGGGTCCCTGTCCAGCACGAGCAGGTACCGCTGGCCGTTGGCTGGGGGAGGTGGCAGGGCTGGGGCGGTGGCGCGGTGAGGCGCAGCTGGCTGGGGCATGGCGGTCTTCTCTCCCGGACGGGGGCAGTGCAGGGTGGCCGGCTGCTTCACGGCCCGGGCTGCTGGCGCGGGACCGGTGTCCTGGTGCGCGGCGGGTGAGCGCGCTCGGGCGGCTAGTGGTAGAGGCGGCGCAGCATGAGCGCCGCGGCGATGATGACGACGATGAGCAGGACGATGAGGAACATGGCTTTGGCTCCCTTGGGTGACCCCTGGGCGCTGGCCGCTGGGCGGCTGGTCCCTGGTGTCTGCCCCCAATCTACATCGGAAATCAATAACTAGCAATTTAATTCTAGAGTTTATAGGCAAATTTTCAGGCTGGCCTGCCCAGCAACATGAACGTAACTGTGTGGCGGCACTGGATCTGGCGCGGCCACCGCCTGATCATCCCGGTTTGTGCTGAGCCTTGACGATCTTGCAGTGACCGTTCGGTGCCCTAGACGTACAGGCCGTAACGCGAAGTACTGGTCGTAAACGCTGATCTTGAACCGAGCCGCGTGAACATGTTACGTAGACGTCGAAGACGCTACTCCGAGTCACCGGAGAGGCCCCCGTGCTAGCCGCGCGTGCCAGCCAGCCACCGTAATTCCCAGGAGGACCTGACCCACTAGAGCGGCGGTCAAGTAGCGGGATCGGGTTTTCGCGTGGCACCGGTTTGGGATGGCCGGTTGTGCTGCCCTGTTCGTAGTAGGTAGCAAGGATCTGCTGCGATCGGGAGGAAGTCCGATGCGTCCTGAGGTGTGGCGTCCGCGGGTGGAGCCGTCGGGCGCGGAGCAGGCGGTGATCAAGGCGGTGCGGCGTGCGAAGCTGTTCGTGTTCTTACGCCAGCACCGCCACGAGCTGTTCGACGAGCAGTTCCAGGCCGAGCTGGCAGCGGCGTATGCCGATAGCCCGAAGGGCCAGCCTCCGGCGCCGCCCGCACAGCTCGCGCTGGCCACGATCGTGCAGGCCTATGCGGGGGTATCCGATGACGAGGTGATCGAGGCGACGGTGATGGACCGCCGCTGGCAGCTGGTACTGGACTGCATGGACGCTGACCGGCCGCCGTTCTCGAAGGGCACCTTGGCGGGGTTCCGCGCCCGGCTGATCGAGCACAACCTGGACCGGCGGCTGGTCGAGCGCACGGTAGAACTGGCCGCGCAGACGGCAGGATTCGGGCCGCGGGCGCTGCGGGCGGCGCTGGATTCCAGTCCGTTGTGGGGGGCGGGCCGGGTGGAGGACACGATCAACTTAATGGGACACGCCCTGCGCAAGGCCCTGGCGTGATCGCGGCCATGCAGGGGCGGGGGCAGGCCGCGGGAATCACCGTCGTGGCGGCGCAGGCGGGGGTGCCGCAACTGGGCGGCTCGAGCCTTAAGGCCGCGCTGGATGCGGACTGGGACGACCCCGCGGCCCGGGATGCGGCGCTGGCCCGGGTGCTCGGGTTCTTCGATCAGGTCGAGGCGTTCGCCGCGCGCCAGGGCGGCGGCCTGGCCGCGGCCGGGGCAGTGGCGGTCGCCCGCCAGGTCCGCGACCAAGGACGCCTGGCCTGTCCGCCGCGGTGCCGTCGCTGCGCGCCGGGGTGGCCAAAGACCGGCGGATCAGCGTCGAGGACGCCCAGATGAGCCACGGCCGCAAGTCCCGCTCGGTCTTGTCCGGCGGCTACAAGCGGCACGTGCTGCGCGACCTGGACACCGGCCTGGTCCCCGTGGTGGGCATCACCCCCGCCAACGCGCCAGAAGCCAGCGTCACCAGCGATATCACCGCCGGCCTGGACGCTGCCGGCCGCACGCTGGCCGAGCTGCACATCGACCGCGCCTACCTGGCCTCAGACCTGGTCCGCGACCGCGGCCCGGACCTGGCCATCTACTGCAAGGCCTGGAAGGTGCGCAACACCGGCGGCCGCTACCCCAAAACCGACTTCGCCCTCGACTTCCCCGCCGGCCAGCTGACCTGCCCCGCCGGGATCACCATGCCCTTCACGCCCGGTACCACCGTGCACTTCCCCAAAGCCACCTGCGCCGCCTGCCCGCTGCACCACCAGCAGCCACGGCCGCTCCGTGTCCATCCACCCCGACGAGGCCCTGCTGGCCGAACTGCGCGAGCGCCAGGCCACCCCCGCCGGGCGCCAAGCTCCGCGAGCGCGTCAAGGTCGGGCACGCCCTGGCCCACATCGGCCGCTGGCAAGGCCGCCGCGCCCGCTACACCGGCACCCGCAAGAACCTATTCGACCTGCGCCGCGCCGCCGTCGTGCACAACCTCCACGTCACCGCACGCCATCCCGCCAGCGGGAGCTACCCGCTGGCAGCCTGACGACTACCTGACCGGCGCTCTAGCTGACCACCTGCTCGCGTTGCTGCACGCGGCCATGCGGTTCTAGCGGGAGGACGTGAATGCCGGCCGGCCAAGGCGAGAATGGGCATGCATCAAGGGGGGCACTTACCGGGCTGAGCGCCTGCCGGGCCGCCGCCGCATCCGCAGGGCGCCCAGCACAAGCGCGCCGAGGAACACCACAATGCCGATGAACAGCAGGAACAGCAGGCCCTTCGCGACCACGCCCACGATACCCAGCACGATCGCCACGATCACCAGCAGCAGGAACAGGGCAATCATCGGGTCCTCCGCTCAGTCAGGCCGCTAGCGGCGGGCCAGCCGCCGCTCACCGCCGCCACCCGGCTGGTAGGTCAGGCCGTAGTGCGTGAAGACCGCCTCTTCGTCGCCCGCCGGCAGCTCGCCGTCGGTGCCGATCGACGGGGCATCCTTCACCTGCTTCTTGTCGTAGCAGACCTTCAGGTATCCCGGGCCCACCGTCGCCCGGTCAAGGGGCACGAACACGAGCCGGTGCCGGGTCGGCATCCCGACCCTGACCGTGCCAAACGACGGCAGGTCGCTGCCAGTGTCAACGTAGACGGCCTCCAGCTCACCGATCCTGTGACCCTCGGGGTCAACTACATCGTGGCCGCGCCATTCCCGGATGTCAGCAGCCTCGAACACGCCAGCCTTCCTCCCGCCGCGCCACACCACCGCTTTGTCAATGATGCTACCCGGATGGGAGCCGAAGGCATGGTCGGTCGTCCCGGCCCTCCGGTCTTTTACGGCGTGGCCATCCCGGCCGTACCCGCGACCGCCGGGCTGATCCCGCTGTAAGCGATCGGGTGTTCATCGGATTCACCATCGGCCAGGCGGGGCTGCTCCTGGCCATTGTGGCCCCCGCCAGCACCCACGTTGTCATCCGCGCTATCCCGGCCGGCTGCAGCTCCTTGGTGGCCAGCCCCAGGACCGCCATCTCATGCCGAGGCGGGGTCTGGGTCCAGCGGCTGATTCGCCAGCTTCTACGAGGGTAATTCGCCGGATTCCCGCCGCTGTCCTTTCCGGGATGCCCTGTCATTCTGCTAGGCCATCCGGGCCAGCCAGCCGACCACCTTTGCCCGCCTCGGCGGCACGTGCACCACCGGTACTCAAGCACCGGGGGAGGGTGGTGGTTGGGTGGCCGGACGGCCGCGACCAGTCCCCGCTCCCGTTTGGGCGCGGATCTGGGCCGGCGCCCTGCGAGCCGTTCCCCGGCGTGCTGGCGCGGGCGGCCTCGCGCTGGTCGAGCAGGTCGTCGCGGTGCTGGCTGACGGCGGCGGACTGGCGGCGCGACCGCTTAAGGCCCTGGCGTGCCTCGCGGCCGCCAGCGAAAGACGTGACATCCGCCGGCCGCAGATCCATGCCGGCGAGCTGCCAGGCCGCCAGGGCTTCGCGGTGAGCAGGCGCAGCCCGGGCAGTTCTTAGCGGTGCGCGAACCACCTGCGGCCGCTGGAGCGGCCGGACCGGCCGGTGACCAGGTGGTAGACGAGCAGCAGGACCGCAGCCCCGGCGATGGCGGTGAGCCAGGTGGAGAGGTGGAAGAATCCCTGCAGGGAATGGATGTGGAAGATCTTGGTGGCGGCCCAGCCGCCGGCCAGTGCGCCGACGATCCCGATCACGCAGGTGAGGATGAGGCCCTGCTGCCTCTTTCCGGGGATCAGCATATTGGCGATCAGGCCTGCGGCCAGACCGAGAACGATCCATGCGATAATGCCCATAACGACTCCAAGGCCAGTGATCAGATGAGTTAAGCGGTAATCAGTCGTGCTAAATAGATCGCGGCCGGAGGCAAAGTCTTCCCCAGGTTTCCGCTGTCCTTCAGCCTCAGCGTCGTGCCCGCACCGGTCCGCGTGCGGGAGAAAAATCCGGGCCCTTGCTGCTGCAACCGCGTAATTTCGCGGGTGCTGCTGCCTGGGTCCGGAGCGTGCCTTTAACTATACGCTTTCTTGACTCTCTCGCATAGTCATTCTGGAGGCAGTAACGGATTCATGATCCATTCCGTCCTGGGTGTATGCAGCCGGAGACGTGGCCGCGCTCCGCGCCGACCGGGTCCCCGGATGGGCCTGCGGGCAGCCACAGGGACAACGGCCGTGCCGTCGCCGGCATTGGCCGCTGGCTGATCTCAGGACCACCTGCCCGGCCGCTCAGATACGCCTGCCGGTGGTCCGGCCACCACCGTGCCGGACGTGACTTCTCCAGCTTCGGCGCGGCCGGGCGGGATCAGGCAACACTGGCAGCGCAGGTCCGGCGCATGCCTATGGTCGGGCAGCGACCGGCCGCCGAGCAGGCAGCCGCCACCGCCGCACAATTCCTGCCCGGCCATCCCGCCTGCGACACGCCCGATGTGCCCGCCCCAGGCGATGACCTAGCTGCTGTCAGGCCGCCGTGACCTCTCGGCAAGACGACCGGGCATAGAGCCGACGGCCGCGTCGCCGTCACCGGGGAAACCGGCCCGTCGGCCGAAGGCCACCGTGACATGGGCAATGTCACGCCGGGCCACGGCGAAGATCATGGACGCCGTCCCGCAATGGCCGCAGGTCACCCGGCACCGTCACCGACCTTCTCCCCGGCTGGCCGGCTCGCGCCGCGGCGGCGCCTGCGTATCCTGCTCACGAACACGAGCGGTCCATCGCGCACTTGCGCGGCCTGATGGCCCTGTGGGTGCGAGACGGGGGCAGGGCAGCTCCAAAGACGGCCGATCGTGCTTGCCTTTCAGCCGGCTGAGTTCTGACGAGCGAGTGGAGATGTGCGTGGCGAGTACCGATGCGACAGTCCTGTCGGCCACCATGTTCGGGGACAAGCCTGTGTTCGGCCGGCGCAGCCCGGCTCGCCCGGCCTTGCCAGGTCATGGTGCAGGGCACGATCCAGACTGTCTCGCCGGCAGGCGAGCCGGCCCGCCTGTTCGTCGCGCACGCCGGCGCCGTCTGCGGTTTCGTCGTCGGCGTCGCGGCCCGCTGCCTCAGCGAAGTGACTTGAGCGGCGTGGTTGTGGACTTCCGGCCCTCGCGCCGGCCGACACTGGGCGTCGAATGGGAGCTCGGCCTGGTCGACGCCCGCACCGGTGACCTCGTCTCCTCGGCGGCGGCGGTCGTCGAGGAGGCTCGGAGCGCGATGCCGCGGGGCGAGTCGCGAGTGCACCGGGAGTTGCTGCGCAATACCGTCGAGCTGGTCACCGGGATCTGCGAGTCCGTGCCGCAGGCGATCGGCGACCTGCGCGAGAGCCGCGATGTCGTCCGCCGGGTCGCCCGGCAGCGCGGACTGGAGATCTTCAGCGCCGGCACGCACCCGTTCGCCCGCTGGTATGACCAGGAGGTCAGCGAGGGCGAGCGGTACGCCACGCTTATCGAGCGCACCCAGTGGTGGGGACGGCACATGCTCATCTTCGGCGTGCACGTGCATGTGGGCGTGGACTCGGCCGGCAAGGTACTGCCGATCCTTAACGCGCTGCTGCGCTGGTTCCCGCACCTGCAGGCGCTGTCGGCCTCCTCGCCGTTCTGGGGCGGGGCCGGCACCGGGTACGCCAGCAACCGGGCCTTGATGTTCCAGCAGTTGCCGACGGCCGGGCTGCCGTTCCAGTTCGACACCTGGCCGCAATTCGAGGCGTGCGTGGGCGACATGCTCGCTACCGGCGTGATCAGCGACTTCAAGGAGATCCGCTGGGACATCCGCCCCTCCCCGGCGCTGGGCACCATAGAAGTCCGCGTCTGCGACGGGCTGCCGACACTCGACGAGGTAGCCGCCATCGCCGCGCTGACCCACTGCCTGGTCGTGGACTTGGACCGCCGGCTGGAAGCCGGCGAGGCGCTGCCGGCGCTGCCGCCATGGCACGTCCAGGAGAACAAGTGGCGCGCGGCCCGGTACGGGCTGGACGCGGAGGTCATCCTCGACGCGCAGAACCGCGAGCGGCTGGTCACCGACGACCTCCACGACCTGCTCAGCCAGCTCGAGCCGGTCGCGGCCAGGCTGGGGTGCCCAGCCGAACTCGCGTCGGTGGCTGACATCATGGCCGCCGGAGCGAGCTACCAGCGGCAGCGGGCGGTGGCCGCCCGGGCGGGCGGTGACCTGTGGGCCGTCGTGGACAGCTTGGTCCGGGAGATGCGCGACGGCCTGCCAGGCAGCGCGGCTCGCCGGGCGAACCACGTCGGCGGCGAAGACACGCCATAGCACCGCGGACGACGGGCTGGGTGGTGCCACCGGAACGCGTCAAACGCTCCGGCTCGCAGGGAGGTTCGCGCGCGGGCGCGAGGACGCCCGGTGCGGGCAGCTGTCGCGACCGGCCTGACCAAGCACCGGATACACCTGCTCACCGGCATCGGCCGGCCCGCCATTGACCGCATCCTTGCCGCCACTGCGACCGGTGGGGCCATCAAGGGCCATCTGGAGGGCGGTAATGGTCACTGGCATGAATCAGGGGCTCCGCGCGGTAGGCGCAAAGCCCCTGCTCAGAGTGGCGGAGGCTCGGGGATTTGAACCCCGGATGGGCGCGAACCCAAACCGCATTAGCAGTGCGGCGCCATAGACCGGACTAGGCGAAGCCTCCCAATGACCCGGCGGGTCCGACCCAGGGTATCGGTACTGTCCCCGCGCCAGCAAAGCAGTAGCCGCTCTAGCTGCGACTCCTGGAGGGCGCGGGCGGCGGAGGGCCGGGCCGACAGGTCAGCGGGCCTCGATCACCTCGTAATCGCCCTTGGCGTACGCCTCGCGGATCCTGGTCTTCGCGAACTTGCCGACGCTGGTCTTGGGCACCTCGGCAATGAACGACCAGCGCTCGGGCAGCTGCCAGCGCGGCACCTTTCCCGCCAGGAAGTGCCGCAACTCCGCGGCGGTCACCGAGGCGCCCGGCTTGACCACCACCGTGGCCAGCGGCCGCTCGCCCCACTTCTCGTCGGGAACCCCGATCACCGCCGCCTCGGCCACCTCGGGGTGGGCCATCAGCGCGTTCTCGAGCTCCATTGACGAGATCCACTCACCGCCGGACTTGATCACGTCCTTGGCCCGGTCGGTGAGCGTGACGAAGCCGAGACGATCGATGGTCCCGACGTCGCCGGTGCGCAGCCAGCCGTCGTGGAACTTCGCCGGGTCGTCGTCCTTGTAGTAGCTGCCGGTTACCCAGGGACCGCGGGCCTCGATCTCGCCGACCGCCTCGCCGTCGTGCGGCAGCACCGTGCCGTCCGGGCCGACCAGCCGGGCTTCCACCGCGCACATGAGCCGGCCCGCGGTGTCGCGGTAGTGCCACGACTCGTCCTCGGGCGTCCCGGCGGGCGGGTGCGCCACGCTGCCCAGCGGCGAGGTCTCGGTCATCCCCCAGGCCTGCACGATCCAGACGCCGAGTTCCTTCTGGTACGCCTCCTGCAGCGCGTGCGGCACCGCGGAGCCGCCGCACGGCACCAGCCGCAGCGACGACAGGTCACCGCCGTGCGCGCGGACGTGCGCCAGCAGCATGTTCCAGATCGTCGGCACGGCGCCGGCGATCGTGGGCCGTTCCCCCTCGATCAGCCGGACCAGCGGCTCGGGCTGCAGGAACCGGTCCGGCATGATCAGGTCCGCGCCGGCCATCACCGCCGCGTACGGGAGCCCCCAGGCGTTCGCGTGGAACATCGGCACCACGGGCAGGACCTTGTCCTGCTCCGACAGCGCGAACGTGTTGCCCAGGCAAGCGCCCATCGAGTGCAGGTACGCGGACCGGTGGCTGTAGACGACGCCCTTCGGGTTCCCGGTGGTGCCGCTGGTGTAGCACATGGCCGCCGCGGACCGCTCGTCCAGGTCCGGCCAGTCGAACGAGTCCGGCTGCTTGGCGAGCAGCTCGTCGTAGGAATGCACCTGACGGCCGCCGCCGAGGAGCTCGGCTACGTCGCGGCTGTCCGTTGCGTCCCCTGCTCGGGTCACCAGGACGTGCCGGATCCCGGGCGCGTGCGGCAGGACCTCAGCCAGCAGCGGAACCAGGGACGGGTCCACGATGACCACGTCGTCCCCGGCGTGCGTGGCGATGTAGCCGATCACCTGCGGGTCGAGCCGCAGGTTCAGCGTGTGCAGCACCGCGCCCATGGAGGGGATCGCCAGGTAGGCCTCGAGGTGCTCGGCGTTGTTCCACATCAGCGTGGCGACCCGCTGGTCACCATCGACGCCCAGGCTGCGCAGCGCGTTCGCCAGTCGGGCGGCCCTGGCCCCGGTCACGCCGTAGGTTTGCCGCCGGGTGCCCGACGACGTGCAGGTCACCACCTCGCGGTCCGCATAGGCCGACGTGCCGTAACGCATGATCGCCGTCACGGTCAGCGGAACGTCCATCATCGTGCTCTGCACCGGCTACCTCCTGTGTGCCCGCCCGGGATGCCCCGCCACATCCCTGGTGGGATAGTGCCACGCTCGCGGCCAAACGTCACTCCCCGGCATTGCCGGCCATGATCGGACTACGCAACGGGAAGGTCGCGGCTGGAGCGGTCAGGCCGCGCGGTCCCGGCCGCGGGCCGGAAAGATCTGCCGCTTTCTAGCAATCTCTTGCTGAACCTGTAGACAGGGCAAGAGTTTCGGAGAACAAGGGCGCGTCAGGCCGGCTGGGCGCGAAGGAAGCGGCCGAAATGCGGCACGGTAAAGGCCACCAGGCCGCGCTCTGAGCTGTAGATCAGGCCCTTCTTGATCAGGCTGTCCCGCGCCGGGGAAACGCTGGACGGCTTGCGGCCGAGTTCCTCGGCCACCTGCGCGGTCGGCACCGGCTCGTCCCCGAGTTGCGCCATGGCCCGCATGTACTCGCGCTCCGCCGGGGTGGCGCGCTCGTACCGGCTGCCGAAGAAACCGACGGCCAGCTCGCCGGCCGCCACCGGGCCCGCCACGCCGACGTCGGCGGCGGTGACCGGGCTGGCCGTGGCGACGTCCCAGGTCACCTTGCCGTACGCCTGGACGAAGTACGGGTAGCCGTCGGCCGCCGCGTAGAGCGCGTCCAAGGCGGCGGCCTCGAAGTCGGCGCCCTCGCGCCGGGCCGGGGCGAGCAGCGCGTAGTCCGCGGCCTCCCGGTCCAGGCGGTCGATCGGCACGTACCGGAACAGCCGTTCGGAGTAGCTCTTGCTGGCCGACAGCACCGACGGCAGGTGCGGCAGGCCCGCCCCGACCACGATCAGCGGGCCGCCGGTCTGGGACAGCTCGTGACAGGCGGCGCACAGCGCCGAGATGTCGGGCGCGGGCACGTCCTGCATCTCGTCCACGAACAGCGCGATGCCCACGGAAAGATCTGCCGCGACCGACGCCGCGTCGGCCAGCAATTCGGTGAGATCGATCTCCAGGTCGCCGGAGTCGGCGCGGCCTCGCACGGCCGGGACGTCGATGCCCAGGTGCGCCGAGTACGACCCCTTCGGCGCTTTCGGGTCACGCATGGAGAAGGCCTTGAGCACGCCGAGAAACTGATCGATCCGGTCCGGCGCCCGGTGCCGCGGCGCGAGCTCGCGGACCGCCATGTGCAGCGCCGCGGCCACCGGCCTGCGGATCGACTGGTCGGGCCGGGCCTCGATCTTCCCCGTGCCCCAGAGCCGCTGCATCGCCATCGAGCGGAACGCGTTCAGCAATACGGTCTTGCCGACTCCGCGCAGCCCGGTCAGCACCATGCTCCGCTCGGGGCGGCCGCGGGCCACGCGCTCGAGCACCACCTCGAACTGGCCGATCTCGCGGTCACGGCCGGCGAGTTCGGGCGGGCGCTGGCCTGCTCCGGGAGCGTAGGGATTGCGAACCGGGTCCACTCATCGGAGCTTATTGGCCGTTCTAGCGCATTCTTTAGATTCGCGTAGAAAACGCTGCCGGCGTGTCGCGGCGGCAAGCCCGCCGGACCGCACCGGGGACGGGGCCACTCGTCCCCAGCGCGGCCCGGACGGACGTTTCCGCCGACCGGGCCCCGCGCCGGCCCGTTGCGTCGGGTCCGGCGCGTCGGCCCGGTGCGCTGCCTAGTGCAGCAGCCGCAGCGTATTGGTGGCGTCGTCCACGAACCAGACGCCGCTGCCGTGCATGGCCACGGCCAGGCCGAACAGGGCTCCGGAACCGGGCGGGCTGCCAGAGGTGTCCAGGAAGCGGTGCGCCACCTGAGCGCCGTTCGGCGTGCTCTCCACGATCCGGCCGTTTCCGCCGTTGACGGTGAGCACGTCGCCGTTGGGCGCGATCGCCAGGCCCAGCGGGGCGTTGAGGAAGCGGCCCGAGGTCACCACGGCCCCGGTGCCCGCGCTGGTCATGCGCGTCACCGCGCGCGGGATCGCCGTGATCCGGTTCTCACCGGTGTCGGCGACGTAGAGCGTGCCGCCCCGGCCCAGGCCCACTCCGGTCGGCCCGATCACGAACGCGGTCGCGTTGGCCTGCTCGAAGAAACCGGAGCCGATCCTGGTCACCGTGCGGAGCTGCGGCGGGCGGTTCGGGAAGACCCGGAGCCGTAGCCGGAGCACCGTGCCCTTGTGGACGGCGGCCGTCATCCCGGCGACGTTCCCGTTGAGCACGTTGGTGACGAACAGGTCGGTGAATCCGCCCGCGCTGAGCGCGGCCATGTCCCACGGCCCGTTGATGCCGTGGCCGGAGATGGTCTCCCGGACCGTGCCCTGGCTGTCGAGCACGATCAGGCAGCCGGCCTTGGCCGTGGTCACCGACCCGTTCTTCGACGGCGTGCTGCCGACGACTACCCATCCGCCGGGCAACACCTCAAGGGCGGTGGTCAGCCCCACGCCGCCGGGGCACCGCCCCGTCAGCTTGGCCCCGGTGATGTGCGCGAACAGGGTCTGGCGGCCGCCCGGCGAGACCTCCACGATGGTGGTCCCCGTGCCCTGCAGGTTGGCCTTGTTGTTGAAATTACTGACCAGAATGTCGCCGCGATGCAGCTTGCCGCGACTCTTCAGGACGACGGCGACCCCGTACGGGTTGACGTCCCCGTTTCCGGGAACGGTCGAGGCAATGGTCGTTATTCTGCCGAATTGCCCGATAAACGGCGCCGCCGAATCCGCCGCCGACGCGGGAGCCATCATCGCAAGCCCCGCGCCCACGGCCACGACCGCCGTAAGCGCGCATGCTACCGCCCGGTTAACTACCGACATGCCCACGCTCCCCAAGAAAGTAAAAGCTAAGCCGCCGCCAATCGGCAGACGCGGCCAGCGGCACGAGAGGCCCAACTCGTGTCGCTGCCAGCAGGAACGTATGCCTCAGCGTGCCGGTTCAGACATGCGGCTACTGCTTGCGGCCGGACTCGGCCTCATTCAGCCGGGCGAGAAATGCGTTGTAGGCGGCGAGGTGCTCATCGTCGTCGATTCCGCCGCGCCGGTCCCAGTTGACGTCCGGCGGCGCCGCGCCCGCGTCGGCGCCCGCGCTCCCGGCGGGGTCGGCTTCCGCGGCTGCTGACGCTGCGGCCGCGCCTGGCGCCACCGGGGCCGACCGGGCCGCAACCAGGCTGGCCAGGCTGTTCCTGCGGGCCGCTTCGAGCCACCCGCGACCGCTGGCCGCCGACCGCTCGTCCATGCTCCACATCAAGAACACCAGCATCATCAGCCCGAACATGAGCGCGTCGCCGCCGACCCACATCACCGCCCCGCCCGTGTGCAGGTCCGCCACCGGGTCGGGCGCCCAGGCCGGCCGCGGGCCCGACGGGACGCCAGGCGAGGCCGCCGTGCCGTAGCCGAGCATGAGGCCGGTGAACGTGTCCACCGGCATGACCAGGACCAGGATGATGAACCGGACCGGGTAACTGAGCCGCCAGCGGATCGGCTCGGTGCCGATGATCGGCAGGAAGAACAGGTAGCCGACCACGAGGAAGGTGACGTGCTCGGCGTTGTGCAGCGTCTGGTTCGTCTCTACCAGGTTGGCGAGATCGGTCAGATGTGCGCCCATGACCGCGAACGCGTAGGCCACGACGCCGAAGACCGGCCAGGTCAGGAAGCTGGCCACCCGGGACCGCACGATCCGCTTGGCCCACGTGTGCAGCGGGTTCCGGCTCGCGTGCAGCAGCAGCGTGATCGGCTGGCCGAAGATGAGCAGCACCGGGGCGACCATGATCAGCAACAGGTGCTGCACCATGTGGTCCCAGAACAGCACGTCGTCGTAGGATCCGATGCCGCTCTCGGTGGCCAGCACGATGACCGCGAGTCCGGCGAAGAACATGCCGGTCCGCCAGGCCGGCCACGGCCGGACGGGATGCCGGCGCGCGACCCGCAGCACGCCCCACAGGTAGAGGGCGGCCAGGATGGCCACGGCAGCGGTGACGATCGGCGCGAACTGCCAGACCGTCACGATCGCCTGCCAGCCGAACGGGCGCAGCATGAGACCTCCTACGCCGCGAGCCTACTCACCCGCCGAGATCACGGCATTACCCGCCTAGATCCTGGACGTGAGGGCCACATGCCAGCATCCGGCCAGAGCCAGGAGACGACAGGGTATGAGAGGGTAGGAGCCGACGTCGGGCAGCCCGGGCCGCCCGACGGCCAGGCTGCGGACCAGCCACGGGCCAGGGTGGGCACCATACCCTGGCCCGGGCGTTACCGCAGTTCGGGAGGGTTCGCCTAGTGGCCGATGGCGGTAGTCTTGAAAACTACTAGGGCGTTAACGCGTCCTCCAGGGTTCGAATCCCTGACCCTCCGCGTAAACCGGAAACCAGCCAAGCTGATCGATTAGCGCGGACCTTTCTCAGCCAATACCACTGACGAACGTCCGCGCTGCGTGATCTTGGGGTTCTGCCCGGCAAGGACGGGCTTATACGACAGCACCGGGTCGCCCCTGGCGGGGCGGCCCGGTGGCTGTTTCGTGCTTAGATCAGCTGACTGGCTTGTTCTTGATCATTACCGCTTCTTGATCGTCACCGTGACGGTGCCCGAGGAGACCTTGTGCGTCGAGTCGCCGGAGTACCTGGCGGTGACGGTCTTCTTGCTGGCCACGAAGAAGGCGGCCTTGCAGGAGGCCACGCCCTTGGAAACCTTGGCCACGCACAGCTTCCTCGTGCCGTACCAGAACGTCACGGTCCCGGTCGGGGCGTCGCCCGACGACTTGACGGTCGCCGACAGCTTCACATCCTGGCGGGTGAAGGCGGTCTTGGGGCTGGCGGACGCGGTGGTCGTCGAGGCGTGCTTGGTCGTGCCGGTGCCCCCGACGACGAGGGTGAACGCCTTGCTCGTTGACCCGTTGGTGTACTCGTCACCGGAGTATGCGGCCACCACCTGGTGGCTTCCCGCACCCAGGCTGGCCGCGCAGGTGGCGTAGTTGACCCCAGTCGTGGCGTTCCACTGCAGGGCAGAAGCGGCGCAAACGGTGGTGCCGTCAACCGCGAGCGCCACAGTGTCGCCGCCGGTCTCGCTGAAGCCGGCCAGGATGTTGTAACCGGGACCGCCGTACGTGTCCGGCACCACGTCCGCGGTGATCGTTACATTGCCTGCGGCGGCGGTCGCCGGGCCCTCCACGGTCGTGGACGTGGGGTCCGGCGTGATCAGCTTGTGCTCGCCTGTCGATACCGAACCAGCCCACTCACTGCCGCCCGTAGGCACGTACGTGGCCTCATACAGCACGAATCCCCAGGTGCCCACGGGCGGATCGACCGTGCACGACCCGGTCCCGGTCGCGTCCAGCGTGGCGTTGCACACGATGTAACCCGGGAAAGGACCGTCGCCGATGTTGGTGGGCACGAACTCCACGGTCCCGGTCGGGGTCGTACCGTCCGCGGCGGTCACCGTGGCGGTCAGCGTTTCCGCAGTGCCGGCCTGCACCGTGTCGATGTAGGCCGGCTTGGTGACCGTAGTGGTCGTCGTGACCGACCCGGCCGGGGCCGCCATCGCAGGCAGCGCCCACATGGCGCACGCCGCCGCGGCCGCCGCCGTCACCGCCACGGCCCGGACGACGCTGGCGCCGGGGCGAAGACCGCGAAGGCCGCCCGTCCCCTCCGCAGGGACGGGTTTACTGGCCGCACCGCGCGGCCGGTTCAATCTCATGCAGGTTCCTCCTCAGATCACCCCGATGCGATGTGAGCGCGAACAAAGATGCGTGCTCGCCAGTACGACGTCGCTGAAGAGATCCGGGATTACGCAGGTCAAGCCCGATAAGCGACACGCCTGCCCGTAATAACCGCTAGAGCCCGAATTACCCATGCCGATGAGATGAGATAGTTATAACGGCTAACGACCAGCGGGGTCAGCCGGCGTCAGCCGGGGAACCGATTATTGTGGCCGCGACCTCAACGGCAACGTCGTGAACGCCGTCCGCGAGTAGGCCGGCGGCCTGGCGGAGCTGGTTTTCCCGTTCCGGTTCTTGCTCCCGGTCGGCGGCGTCATTAAGCGCCTTGCTGAGGCGCTCGATGAGGCTTTCGGCGGTCGGCCACTGGTCAGACCCGCATGGCCCGGGCCGGCATGGCGAGCCCGTCACCGATCACGGCCGCGAGGGCGAGGTAGGCGTCGGCGGTGTGCCTACTGAGCAGGTCGAGCTCGACCTCGGCACCCTCCTCGAGGTGTGAGTCGTAGGGAATCCTGACCACGGCGCGGCATCTTGCCGCGAAGTGCTCCTCGAGGCGGTTCAGGTCAACGGTGCTCTTGTTACGCGGCCGCACGATGGACAGCACCACGACGGCGTTGCGCACCAGGTCACCGTAGGAGTGCGCGGCCAGCCAGTCCAGCGTGGCGCTCGCGCTGCGCGCGCCGTCCACCGAAGGCGAGCTGACCAGCACGATCTGGTCGGCCAGACGCAGCACCCCCTGCATGGCCGAGTGCAGCAGGCCCGTCCCGCAGTCGGTCAGGCAGATGGAGTAGTAGTGCTCGAGCACCCGCGCGACCATGCTGTAGTCCTGGTCGCTGAACGCCACCGAGACCGTGGGATCGCGGTCCGAGGCGAGCACCTCCAGCCGGCTGGGCGCCTGCGAGGTGAAGGCCCGCACGTCCGCGTAGCGCCTGATGTGGCCGCGCTCGTTGAGCAGGTCCCGCACGGTAGCGGCGGTCTCCAGCCTGACCTTGTCGGACAGAGTGCCGCGGTCCGGATTGGCGTCGACCGCGACCACCCGGTCCCCGCGCAGCGACGCCAGCGTCGCGCCCAGTCCCACCGTGGCCGTGGTCTTGCCGACCCCGCCCTTGAGGCTGAGGACCGCCACCCGGTGATGACCGCCCGCGACCGGCGTCCGGACGCGGTTGATCATGTCGCGGCGCCGCAACTCCGCCGCGGAGGATGGCACCCGCATAAGGCCGCCGGTGGCGCGGTAGACGACGCGGCGCCAGCCCGGGGCGGGCGCGGGCCGCCGGCCGGGAAGCAAGAACTCCGGCGTCAGCCCGCTGGTCGGATCGGCGGCCCGGTCGGCATCGCCTTCGGCCGGCCCGGCCCCGGCGGGCGGAGCCTGCGGGACAGGCGGTGCCTGGTCCGTGGTGGCGTGGACTCCCGGAGCCCGTGGCGGGGCAGGCACGCGGATCCCGGGCGGGGCCGCGGGTGGCGACGGCACCTGGCCACCCGGGCCGACCGGGCCGGCGGGAGCGGCGGAACCACCCGGGGCGGAAGTTCCCGGCGGGGCCGCGGAGCCGGGGGGGCCGGAGACGGCCGACGCCTGGGTTCTCGGAGCACCGGGAGCACTCTGGGCACCCGGCTGCGTCGCGGTGCCGGACCGGGCCGCGGTTCCCGGCGGGGCGGCGGATCCTGGGGAGGTGGACGGCCGGGGTGGGACGTTTGCGCCCGGCGAGACGGCCGGGGCTGACGGGACTCTTGAATCCGGCGAGGTTGCCGGGGCGGATGGGCCGTTTGCGCCGGGGGAGACGGCCGGCGCCGGGGGCGCGGCCTGCCCCGGCGGGGAGGCTCCCGACGAGGTGGCAGGTCCCGGTCCGGGCGCGCTCGCCGGGCTCTGGCCTTCGGGGCCGCCCGGAGCACCCGGGCGGGCGGCGGCATTCCCGGGCGGGACGCCCGATCCCGGCGGGGCAGCAGTTCCCGGCGCAGCCGTGGCTCCGGGACTAGCAGCGTTCGGCGCGGGCGCGCGCGGCAGGCTCGCGGGCCCGTAGGTGTCGGCCGGGCGGTACGCGCCGGGGGCGCCGTAGTCGCGGGCGCCGTAAGGGTCGGCCGGGCTGTAATGCTCGGACCCGTACCGATCGGCCGGCCCGTACGGATCCGCCGGATCGTAATCCTCCGGCGACTCGTAAGGGTCGGCCGCGCCGTAGAGGTCGGCCCGGCCGTACAGCTCGGGCCCGTACGGATCCGCCTGCCCGGACCGGGCCGCCGGATCGTAGCTTCCTGGCGGCCGGTACCGCTCGGCCGCCGGAGCACGCTGGTCGGCCGGATCCGCCACAGCCGGGCCCGGCGACGAGCCCGCGCCAGGGGCTGATCCGCCCGGGGAGCCTGCCCGGCCCGGACGGAGGCCTGGCCCGGCGAATCCGTCGCCGCTCCCGGAGAGCCGGGCCTGGCCGGCGCGCCCGGCGCGGCGCCCTGGCCGGCCGTGCCGTACCGGCCGATCGCCCCGAGCCGGTCGTCGTCGTCTTCGGCGTACTCGTTCGGCGTGCCGTAACGGCCGACCGGGTCATAACCGATCGGCCCGTAGAGATTCGGCGGGCCGGAGTCGTCGGGCGGGCCGTAAGGATTCGGCGAGCCGGGCGGCCCCGTAGGCGGCTCCGGACGTGACGAAGCCCGCGGCAGCGGCGCGAGATCGTCAGCGGCCTGCTGCGATGCACCGCGCTGGTCCGGTGCCGGCGCCGCGGCGCCGGGCCCGTCCTTCTCGGTCCTCGCCCCGCTGTCTCGATCGTCGTTGGCCACGATCGTTTCCCCTAACCTTCTATCAGGAAGGTCGCGCGCCGCTTGCGCCCGTCCCCTCCATGATCGCCAGAGACGAAGCCTGGTTCGCCGGCACTCGATGTCATCCCTGTCGATAATGGACCCATACTCGGACGTGCTCTGAACTTGAGCTTTCCCCCCAGAATAGGGCAACGTCCACCAGCGCAGCCGCGGGCACGAGTCCCCGGCGGTGCCCAGGCCGGGTGCGCACTGCCCGTTATGGATGGATGTCAGGCTGGTGCAGCGCAGGCCTGTGAGCAGCGAGGAGCCGAACATGCGAGCGGTCGTCATCGCGGAGCCCGGGGGACCGGACGTCCTGCAGCTGGTCGAGGTGCCCGACCCGGTCGCCGAGCCCGGCGAGGTCGTGGTCGCGGTGGCCGGAGCGGGCGTCAACCGGGCCGACCTGATGCAGCGGGAGGGGCTTTATCCGCCGCCGCCGGGGGCGCCGCCGTACCCCGGGCTGGAGTGCTCGGGCCGGGTCATCGGGGTCGGCCCGGGGGCCGACGGCTGGCGGGTCGGCGACAAGGTGTGCGCGCTGCTCGGCGGCGGCGGTTACGCCGAGCAGGTCGCGGTTCCGGCCGGGCAGCTGCTGCCGGCGCCCGCGGGGATGACGCTGACGGACGCCGCCGGGCTGCCCGAGGCGGCCTGCACCGTGCACTCGAACGTGTTCCAGCGGGCCGGGCTGGCCCCCGGGGAGACCCTGCTCGTGCACGGCGGGGCGAGCGGCATCGGCACGATGGCCATCCAGCTCGCCCGCGCCCACGGCGCGCGGGTGGCGTGCACGGCTGGCTCGCCTGTCAAGCTGGAACGGTGCCGGGAGCTGGGCGCCGAACTGGCGATCAACTACACCAGCGAGGACTTCGTCGAGGCCGTCCGCGACTTCACCGGCGGCCGGGGGGCGGACGTGATCCTCGACATCATGGGAGCCGTCTACCTGCCGCGGAACGTGGCCGCCCTCGCCACCGGCGGCCGCCTGGTGGTGATCGGGACCCAGGGCGGCAGCCGCGGCGAGCTCGACCTCGGCCTGCTGTTGCGGAAGCGGGCCAGCGTTCAGGCCGCGACGCTGCGGTCCCGGCCCACCGCGGAGAAGACGGCGATCGTGGCCGCGGTCCGCGAGCAGGTCTGGCCGCTGGTGTCCGCCGGGCGGGTGACCGCGGTCATCGACCGGGTGCTGCCGCTGGCCGACGCGCCCGGGGCGCACCGGCTCATGGAGGCAGGCGCGCACGTGGGCAAGATCCTGCTCAGCACCTGACCTGCGATCGCGGGCCGGCCCCTGGCGTGCGGCGCGGGCGGCTCCTCGGACAGACTAGGCATATGAGCGACGAGACGAACGCCGAACCCGGACAGCGCGCCAGGGTGGTCGTGGTCGGCCCCGACGGCGTCGCCATGGAGACCGACGCTGCGGACATCAACTCGGGCGAGCGCCCGGTGACCGAGATGGTCGAGCAGCCCGCCAAGGTAATGCGGGTGGGCAGCATGATCAGGCAGCTGCTCGAGGAGGTCCGGGCGGCGCCGCTGGACGAGAAGAGCCGGGCCCGGCTCAAGGAGATCCACAAGAGCTCGATCAAGGAACTGGAAGACGGGCTCGCGCCGGAGCTGGTCGACGAGCTCGAGCGGCTCTCGCTGCCGTTCGCCGATGACGAGGTCCCGAGCGAGGCCGAGCTGCGGGTGGCGCAGGCGCAGCTGGTCGGCTGGCTGGAGGGCTTGTTCCACGGGATCCAGACCACGTTGTTCGCGCAGCAGATGGCGGCGCGGGCGCAGCTCGAGCAGATGCGGCGAGCCCTGCCGCCCGGCGCGATGCCGGGACAGATGCCCGGGCAGGAAGACTCCCAGCAGCCGCCGCGCGCCTCAGGCCCCTACTTGTAACGAGGCCGGCGGGCCTGCCGGACCGCGAGCGCCCGCGCCACGTCCGCGAACTGGCGGGTCCGGTGCAGCTGCGACCGCCAGTCGCTGCCGGTCGCGCGGTGCGCGAGCGGGACCTCGACCTCCTCGATCCGCATGCCCTGGCGCAGCAGGTCGATCGTGAGCCCGGTCTCCGCGCCGAATCCCGGCGCGAGCGGCCGGGCCACCTCGAACGCGGCGCGGGTCAGGCAGCGCTGACCGTTAAGCGGCTGGGCGGGCCGCCACCCGGTGGCCCGCCTGATCCCGGAGCCGGAGAGGGCCACCACGAAGCCGTGGCCGCCCTGCTTCACCCGGTCGCGGAACACCGCGATCGTCATGTCGGCCTGGCCGACCCGCACCGGCGCGATCAGCGGCCCGGCCTCGGCCGCGGTCTGCGCCAGGTCGCCGTCGAGGAACAGCAGATGGCGCGGGCGGGCCCGGTCCTGTCCGGTCTCGAGCAGCCGGACGGCCTCGGCGCCGGTCTCCATGGCCGCCGCCTTGCCGCGGTGGCGGGCGTGTCGCATCACCGACGCTCCCGCGGCCTCCGCGATGGCGGCCGTGCCGTCGTCGGATCCGTCGTCCACCACCACGACGAGGTCCACTCCGGCCAGCCCGGCCGCCGCCCGCACGGTCGCGGCGATCCGGTCGGACTCGTTCCTGGCGGGGATGACGACGGCAACGTCGCCGGTCGGCGGCTGCACCATGGCTGCGATCCTATTGAGCGCCCGCAGCGCGGGCGGGGGGTCCTATGCGGCGCGGGCGAACGGCCGTGGGTTAGGGCCCGGCCACCGTCGCCGGGTCGTCGAGCACGGTAAAGACGCTCTCCAGCCCTGTCACCTGCAGGATCTTCCGCACCGCCGGGCGGGGGGCGGCCAGTTCCAGGTCGCCGCCCTGCTCGCGCGCCCTGCGGTGCGCGGCGAGCAGCACGTTCATCCCGGTCGAGTCGCAGAACTCGACCCCGGACATGTCCACGACGATCTGCACCGGCGCGTCTCCGGCCAGCACCGTCATCAGCTCGCCGTGCAACCGGGGCGCGGTATAAAGGTCGATCTCGCCCCCCAGCGACATAATGATGCGACCGCTCTGAGACCGGGTCGAGACCTTAAGCTCCACGTGCCGCACCTTACCGGGTTCTGGCCGCCGTCGGCCAGATGGCTGGGCACATGGCCAACTCGCTGTTCGGCACTGCGGTTGTGCGCGAAGCTTGAATGGGTACACGTCCGCGACCCGCCGCACGGAGCCGGAGCCTTCGCATGCACTCTCAGCCAGGTCAGCCTCGCCGGGGCGGAGGACGGCGGGTCAGTGCCGAGTGGCCGACGTCATCGCAACCCGCGCTGATCCCCGAGGGACGGGCCGCTGCCCTGCGACAGTACCTGGAAGCGGTGCGGCAGCGGGCCGAGGGCGCCACTTCCTGGCTCAAGGCCAGCAGTGACTACGCGCAGCTGATCAACCGCGATGGCGTGGTCCCGGTGAAGGCCAAGTTCAGCGCCGACGACCTGGCCTTCCTGGCCCAGGCGCGCGAGGAGCTGCTGCGGTTCGCCGAACTCGGCCTGCGGCTGGCCGAGCTGCACCAGCCGCTGGAGGCCAGCGCCATCACCAGCGATCCGGCCGGTCAGTTCCAGCGGTGCCGGAGCTGCATGTGGCGGTGGCCCTGCCCGACGTTCCGGATCCTGGACGAGGTGCTGGCCGTCGGCCTGGAGCTGACCTGACCCGGCTCAGGGGGTCAGGTGCTCAGGTAGGTAGCTCGGGGCTCAGATAAGTAGCAGCGGGCTCCGGTAGGTAGCAGCGCCGGATTGGTCGTACCTTGGGCACATGGGCAGAATCATCCTCGGCCTCGTGGCCGCGTTCATCGTGATCATGCTGGTGCTGGCGGTTGTCCACGTGGTCCTCTACTACGCCTTCTTCATCGGGCTGATCGCGGTGGTGGCGCTGGGCGTGTTCGCGCTGGGCCGCCGGGCGGGCCGACGGGGCAGCCGCCGGAGCTAGCCTGCTGGCGTTAACGGCCCGGGCGGCGGCTTCGCCAGCCCGCGCGGTCGGCCATCGCCTCGCCCCGGCGCGGCCGGTCCGCCAGCGCCGGCCGGGGGCGCACCGCTTCGGCGCACGACCGCGTCGTTGCTATCGTTCAGCCGATATCATGGGCAACTCCGCAGTGCTGGTGGCCCCTGCCCGGGCCCGGATCCCGTTCTACCCGGACCAACGTCATCAACGTCATGACCATCATCACGGCGACGATCCGCCCGACAGATGCTGGACAGACGCTGGACAGGTGAGCCCATGAACCGCGCAGGCCCTGGCAGGCCCGGCCGGCTAGAAGCCGCCGGTCCTGCCAGGGCCAGCGCGGTGGAGCCGCGAGATCCGCCCCGGGCGGAAGCGCCGCGCGGGCTGCTGCGGACGGCCGCCTCCCGCCCGCTCGTGCGGCACCTGGCGCTGCTCGCGGTGTACCTGGCCGCCGGGATCGCGCTGACCTGGCCCCGGGTCACCTACCTGCACCGGCACCTGCTGCCGGAAACCCGCGACGTGTCAGGTTACGTGTGGGACCTGTGGTGGGTCGCGCGTCAGATCGTTCACCTGGGCAACCCCTGGTTCACCAACCACATGGCCGCGCCGGTCGGCATCCAGCTGGGCTTCGACACCACCATGCCGCTGGCCGGGCTGATCATGGCTCCGGTCACCCTGGCGTTCGGCCCCAGCGCGGCGTTCAGCGTGGCGACCATCGTCCTGCCCGGGCTGCTGTGCTACGTGATGTACCGGGCCGCCCGGCTATGGCTGGCCGAGCCGGGCGCGATCGCCGCCGGGGCGCTGTTCGGCCTGTCGTCGATGCTGGCCTGGCAGGACTGGCAGCACCTGAACATCGCCCTGGGCACGCTGTTCCTGCCGATGACGCTGGAGGCCGCGGTCCGGCTGCGGCGCCGGCCGGGGCTGCGCCAGGGCGTGATCCTGGGCGTGATCCTGGGCGCCAGCCTGCTGATCAACCAGGAGTCCACGGTCATGGCCGGGCTGCTGGCCGCCGTGACCCTGCTGCCGTGGCTGATCCGCCACCCGTCCGCCGCCGGCTGCGCGCCCTGGCCGCGGGCGCCGTGATCGCGCTCGTCATCGCCAGCCCGCAGCTCATCGCCATGATCCAGCAGGCCGTCGCGGGCGGTGCGTCGGTCAACGCGCACGTGCTCGCCCACACCGGCAAGAGCTACGGCGTCGGGCTGTATGACCTGTTCGCGCCGTCGCAGCGGGTGGCGAACTTCGGGCTGGGCAGCGTGGCCACCACCGCGGCCGACGCTGCCGGGCGCATCGGCGAGGGCATGCCGATGTTCGGCGTGGTGCTCACCGTGCTGGCGCTGTTCGGCCTGGCCGTCTCGTGGCGGCGCCGCAGCGCCTGGCTCCTGGCCGCGCTCTGGCTGGGCTGCGCCTGGCTCGCCCTCGGCGCGGTGCCCTGGATCGGCAAGACGCCGTACGTGCCGCTGCTGAGCTGGTGGAACGGCGAACGGGTGTCGCTGATCATGCCCTACACGTGGTTCATGCGCATCCCGTGGCTGTCGGACCTCCGGGAAGCCGACCGGTTCGCCATCCTCGGGCTGGTCGGCGCGGTGCTGCTGGCCGGGGCCGCGGTGGACTGGCTGTGGCGGCACGCCCGGCCCGTGATCATCGTGGTCGCCGCGCTGGCGGTCTTCGAGGCCGGCTGGTCGGGCGGCGCGAACTTCCCGGGCGGCCCGAAGATCGGGATCATGCCGACGACGCTCCCGGCCCTGGACCGCCCCATTTCCGCCGATCATTCCCAGTCCATCGTGGTCGACGTGCCGTTCGGCCTGCGCGGCGGGGTCCCGCTGTACGGGGGCAGTTCCCGCCCCAGTCCCTGGTCCTGGCCACCAGCGACGGGCACCCGCGGGCGATTTCCTACACCTCCTGGGTGCCTGCGGCGACGCTGCGCGGGATCAAGAAGCACCTGTTCTACACGCTGCTGGTCAGCTCCTCGAACTACATCGCCGGCGAGCCCGTGGTCCTGAGGGCGTCGCCGGCCCAGCTGGCTGCGGCCGAGCGGGACGCCCGGCGCCTGGGCATCGGCTGGGTGCTGCTCTGGTCCGGGAACCCGCTGGAGGCCCGGTACCTGACCGCGACCGGGTTCCGGCTCGACTACCGGGCGGACGGTGCCGCCGTGTACCGGCCGACGTGGTAAGGGCGCGATTGCCCGCCGCGCTCCGCCGCCTGGCGTGGCCCGCCGCCCGCTGCCGCCGGGCGCGGCCCGGGTTCAGGGTCGCTGCCTCAGCCGCCCGGGACCTCGCCGAGCAGCCCCTCGGCGGCCAGGCCGCGCACCAGGCCGCGCAGGCCGGCGGACAGGCCCGCCCGCTCCTCTTCGGTCAGGGCGGCCAGGATCCTCGCCTGCCGGGATTGCCAGGCGTCCCACAGCCGGGCCGCCACCGCCCCGCCCTCGGCCGTCAGGTAGAGCCGCACGTAGCGCTGGTTGCCCTCGTCCCGGCCCCGGCGGACCCAGCCCTTCCGCTCCAGGCCCGCGGCCAGGCGGCTTACCGTGCTCTTCTCCAGGCCGAGCAGGCCGCCAGCTCGCCCTGGGCTATGCCGCGCGCCTTGACCAGCTCGATCAGCGCGCGCGCCTCGGAACCGGACACCTGCGGGATCCCGGCCGCCGACGCGCTGCCGTGAACGGCACCGCCCGGAGCGGCACCGTCCTGAACAGGACTGTCCTGAGCGCCGCCGTCCTGGGCGGCGCCGTCGTGGTCGGCACCATCCTCGGCCGTGGCCTCTCCGGCTGCTCCGTTCCGGCCTGGGCCGCCCCGGGCGGCACCATCCCGGACGGCAGCATCCCGGACGGCAGCATCCCGGACAGCACCGTCGCGGACGGCACCGTCGCGGACGGCACCGTCGCGCCCGGCGCCATCCCCGGCGGCGGGGCTGACCAGGCGCAGCAGCAAGGCGAGGAGCCGCCCGAGCTCGACGTCGTCCGGAGCGTTGCACAACAACAGTTGTACCGCACAACCACGCGAGTGGTACAGTCGCGGCGTGACAGTTGCCCCGTACAACTCACTGGACAGCTCTCCGCCGCGCCTGTGGCTCGCTCCCCGTCTGGCCGGAAGCCGGGCGGCGTGAGCAACGACAGGCGGCTGAGCGCGCCGGGGCAGCTGGCGGCCGGTGATGAGCTGCCGTCGGCCGGGACCGCCACAGCGGAGCTGCCGGAGGGGCCGCTGGCTGAGTTCGCCGTCCAGCACGGCCTGCGCCAGGCCGCCGAGCGGCCGCCGGTCGGCCCCTACACCCGCAGCCTGTGGCAGCGCCGGCACTTCATCATGGCCTTCGCCACGGCGAAGAACGTCGCCATGTACACCGAGGCCAGGCTCGGCCAGCTCTGGCAGGTGCTCACCCCGCTGCTCAACGCGGGCGTCTACTTCCTGGTCTTCGGCCTGCTCCTGCACATCAACCGGGGCATCCCGAACTACCTGGGCTTCCTGGTCACCGGCGTGTTCGTGTTCAACTTCACGTCGCGGTCGTTCATCACCACCTCCACGGTGATCACCGAGAGCCTGCCGCTGATCCGGGCGCTGCGCTTCCCCCGGGCCGCACTGCCGCTCGCGTACGTGATTATCGAGCTGGAGCAGATGCTGCTGTCCATGGTGGTGCTCGCCGTGATCCTGCTGCTCACCGGCGAGCCCATCACCTGGTACTGGCTGCTGGCCATCCCGGCCCTGCTGCTGCAGACGATGTTCAACGTCGGCTGCGGCCTCGCGTCCGCCCGCCTGGGGGCGAACGTCAACGACTTCAGCCAGCTGCTGCCGTTCCTGACGCGGACCTGGCTGTATTTGTCCGGCGTGCTGTTCCAGATCAGCACCCTGGACGTGGCGCGCAAGTACGTCGCGTTGCTGCAGCTCAACCCGGCGGCGATCTACATCACATTGATGCGCGACGCCCTGCTGGTGACCCAGCGGGAGAGCCAGCCGGGCGCCCAGCCGTACAACAGGCTGAAGTGCGAGACCTGGCAGCGTCTTAAGCCACCCCATCATCTCGACTGGAGTGCCTACTGTGCTCCCATCACCAACCCGGCCCACTACTGGTACTACGGGATAGCCTGGGCGGTGCTCGCCCTGGTGGTCGGGTTCTACTTCTTCTGGCGCGCGGAGGCGCAGTATGGCCGCGGCTGAGCCGATGGTGGTCGTGGACGACCTGCACATCGTGTACCGCGTCTTCGGCGCGGGCGGCGACCGGGGCACCGCGGCCACCGCGCTGCTGCGGATCCTCGGCCGCAAGACGCGGGGCTCGATCCGCGAGGTGCACGCGATCCGGGGAGTCTCGTTCGTGGCCTACCGCGGCGACGCGGTGGGGGTCATTGGCCGCAACGGCTCGGGCAAGACCACGCTGCTGCGGGCGATCGCCGGCCTGCTGCCGCCGGAGCAGGGCAATGTCTACACCGACGGCGACGCCGCGCTGCTCGGCGTGAACGCCGCGCTGCTCGACGACCTCACCGGCGAACGCAACGTGGTCCTCGGCTGCCTGGCGATGGGCATGACCAAGAAGGAGACCAAGGAGAAGTACGAAAGCATCGTGGACTTCTCCGGCGTCGGCGAGTTCATCGACCTGCCGATGAAGCACTACTCCACCGGCATGGGCTCCCGGCTGCGGTTCGCGATCGCGGCCTCCAAGAGCCAGGACATTCTCCTGGTCGACGAGGCATTGGCTACCGGTGACGCGGAGTTCCGGGTCAAGAGCCACGCCAGGATCGAGGAGCTGCGCCAGGACGCCGGCACGGTCTTCCTGGTCGCGCACAATCTCGAGGAAGTCGAGCTGACGTGTAACCGGGTGATCTGGATGGAGCGGGGTCAGGTCGTCACCCAAGGTGAGGACGTCATCGGGATCATCGACCGTTATATCGAGGCTTCCGGCGGCACGCCGGTCGAGCGCGACCCGGTCACCGGGAAGCGGATCCACTCCCGCGTGCCCGCCAAGACCTGAGCTCGGCCGGGAAGACCGGAGCCGGCCTGCCCGTCAGGGCCCGGGCGCCAGGCCCTCGGCCCCCGCCCAGCCCCTGGCCGCTGAAATTATCCGCCTGCGGGCATGGACGCCGAGGGCGCCGGGGACGCGGTCTCGGGCTGGCCGCCCGCCTTCGCGTCCGCCTGGCCATTGGCTTGGCCGGACTGGTCACCGGCCTTGTCCCGCTCGCCGTCATCCTGGCCAGACGGACTACCTGCCTTCGCGTCCGTCTCGCCGTCGGCCCGGCCGGGCTGGCTGTCGGCCTTATCCTGCTGGCCGCCCGCCTTCGCATCCGGCTGGGCGCCGGCCTTATCCCGCTTTCCGTCGGCCGGATCGCACTGGCCGCCCGCCGCGCCCGGCTGGTCGTCGGCCGCAGCCGGATGGTCGCCGGCCCGGTCTGCGCGGCGCAGTTGCAGGCGCATGACCGTGCCGCCGCCCTCGCGTCCGTCGGCAGCCACCTCGCCGTCCTGGGCCCGGGCCAGCTGGCGCACGATGTACAGCCCGAGGCCGATGCCGCCGAACCTGCGGCGGTCGCCCGTCTCGCCCTGTACGAACCGCTCGAAGATCCGCTCGCGGTCGGCGGGCGCGATGCCGATCCCCCGGTCCTCGACCGTGACCTCGACCTGGTCCCCGGACGCCTTGGCGCGGACGGTCACGTTCCCGCCGTCGGGCGAGTACTTGAACGCGTTCTCCAGCAGCTGGCCGACGATGACGTCGGTCGCTGTGGGATCGCCGAAAGCCTTCGGCAGCTGATCGGGAACGTCGATGGTGAGCGTGTGCTGATCCGACAGCGGCCGGAACGCCGCCGCCGCACCCCGCACCAGCCCGGCCAGGTCGAACGGCCCGTTGCTCACGGCCAGCTGGTCGGCCCCGGACCCGGCCCGGGAGCCGAGCAGCAGCTGCTCCACCAGCTTGGCCAGTGCACCCGCCCGGTCGACGATGGTCTGCACGGCGCTGCGGCGGTCGGCGTCGCTCAGCTTCTCCCACCGGCTGGCCAGGGTGCTGGCGAACCCCTGTACCACAGTGATCGGGGTCCGCAGCTCATGGCTGGTGGTGGCCAGGAACAGGTCCTTGGCCTCCTCGAGTTCCTTGGCCGCCGTGACGTCGCGGAAGTCGACCACCTGCTCGTCACGGCCATCCAGGCCCGTGCACAGCACGTCCAGCCAGCGGCCGCTCTCCAGCTTGTGGGTCAGCTTGGCTCCGGGCTCAGGCACCGGGAACGGCGGCGGCTCGCCGGTGGCGTCCTCGGCCGACACGCCGGTCAGCCGGTGCGCGGCCGGGTTCCACTGGCTGACCAGGCCGTCGCCGTCCAGGACCGCGATGCCGTCGGCGCTGCCATCGATCACCGCCCGCTCGTGCGCTCGCTGCCTGGCCACCTCCTCGAACGCCGTTGCGTTCGACAGCGCCACGCTCGCGTGGCCGGCCAGCAGCTCGAGCAGTTCCAGCTCGACGTGGCTGACCTGGCGGCGCGAGTACAGGGCGTACAGCGCGCCGTACGGGCGCCCGGCCACGTGCGACAGGCTCAGCGTGATCGTGTGCAGCCCGGGCAGAGCCGACCAGATCGTGTCCTCGAAGCTGCTCGATTCGCTGGTGGCCATCATCACCGTCTTGCCGGACCGCATCAGCTCGCCGACCATGCTGGTGGCCAGGTCGGCGGTCCGGCCGCGGAGGCTCGCGGGCAGCCCGTCCATGCTGACCAGGCGTAGCTTGTCCTTCTCGATGAGCACGAATCCGCCGGCGTCCGCCCTGGTCAGCTCGCGAAGGCTGGCCGCGATCCGGTCCAGCACGGCCGGCAGCTCCAGCTGCGCGTTCATGTCCGCGACCACGTCGCCCAGCCGGCGCACCACCCGGGCGCGCTCGGCCATGTAGTGCTTCACGGCCTCGTCGCCGGCGGTCTGATGACAGACGCTGACCCAGCCGACCGTCTCGCCCGCGGCGCTGACCAACGCGCTGGTGTCGATGCGCAGGTCGAGCAGGTTGCCGTCCTTGCGGATCCTGCGCGTGGCGAACGAGACCTGGCCGCCGCTGGCGACATGCTCCATCACCGCGTTGTTCTCGGCCTTCAGCTCGGCCGGGATGAACGAGAGCTCCAGCCCGACAACCTCGGATGCCTTCCAGCCGAACAGGCGCTCGGCGGCAGGGTTCCACAGGGTAACCGTGCGGTCCACGCCGAACGCGATGATCGCGTCGGCGGCACACTCAATGACCGCGCGCGCGGTCGCGTCAATCCGCTCCCGGTCGCGGCCGCTAGCTACTGTCAGCCTCAAGGCCACGCCCCATGATCCCACCGCTGAGTAGCCCGTGGCGAACGAAACCCGAGCTTGCCGGCACCAGCGCGGCATTGCCAACCTAGCACCTGCGGAGAAATCTCCCCAAGCCGGGCAGGCTCTCGTGAAATCCTGGCGGCGATTCCGCCCGAGGGCCGCGTCTTCCGGGTACCCGCGCCCGCCTGCCGATAAGCTACCCGGGAGCTCAGCGCTCACCGCCTGGGCCCCGCCAGGCAGCACCGCCCCCGGCTTTCTCCCCCCTAGAAGCCGGGTCATGGTCACGTCCGGCCGTACGGCACGGACCCAGCGGCCGGACGTGACCAACCAAGCTCTCGCCCGGGAAGGCCGGGAACCAAGAAGCGAGGAACCGGACGAGCGGAGCACGCGTCCAAGAGGGCATGAGGCCAGACATGCTTCGGGCGCGTAGCGGCGCCCGGTACCTCCTGATCGCCGTGATCTGCGCGGCCGCGGCCACCGCGTGCGGCAGCAGCACGGCCCCGGCCGGCTCGGCCGCGCCGGCCGGCCCGGCGGCGCCGAAGGTTTCCCTCGACATCAAGGTGAGCGGCGCTCCCGGAACCGCGCCCAAGCACTGGACGCTGCAGTGCGACCCGGCAGGCGGCACCGACCCTGATCCCGCGAAGGCCTGTGCGATCCTGCTCAAGGCCAAGGCCCCCTTCGCGCCGGTGCCCAAGGACGTCGCGTGCCCGATGATCTTGGCTGGCAGCAAGACGGCGATTGTCAAGGGAACCTACTTCGGCCAGCACATCGACACCACCTTCGTGCAAGGCGGGTGCGACCTCGCGCGGTGGGCGAAGATCGGCCAGATCTTCAACTAGATCTTTCCCCGCCTCCGGGTGCCGCGCCCTTAGGCTCGGGGCTATCACTTCAGCAGACGGGACATCCGGCGGTCGGCTAGCGGCTTGCCGCCGGTCTGGCAGGTAGGGCAGTACTGCAGCGCCGAGTCGGCAAAGGACACCTCGCGGACGGTGTCGCCGCACACCGGGCAGGACTGGCCCGCCCGCCCGTGCACCCGCAGGCCCGCCTTTTTCTCCGCCTTCAGGTCGCCAGCGGCCAGGCCGGCCGACCGGTCGATCGCCTCGCGCAGGGTGGCCACGATCACCGCGTGCAGTTCCTTCGCCTCGTCGGGGGTCAGGCTCGCGGCCAGCCGGAACGGCGACATCTTGGCCGCGTGCAAGACCTCGTCCGAGTAGGCGTTGCCGATGCCCGCGATCACCGACTGATCCCGGAGCACGCCCTTGATCTGCGTCCTGCGCCCGGCGAGGATGCCGGCCAGCACCTCCGGGGTGAAGGCCTCATCCAGCGGATCAGGCCCGAGCGACGCGATGCCGGGAACAGCCGCGGGGTCGGTCACCAGGTACACCGCGAGCCGCTTGCGCGTCCCGGCCTCGGTGAGGTCGAAACCGGCGCCGTCGGTGAACCGGAGCCGGAACGCCAGCGGGCCCTTGCCCGGCCGCGGCGGCTGGTCGGGCAGGCTGTCCCGCCAGCGCAGCCAGCCCGCCCGGGCCAGGTGCACGATCAGGTGCAGCGGCGCTCCGGGCGTCCCGGCGTCGGCGGGCTCCGTGATCAGGTCGAGAAACTTTCCATAACGGTGCGTCCCGGTGATGATCCGGCCGCGCAGCGCGGTCAGGGCAGGGTCATACGTCTTCAGCACGGAGATCTCGGCAACGTCGGCGCGGTCGATGACCCGGCCCGCGGCCCGCTCACGCAGGTCCGCGGCGAGGGCCTGCACCTCGGGTAGTTCTGGCACAGCTTTGATTCTGCCTGGTCCGCGGGTATGACCGCGCATCCCGCCGTACGATGGCGCCAAACCCGCCGTGCGCCTAAGCTGCGGCCAGCGACCTCATCGGGTCGGGGGGTGCAGGCACGCTGACGAGGTGGGCGAGGAGGGATTTGAACCCTCACGTCCTCTCGGACACACGGACCTGAACCGTGCGCGTCTGCCGTTCCGCCACCCGCCCTGGGCAAGGAGTCAGGTTAGCACGTCCGCCAGCTATGCCGCGTCGCCGATACGATCGGATGCGAGTACGAGACGGGAGAGGAGGTACCCTGGTGGGAGTTCTGCAGCGCTTCGAGCACAGGCTTGAGGGGATGGTCGAGGGTGCCTTCGCGCGGGCGTTCAAGTCCGAGCTGCAGCCGGTCGAGATCGCCAGCGCGGTGCAGCGCGAGATGGACGACCGTGCCGCGATCGTGGCGCAGGGCAGGACCCTGGTGCCCAACGACTTCGTCGTGGAGCTCGCCGGGGCCGACTACGAGCGTCTCGACGTCTACGCGGACAGCCTCGGCATCGAGCTCGCCACGCTGGCCCGCGAGCACGCCAGGGAGCAGGGCTACTCCTTCGTGGGCCCGGTGCGGATGCGCTTCGAGGGGGTACCGGACCTGACCACGGGCACGTTCCGGATCCGGTCGGGTGTCATCCGCGGCACGACGGTCGAGGACGGCGAGATCCGCAGGCCGGCCAGCGACCTGCCCCGCCCGGCAGGCGGCTTCGCCGGGACGCCGCGGCTGCTGGTCTCCGGGCCCGGAACCGGGCGCGGACGGCAACACGCAGCGCACCTACGAGCTCAGCGCGCCGCTGACCATACTGGGCCGCGGGCACCGACTGCGACCTGCGCCTGGTCGACCCGGGCGTCTCCCGCCACCACGCCGAGCTGCGAGTCGAGGACGGCGAGGTCGTCCTCGTCGATCTCGGCTCCACCAACGGCACGTTCGTCAACGGCCAGCCGGTGCGGCGGGTGTCGCTGACCGATGGCACGCGCGTCACGCTGGGCCGCACGACCCTGGTCTTCCGCAGGGACGGTATCTACTGACAGCGCACGACCACACGACCGCACCAGCGCCGGCACCACCGCAACCGGCTGCCGCCGACCCGGAGGGACGGCCCGCAGCCACTGAGCAGCAAAGGCAGGAGGCATGACCCGATGAACGCGCTCACGCTCACCCTCATCAGGCTCGCGTTCCTCGCGGTCCTGTGGCTGTTCGTCATCGCCGCCGTCGGAGTGGTGCGCACCGACCTGTTCGGCACGCTCGTCGGCGCGCCGGCAGCGGCGGCAGGCCGGGAAGCGGCACAGGCGCCGGCTAGGCCGCCGCAGCCAGCCAGAGCCGCCACGGCGGCCGCGGCGGCCGACGCGCGGCCCCGCAGCAGCTGCTGGTCACGGCGGGCGCGCTGGCCGGGCACCACGCCTCGACCTGGCCGACCAGCAGATCACCATCGGCCGCGCGGATGATGCCACACTGGTGCTCAACGATGACTACGCTTCCACCCGACATGCCCGTCTGTTCCCGCAGGATGGTCAGTGGATTGTCGAGGATCTCGGCTCGACCAACGGCACCTACCTCGACCGGCAGAAGGTAACCCAGCCGACCCCGGTGCCGGTCGGCGTGCCGATCCGTATCGGCAAGACCGTTCTGGAACTGCGCAAATGACACTTGCACTTCGCTACGCGGTCCGCTCCGACGTCGGCCTCCTCCGCGAGGGCAACGAGGACTCGGCGTACGCGGGCCCGCACCTGCTCGCCATCGCGGACGGCATGGGCGGGCCATGCCGCGGGCGAGGTGGCCAGCGCGGTGGCCATCTCCGCGCTCGCCGGCGCTGGACGACGAGGTGCCCGGTCATCGAGCTGCTCGACGGTGCTGGCCGCGGCGGTCGCGACGCGCCAACGCAACTTGCACGAGATGAGCGTGGAGGACCCGTCGCTCGAGGGCATGGGCACCACGCTGACCGCGCTGCTGTGGTCCGGGCCGACGGTGGCGCTCTGCCACATCGGCGACTCGCGGGCCTACCTGCTCCGCGACGGCGACCTCCACCAGATCACCCGGGACCACACGCTGGTCCAGTCGCTGGTCGACGACGGCCGGCTCAGCCCGGCTCAGGCGGCCACGCACCCGCAGCGCTCGCTGGTCATGCGCGCGCTGCAGAGCAGCGACCGAGGCCGAACCAGACCTGTTCACGATCCGAGGCCAAGGCCGGGGACCGGTACCTGCTGTGCTCGGACGGGCTGTCCGACGTGGTCAGCGAGGAGACCCTGCGCGAAGACGCTGATCCGGTGCACCGACCGTGACGAGGCGGTGGGCAAGCTCATCGACCTCGCGATCCGCGGCGGCGGCCCGGACAACATCACCTGCATCGTCGCCGACGTCGTCGAAGCCGAGGGGAGCCCGCCGGCCGGGCCGGTCGCGGTGGTCGTGGGCGCGGCGTCGAACGGCGACGGCCGCCCCCGGCCGCACGCCGACACCCCGGCCGAGCGCGCCCAGCTGCTGACCCAGGCCGGGCCGCTCGTCGACACCGCGGATCCAGAGTCGGCCGAGGCACCAGCCCCGGGGCGCGCGGAAGACGGCGGCGGCCGCGCGGACCACCGGGCGGCGCGGCGACGCTGGCCGGTGGTCACCACCATCCTGGTCGTCCTGGTGATCGTGATCGTCGGCGGCGGCTACGCGGCCTGGCGCTACACGCAGGACCAGTACTACGTGGGCACCGACGGCAGCCAGGTGATCATCTACCGCGGCGTCGACCAGCGGGTCCTGGGGCTGAACCTGTCCAGCGTGTACCAGCGGACCGGGATCCCGCTGGCCCACGTGCCCGCCAACGACCTGCCGCAGGTCAAGAACACGATCACGGCCAGCAGCCTGGCCAACGCGCAGAAGACCGTAAGCAACATCCGGCAGACCATTACCTGCAACAGCTACGACGCTGCCTACGCCAAGTGGGCGGCCCTGCCCACGACGCGCAAGGTCACGGTGACGGTCGGCGGCAAGAAGGAAGTGCGCACCGAGCCTGTGCAGCGCCCGGCCGCGCCCAAGACGCCCACGGGCTGCACGCCGCAGGGGACCTCGGGGTGACCACGATCTCCAGCCAGCCCGCCGCCCGGCCCGGCGCCGGGGGGCGGTCGCGATGCCGCGCGGCCGACGCCGGACCGAGTTGCTGATGCTCATCTTCGCCGTCGCGGTCGTGCTGTTCGCCTACGCGAACGTCGGCTTCGGCCTCAACGGAAAGCTGCCCTCTGGCCTGCTCGAATACGGTCTCGCGTTCGCGGCCATCATCCTGGTCGCGCACCTGGCCGTCCGGCGGTTCGCGCCGTGGGCCGACCCGCTGCTGCTGCCGCTCGCCGCGCTGATGAACGGCCTCGGGATCGTGATGATCTACCGCCTGCAGCAGTCCGGGCGGAACGGGAACCCCGGCAACCAGATCGGCACCCTCAGCTCGTCGGCCACGGCCGTGCAGGTGCTGTACAGCGCCATCGGGGTAGCCGCGTTCGTCGCGGTCCTGGCGTTCATCCGGGAGGTCCGGGTCCTGCAGCGCTACACCTATACCCTCGGCGCGATCGGCCTGATCCTGCTGGCCATCCCGGCGCTGCTGCCCGACAGCATGAGCGAGGTGGCCAACACCGGCGCCAAGATCCAGATCGCGGTGGGCGGCTTCTCGATCCAGCCCGAGCAGTTCGCCGAGCTCGCGCTGGCCGTGTTCTTCGCCGGCTACCTGGTCACCAAGCGGGACGTGCTGTCGCTGGCCGGGCGCCGGTTCCTCGGCATCGACCTGCCCCGGGCCCGCGACCTCGGGCCGGTGCTGATCGCCTGGGGCGTCAGCCTGCTGCTGCTGGTCTTCGAGAGCGACATCGGCACGTCCGCGCTGTTCTTCGGCCTGTTCGTGGCGATGCTCTACATCGCCACCCAGCGCACCTCGTGGCTGCTGATCGGCGTCCTGCTGTTCCTGTTCGGCGCCTACGTGGCCAGCAAGCTCTTCAGCCACGTGGGCGAGCGGTTCACGAGCTGGCTGCACCCGTGGGCCGGCAACAACCCGACCCACCTCGCCTATCAGACGGTGCAGGGGCTGGAGGGCCTGGGCTTCGGCGGGCTCTTCGGCACCGGCCTCGGCCACGGCCAGCCGTTCTGGACCCCGCTGGTGCAGAGCGACTTCATCATGACCGCGTTCGGCGAGGAACTCGGGCTGACCGGGCTGATGGCGCATGCTGCTGATCTTCGGGCTGATCGTGGAGCGCGGGCTGCGGGCCGCGATCGCGGTGCGCGACCCGTTCGCCAAGCTGCTGGCCGGCGGCCTGGCATTCGCGGTCGCGTTGCAGGTGTTCATCATCGTCGGCGGGGTGACCAACCTGATCCCGCTGACCGGCATCACCACGCCGTTCCTGTCCCAGGGCGGCTCGTCGCTGATCGCCACCTGGGCGCTGATCGCGCTGCTGATGCGGGTCAGCGACACCGCCCGGCGCCCGGCCCCGCAGCCCATCCAGGACGAGGGCATGACCCAGGTGGTGCGGGCCGGATGAACCGCGCGCTGTACCGCCTGTCCCTGGCCTGCCTGGCCATGTTCGTGCTGCTGCTGATCAACGTGAACTACGTGCAGGCGTTCGAGGCCAACAGCCTGGCCAACCGGCCAGGCAACGCCCGGACCTTCTACCAGCAGTTCCAGTACCAGCGCGGCTCGATCATCGCCACCGGGGTAGGCGGCAACAAAACGATCGCCGAGTCGGTCCCGATCAAGGGCACCAACATGTACCAGCGGTACTACCCGGGCGGCGCCACGTACGCCCCGGTGACCGGCTTCGACTCGATCTACGGCGCGACCGGGATCGAGCAGGCCTACGACAAGTACCTGGCGGGCACGGCCCCCAGCCTGACCGTGCACAACCTGATCAGCCTGCTGACCGGCAAGCCCAAGCAGGGCGCCACCGTGTACCTCACGATCAGCCCGAAGGCGCAGCAGGCCGCGTACCAGGCGCTGCTGGCCGACGGCGGGGACCAGGCGGCGGCCGTGGCCCTCGACCCGAGCACCGGGGCGATCCTGGCCATGGCGTCGTACCCGTCGTACAACCCGAACCGGCTCGCCACGCTCAACGGCGCGGAGCTGGTCAAGGTCGACAACGAGCTGCTGAAGGACCCGGCCCAGCCGCTGCTCAACCGGGCCATCAACGAGACCTACCCGCCCGGTTCCTCGTTCAAGGTGGTGACCGGCTCGGCCGCGTTCTCGACCGGCAAGGTCGCCAACACCTCCACCCCCGTCTTCGCGCCGCAGCCCCTGAACCTGCCCAACGGCCACACACTCAGCAACGACGCCGGCGAGATCTGCGGCAACGGCCGCCCGCCGATCATCCAGGCGTTCTGGATGTCCTGCAACACCGCGTTCGGCCAGCTCGGCATGCGGCTCGGTGCCCCCACGCTCAAGGACTACGCCACCAGGTTCGGCTGGAACAACCCGAACCTGACGATCCCGATGCCGGTCTCGCCGAGCGTCACCCCCGTTCCGCCAGGAAATCCCCCGGACCCGTCGCTGACGGCCTACATGGCAATCGGCCAGTTCAACGACGCGGTGACCCCGTTGCAGGAGGCCATGGACGCCGCGGCGATCGCCAACCACGGCACGGTGATGCGGCCGTACCTGCTGGACCAGGTACAGGCGCCGGACCTGTCCACGATCACGAGCACCACCCCGTCGGCGCTGACGCAGGCGGTTACCCCGCAGGTGGCCAGCGAGATGACGCAGATGATGATCGCGGTGACCCAGAACCCGGGCGGCACGGCGTACCAGACGGCCGGGCCGCCGACAGTCGGCAGCCTGGTGATCGCCGGCAAGACCGGGACGGCGGAGAATACCATCAGCGGCACGGGTCTGGACGACGCGGTCTTCACCTGCTTCGCTCCCGCCAGCAACCCGAAGATAGCCGTCGGCGTCATCGTCAAGGGAGGTGGCTTCGGCGCCGCCGCCGCGGCGCCGATCGCAGTCAAGATCATCGAGGCTTACCTGGGGGTTCACCAGTGAACATTTTTCATCCTCCCCATGGCTACCGACCTACTCTGAGCCTGACATCAGCGGATGAAAAACATTCAGTGGCCGGCGCAGACACCCGACAACGCAGGGCGGTAACGCAAGTGCGAGACATGACTCAGCCACGGCTGCTCGGCGGCCGGTACCAGCTCGAGGGGGTCGTCGGGCGCGGCGGCATGGCCGAGGTCTACCGGGCCCGCGACATCCGTCTCGACCGCATCGTCGCGGTGAAGACCCTCCGCGAAGACCTGGCGCGCGACCAGACCTTCCAGGCCAGGTTCCGCCGCGAGGCCCAGTCCGCCGCGTCGCTCAACCACCCCAGCATCGTGGCGGTCTACGACACCGGCGAGGACATGCTCGGGCCTACCCCGGTGCCGTACATCGTCATGGAATACGTTGACGGCCGGACCCTGCGCGACTTGCTGCGGGATGACCGGAGGCTGCTGCCGGAACGGGCGCTCGAGATCACCGACGGGGTGCTGCGGGCGCTGGACTACAGCCACCGCAACGGCATCGTGCACCGGGACATCAAGCCCGGCAACGTGATGCTGACCCGGGCCGGCGACGTCAAGGTGATGGACTTCGGCATCGCCCGGGCGGTCAGCGACGCGCAGGCCACGATGACCCAGACCGCGCAGGTCATCGGCACCGCGCAGTACCTGTCCCCGGAGCAGGCCCGGGGTGAGCGGGTGGATGCCCGCAGCGACCTGTACTCCACCGGGTGCCTGCTGTACGAGCTGCTGACCGGGCGGCCCCCGTTCACCGGCGACTCGCCGGTCGCGATCGCCTACCAGCACGTGCGGGAGAACCCGATTCCGCCGTCGCGGGTGGACCCGGAGATCCCGCCGTGGGCGGACTCGATCGTGCTCAAGGCCATGGCCAAGGATCCCGGTGACCGCTACCAGTCGGCCGGGGAGATGCGCAACGACATCCAGCGTGCGCTGCAGGGCATGCCGGTCGCCGCGCCGACGCGGCTCGATGCCTACCAGGGCACCCGGCGGATGGGACAGGGCACCCAGATGGCCGGCCGCACCAGCGCGATCCCGCCGTACGACTACGGGCCGGAGGAAGAGCCGCCGGACCGCGGCGGCCGCAAGAAGTGGCCATGGATCGTTGCCGCCGTGGTCGCCCTGCTCCTCATCGCGGGCCTGATCTGGGGGTTCAACTACATCGCGGGCAGCGGGAGCAACTACGCCGTGCCCGACGTGGTCGGCCTGCCGCTGGCCACGGCCGAAAAGGACATCGCCAACGCGCACCTGGTCTCCCAGGCAGTGCCGAGGACTTCCAGCTCGGTGACCAAGGGGGACGTGATCAGCACCAGCCCCCCGAACGGGACCACGGTGGCCAAGGGCAGCACCGTCAAGCTGCTCTACTCCACCGGCGCCGCGCAGGTCGCGGTCCCGAACGTGAAGGGGCTCAACCCGGCCGCGGCCACGAGCGCGCTGGAGGCCAAGGGCTTCACGGTCAACGAGCAGCAGGCCCCGGACTCCACGGCGCTGGCGAACACGGTGGCGCGGCAGAGCCCGTCCGCGGGGACGCTGGCGGCCAAGGGCACCCAGGTCACGATCTATATCTCGGGCGGCGGAAGCCCGGTGCCTGGCGTCGTGGGCGACAGCCAGCAGGGAGCCACCCAGCAGCTGGAGAACGACGGGTTCAGCGTGAACGTGGTGATGAACTCCGGCTCGGGCTCGCAGGGCTTCCAGCCAGGTACGGTGTGGAAGACCGACCCGACCGCAGGGACCGTGCTCAGCAAGGGGTCGTCGGTGACCATCTTCGTGGTCCCGCAGCCCACGCCGACGCCGACCACGCCGTCGCCGACGCCGTCCTCGGCGCCGTCGTCCTCGCCGCCGCCGAGCCCGTAGCATTGGACCACCCGACCAGGAGCCGACCGTGCCTAAGTCCCGAGTCAGAAAGAAGGCGGTCTACACACCGCCGCCGAAGTCAGCCAAGTCGAAGGTCAGCCCGCGCTGGCTGGTCCCGACCATGCTGTTCTGCCTTCTGTTCGGCCTGGCCTGGATCGCGCTCTACTACATCACGGGGGGCACCACGCCGGTGCAGAGCGCGCTCGGCGACTGGAACCTGGTCGTCGGGTTCGGCTTCATCATCGCGGGCGTGGCGCTGTCCACCAAGTGGCACTGAGCACCGGGGCGGCGGGAACCGAAGCACAACGCTGTGATTCACGCACACCTTCATCCACAGCCTGTGTACAACAAGTGAGCCTTTTTCATCCTCCTCTTGGCTGCCCACATACTCTGAGCCCGAGGTCGGCTGATGAAAAAGGCTCAACCTCCAGCCCGGCCTCAGCGGAGCGTGGCCGCCGCGGCGGCGACCTGATGGTCGCGCACCAGCACGGCTAGCACCAGCACGCCCACCACGGCCACGGTGGCCCCGCCCTGGATCAGCGCCCGGTTGGCGCGCGGGGCGTAGGCGTAGGCGGCGGTGAGCAGGGCGCCGGACAGCAGCCCGCCCACGTGCGCCTGCCAGGCGATGCCGTGCACGGTGAACCCGAGGATCAGGTTCAGCAGGATGATGGTGACGATCCACCGGCTGTCCAGCCGCAGCCGCCTGGCGACCACGAACCAGGCACCGAACAGGCCGAAGATGGCGCCCGAGGCGCCCAGCGCCAGCTCGTAAGGGGCCAGTATGTACAGGGCCACCGAGCCGCCGAGCGCGCTGACCAGGTAAACGGTGAGGAAGCGCAGGTGGCCGACCAGCCGCTCGAGCGCGGGACCCACCAGGATCAGCGCCCACATGTTGAAGATGATGTCCAGCGGGCCGAGGCCGCCGCCGGGCGGCGGCAGGAATGCCGACGTGATGAGCCGGTACCATTGGCCTTCCGCGACGCCCTGCAGCGGCCCGCCGTTCGTGAACCGGCCGAGGCCGATCATCCCGAGGTCATACCCCAGGCTCGGACGGGCGAGCTCGACCAGGTACAGCACGACGTTGATGGCGACCAGCGCCCAGGTCACCACCGCGCCGGAGACCGCCCGGCCGCCGAACACGGCGCCGGCCGGGCGGGTGCCCCGGTTCCCCTCCCGCACGCACTCGACGCACTGCTGCCCGACCGCCGCGGAGCGGAGGCAGTCCGGGCAGGCAGGCCGCCCGCACCGGACGCAGGACACGTAGGTCTCCCGGCCCGGGTGGCGGAAGCAGGTGGGGACCCCCGCGCCCGGGGTGGTGCCTGGGCCCGGGGATCCGGCGGGGGGCACGTCTGTCATTTACCCTGCGGCTTCCTCGACCGCGACCGACTCAAGGACAACATCCTGTACGGGGCGGTCGTTGCGGCCGGTCTGGGTCTGGCTGATCCGGTCGACGACCTCGCGGCCGTCGACGACCTCGCCGAAGATGGTGTGCTTGCCGTTGAGGTGTGGTGTCGGCACCACGGTGATGAAGAACTGCGAGCCGTTGGTGCCGGGCCCCGCGTTGGCCATGGCCAGCAGGTACGGCCGGTCGAACTGCAGGTCCGGGTGGATTTCGTCGGCAAACTGGTAGCCGGGCCCGCCGGTTCCCGTGCCGAGCGGGTCCCCGCCCTGGATCATGAACCTGGGTATCACGCGGTGGAAGATCGTCCCGTCGTAGAGCCTGGCGTTCGTGGTCTGCCTGGTCCGCGGGTCGGTCCACTCCCGCGACCCCTCCGCGAGGTCCACGAAATTCTGCACGGTCTTCGGCGCGTGGTCAGGGAACAGCCGGATGACCACGGGCCCCTCACTGGTCCGCAGCGTTGCGGTGAGCGTATTAGTCATGCACAGAATCCTCGCACGGCCAGGGTATTGGTCCGGCCCCCGTGCTCGAACCACTCTGCCCGCCCGGTTCCTGCCCCTCGCCCGGCCGTTCCATCGCGCCAGACCTGCCCAGCTTTCCCACCCCTCCCAGAACCGGGCCGGGGTTCGCGAAGGTGTTCCCCGCAGCGGGCGAGCCGGTGGTTCGCGAAGGTGTTCCCGGCAGCGGGCGGGCCGGGGGTTCGCGAAGGTGTTCCCCGCAGCGGGCGGGCCGGGGGTTCGCGAAGGTGTTCCCCGCAGCGGGCGGGCCGGGGGTTCGCGAAGGTGTTCCCCGCAGCGGGCGAGCCGGGGGTTCGCGAAGGTGCTCCCCGCAGCGGGCGAGCCGGTGGTTCGCGAAGGTGCTCCCGGCGGGGGGCGGGCCGGGGGTTCGCGAAGGTGTTCCCGGCGGGGGGCGGGCCGGGGTTCGCGGGGGTGCCCCACGCAGGCGCGGGAACCGGGCGGGGGTTCGCGGGGGTGCCCCGCGGGCGCGATTTCCGGTCGGCCGGGCCGTGGGGATCTGGCCGATAAAGGTTGACGGGCCGGCCGGGGGGGAAGTGAGACTTGCATGACGACTCGCAGGAGGTATAAATGTCCCTTATGACTAGTAACGGTACACCCGTCCCCTGGACTGAACAGGCGAAACTGCGCGCGCTGCAGACCTACGCGCAGCTAGTGCCCATGGCCAAGAGCGCCGGCCTGGCGGCCCGGCAGGGCACTGGCGTCGTCGTAACCTGGGCCACGCCCCGCATCCGGGTCGCGCGCGTGTGGGCGGCACCGCGCGTGGAACAGGCCGGCGTCACAGTACGTGACCAGATCGCGCCGACGGTCTCAGCCGCGCTGATCGAGGCCGCGCGCCGGCTGGACGACTCCCCGCCATCCAGGCCGCGGCGCTGGCCGTGGATACTGGCCGGGTGCGGGATGCTGGCCGCCGCGGGCACCGCGGCCGCCGCGATCATCATGCGGCGCCGGCCGGACATCGAGACCTTCGAGTCCGAGGACCAGGCGGCCGCCGACAGCGCCGCGCCGGGCTCGGGTGAGGCCCCGGAGCAGCCATCGGGTGAGACGGGCCGCGGCCGGGCCAACGGCGGTACCGACGAGGAGGCGTCCGTGGCCAACGGGCGCATGCGCACGCCCTGACCTGACTGATCGGCCCGCCCCTGACCCGGCGGGCCGATCCAGCTCTCGCAGCGGGCCTGCCGGGTGAGCCACGGGCCGTGACAAGTGTCATGCCGGGTTCATGATCTGCGGCACATGGCCCGGCCTCGATCCGCGCCTAGCGTGGCTGTCATGAAGACAGCAAGCCCCCATGCGAGCCCCGCGGTCGTATTCCGCGACGTGGTGAAGGTCTACAACGGCCAGGTCACCGCGCTTGATCACGTCAGCTTCGAGATCGCCCGCGGCGCGACGGTCGCGCTGCTCGGGCCGAACGGCGCCGGCAAGTCGACCGCCATCGACACCATGCTCGGCCTGCGCACCCCCACCTCGGGCCTGGTCCGGGTGCTCGGCATGACCCCCGCCAACGCGGTCGCGGCCGGGAAGATCGGCGGGATGGTGCAGACCGGCGGCCTGCCCGAGGGCGCGAAGGTCTCCGAGCTGATCAGCCTGTTCCGCCAGCTCTACCGGGACCGGCGCAGCCAGGCCGAACTACTCGGGCTGGCCGGTCTCACCGAGCTCGCCGACCGGCGGGTAGACCAGCTGTCCGGCGGCCAGTCCCAGCGGGTGCGCTTCGCTCTCGCCCTGGCCGGCCATCCCGACCTGCTGTTCCTCGACGAGCCCACGGCCGCTCTCGACGTCGAGGCACGGCGCGAGTTCTGGGCGTCGGTGCAGGCCATTGCCGCGCAGGGCACCACGGTGCTGTTCGCCACGCACTACCTGGACGAGGCCGACGCGAACGCGAGCCGGGTCATCGTGGTCAGCCACGGCCGGGTCCTGGCCGATGGCACGCCGGCCCAGATCAAGGCCTACACGTCGGTCCGGACCATCCGCTTCAGCACGCCGGCGCCCGACACCTCGGTGCTACTCAGGCTGCCCGGCGTCAGCGACGTCTCGGCCGACGGCGACGCCGTGACCGTGCGGTCCGGGGACGCCGACGCCACGCTGCCCGCCTTGTACGCGCTCGGCCGACCGGTCCGGGGCCTGGACGTGGGCGGCGGCGGGCTGGAGGAAGCCCTGCTGGCCCTCACCAGCGACGATGATTCGCCCGCCGATCCGTCTCACCCCTCCCGCCCCGCCGGCCCTTCCGGCCATTCTCATCCTTCCCGTCCCTCCCCGCCCTCCCGTCCCTCCCGGCCTTCCCACCCCTCCCCTTCCCACCCCTCCCACCCCTCCCTGATGACGAAGGCGGGCTGAATCATGATCGCGTTTTTGCGCTTCGAGATCGTGCGGACGCTGCGTAACGTCCGGTTCCTGGTCATGCTGATCGCGTTCCCGGTGCTGCTGTACCTGATCTACGCCAAGCAGCACGGCATCTCGCAGGGCCTGACGGTGGCGACGCTGCTGCTGGTGTCCATGGCTGTGTACTCGGGCATGGGCTCGGCGATGTTCGCGAGCGGCCCGCAGCTGGCCCGGGAACGGCGCAGCGGCTGGATGCGCCAGCTGCGGATCTCGCCGATCGGCACCCGAGGCTGGTTCACCGCCAAGCTGGTGCAGGCCATCCTGATGATCATCCCTGGGCTGACGGTGCTGCTCGCCCTGGCCCTGACCTACGGGCACGTACACCTGGCCGCGGGCCGGCTGGGCCTGCTGGTGGCCGTGCTGGTGCTCGGCGCAATCCCGTTCTGCGCGCTCGGCCTGGTCATCGGGCTGATGTTCGACAGCCAGACCGCCCAGGTGGCGCAGATGATCACGCTGCTGGTGCTGGGGTTCCTCGGCGGGATCTTCATCTCCTGGAACAGCCTGCCGCACGGCATGCAGATGATCGGGAAGGTGCTGCCCAGCTATCACCTCGCCCAGCTCGGCTGGAACGCCGCCGCCGGGCGCCCGCTCGACATGGCGAACGTGGCCGTGCTCGCCGCCTGGACCGCCGGGCTCGCCGCGGTGGCGCTCTGGCGCTGGCGCAGCGAGAGCACCGCCGCGTGACCGTCTGGGCCGGCCAGCCCAGGCACCAAGGTTTGCCGCCCGCCGGGTCCAGCCGCCGAGGCACACCACCGCCGGGTCCAGTCCCAAGGCATACGCCGCCGCCAGGTCCAGCCAGCGAGACATACCCACCGCCCACCCAGGCGGCCAGGCAGACCACCGCCCGGGTTCAGCCGCCCTGACACGTCACCGCCTGGCCTCGACACGGAAGGCATGATGTGCGTATGCACGCCGCCGACAACCTGCCCCCGGACGGCCCGGCCCTGCAGGCCGGGCCGCCGGAGGCGCGCGCCCGGCAGGTGCTGCCCGCCGACGAACTGGACAACCAGGCCGACCGATTGTCGTCGACCCGCCGGCTGGTCATTTGTGTCATCGTCGCGTTCTTCCTGGTTGCCCCCTTCTTCTCCAGGCCGAGGCCCACGCTGGCGCAGGCCGCTTTCCTCGCCCCGGCCACGGCCATCCTCATCCTGCTGTTCAGCCTGGTCGTCATGGCCCCGGGGCCGCCGCGGCGCGACCGCGCGGCCATGGTGTCCATGGTCATGATCATCGTCCTCGGCGTTTCCATCGTGATCGTGGGCGGCCTGAACTGGGTCGGCGCGATCTTCATCACCGGCGCCGTCGCGGGTCGCCTCGCCCAGTCCATCCGGGGCGCCGTGGCCGGAGCCGCCTGCTGCTCGGCGGCTGGCCTGGGCATCGGCCTTTATCACGGTGTCAACTACGGCAACAGCCTGGAGCTCATCCTGGGGCCAGCGCTGGCCGCGTTCTTCGCGTACGCGGCCGCGCGCCGGGCCGAACTCGTCGGCAAGCTCCGCGAGACCCGCGCCGAGCTCGCCCGGATGGCGGTCGCCGACGAGCGGCTGCGGATCGCGCGGGACCTGCACGACCTGCTCGGTCATAGCCTCTCGCTGATCACCTTGAAGGCCGAGCTGGCCGGGCGGGTGATCGGTACCGATCCGGACCGCGCGGCCAGGGAGATCGCCGACCTGGAGACCGTGGCGCGCCGGTCGCTCGGCGAGGTCCGCGCGGCGGTGACCAGCTATCGCCAGCCCACCCTGGCCACGGAGCTGGCCGAGGCGCGCCAGATGCTGACCGCCGCCGGGATGGATTGCGAGATACGCGCGCCCGCGCACGTCGAGCTGGCCCCGGACGCGGAGGCGCTGCTCGCCTGGACCGTGCGGGAAGGAGCCACGAACGCGGTCCGGCACTCGGGCGCGCGGCGCGTGACGATCACGATCACGACCACGGCCGACGAGGTGACCGCCGAGGTCGCCGACGACGGGGTCGGCCCGGCCTGGGACTCGGTTCCCGATTCCGGGCCGCCCGGGCCCGGCGGGCACGGATCCGGCCTCACCGGGCTGACCGAGCGGGCCGGCCAGGTCGGCGCGCAGATCAGCGCGGGGGAAGGCCACGCGGGGAAGGGTTTCCGCCTTCTGGTCCGGGTGCCAGGCCGGCCGATTCAGCGGGCCGTGATAGCCAGCCCCGAGATCCGCCCCAGATTCCCCTCGTCTACTGATCGCGGCGGGCCACCCGGCCCGCCCCGCGGCCTCCGGCCAGGCGGCCGCGGACGCGAACGGCAGGCAGAGGAGAACTGCATGAGAATCGTCCGACCACTCGTGGGGACGGCGGTCGCCGCCGGCGGCCTGGCCCTGGGGCTGAGCCTGACCGGCGCGAGCGCGGCCACGGCCGCGTCGTCCGCCACGACCCACACAGCCAAGGCGGCGGCGGAGACGTCCGCGGCGCGATCGGCCGGCTCAGCCGCGCCAGCGCGCGCCCGGGCCGCAACCGCGGCGCCGCCCAGCGCCCCAGCCAAGATGAAGGGCAAGTGCACGCACATGTCCGGCGGCGGCACCCAGCCACGGCCGGGCGGCGGCAGCAGCCCCGCCACCACCCCGGCCACCGGCAGCTAGCCGCTGGCCAGACAGGCGCGGGCGGGCTCATCCGGAGGGGCCCGCCCGTCATCATGGACACATGAGCGTGCGCATCATGATCGCGGAAGACCAGACGATGGTCAGGCAGGCCCTGGTGGCCCTGCTTGAGCTGGAGCCCGACATCCACGTGGTGGCCGAGGCGGCCAGCGGCGACGAGGCGATAGCGATGGCGCGCAAGCACCAGCCGGACGTGGCCGTGCTGGACATCGAGATGCCGGGGCCAAGCGGTATCGAGGTGGCGCGGCTGCTCACGGCCTCGGGCTTCCCCGGGAAGATCGTGATCGTGACGACCTTCGGCCGGCCCGGCTACCTGCGCGCGGCGATGGCGGCGGGCGCCAGCGGCTTCCTGCTGAAGGACGCCCCCGCGGCGGAACTCGCCGGGGCCATCCGGCGGGTAGCGGCGGGCGAGCGCGTGGTCGACTCCGCGCTGGCCGCGGCCGCGCTGGCCGAGGGCGAGAGCCCGCTCAGCCAGCGCGAGACCGACGTGCTCGCCGCGGCCGCAGGGCACGACACCATCGCGGAGGTCGCCGACCGGTTGCACCTGTCGCCCGGCACCGTGCGCAACCACCTGTCGGCCGCGATCCAGAAGCTGGGCGCCCGTAACCGCGCCGACGCCGCGCGGATCGCTGAGGAGAAAGGCTGGCTCTAACCCGCCGGCCGACCGTTTCCATGATCGTGGTTACTTCGCGGCGGCGGATTCATTTGGTCGTCGCAACGGTTGATCGGAAAGGTCGTTGCGATGAAGAACGGGCGTCCGGGGCTGCCCCGGGTGGTGCAGGTGGTGTTCTGGGAGGGGATCCGGGGCGGGCTGTCGGTGGCAGAGGCGGGTGTGGCTGCGGGGTGCAAGGCGAGTAAGGCGCAGGAGTGGTTCCGGCAGGCTGGCGGGGTGAAGGGGAACGGGCCGGGCCCGGTGTCGGGGCGGTACCTGTCGGTGGCGGAGCGGGAGGAGATCGCGGTCGGGCTGGCGGCGGGGCAGTCGCTGCGGGAGATCGCGGCGCGGCTGGGGCGGCATCCGGCCACGGTGGGCCGGGAGGTCCGCCGTAACGGGTCTCGTGGCCGGTACCGGGCGCTGGCCGCGCAGGCGCAGGCGCAGGAGCGGGCACGGCGGCCCAAGACGGCGAAGCTGGCGGGGAATGCCCGGCTACGCGGCTGGGTTCAGGACCGGCTGGAGGGGCGCTGGTCACCGGAGCAGATCAGCATGATGCTCAGGCGGGAGTTCCCCGGCGATCCGGAGATGCGGGTGTCACACGAGGCCATCTACCAGGCGATCTACGTGCAGGGCCGGGGTGCGCTGCGCCGGGAGCTGGCGGCGTGCCTGCGGACCGGGCGGGCGCTGCGCAAGCCGCGGCGCCAGGCCGGGGAGCGGCGCGGCCGGATCAAGGACATGGTGATGATCAGCGAGCGGCCCGCGGAGGCCGCGGACCGGGCGGTGCCCGGCCACTGGGAGGGCGACCTGATCATCGGGACGCGCTCCTCGGCGATCGGCACCCTGGTCGAGCGGTCTACCCGGTTCGTGCTGCTGCTGCACCTGCCGCACGGCCATGACGCCGCCGCCGTGGCGGCGGCGATGACCGGGGCGATGGCCTCGATGCCCGCGCAGCTGCGCCGGCCGCTGACCTGGGACCAGGGCAAGGAGATGGCCTCCCACCGGAAGGTCACCCTGGCCACGGACCTGGACGTCTACTTCTGCGACCCGCACTCGCCGTGGCAGCGCGGCAGCAACGAGAACACCAACGGGCTGCTGCGCCAGTACTTCCCCGAGGGCACCAGCCTGGCAGGGCACAGCAAAGACCACCTGGAGGCCGTCGCCGCCGAGCTGAACGCCCGGCCCCGCAAGACCCTCGGCTGGCGCACCCCGGCCCAGGCCCTCGGCGAGATACTGGACCAGGCCGCGGCCTGATGGAGGCGGCTTCGCCGCCGCTGTCCTCCCCGGCGCCGCGCATGCTACGGGCCCGCCCCCCGGCCTCAAGACTGCTGCGCACCGCTGCGCGGCCGCCCTGCGGGCGGGTCCTGACCCCGGGGACCCCTACGGCCCCTCCAGGCAGTCAACCCGCGGGCAGGCCAGAGCCTGCCCCGCCCAGCACGCGGCGCCTCCACCCCCGGGCACAGGTAATCTCAGCGCCAGCGGCTGAAGCCGCTACCAGCCAGGTTGCGACGACTCCTTGAACCCGCCGGCAAATAGCGCACAGAAGTCTCCACGATCATGGGACTGCGCGCTTGACCCAGCCTCCTGGCAGAATCTCTGTGTGCTGCTCACCGAGGTCGTTGACGTGTCGGCCGCGGTCGCGGCCACGTCCGCGCGCACCGCCAAGATCGAGCAGATCGCGGCGCTGCTCGGCCGGGTGCCGCCCGGCGAGGTGACCGTGGCGGTGGCGTTCCTGTCCGGGGAGCTGTTGCAGGGCCAGATCGGCGTCGGGTACGCGGCGGTCGGCGACATGCTCCGGGCTCCCGGCGGCGCCCGGCCCGTGGCCGGCCCCCGGGCCAGCGACGACGGCGCTGACGCGATCCTCGGCGACGCCGGGCCCCCGCAGGCCCCGGGCGCGGCTGCCCTTACCCTGGCCGACGTCGACGCCGGGTTCGGGGCCATCGGCGCGGTGACCGGGCCGGGCTCTCAGGCCGAGCGGCGCAGGCTGCTCACCGAGCTCTTCGCCCGCGCCACGCAGCGGGAACGGGAGTTCCTGGTCCGGCTGCTGGCCGGTGATCTGCGGCAGGGCGCGCTCGAGGGCGTCATGACCGACGCCGTGGCCAGGGCCGCGGGCGTCCCCGCCGACGAGGTGCGGCGCGCGCACCAGCTGGGCGGGTCGCTGCCCGAGGTAGCCCGGGCAGCGCTGGGCGGCACTCCGCGTTCCGCGGACCGGGCGCTGGCGGCCCTGCGCGGCTTCATGCTGCGGGTCGGCCGGCCGGTCCGGCCGATGCTCGCGGCTTCCGCGCCGGATATCACCGCGGCGCTCGACCGGATCAGCCCGGCGGCGGCCGAATGGAAGATCGACGGCATCCGGATCCAGGTGCACCGGTCCGGCCGCGAGGTGGCCGTGTTCACCCGCACGCTGGACGACATCACCGCGCGGGTCCCCGAGATCGCTGAGGCGGCCATATCCCTCGCGGTGACCGATGTGGTCCTGGACGGTGAGGCAGTGGCGCTCACCCCGGACGGGCGGCCGCGCCCGTTCCAGGTCACCGCCGCCCGGACCGCGAGCCAGGCCGATGTCGGCCGGCTGCGGGAGCAGACCCCGCTCACGCCGTTCCTGTTCGACCTGCTGCACCTGGACGGCGCCGACCTGATCGACGCGCCAGCCAGCGAGCGGCATCGCCTGCTCTCCGGGATCGCGCCGGCCGCGCTGCTCACCCCGCGCATCGTCACCGCCGACCCGGCGGTGGCCGGGGCCTTCCTCGCCGACGCGGTCGCGCGTGGCCACGAGGGGGTCGTCCTGAAATCCCTGGACTCGCCGTACCGGGCCGGGCGCCGGGGCAGTGAGTGGATCAAGGTCAAACCCCGGCACACGCTGGACCTGGTCATTCTCGCGGCCGAATGGGGACACGGGCGGCGTCGCGGCGTGCTGTCCAACCTGCATCTCGGCGCGCGCGACCCGGAGACGGGCGGCCTGGTCATGCTGGGCAAGACCTTCAAGGGCCTGACCGACGAGATGCTCGCGTGGCAGACGACCCGGCTGCTGGAGCTGGCCGACCCGGAGCAGCGCTGGACCGAGGTGCAGGACCGCCGCGAGGCATACGGGGTCGTCTGGGTGCGCCCCGAACTAGTCGTGGAGATCGCGTTCGACGGGGTACAGGCCAGCCGCCGGTACCCGGGAGGCCTCGCCCTCCGCTTCGCTCGCGTGCTGCGGTTCCGGCCCGACAAGAGCCCGGCCGAGGCTGACACCATCGACTCCGTCCGCGAGATCTGGTCCGCGCAGGCCGCCCCGTAGCCGGTTGACGCTGTCCCGGTGGCCCTGCCCGCCCGCCCCGTACCGAAAAGCGAGGATTGTCGCAACGCTGATCCCCGGGCTTAGTAAAGAAAAGGTCAACGGGCGGGCTCGACTCGCCTGCTGCCGAGGTCTTCGAGTAGTTTCGGCAAACGGGATCTTCGGCAGCATCGACACGGTCGCGGGGCGTGGTGGCAGACGGGCGCGGGCAGGGCGGAGTGACGACCACGTCTGGGCCGACCGCCGCACCCCAGGCCGGCCTGCCGTCCCGGCCAGCCACGCCAGCGTTGCGTTCGGGATTCCTCGGCTGGATCGCCGCGGCGGCCATCATCGTCTCGGTGCTGCTCATGATCGCCGTATCGGTAGCCGGGCCCAGTGCCGTGGTCCCGGCGATCCCGCAGACCTGGCCGAACCCGCCACTGTGGCTGCCGCTGCACCTCTCGCAGGTGACGGTGACGGCGATCATCTACACCGCGATCGTCCTCGGCGCCGGCCGGCGTGGCGCTGGGCCTGGTCGCGGTCCGCCGCGGAGCCCGGCCGAACCTCCGGCTGCTGGCGGTGGCCGCGGCCCTCGCGATCGCCGTGCTGGCCCTGCTGCCCCCGGCCGGCTCTACCGATAGCCTCAGCTACGCGGCGTACGGCCGGATCGCCGTGCTCGGCCACAATCCCTACGTGATGACGCCGCAGCAGTTGCGCGCGACCGGCGACCCGATCGGCCGGCAGACGACCCGCAACTGGCAGTCCGATCCCTCACTCTACGGCCCGGTGGCGATAGCGGCGGACTGGGTGGCGGCGAAGCTGGGCGGCACCAACATCTCCTTCATCATCTTCTGGCTGAAGCTGCTGTTCGCGCTGTGCTTCGGCGCGGTCGCGCTGGCGCTGGACCGGCTGCTGCGCGGCGACCCGGCGGCCCGGGCCCGGGCGCACCTGCTGTGGACGGTGAACCCGCTGATGCTGTGGGCGGTGGTGGCCGGCGCGCACGCCGACGGGCTGGGCGCCTGCCTGGGCATCTTCGGCCTGCTGGTCGCCCGCGCCTCGTCGCCGGGGGGCCGGGTGGGGGCGGGCCGCGCCCTGGCCGCGGGCCTGCTGGTCGGCGCGGCCATCGCGGTCAAGAGCCCGCTCGCCCCGCTCGCGCTCGCGCTCGCCTGGTCGGTCCGGCACTCCGTCAAGGACCTGGCCGCGGCCGCGGCCGGCGGAATCGTGGCCCTGGTGCCCGGCTACCTGATCGCCGGGCCGCACGCGCTGTCCGACCTGGCGGTGCGCAGCAGCAACCTGGTGACCTTCGACAGCTTCTGGCGGTTGTTCTACCCGCCCTTCGGCTACGAGAGCATGCCCGCCGGGCTTGAGCGGCTCGCGGCCCTGGGCTGCCTGGTCATGGCCGGGCTGCTGGCGTGGCGGCTGCCTGCTGGCCCGCCGCAACTGCCCGCCGTGCGCCCGGCGCTGGTGTTGATGCTGGCCTGGCTCCTGGTATGGCCGCTGCAGCGGCCCTGGTACGACGCGATCGCGTTCTGCCTGCTGGCCGTGTACCCGGCGACCCGCCTGGACTGGCTGGCGCTGATCCGCGCGGTCCCGGCCGCGATGGCCGTGGCGACCGGAGCGGCCGCGCGGCACCCGCCGGGGCTGACCCAGGTCATCTCGTTCGTCGGCAACGACCTGTCCCCGTACGTCCGGCTCGGCGCGGTCGTCGCGGCGGCGCTGCTGTGCCTGCTGGGAGCCTGGGAATTGCGGCGGCCGTGGCCGGGAACCCTTACCGTGGAAGCGGCTGCCCCGTCGTAGACCCCGGAGGCCATCGATGAAGACGGTCTGGCTGGGCGACGACGGCGCGTGGCGCACCACGCTGCGCGGGCGGCAGGTGCTCGCCGACCCCAGGATCAACAAGGGGACCGCGTTCAGCGACGACGAGCGCCGCGACCTCGGCCTCACCGGGCTGATCCCGTCGGGCCATCTGACTCTGGACGAGCAGGCGTCGCGGGTGTACGCGCAGTACCAGCGGCAGGCCACCGACCTGGCGCGCAACGTGCTGCTGAACGAGGTGCACGACCGTAACGAGGTGCTGTACTACCGGCTGCTGAGCCGCCACCTCACCGAGATGCTCCCGATCGTGTACACCCCCACGGTCGGGCAGGCCATCGAGCAGTACAGCCACGAGTACCGCCGCCCGCGCGGCGTCTACCTGTCCGTCGACCAGCCCGAGCTGATCGAGGCCTCGCTCGCCGCCCCCGGCCTCGGCCCGGGAGAGGTGGACCTGCTCGTCGCCACCGACGCGGGCGCGATCCTCGGCATCGGCGACTGGGGCGTGGGCGGGATCGGCATCGCGGTCGGCAAGCTCGCCGTGTACACCGCGGCCGCGGGCATCGACCCGAACCGGACCCTGCCGGTGATGCTCGACGTGGGCACCGACCGGCAGAGCCTGCGCGACGACCCGCTCTACGTCGGCAACCGGCACCCCCGGGTGCCGGCCGCCGAGTACGACCGGTTCCTTGAGGCGTTCGTCTCGGCGGTCGGGAAGCTGTTCCCCGGGGCGCTGCTGCACTGGGAGGACATCGGCGTGAGCAACGCCCGGCGGCTGCTGGACCGGTACCGCCGCCAGACGCTCACGTTCAACGACGACATCCAGGGCACCGGCGCCGTCAACCTGGCCGCGGTGCTGGCCGCGGTCCGGGCCACCGGGGTCCGGCTGGCCGAGCACCGGATCGTGATCTTCGGGGCGGGCACCGCGGGGACCGGCATCGCCGACCAGCTGTCCGCTGCGATGCGGGCCGACGGGCTGTCGCAGGACGCGGCGCGGGCACGGTTCTGGGCGGTGGACCGGGCCGGGCTGATCACCACGGCCACGCCGGACCTGCCTGAGTCGCAGCGCCGGTACGCGCGGCCCGAGGCTGAGGTCGCGGGGTGGCCGCGGGATCCCTCGCTCGGCGGTGTCGGGCTGGCCGAGGTGGTGCACCGGGTGCACCCCACGATCCTGATCGGCACGTCGACCCGGGCCGGGGCGTTCACCGAGCCCATCGTCCGGGACATGGCCGCGCACTGCGACCGGCCGGTGATCTTGCCGATGTCCAACCCGACGTCGCTGTCCGAGGCCGCGCCGGCCGACCTGATCCGGTGGACGGAGGGACGGGTCCTGGTGGCTACCGGCAGCCCGTTCCCGCCCGTCGACTACCACGGGGTCCGGTACACGATCGGCCAGGCCAACAACGCGCTGGTCTTCCCCGGGCTCGGCCTGGGCGTCATCGCCGCCCGGGCCACCCAGGTGACCGACAACATGCTGGCCGCCGCGGCGCACGCGGTGTCGGAACTGGTCGACACCGAGACGCCCGGCGCCCCGCTGCTGCCCCGGGTCGAGGCGCTGCGCGAGACGTCGGTCGCCGTGGCCGTGGCCGTGGCGCAGGCCGCCGCCGCGGCCGGCGTGGCCCGCGTCCGGCTGGACGGGGACGTGCGAGCGAGCATCCGGGCCCTGATGTGGGAGCCGGACTACCGGCCGGTGCGGGCTGCCTAGCCCAGGAACCGGATGATGGCCGCGGTGAGCGCGGCGGCCACCCGCTGCTGGAACCGGGCGGTGACCAGCAGCGCGGCGTCGGTGGCGTTGCGCATGTTGCCGCACTCGATCAGCACCTTGGGGACCGTGGTGAGGTTGAGCCCGGCCAGGTCGTCGCGGGGCATGATGCCGTCCACGCCGGTGTAGTCGCTTTCCGGCATCGGGGTACCCGCCAGCATCGCCCGCCGGACGTCCGTACCGAACCGCTCCGACGCCGCGATCACGTGGTCGTTCGGCCCGTCGGCGACCGGCTCCAGGATGGTGAACCCGCGGCCGGACGGGGGGCCGCCGTCCGCGTGGATGTCCACCGCGACGTCCGCCCCGGCGGCGTTGATGATCTCGGCGCGGCGGTTGACGCAGGGCCCGACACCGTCGTTGCTGGTCCTGGTCAGCACCACCTGCGCGCCGTCCCGGCGCAGGTCGGCCTGGAGGTAGCGGGCCACGTTGAAGTTGAACTGCGCCTCGGTGTAGCCGTCGTCGGTGGTGGTGCCGGTGGTGTCGCAGGTCTCCCAGCCGGTGCCGTTCCAGATCAGCTGACCGATGGCGCCCGGGTCGGTAAAGTTCCCGCCGTTGTGGCCCGGGTCGACGCCGATGATCTTCCCGGCGAGGGGCAGCGGGGGCGGGCTGGGCGACGGCGACGAAGCCGGCGGCGATACCGCCGGCTGGCTCGCCGGCCCGGCCGGGCCGGCCGCGGGCGAGCCCGCCGGAGCCGTCGAGCCCGCCGTCGGCCGGGCCGACGGCCCGGCCCCTCCGCAGGCGGTCACCACGACCGCAGCCAGGGCGCCAGCCGCCAGGACGCCGGCCGCCGCCGCCCGCCGGGGGTTCCGCCCCGCTCCGGCCCGGCCCTGACGGCGGGTCATCGGCCCCGCTCCGGCGCGTTAGGGAAAGTCGGATGGCCCGCCATCCCGACGAGGCTACCGGTCACAGCCTCGGGTCCACGGGCTCGCTTTCCAGGGCCAGCACGCCGAACACGCACTGGTGCACCCGGTAGAGCGGCTCGCCGGCCGTGCACCGCTCCAGCGCCTCCATGCCGAGGGCGAACTCGCGCAGGGCCAGCGACCGCTTGTGGCCCAGGCTCCGGGAGCGCAGCCGGGACAGGTTCGGCGCGTCCGAGTACTCGGGCCCGTAGATCAGGCGCAGGTACTCCGGGCCGCGGCACTTGATGCCCGGCTGGGCCAGCCCTTTCGGCCCCCGGTGGATCACTGCGGCTGGCTTGACCACCATGCCCTCGCCGCCTGCCGCCGTCAGCTCCTGCCACCACGCGGTGGCCGCCTGCTCGCTGGCCGGGTCGCCGAGCCGGACCGTGACCGACCGGGTGCGCCGCAGCACGGCGGGATCACGGTCGCACAGCAGGCTGAGCACGTCCAGGTGCCAGCCGTGATCGCGCCGGGCGTGCGTCGCGCCCTCCCCGGCGAGGATCTGGAACGGCGCGAGCTTGAGGTCGTCGACCGAGCCGACGGGCCAGCAGTAACGGCGGTACGCGGCCACGAACGCCGCCGCCGCATCGGCGCGCTGCCTGCAGTGCTGCGCCAGGCCGGCCACGTCCAGACCGCGCGCCGCGGCCGCCGCCAGGACCTCGGCCTCCGCCCTCAGCGTCGCCGTGGCGGCGGCGCCGACCGGCGCGTACTGGCCGCGGAGCAGCTCGCCGGCCTTGGCCGACCACGGCAGCAGCTCGCAGTCGAGGGCCAGCCAGTCGGTTCCGAGTTCGGACCACAGGCCCGCCGCTCCGATCGCGGCGACGACCCGGCCCAGGAGCTCCTGCTCGACGGCGGTGTCGGTGAAGAACGCCCGCCCGGTCCTGGTATAGATCACCCCGAGGCCCGCGCCAGGGACGCCGAACCGCCGTGCCGCCGCAGACTCGTCCGCGCACGCGATCACGACCGCCCGCGAGCCCATGTGCTTCTCCTGGCAGACCACGTCGGTCACCCCGGCCGCCCGGTACGCGCCGAAGGCCTCCCGGGGATGCTCCAGGAGCCCGGCGGCGTCGGAGGTGGCCGGCGGCGACATGGTCGGCGGCAGGTAGATGAGCCAGCGCGGATCGATGGCGAACCGGCTCATCACCTCGAGCGCGGCGAGGGCGTTCTCCTCGCGGATGGTCACCGTCGACCCGGTCAGCCGGGTCTCGATGATCCGCTTGCCGGTGACGTCGGCGAGGTCGAGCTCGGCGGGCTCGCGCGTCGGGCCCGAGGCGGGGCGGCTGGAGCCGCCGGGTTCGCCGGTTCCGCGGGACCGCGGCGGCGAGCGGCCGGGCCGGCTCGTAGTAGACCGCGCACGGCCGGCACCGACACCAGTTCGCGTTCCGGGTACCGCAGCGCGGTGAGCTCGCCGCCGAAGACGCACCCGGTGTCCAGGCAGATCGTCCCGTTCACCCATCCCGGCTCGGGCACCGGCGTGTGCCCGTAGACGACCATGGCCCGGCCGCGGTAGTCCTGCGCCCACGGGTACCGGACCGGCAGCCCGTACTCATCGGTCTCGCCGGTGGTGTCGCCGTACAGGGCGAAGGCCCGGACCGCCGCCGACGCCCGGCCGTGCATGGCCTCGGGCAGCCCGGCGTGCGCGACCACCAGCCTGCCGTCGTCGAGGACCACGTGGCCGAGCAGCCCGTCGATGAACGCGGTCGACCTGCTCGGCTGAACCCGGGCGGCTCGGCCGCGAGCTGCGCCAGGCTCGCGCTCCAGGCCGTGCGTGACGGATGACCTTGCGCCCGCGCAGCGCCCGGACCAGCTTGACCTCGTGGTTGCCGGCCACCGACAGCCCGGAGCCCTCGGCGGTCATGCCCATCACCAGCCGCAGGACGGCAGGCGTGGCCGGCCCGCGGTCGACCAGGTCGCCGACGAAGACCGCCTTGCGGCCCGCCGGGTGCCGGGCCGAGGCGCCGTCGGCGTCGACCGCGTAGCCGAGCCTGCCCAGCAGCGCGGTGAGCTCGGCGAAGCACCCGTGGACGTCGCCGATGATGTCGAACGGCCCGTGCTCGGTTCTCCGGTCGTTCCACAACGGTTCTCGCTCGACCACCGCCGCCGTCGATCTCGGCCTCGCCGCGCAGCACGAAGACCCGGTGGAATCCCTCCCGGCGCAACCCGCGCGAGGCTGCGGCGCAGCTGGGCCTGCTGCTGGCGTAGCACGTGGGGCCCGAACCCGCGGTCCGGGCGGCCCGAGTTGCGCGCCACGCAGGTCGCGCCTGGGACGTCGAGGACGATCGCGACGGCCAGCACGTGATGCTGGCGGGCCAGTTCGATGAGCGGCCGGCGCGCGGCCTGCTGGACGCTGGTGGCATCGATCACGGTCAGCCGGCCCGCCGCCAGCCGTTTGCCCGCGATGAAGTGCAGCACGTCGAAGGCGTCGCCGGTGGCGGACTGATCGTTCTGGTCGTCGCTGACCAGCCCGCGGCAGAAGTCCGACGAGATCACCTCGGTGGGCCGGAAGTGCCGCGCGGCGAAGGTCGACTTGCCGGAGCCGGTGACGCCGACCAGGACCACCAGCGAGAGGTCGGGGATCTTGATGAACGGTCATCGCCGGAACACCGCCAGCTGGGACGGGCAGCCGAGCCCGGCACCGTCCGGCCGGTGCCCTCGGCCCCGATGCCGGAGAGCTCTGCCTGATAGCCGTGACGGGCCGCGACCCCCTCCGCCCACTCGGCGAACTGCCCGCGGTCCACTCGAAACGGTGGTCGGCGTGCCGGAAGCTCCCGGCCGCCAGGCCGGTCAGGAGCACGTTGTACTCCGCGTTCGGCGTGGTCAGGACCACCGTGCCCGGCCGCGCGTGCCCGAACAAGGCGCGCTCGAACGCGCCTAGCCGGGGCGGGTCCAGGTGCTCGATGACCTCGACCACGGCGGCCGCGTCGAACCCGCGCAGCCGGCTGTCCCGGTAGGTGAGCGAGCCGTGCAGCAGATCGACCCGCTCCCGCTGGCGGGGGGCCATGCGGTCGAGGTGCAGCCGGCGGCCGGCCGCCTCCAGGGCGCGGTGCGAGACGTCTACGCCGACGATCCGCTCGCAGCCCGGACTGCTCGCACCAGCTCGGCGAGCAGCTTGCCGGAGCCGCAGCCGAGGTCCAGCACGCTGCGGGCGCCGCTGGCCCTGATCACGCCGAGCACGGCCGCCAGGCGCTGGGCGTGCAGCGACACCCGCTGGCCTTTCTGGGCGGCCGCCTGGCGCTCGGCCGACTCCTCGCGGGCGTCGTTCTCCAGGTCGCTTCGGTCGGGGTCGCCGGCCTCGTCCGCGAACAGCGCGGCCAGCGCGTCCCTGGTCAGGCGCTGGTCGTGGCGCAGGTAACGCCGGGCGATCAGCTCGTGGTCCGGGTGCGCCGCGAGCCACTGGCCGCCCCGGCGCAGCAGCTTGTCGACCTCGTCGGCCGCCGACCCAGTAGTGCTTGTCGTCGTCCAGCACCGGCAGCAGCACGAACAGGTGCTCCAGCAGGTTGCGCAGCTGCGCCTGGGCCGTCAAGGCGCAACGACAGGTAGCGGCTGTCGCCCCAGTCGGGGAACTGCGGGTCCAGCGGCAACGCCCGCGCCTGGACCGCGTAGCCGAGCGGCTCGAACAGGCGGCGGGTCAGGTCCTCCCCGCCGCGGCACGGCGCGACCGGCAGCCACGCCTCCAGCGGGATGGGCCGGTCGGCCAGCTCCTGCCGTTCCTTGCTCCGGCCGCTCATCGCGGTGCCGAACAGCCTGGCCCAGGGCCACGGACAGGAACGACGACGCGACGTACGGCCGGTCGTTGACGTAGTGGGCCAGTGCGAACCTCGAGGCCGCGGAGCTCTGGGTCCTGCGTGAGTCCCGGACCAGGCCGACCGGGTCGACGTCGACCAGGACGGCGGCCGAGCAGCGTTCCTCGGTTGCTTCCGGGTAGACCACGTGGGCGGTGCCGAAGCCGAGCTCGGCCACATGGTGGCGGCTCGGGTTCTTATGCAGCAGGAAGCCCAGATCGGTGGCTGGGCGGTGGGTGGTCGAGATGGTCAGGAGCACGCGGGCTCACCCCGGTTTCGCTGGGCGGCGTCGTGCCGGCCTGCCCGGCTACGGTCCCGCCGGCCAGGCCATAGTCCCGCTCGCCGGACCGAGGCCCGGCGAGCCAGGCCGAGGTCAGCGGCCGTCGCAGGCCGTCAGGCTGGCCAAGGTTAACAGCCGGCCGGGCCGGGCCTCGAAGGATTTCCTGCTCTGTGGGGGCCGGGCCGCCAGGGCCGCTCGGGCCGCCCCGGGCCACCCGGGGCGCCGGAAGATGCGAGGATCCCGCGGCATCCGGTGCGCGCGGGCCCTCTGTCGCTCGGGGTCATCTCGTATATGCGTGGCCTGTAATCAAAGAACTTCGCGATCGCGAATTAGCGAGATTCGCCGCGCTCGCGGATGGACCGGAGATCATCTGAGATCCGGAAGATCACGATGAACAACTCAAGAAGTATGCGCCACAACGCCAGGTACACGAAGAAAGACAGGGGGCACAAGATGAGCAGCGAGATTATGCCGAATATCGCGCTTTCCTTGAAAGCGAAGAGGAGGTATCCGATCTCGGCCAGCGCCAGCCCGGCCATGATAAGCACGTAGAGGACCTTGACGACCTTGGGCGTCACGAACGAGTTGAACCCGAAGTCGAACAGCGAGCCTACGAACCCCTTGGCGGTGGCGTGCGATGTCCGGCTTTGCGTGGTTGCGCCCTGGTCGGCATACTCCGTCCCCTGGGTTGAGTACCCCGCGCCCTGGGTGGTGTAGCCCGCCTGACCGTATCCGGCGTCCGGTGCCTGGGCGTATCCGGGGTCCTGGCCCTGAACGTATCCGACGTCCTGGCCCGCGTACGATCCCCCTTGACCCGGATATGCAGTCTGGCCGTATCCCACTTCCTGCTCCGGTGGGGGCCCGTAGTCAGCCGGGTTTCTTCCGTATCCTCGATTGCTCATGTATCCCCCTCCGGGAGAATGTGCCACGGTCCGCTGCCCCAAGCCGACAGCGACGAGACGCGCGACGTCTGGGAAGGTTGTACCGGACGTAGAGTACGAACCTATAGCAATAAGACGGCCCGAACTGGCGAACAGTTCGGTGTGCGGCCCGAAACGCGTCGGCCCGTCCGTCACCCACCCGGAGCCATAGCCGCCGGATCCGGCAGCACCGGTCAGGTCAGCGGCACCCTGAGGCCCTCGCCGCCGCGGAACGACGCGACCGCGCCACGAGCGGTCCGGCCACTCCCGCGGCCGCCGGCTAACCCGACGCTCTCCGTCTGGCCTGATCCGCCACTTCCTTGATCATTTTTGTCTTTTCACGCGCCTCGGCCGTTTCTGGAGAGATATGACCGAATTGTGGGCCCGGAACGCGTGAGGAGTGGCGGTGATCACTTGACCGACCCGTATATCCGTGTGATCATACGGATGAACGGAGGAATTGATCGTGGCGTCGCGTTCCCATGAGCATCCAGTCAACTCCGAGAGAGTGGCCGCCGCGCGGGATGGCGTGCTGTCGGTGACCGACGCCTGGCGGCTGGCGGGCCTGCTGGGCATGCTGGCCGACCCGGTGCGGTCGCGGATCCTGTTCGCCCTGGTCACAGCCGAAGAACTGTGTGTGGGCGACCTCGCGCTCGCGCTCGACGTTACCGAGGACCAGGTGTCGTACGGGCTGAAGATGCTGCGCTTGGCCGGACTGGTGAGCTTCCGCCGGGACGGCCGCATGGTCTTTTACCGGCTGAGCGACGGCTTCCCCCACCCGCTGCTCGAGCACTGCCTGCGCCAGTTGCTGACCATCGCGGCCCCTCCGCAGACCGGCGCGCACCCGCATGCCAACGCCGACTCGCAGACCGGCCCAGCCCAGGGCATCGGCCCGACGCATGAGGTCGGCCCCGCCCAGGACATCGGCCCGGTCCAGCAGGCCAGCCCGGCCCAGCCGGCTGGCCCGGCCCGGAAGGCCGGCCTTGCCCGTTCTTGACGCCGCCGGCCACGCGCTGGCCGTGGCCGGGTCGATGACCTGGCAGATCACCTGGTCGCTCATACTCGGCTTTACCCTCTCGGCCATCATCCAGGCGGTGGTCCGCCGCGAGGCAATCACCCGGCGGCTCGGCAACGACCGGCCATCGACGCTGGCGCTGGCCACCGGGCTGGGCGCCGCCTCATCTTCATGCTCCTACGCGGCGGTGGCCCTGGCCCGTTCGCTGTTCCGGAAGGGCGCGAGCTTCACGGCTGCGATGGTCTTCGAGATAGCCAGCACGAATCTGGTGATCGAGCTGGGCATCATCCTGGCGCTGCTGATCTCCTGGCAGTTCACCCTGGCGGAGTACGTCGGCGGGCTCATCATGATCGTGCTCCTCGCCGTGGCGTTCCGCCTGTTCGTAGGTGACCGCCTGGTCGCGGAGGCCAGGCGGCAAGCGGAGGTCGGGCGGGCCGGGTCCATGGAAGGCCACGCCGCCATGGACATGAGCCTCCCGGCTGACCAGCCCGGCGGCTTCTGGCGGCGGCTGCTCAGCCGGAATGGGTACACCGCGGTCAGCCACATCTTCGTGATGGAGTGGGCGGCCGTGATACGCGACGTGGTCGGAGGGCTGCTCATCGCCGGGGCGATCGGCGCCTGGGTGCCGGACAGCTTCTGGCAGCACCTGTTCCTGACCGGTCATCCGCTCGCGGCCAGGCTGTGGGGGCCGATCATCGGCCCCGTCATCTCGCTGCTCAGCTTCGTCTGCTCGATCGGCAACGTGCCGCTGGCCGCGGTGCTCTGGAACGGCGGGATCAGCTTCGGCGGGGTCGTGGCGTTCATCTTCGCCGACCTGATCATCATCCCGATCCTGATCATCTACCGGAAGTATTACGGCACGCGGATGATGCTGGTGCTGCTCGGGATCTTCTACGCCACCATGGTCATCGCCGGGTACATCGTGGAGTTCCTGTTCGGTGCCCTGGGGCTGATCCCGGCGGAGCGGGCCGCCAAGGTCGCCGCGCAGGGCCTGCAGTGGAACTACACGACCGTCCTCAACATCATCTTCCTGCTGCTGGCGGCGGCGCTGCTGGTGCGCTTCTTCCGGTCCGGCGGCCGGGCGATGCTCAAGATGATGGACGGCGACCCCGACGGGCATGCCCATTCTCAGCCGGCCGGGGCGGTCGGCCAGCACGGCTAGGTCCTACGGGACCACCGTCACCGGCCATTTCCCGGCCCGGACGAGCCGGGTGGCCAGCGATCCCACGATCCGGTGCCCGGCGTGCTCGGACGCGCCCACCACGACCGCGTCCGCCTTCGTCTCGGCGGCCGCGCGGGTCAGTTCCGTCCACGGATCCCCGGTCACCGCCCGGAACTCCATGTCGAGCCCGATCTCCGCAGCCCGTTCGCGAAACTGCTGCTCCAGATCGTTAGCGGCCTGCGACGCCGCCTCACCCATCGCCGCCGCTGCGCCGGGCGCCGCGCCGATGCTGGCGGACAGGCGCATCACGTACACGACGAGCAGGCGGCAGTGCTGCCTGCGCGCCAGCCCGGCGGCGTACGCGGCGGCCCGCAGTGACGTCCGCGAGCCGTCCACGCCAACGAGAATGAGCGACGGGCCGTCGGTCCCCAGCTCGAACTCGGACCCGGGGGAAGTCACGAGTCCAGTCTGCCAGCCCGGCCCGGCCGACCGGACAAAGCGGTTGCCCCAGGCGGGGCGCGGGCTACGCGGCGCCGCCCTGCGGTTCGATGCCCATCTGGCGGAGCAGGCCGCGCAGTCCCCCGACCTCGTCAACGAGCCGGTGCAGCTTGTCGGCCAGAGCGGGGAGGTCCAGGTGTGCGGCCGCCCACTCCCTCTGCCGAGCGGCCTTGTCCGCGAGCAACTGCCGCTCGGCGTTGCGCAGCGCCGCCGCGGTCTCGTATTCCTCGGCCGTGACAGCCGACTCCTTGTCCCGGCGGACCTGAGCGATCTGCTGGTCGAGGTCTTGCACGTCCGGCCCGGTTCCCATGCGCTGCTCCACGGCCGACAGCCGCGAGTCCAGATCCTCGATCCGGCCCAGGAGCTCGGCCAGCAGCCTGCCCTCTCCGCCGCCGACCGGGCTGGGGCGCGGCGCCACGGGCCCGGCCTGTGGCTCCTCCTCGCCACCGTCCTCGCTGAGCAGCAGGAGCACCTGCTGGCGGACCAGGCTCAGGTCCGCGCCGAGTTCAAGCAGCGCCTGCGCGGCGGGTCCCTCGCCCTCGCGGATCAGGCTCAGCAGGATGTGCTCGGTGCCGATGTGATGGTGACCGAGTTGCAACGCCTCACGCAACGACAAGTCCAGCGCCTTCTTGGCTCGCATCGTGTACTGGGTGTGCCTGCCCGACGGTTCCTGGCCCTGACGCTGGCCGGTGATCTCCTCCACCTGCCGGCGGACCATCTCCGGGCTGATCCCCAGCGATGAGAGTGCCGCGAGCGCTATTCCCTCGCGCTCTTGAATGAGGCCGAGCAGCAGGTGCTCGGTGCCGACGCGGTGACAGTTGCGCGACCTGGCCTCTTCCTGGGCCAGGGCCAGAACCCGGCGCGCCTGATCGGTAAAACGCTCGAACATGGTCCGCTCCTTCTGAGCTTCATCCCCGTCATGCCCGTGCGTGTCAAGATACATCGCGTCTGCCCTGATCAGCAAGATATATCGCGAATCCGCCGGTTGGATCCCGGACGGGGGCGCGGAGCGGGCCGCCGACGATGCAGAGCACCAACCGCCGATCCGGCCGCTTGCTAAGGCTAACCTTATCAGTTTAGCCTTAGGGCATGACCCAGGAGCCGGACGCCACCGACGTCGCCGGGGCGCTGCGCGGCAGCATCGGACTGCTGTTGCGGCGGCTGCGCCAGGTGCAGGCCGACGGCGAGCTCACGCTGCCCGAGAGCGCAGCTCTTACCCGCCTGGACCGCGGCGGCCCGTCCACGGCGAGCGCGCTGGCCAGGCTGGAGCAGATCAGCCCGCAGTCGATGGGAGCGACGCTCGGCGCGCTCGAGGCGCGTGGCCTCGTGGAGCGCCACCCCGACCCACAGGACGGCAGGCGGGTCGTGCTGTCGGTCACCGACTCCGGGCGTCAGGCGCTACAGGACAAGCGGAACGCCCGGACCGAGCGGCTGGCGAAGGCCCTCTCCGCTGGGTTCACGGCGTCGGAGCTCAGGCAACTGGAGGCGGCGGCGCCGCTGCTCGAGCGACTGGCGCAGAGCATCTGATGCGGGCAGGCGGGCACGATCGCAGGGACGGTCAGGCGGCCGGGCATGACCGCCGGGACGGTCAGGCGGCCGGGCATGACCGCCGGGACGGTCAGGCGGGCGGGCGCGACCGCGGGGACGGTCAGGCGGGCGGGCGCGACCGCGGGGACGGTCAGGCGGGCGGGCGCGACCGCGGGGACGGTCAGGCGGGCGGGCGCGACCGCGGGCAGGGCCGGACGGCCGCCGGGCCGCCGGCCGCGACGGATGACCGCTACAAGTGGGTGGCCCTGTCGAACACGACGGCCGCCGTGTTCATGTCGGCCCTCGACGGATCGATCGTCATCATCGCGTTGCCGGCCATCTTCCGTGGCATCCACCTGGACCCGCTGGCGCCGGGCAACGTCACCTACCTGCTGTGGATGATCATGGGGTACCGGCTCGTCCAGGCCGTTCTCGTGGTCACCGTCGGCCGCCTGGGCGACATGTTCGGCCGGGTCAGGATCTACAACGCCGGCTTCGTGGTGTTCACGGTGGCCTCCGTCCTGTTGTCGTTCGACCCGTTCCACGGAACCCACGGGGCGCTGTGGCTGATCGGCTGGCGGGTGCCTCAGGCCATCGGCGGGTCCATGCTCACCGCCAACTCGGCCGCGATCCTGACCGACGCGTTCCCGGCTGACCAGCGCGGGTTCGCCCTGGGGACCAACCAGGTCGCCGCGATCGCCGGCCAGTTCATCGGCCTGGTCGCGGGCGGCGTGCTGGCCACCATCGACTGGCGGGCGGTCTTCTGGGTCAACGTCCCCGTGGGGGTCTTCGGAACGGTGTGGGCGTACCGCAAGCTCCGCGAGACCGGGGAACGGCACCCCGCCCGCATCGACTGGTGGGGCAACGTCACCTTCGCGGTCGGCCTGAGCGCGGTCCTGATCGGCATCACCGTCGCCATCCAGCCGTACCGGGGTCACGCCATGGGCTGGACCAACCCCCAGGTGATCGCCGTGCTCGGCGGCGGCGCGGCGCTGCTCGCGGCGTTCGTCGTGATCGAGAGCAGGATCGCCGAGCCGATGTTCCAGCTCAGCCTGTTCCGCATCCGGGCCTTCACGGCCGGCAACATCGCGGGCCTGGCTGTGTCCATCGCCCGGGGCGGCCTGCAGTTCATGCTCATCATCTGGCTGCAGGGGATCTGGCTGCCGCTGCACGGCTATCCCTACAGTGACACGCCGCTCTGGGCGGGGATCTTCCTGCTGCCGCTGACCGCCGGCATCCTCATCTCGGGTCCCACATCGGGGCTCCTGTCCGACCGGTTCGGCTCCCGGGGCATCGCCACCGCCGGGATGGTGGTGTTCGGCGCCAGCTTCGTCGGCCTGATGCTGCTGCCCGTCGACTTCTCGTACTGGGCGTTTGCCCTGCTCACCGCCGCGAACGGGATCGGCGGCGGCATGTTCGCCGCGCCCAACTCATCGTCGATCATGGGCAGCGTCCCGGCCCGGCAGCGCGGCGCGGCCTCGGGGATGCGCTCGACCTTCCAGAACTCCGGCACGGCGCTGTCGATCGGGGTGTTCTTCTCGCTCATGATCGCCGGGCTGGCGAGCAGCCTGCCCCAAGACGCTCACGAGCGGCCTGCAGCACCAGGGCGTGCCGAACGCGATCGCGCATCAGATCGGCGCCCTGCCGCCGGTGTCGTCGCTGTTCGCCGCGGTGCTCGGGGTGAACCCGGTACAGCACCTGCTGGCGTCAGCCGGCGTGCTGGCCTCGCTTCCGGCCGCGAGCCAGCGGATCCTCACCGGCCGGGAGTTCTTCCCGCACCTGATCTCGGGACCGTTTCACCAGGGCCTGTCGGTGGTGTTCATCGTCGCCACCGCGCTCGCCGTGCTCGCCGCGCTGGCGTCGCTGCTGCGCGGCGGCCGCTCCGTCGCTCCCGCGGCCCCGCGCGAGTCGCCGCGGCCGGCGGCCGGGGCGCGGCAGCACCGCGCGGCCGGACGCTAGTCCCGGTCGCCGGCCCCCTGCGTAGGCTGGCCCGGTGAACCTGACCACCATCACGGCCGTCCAGGCGATGGTGGCGCCCGGTCGATCATGATCTCCATGGACGCGATCCACTACGAGGTCGACCGGGCCCTCTCGCTGGGCGGCTGATCCCGGATGACGCGCAAGAGAACCCCAATTGAACGCAACGGGTATGGCGTTTAGCCTGGCTGCAGCCGAGCGGGCGGCGGGCTGCCCTCAATGCGCCGGGGCGGGCGGATCTCGGCGGACTTGGGTCACGTGCCCTGTCGCTCACGAGGAGGTTCCTGATGGTGGATGACCGGGCCAAGCTGCTCGCCAAGTTCATTGAGCCGCTGCGGGTCGAGCCGGGCTCGAAGGTCAAGCTGCCGAGGGATTTCGACCCGGGCTACAAGGCGAGCTTCCTGAAGAAGAAGGAAGGAGCCGGGATTCTCGCGGCCGGCGTTACCGTGCTGGAGGAGTACCAGGCCCGGCTGGCTGCCCAGGACACCTGGGGCGTGCTGGCGTGCCTGCAGGCGCTGGACGCAGGCGGCAAGGACGGCACGATCCGGCACGTCTTGAGCGGCGTCAACCCGCAGGGTGTCCGCGTGACCGGCTTCAAGGTGCCCTCGGCACGAGGAACTCGACCACGACTACCTGTGGCGTTACGCGCAGGCGGCTACCGGCCCGGGGCGAGATCGGCATCTTCAACCGGTCGCATTACGAGGAGGTCCTGGTCGTGCGGGTCCACCCCGAGAACTGCTGGACCGGCAGCGGCTCCCCGCGACGTCGCAAAGGCAAAGGGGTGTGGGAGCGCCGGTACGCGGAGATCAACGACTGGGAGCATTACCTGGCCGACAACGGGTTCAAGATCATCAAGTTGTTCCTGAACCTGTCCAAGGAGGAGCAGCGGATCCGGTTCCTCAAGCGGGTGGACCTGCCCGGACAAGAACTGGAAGTTCTCCTCGGCCGACGTCCGCGAGCGCAAGTACTGGGACGACTACCAGGCCGCGTTCTCCGACATGCTGTCGCACACCAGCACCGAGTGGGCACCGTGGTACGTGGTCCCGGCCGACCACAAGTGGTTCGCCCGGATCTGCGTGTCGGCCGTGCTCGCGCACGCCCTGATCGACCTCGACCCCAAGTACCCGAAGGTGGACGCCGCCCGGAGGAAGGACCTGGCCGCAGGTCAAGGCGATGCTGGAGGCCGAGGCGCCCCAGGGCGCGGCGGCCGACCCGTTCGTCGCCGAGATGGCGGCCGAGGACGGTGAGCAGAGCAAGCAGGCCCGCAAGCGGCGCGAGAAGATCAGGAAGGCCAGCGAGAAGCTAGCCAAGGCGTAACAGCCCGCGGCGTGCCCCGGGCCCGGGGAGCCGAGGGCAGGCACCGCTCTCGGGCCTGCGGGTGTCACACGATGAGACGCTCGGCGAGCAAGAGGGCGCCGATAACGACCATGGCGCCCCCGGAGAGCCGGGTGACGACGAGCGCGGCCCCGGGCCGGGCGTGCAAAACGCTTCGCGCGAAGGACCCGAGGCAGAGATAGAAGACCGCGCAGGTCAGCACGAACACCAGCCCGAGCATCCCGAGCTGGGCGGCCAGCGGCCAGCCCCCGTGCGGATCGGTGAACTGAGGAAGCAGGGCGAGGAAGACCAGCAGGCCCTTGGGGTTGAGCGCGCTGACGCCCACGCCCCGGGCGAGCACGCCCCGGCTCGTGCCGGCGGGGCCGCCCGCGGGCGCGCTCGGCGCTGAGGACCTGGCGAAGGTCCTCGTCCCGTGCCACATCAGGTAGAGACCCCCGGCGACGGTCAGCCCGGTCAGGAACGCCGGAGACCTGGCCACGAGCGTCCCCACGCCGACCGCCACGACGACGGTGACCCCGGCGTAGCCGAGCACGAGGCCGCTGACGGCCGGAACAACCGTGCGCCCCCGGAGCCCGGAGCCGAGGACGAAGGCCCAGTCCGCGCCCGGAACCATGATCAGCAGCGAGGCAACGGCCCAGAAGGCGAACACAGAGCTGGCGGCCATGGAAGGCTCTCCCTCCAACCCGGCTAATGAGGGAAAACTACCTCCAACAGGTCGGAAGGTGTTCCTAAGTATTATCGATATAACGTCAGATTGTGGAAGAATCAACCTCATGGACGCGCTAGACCGCAAAATCCTTGCCGTGCTCCAGGAGGACGGGCGGCTGACCATTACCGAGCTGGCCGCGCAGGTGGGCCTGAGTGTGTCGCCCTGCCACCGGCGGCTGCGGGAGCTCGAGCGCGGCGGCGCGATACGCGGCTACCGGGCCGTTGTGAATCCTGAGGCCCTTGGCCTGGCCTTCGAGGCGCTTGTGCTCGTCACGATGCGTCAGGAGGACCGGGAAACCCTGCTGAGCTTCGAAGAGGGACTGGCCGACATTCCGAACGTGGTGCAGGCCGAGCGGCTCTTCGGAGACCCCGATTACCTGCTGCGGGTGGTCACCACCGACCTGGCTGCGTACCAGCGCCTGCAAGACGACAGGCTGACCGCTCTCCCTGGAGTCCAGCGCATGACATCCACACTGGTGATGAAGCGGATCGTGCACGACCGGCCGCTGCCTGCGTAGGGACTGAGCCTTTTTCATCCTCCCCGCGACTACCCACATCCTCCTGGTGCGAAATCGACGGATGAAAAAGGTTCACTGTTGACCGGGCGGCGGCAGTGGTTACCTGGTGCTGAGCGAACTCCTAGAAGGGATCCGGCCATGGCCAGCACGACGCGCCGGGACCCGGTGCTGATCACCGGCTGCTCGTCGGGGATCGGCCGGGCGGCGGCGATCAGCCTGAACAGCGCGGGGTTTCCGGTGTACGCGACCGCCAGGAACACCGAGGCGCTCGCCGACCTGGCCGGCCGCGGCATCCACACCCTGGCCCTGGACGTGACCGACGAGACGTCCATGACCCGGGCGGTGGCCGCCGTCGAAGACGCCGAAGGCTGGACCGGCGTGCTGATCAACAACGCGGGATACGGGCTGTACGGACCCGTCGAGCAACAGCCGATGACCGAGATACGCCGGCAGTTCGAGACCAACGTGTTCGGCCCGGTCCGGCTTATCCAGCTGGTGCTGCCGGGCATGCGCGCCCGCGGCCGCGGCCGCGTCCTGAACGTCTCCTCGATGGGCGGCCGGGCCACCCTGCCCGGCGGGGCGTTCTACCACGCCTCCAAGTACGCGATCGAGGCGATCAGCGATGCGCTGCGGATGGAGGTCGCCGAGTTCGGCATCGACGTCGTCCTCATCGAGCCCGGGCCGGTGAACACCCCGTGGAACGACGTCGCGACCGCGTCCCTGTCCACCGCCGCCCCGGGTGCTGGCGACGCTGGTCCGGGCCCCGCCGGGGACGGCAGCGACCGCGACGACCCCTACGCGGCCTTCAAGGCCGCGGTCGCGGCCTCGTTCGTCACCGCCCACAACGGCCCCCTGGCCCGCCTGGGCTCCAGCGCCGACGACATCGCCGCGGTCATCACCCACGCGGTCACCGCGCGACGGCCCCGGACCCGCTATCTGATCAACCCCGTGGCTAAGAGCGTGGTGACGCTGAATCGCCTGCTCCCCGGCCGCGCCTATGACGCTGTGGTCCGCCGCCAGTACAAGCTGCCCGGCTGACCGCCGCTGGTCAGCTAGCCGACCGGGAGCGCGGCGCCGGTCTCCAGGAGGGACTTGAGGCTCGACAGCAGCAGCGGCCAGCCCTGGCTGATGCCGGACAGGACCGCGCTGCCGGGCTCGAAGCCGTCGTGCACGACCGTCAGCCGAACGTAGTCACCCTGCTGCTCGAGCTCGAAGGTCACCTTGGACCGGGGCTCGGCGGCGAACGTGGCCCGGTTCTCCTCGCTGATGCCGTAGGCGGCGGCCCACGCTGGCGTGAACGTGTGCCAGGTGTACGACAGCCGCCGGTACGGGTCCGATTCCAGGACGACCTGAGCCGGGTCGGCGATCGTCACGTCGCCGGCGTCCAGCTTCACGGTCATCGTCGAGCCCACCTTCCAGTCGGACTCCAAGGCCAGCCCCCAGTACCCCCGGGTGAAGGCCGGGTCGGTCAGCCTGCGCCACAACTGCTCGGGCGTGGTGCGGATGTAGGCCGTGTAGACGAACTCGGGCTTGTCCATGATGGTCGCCTCCAGGGCCTTCCTGAGGTCAGACAGCGCGTCGACGCGCTGCCGGTCGTAGCGGTTGATCCAGCGATCCGCGATGTCGTTGATGGGCGCGGCGTTGAGGTAGTGCAGCTTCTCCCGGCCGCGGCGGATCGTGGTCACGAGGTTGGCGTCCTCCAGGACCGCCAGGTGCTTGCTCACGGACTGCCGCGCCATGTCCAGCCCGGCGCACAGCTCGCGCAGGGTCTGCCCGTTGCGGCTGTTCAGGCTGTCGAGGAGGCGCCGTCGGCTGGGGTCCGATAGCGCCCTGAACACCTCATCCATCCGGCGGTCAGCCCCGGCCCGCCCGCGTGACCTGCGCGCCGGTTCTCGCCCGGTGCCGGATGCCTACCATGGTTCTTCTCCTAACGGCCGGCCAGCCGGTCCACGCCCGCTGCCTCGCGCGGAACGTGAATCTCGGGTGCGAAGACCGCCGGATCCGCGTCCCTGACGGCAGCGCACGCCGACGCCCTGGCCGCGCTGACCACGAACCAGCCGAGGTCAGGCGGCCGGGACGCATAACCGAGCCGAGACCAGAGAGCCGGGACCGGTCTGGTGGCGTGACAGGTGGGCCGGTGTTCGCGTGGGCTTCTGCTTGTAGACAAACGCCCGGCGCAGCTGGGCGTACGGCTCGCACGGGTCGGAGAAGTTGCGCCGCATGATGGCGAGTTCCTCGGCCCGGTAGGAGGCCAGCGGCCGCTCCCGCTCGACCGCGGCGAGCTGGCGCGCCTTGGCGGCCAGCCGCGCCGCGTAATCGGGGCTGCGGGCCAGTTGCTCGGCAAGGGTGATCACCTTGAAGCGGTGCCCGGCGGCCGGGCCCGCGATGACCCGGTCGACCAGGCCGGTCCGCAACGCGGAGGCGGGGGTGATCGGCAGGCAGTCCTCGGTGAGCCGCGCCGCTTCCCGCGCGCCAACGCGGCGGGGCAGGCTGTAGGTCCAGTACTCCGACCCGTGCAGGCCCATCAGCCGGTAGTGCGGGTTGAGGACCGCGCCGTCCCGGCACCAGACCTCGTCGGCGGCGAGCGCGACCATGAGGCCCCCGGCCGCGGCGTTGCCGGCGAGCGCCGCTACCGTGAGCCGGTCAGTGGTGGTCAGGATCGCGTGTACCAGGTCATCGATGGCGTTGATGTTCCGCCAGGATTCTTCGGCCGGGTCAGCGGCGGCCTCGATCACGTTGAGGTGGATGCCGTTGCAGAAGACGCCCCGGCGCCCGCCGAGCACGATCACGCGTACCGGGCGGCTCTGGGCGTACCGGTACGCGGCGAGAAGCCGGCGGCACTGATCGGTGTTCACGGCTCCACCCGGGAAGGAGAACTCCAGATAGCCTACGCCGACCGATTCGCGGTACCTGATCTCCTGGTACGTGCGGCGACCGGGCGGCATCACGAGCGGCGCGTCAACCTCCGGCACGTTGGCGGCGCAGCCGCCGAGCGCCAGTGTCGCGGGCAGCTTGAAGGCGGGCGGGCCGCCGGGCGGCGGGCGGCGGCGCAGCTGCGGGATCCAGACCGCTCCGTCGGTGGTCGCCCGGCAGACCGCGCCGCCCCGGCGCGCCACGATCGTCCCGGGGGCACCACGCAGCCGATCCTCCTCGTACCCGCCGAACAGAAAGTACTCGTCCTCGCCGATCATGTCGAGGACACCAGGACTGGAATCGGCGGCCCGCAGCTTGGCCAGAATCACGGACGTGGGGTCGTCCCGCCAGTTGATCCTGCGGTGCTCCTGTCGGCAGGGCGAGCGCAGCCTCCCGGTGACATCGGCACGGGAGTAGTCCAGCGGCTCTGGCCGGTAGCCGCCTGCCTCGAACCGCGTCACCGCGAGCAGCAAGGCCTCCAGCGCCGCGTCCGCCACCTCGGCGCGATACAGGGAGCTCTTCGAGCAGCGGGGCACCGGGAACTCCACGCTCGCCCAGATATCGCCGGCGTCCATCTCGGCGTTCGCCTGCAGTACGGTGACGCCCCAGCGCTCGGCGCCGTCCATGATCGCCCAATCGAGCGAGGACGGCCCGCGGTCACCCCTGGGCCCCGGATGGACGATAAAACAGGGACGCGCCGACCAGATGTCGGCGGGAATCGCCTTGGTCAGCATCGGCGCGATGATCAGATCCGGGTCGCAGCGGCAGACCGCCTCTTGCATGACCTCGTCCGAGAGCGCGAGTTCGACCGACACCTCGTGGTGGCGGTCGGCCAGCTCGGCGTGCACGCGCTGAGTCAGGCTGTTGTAGGCGCTCGATATGAGCAGAATCCGCACGTGTCCCCCCTGGCGCCGGCCCCCTGCCGGAAAGACCGCCGCCCATCTCGGGCCCCGGCCTTCGAGTCAGCTCCCCGGGCAGAAAGACCCCCGAGCCCGGCGAGTGACAGGCTTGTCGTGAGAACAGAGCGCGGAGACGGGGGACCAGATACATCCGCAGGCCGGCCGCGGCACCGCGCCTTGGTTGACGCCGATCCGGCCGGAGCTGGCGACCCGGATACACCACGCGGCGACCGTTATGGATGCATGTGGAGATGCGACGCTGACATGTGGCCGCCGTCACCGGCACAATGCGGCAGGTGGAGCAATTCACCACGGCCAGGCTGGTGGCCAGGGACTGGACCCCTGCTGATCTGGATGCTGCGTTCAGCATCTACGGCCGCGACGAGGTGATGCAATGTCCGGTCGCTGGCAGTATGCCGACGGCTCGGCATGACCCATCGGGGCCAGACAACTGCCTACCACGGCGAGACCCTGGAGCTATTCGAGCTGTCCCGCGCCGCGGTCCGATGACCATGCGGGCGCCGCATTCGGCCCGCACCGTGAGCTCAGCCCGGACCCTGGTCACGCACTAGCCGGGCGCGCCTCCCATTCGGGCCTGGTCAGCGCGTACTCGACCTCGCCGTGCTCCGAGCCTTCGACCGCGTCGTCTCCCTCGTACGGGGTGGTACGGACCAAGCTCAGGCCGCATTTCTCCATAACGCGCCGGGAGGCGGTGTTGACCGTCATCGTGTGCGCGAATACCCGCTCGACGCCAAGGTCGGTGAAGCCCATCTTGATCAGGGCACGCGACCCCTCGGTGGCGTAGCCCTGGTTCCACGCGGACCTGCGCAGCCGGTACCCGAGGTCGACATTGGTGATATCGGTGCCGGGGCCGGGGCGGAAGTGGAACCAGCCCAGGAACTCTCCGGCGGTGGACTCGGCCGCCCAGGTGCCGAGCCGGTCGAGCCCACCGTAGACGGCGATATGGAAGGGGATGATCTCGTCCCTGATTACCTCGCGGGGTGTCGGCCTGCCGCCGGTGATGTAGCGCATCACCTCTGGATCGCTGTTCAGGTCAACCAGGCTGTCTACGTCGTCCTCGGTGAACTCGCGCACGATCAGTCGCGGTGTTTCCAGGATGATGAGCACGCCACCAGTATCTCGGTGCTACCGGAATAGACCCTTCCCGGCCGTGCTCGGCCCACCGCGGCGGCCGGTAGCTGACCGACTCGCCCCGGTGGACACGACCTCGGCCGGGTACGCGCTGGGTCAGAGCCCGGACCAGAACGGCCAGTGGCTCGATGCGCCACGGCCCGGCCTCTGGCTCCTCTGGCGCAAGCTGCAAAGCCATGCCGTCATCCTTCCGCGACAACCATCAGCGCGCTGCGGTCTCCTGGAGCTCGGGTGGCATGCCCCGGCACGCAAAAGACCGTAGGCTGCGACCGTGAGCGAGCCGCGCGACGCGGATTCGGTTGCCGCGCGGCTGCGATGGCTACGCGGGACCCTCGGGCTCAGCCAGGAGCAGCTGGCCCGTCGGCTTGGCGTGTCCTTCGCTTCGGTGAATCGCTGGGAATCTGGCCGGACCCAGCTGTCGGCCAGGGCTGCGGCCGCGCTCGCCGAGCTTGAGGCAGAGCTCGCGGCGGGCGGCGCCCGCACCGGCGGGGCCGGCCCGCTGCCGGTGGCGCAGTCCAGTTTCGTTGGCCGGTCCCGGGAGCTGGCCGAGCTTACCCGGCTCATCGCACACTCGCGGCTGGTCACGCTCATCGGACCTGGTGGCGCCGGCAAGACCCGGCTCGCCGCCGAGGTGCTCAGCCGCAATGTGGAGCACGCCGACATCGTCTTCGTGCCGCTGGAGCAGGTCCGCTACCCCAGGTCGCCGGCGTCGGCGCTGGCCTCCCGCCTGCAAGTGCCAGACCAGCACGGCACACCGCTGATGGAGTCGCTCCGCTCGGCGCTGGCCGCGGCGCCGAAGGTGCTGCTGCTCGACGGGGCCGAGGGGATCGCCGCCCAGGTAGCCGAGCTGGCCAGCGACCTGCTCGCGGCCGTGCCCGAGGTTCGGCTCGTGGTCACCAGCAGGGTGGTGCTCGGCATTCCTGGCGAGGTCTGCTGGCCGGTGCCGCCGCTGGACTGCCCGTCGGTGGCCGCGGGTGCGTCGGACATCGCCGCGTCCGATGCGGTGAAGCTGTTCATCGCCAGAGCCACCGAGCGGCTGCCCGACTTCCGCGCGGCCGATGTCGCGCCGCACGCTATCGCCGAACTGTGCCGCAGGCTGGACGGCCTCCCGCTGGCCATCGAGCTGATCGCGGGCTGGGTCGGCACGCTATCCATCAGGGAGATACTGCAGCAGCGAGCGGTGCTGCTCGACTCCGAACCGGCCCAGCTCGGCCAGCCTTCCGGACGGCGGCTTACCGACCTGCTCCAGGTCAGCTACGACCTGCTCTCACCGCAGCAGCAGCGCAGGCTCGCGGCGCTGAGCGTGCTGGCCGGCTCCTTCCGGATCGGCGACGTGCAGGCGGTACTCGACCTGGACGCGCCTGCTGCGGTGGCCACCACCCGGCTGCTGGTCGACTCGTCCTGGCTGGTGGTCACCCGCGGCAGCGAGCAGAACCTGTTCAGCATGCTGGAGACGATCAGGACGTTCGCTGCACGGCAGCTCGACCGGGCGGGCGACGGACCCGAGGCCAGGCGGCGGCACGCGCTGCACTTCGCCACTATCGCGGCGGGCAGCGAGCACGGCCTGGCCGGGCCGGACGCGGCCGACTGGACCAGCCGAGTCGAAGCGGCCGTGGCCGACCTGCACGCGGCGCTGCACTGGGCTGACCAGCACGCCGACACCGACCTCGGCCTGGGCATCAGCGCTGCCTTGTGGCGCTGGTGGCTGGTCAGCGGTCGGCTCGCCGTCGGCCGGAACTGGCTGGCCAGGTTCCTGACCCTGGCCGGGCCGCGCGAGGACGAGCTGGCCGGGCGGGCGCTGTGCTCGGCCGCGGTGCTGGCCGCCGAGAACGGCGACTACGCCGAGGCGATAACGAGCGCCGAGCGGGCGCTCGCCATCTTCGGCGCGCTCGGCCTGAAGCCGCGGATGACGCTGGCGGCCACTGTCCTCGGCTCGGCGCACCGCTACCTCGGCAATCACGAGCCGGCGCGGCACGGCTTCCAGCTGGCCATGGACCTGCGTGCCGAGCTCGGCGACCGCCGCGGTATGTCGGTCGCGATCAACAACATGGCGCTGCTCGAACTGGACGACGGCAACCTCGACCGGGCCCGGGAGCTGTTCGAGCAGGCACTGGCGATCAAGCGTGAGTTTGGCGAGCAGCGGTCAATAGCGATCAGCCTGGCCAACCTGGCCGACGTGCTGATCAGGACCAGCCAGTGGGAAGCGGCCGACGACGCGCTGCGCGAGGCGGCCCGAATAGCGGGCGACGATCAGCAGCTCATCGGCACGATCCGCTGCAACCAGGGCGCGGCCGCGGCGCGCCGCCAGGACTGGGCCGAGGCCGCCGGGTACTTCCGGGCCGCCATCGAGGCGCTGCAGGCGGGCGGTCACCCGCACAGCCTGGCCGAGGCCATGATCGGGCTGGGCCGGGCGTGCGATCAGGCGGGCGACCAGGACGAGGCGCTCCGCCAGCTGCGGGCCGCGCAAGCGCTCGCCGCTGAGACAGGGAACGTACAACGGCAGGCGGAGGCCGAGGCGGCGATTGCCGAGCTAGCGGGCCGGCCAGCAGGCGCCCGCCGTGACCCCGCCCCGGCGGGCGCGAAGCCGCGGCCGGGCAATCTCACCGACCGCCAGGCTGAGGTGCTGCGACTGCTGGCGGCCGGGCTCAGCAACAAGCAGATCGCGGCCGAGCTGTTCCTCAGCACCGCGACCGTGGAGCGGCACCTGGCCACGATCTACCGCAATCTCGGCCTGGCCGGCCGGGTCGAGGCAGCTAGGTTCGCGATCAAACACGGCATCGCGGATCGCGCCCCGGTGTCATAGCGGCGCGCCTTGTTATAGCGCTATCGCCACCGCCCGGGCGGATGACCGGGCGCGGGACTACGAGGTTCCCCAAATGGCTGTAATGCTCCTTTTGCCGTGCCAGCGAAGTTACATGGTTGCCGTGATTCGGCGGGCGTGCCCGCGCGGCTAGAAAAGTGCGGTAGCTCGCCAACGCCCAGACAGGGGCAGGGAGATGCCAGTGCACGATCAGCTGCTCGGCTCGACGCAGCCGGTGCTGTCCATCTCACTTGAGCCAGGCGAGAGCATCGTGGCCGAGGCGGGCGAATTCGCCTGGATGACCGACTCGATTCAGCTGACAACCAGGCCAGCTGGCCTGAGCGACTACACGGCGAAGGACCAGGCAGGGACGATCGCCTTCGCCTCCAGGCTGCCCGGCAGCATCCTGCACATCGAAGTAGCGCCAGGGCGCGAGTACCTGGTGCACCGCAGCGGGTTCCTGGCCGGGACGCCAGGGATCGAGGTCACCATTGGCTTCCAGCAACCACTGGAAGCCGCGGAAACAGCCGCCGACACGTTCATCTTGCGGCGCCTCGGCGGCCGCGGCCGCGCATGGGTTGAGCTGTCTGGCGATGTGATCAGGCGCGATCTTGCGGCGGGTACGTCGCTGCGCACGCACCCTTGGCACATCGGCATGTCCGATGCGTCTGTCGCTGTGCAGATGGCCGAGCTTGCCTGGCCCGGCCCCAGCTACCTGGGCACGGTCGGCCAGGACCTGGCCGTCCTGTCCGGCCCCGGAACCGTGTGGCTGCAGTCGATGCCGCTGCTCGCCGGTCCGCACCGCCCGTTTGCAGTCCGCGACGCACTTACGTAGTCAGCCAAGAGCGAGGGAAACAAGGACATGAACCGTAATGCAGTCAGCTCGCGCCGTCTAGCAGGCGCAGCGGCCGTGGTCGCGACCGCGGCGGGATTGGTCCTCGCCGGATGCGGGGGGTCGTCCAACTCGGGCACGGCAGCCGGAAGCAACGCTGCCAGCAGCTCACCCGCCGCCTCTCACAGCTCAGGCACGAGCGGCTCCACGTCGGCAGTCACCACAGCCACGGTGCCGTTCCCGGTCGGAGTCGGCGATACCTGGAGGTACAAGACGACCTACGGCAGGACCGTCAACAGGATGACCGCGGTGACGCCGGTCTCCGACGGCCAGCAGGTGACGATGCGCAGCGCTATCACGAGCCTGGGCACGACCACCCACGACACCGCCTTCTACGTGGTCCACTCGGATGGCTCGATCTCGCTGCCGTTCAGCCAGTTCGACACCAGCAGCTCGGGGACTTCGGTCAAGCTCATCTCGGGCAACATCTTCTGGCCGCCGGCCGACCAGCTTTCGTCGGGCAAGGCCTACCACGACGCACTGAAGATCGAGTTCAGCGAAAACGGCATGACCCAGCACGTCACGGCGCACGTGACCGTGCGCGGCGCTGGCACCCAGAGCGTCACGGTTCCTGCCGGGACCTACAACGCCGACGTCGTGAACATGACGATGTCAGAAACCATCGAGGGCATCGCGGTGAGCAGCGTGGTGAGGACCTGGCTCGCGCCCGGCGTCGGGCCGGTACAAAGCGAGGTGATCCTCCGCGAGGGCGGTACCGCACACATCGCCGCTAAGGATCAGCTGATCTCGTTCACGGCCGGCTAATCGCCGAAGCAGGTCAACCCGGGCCCGCAGCAAGTCGCACGCTGCGGGCCCGCGCGCGTTGTCGTGCGGGCGGACGCGCCGTTCTGACGCCTGCCGGCGTTGTCATGGTCGAGGTGCGGACGTAGCCGTTCGTCCGCTTGTTGACCGCGGCGGCCCGCCCGCCGATCGATCAGCCCGGTTTGGGTGCTCCTTAGGGCGGTGGGACCAGGTCGGCGTTCACGGCGAGACGGCGGCGAATCTCGTCGAGGATGGCCATCTGCTGGGACATGGTCACCTGGAGATCGTGCACCTGCTTGGTCAGCTCTGTGTTCTCCGCGATTGCGTCCTTCAGCCCTTGCTCGATTGCGACGTCCCGCTCGACGCCTGCGCGGATGTGCGCGAGCAGAACGGTCAGCGCGTCTTGTGCCCGGTTGGCCGCGGCCGCGACGAGGAAGCCGATGAAGAGCTCGGCTACGGTCGTGATCAGGTTGAGCGGGAAGTTGTAGCCAGTCGAAGTGAACCACCCGGGCAACCAGGTGCCAGAGGCGAGGTGGGGTCCGCCCAGGGCGAAGATGAGGGTCCAGGACACCACCAGGACAAACCAGAACACGATGTTGGTGGGCTTGCCCATCGCCTCGGAGACCCAGTTCGCGAACCTCAGGAAGGGTCCGGGGGTTTCTCGATCGTGGTTGGCTGGGTCGGATCGATGGTCGGATTCGGCGTGGTGATTGCCGTGCCGGAAGCGGTCAAGGTCTCTCCATGCAGTGTCCAGGCGGCGGGCACCGGCCCGTACCGCGCCCCGCCTGCTCTCAACTGCCGAGGCTTACCGGCCGGGGACATGCCTTGCCTGCCGGGACCGGGGTTGTTTCGACGGCTCTGAAATAGTTACGCATCTGGCAAGAGTTCGCGGTCCGAAGCCGTGCATCCGGCTGGACGATCTATTCCAAGGGCTCGGGACGGCGGGCCGCCGCCACTGTCCCGCGCGATCGGTGGCTGCGATGGTTCACCCGGCCGGCGGATCGGCGCTGTGGCCGGCGCGCCACCCTTGCTACCGCGCACGTCCTGTATCAGGCCGGCCGGGTGGCGCTGGCTGATGCAATCGTTGCCGAGGCCGCCTCGGGTCCGCTTTGCCGTGTGGCGCCAGGGCGGCCTGGTCTGATCGGGTCCGCCCCGGTGGCGGTCCGCGAGGCATGCCTCCGAGCGAGCACCACGAACAATGCGGACCTCGTAACCGAGCCGGGGAACGCCGCGGCGCGCCGGCCCCCGCATTGATGTGGCTGAGCGAGTGATCCGTAGACCAATCCCATACGCCCGGCTGGCAGGACGGCCCAGGTATGTCCCGCGTGTTGACGTTTTGGCTCGGTACGGATCGCGGCTGGCAGTAAAGGGTCTCCGGTGTCACGATGGGGTTCGCGGGTTCCGGCGGCGAGGGGGCGGTCATGGCCGCGAACGCAGGTGAGCGTTTCGCTGCCACACTGCTGGCGAAGGACTGGGGGGGCGTGATCGCCCTGCTCGATCCGGCGGTCGGCTTCCAGGCCCTGACCCCGGCCCGCCCTGGGAGGCAAGAACGCCTCACGGCCTGGTCGGGCAGGTGTTCACCCACTGGTTTGAGCCCAGCGACGACATCTACGAAGTGCTCGACATATCCACCGGCCGGATCGTGGACCGTCAGCGCGTTGCCTGCCGGTTCCGGGTCCGCAATCCCGGCGAGGATTACGTCTGCGAGCAGGCCGGCCTGCTACGGCATCGAAGCGGACAAGATCACCAAGCTCAGGATCTTGTGCGCCGGGTTTCTTCCATCAGGCGGTCGCGGCTGGCCGCCCACCAAGGAGGCTAGGCATGGCGAAATACCTCTGCATCGTTACCTACACCGCCGAGGGCCTCAAGGGCCTTATGGCCAAGGGCGGTACCGCCCGCGTCGAGGCCGCGCGGGAGTTCGTGACCAGTGCCGGCGGCTCGGTGGAAAGCTTCTATTTCGCGCTGGGCGCGGATGACGCGTATATCGTGGCCGATCTGCCGGACAATGTGGCGGCGGCGGCCACGGCGATGGCGGCGGCGGCCACGGGCATGGTGGTCAACCGTATGGTGCCGCTGCTGACAGCCGAAGAGGTCGACCAGGCGGCGGCGGCCAGACTCTCGTACGAGGCTCCCGGCTCCTGACCCGGGCCGCCATCCCTGCTCGAGACCCTGGGCGTAGCCCCGCGGGATGCAATGGAGATCCTCGAGCACTCACGGATTCCGGTCACCCTGGAGATCTACACCAATGGGGACGAGGACATCCGTCGCGGTGAGCTGGGCCGATATTCCAGGACTATCTATCCGTGGCAGGCGTTGTCCGCCGTCAGGGCAGCAGTGCTGGGCATCAGTCACACCAGACGGCATTCAGGTGATCACGGCTGGCTCTCATCCGCGAGTGACCGTGGCGGCCGGCCTGTCCGTGAGTGAGCGTGATTACCGTCCTTTCGCCCCTACCCGCGCTTCCGCGCTTCCGGATGGCCCGCTCGGCGCGGCAGAACGGCACTCGTAGCCGTCGGGCTCGTGCAGCCTCACAGCCGGGATCTCAGTACGTCGACCTCGCACCCTGGTGCCCACGGATCGAAGCCGTGCTCGACTAGCCAGCGGACCGCCCGCAGGCTTCGCAACGACCACCATGCGCGGATCACGTCGAGGTCGACGTCGGTGCCGTAGCCGGCGACGACGTCGCCAAGGTGCTCCTCGTGTCCGAGCGTCAAGCTGGCGAGGTCGAACAGGGCATCGCCCTGGCCCGCCTCGGACCAGTCAACCACGCCGGTGATCTCGTCACCGTCGACGAACACGTGGGCGACCTGCAGGTCGCCGTGCGTGAACACCGCTGTCCACGGACGGAGCGCAGCCTCGGCAACCCGGCGGTTGCGCGTGACCAGGTCGGCGGGAAGGACGCCGTTCGTGACGAGCCACTCGCATTCGCCGTCGAGGTGCGATGCGATCTCGTCGAGGCTCCGGCCGGGCCATGGCGGCAGCGGCGCGTCGTGCAGCATCCGGGCGGCGGCACCCGCCGCGGCCCACGCCGCCGACGACGCGGTCGACGGCTCGCCGAGGCGGCCCAGTGCCGTCCCCGGGAGGGCGGCGAGCGCGAGCACGGGCGGCTTCCGCCACAGCACCTCCGGAGTCGGGATAGGCGCCATGGCCATCGCCTCGACCTCGACGTCGGTACGCGTCTGATCAGCGTCGATCTTCAGGAACACGCCGCCGACGCGCAAGGTCGCGCGCTCGTTGTGGGCGACGACGACCTCGACCTCCTCCACGTCGGCCATTGTCGCGGGATGACCACCGACGTCGCCACGCGGTTTATCGCGTGCGACTGCGCGGCCGATCGCGTCCCGCCGCCCGGCGGCCTCGTGCACTACATCGGACCGGGTGGGCGGAACGCGCCACAGTCCCCGGGAAGCCTGGCCTCAGAAACGTCTGGCACCTGGAATGCCGCTGCTACGGGCAGCCACGGCGAGACCGGCGAGGATGTCACGTATCTCGTAAGTGATGCCGTCCGGGTACCGGTCAAGGGTCGCTTCAAGATCGCGCCGGTGGGCCGGAGTCGCGTACCCGGCCAGCTCGCGCCGCAGCTCAGAGCGCCGCTTCCGGCCCTCGTCAGGGCCGGCTTCGATGAGCGGGGCGTACAAGAGGAGCAGGACCCCGGGGATGAAGACCAGGCCGCCCGCACCGCTGCGCAGCATGACGCCTGCCACCGTGAGCACCCCCCCGGCCAGCAGGGGCCGCCAGCGAGCGCGCACGGCGCGGGTCAGGCGCACCAGGCCGATGACCGTGAGCAGCGCGCCAAGGCGAATGCACCTGCGGATCGGCCGGAAGCGTTCGAGCCGGGTGAACCTCGCGGTGCCGTACCTGCCCGCTGAACCGGCAGACGGGATCCATGTCACCACGCCCCGCCGACGCGATCGCAGTCTCATCGCAGCCCCCGGTACCTCGGCTCCGCTCTGCTTTGCCACAAGCGTACGCTCGCGCGCACTTTAGGAACGCGCCGCGCACTGGCTACCGAACCCTGAGACCGGGTAACCGACGGGTGTGAGGTCCAAGCTGGCGGGTTCTGGCCAGGAAACCGTCAGGGAGGCCGGGCTGGTATTGCATCCTCTGAGCGCGCATACCGCACGGCGGCCATGGGCACGGCCAGGCGAGCTCAGCCGTTAGCTGGATGGTATCGGCTGACCAGGCGGCGCTGGCGGTGTGCGCCGGTGGCCGTGAGGAGCGAGGGTGACGACGGTCGAGCGGCGGGTACGCGCACTGGTCAATCCGTGGTCGAGCGCCCTCACCGGGTGGTGGTGTCACTCGGCAGTCCGCTTCGCTTTGACTGGGTATGGGCAGCGCGCGGGGGGCGCGTCGGCGACGGGATGTCGTTCGACCCGTTCCAGCCGACGGCATACTGCACGCGGTGCGGATCGAGCCGCTAACGGAGGCGGACGTCGCCTCGGCCGTCGAGCTTGCCGTGCGTGTCCTTCAGGTGAAGCCTGGTGACCGCGGCGAGCAGTTCGCCGCAGACATCGCTGATGAACTACGCCAGATGTTCGTCGCCAAGGCCAACGGACAGGTAGTCGGGTACGGCAGGGTCATGGAGCTGTCAGCGGGTGAGGCGGGGCCGGGAACTCCGGCTGGCTGCTACCTAAGCGGCGTGCTAGTGGACCCGCCGTGGCGAGGTCGGGGTATCGCCACTGCCGTGACGCGCGCCCGCCTGCGCTGGGCCTTCGCTCATACCGACACGGTGTTCTACGTGACCGGCGCGGACAATCCCGCCTCACTTCGTCTTCACGCGGCTCTCGGTTTCCAGGAAGTCAATCGCTTCGGGAGTGAACGGTCCGCAACTGGCGTCCACGTGCTATCGCAGCTGGTGAGGAGTACGGCCACCTCTAGGGCCAGACCACTAGAAGCCCAACCGCATTAGCAGCTCGTATCGTGGCAGTCCTGATTGGTTCGACCTGAACCAAGCCCAGACGAGCCTGCAAGAGTCCCGGACTGCCGTCTAGCAGAGCAAATGACCCTGCGGACCTCTCCAGACTCCGTAGGACTCTTCGCCGGGTGGCTCCCCAACTTGGCTCCCCAGACCTGACGGGATCTCCGAGTGCTCAAGATTCGCGGTTGAGATCTCTGCCGAGACCGTGACGCGCAGCGTCCTGGGTGGCCTGGCGCCCGGCACCAGGGTGAACCTGGAGCTGCCGCTACGCGTCGGCGATGTCCTGGATGGTCACCTCGTCCAGGGACATACCGATGCGATCGGCAAGGTGACCAAGGCTGACGCCGAGTGCGGCGGTTCCCTGCGGGTGTGGATCCGGGCCACCAAAGCGGTTCCTCGACGAGATCGTGGCCAAGGGCTTTGTCGCCGTCGACGGCGCCAGCCTGACGGTTGCCGAAGTCCTGACCGACCGGTTCTCGGTCGCCTTATCCCGATCACCCTGGCCGAGACCACACTCGCCGATCTGCGCCCTGGGCAGCGCGTCAATCTGGAATCGGATTTGTTCGTCAAATCAGCGCACGACTTGTGGCAATCGGCTCGCCTGGTGGCCGCCCGCTCCCTGGCCGCGCTGCCGTGGGCCGGGGAGCTGGCCGGGCCGGCCGGAGTCGGCAAGTGCGCCACGGCCCTGGCCGCCGGCGGCGGCGTGCTGATCTACGACCCCGACCGGGAGGCCGAAGCCGATGTGGTGTTCGCTGGTGCGCGGCTGCGGCCGGCGTCGATGACGTTCCTGCTGACCCAGGTGTGCGGGCACACCACCGTCCCGTGCGATCGCGAACGTCTAGACCGGCTGGAGATCGGGCCGATGCCGGGCGCGGGGGACCGGCACGGCACCGCCTACCACGTCTCGGTCGACCTGGCCGCCAGCACGGGCACCGGCGTGTCAGCGCATGACCGGGCTGCGACCATCCGCCGCCTGGCGCACCCCGACGCCACACCCGCCGACTTCCTGCGACCCGGTCACGTCTTTCCGCTGGCCGGGCGCCCCGGTGGCCTGGCCGAGCGGGCCGGTCATACTGAGGCGTCGCTGGCGCTGTGCGCGGCCGCTGGCTTGCCCACGGTGGCGGCGATCTGTGAGGTCATAGGTCCCGACGGGCACATGCTGACCGGGCCTGCCGTGGAGCGCTTCGCCCTGGCGTGGTCGCTGCCCCTGATCTCGATCGGCCAGCTGGCGGCCCACCTATGACCACCACAACACACGGCACTGATGAGGTCAGCGATCACTGGTGCCGGACAGCGGCATGCGCGTGCGATGGACGTCTCGCCGGAACTTCTGGAAGAGCGTTGGATCCCGAGCGACGCGTTCGTCTAACCGGTGAGAGGCTGCCGGAGCAGGCCGCCGGGGCAAGAGGAGTCTTGAGATGACGCGATACCTGATTTCGTTTCCCGGCGACGCGATGGACCACATCCCCGACGAGGACGAGCCAGAGGTGGCCAGGGCCGCACACGCGGTCATCCAGGAAGCCAAAGAGGCCGGTGTGTACCTCTTCACCGGCGGTCTGGACGAGGACGTGGAGCCCGTCATGGTGGCCGGTGACGGGACGGTCACCGCCGGCACCTACCCGCAGACCGAGGAACTGTGGGGAGGCGTCACCATCGTCGACGTACCCACACGGGAGGCTGCGACCGACATGGCTACTCCCGCGCAGAGGTGATCATGCTGCCCTTCGCGCGGGCGGGGTGCTCCGGGACTGACCTGACGCACCGCGGGCCGCGGAAAGAGTCCTGAGCTGACGGGACCGCCGCGCCCGGCGAAGCCGACGCCGGTCACCGGCCTCCAGCTCCTCATCCGGCTTCATGAACAACTCGGCGAACATCGGGTGCATGGCGCCCTCCTCACTCACCATCGAGATTGCCGCTAAGGCCGACCGGCCAGCATCGGGCGGACGCCTTACTTAACAGAGCGCGCGGACGGGCCCGCGATACCTAAGACCGGCTCAAGAGCCGGGGCAGCAGCAGTTGTGAGCTCGCGGCGACCAGACCTTCGCGAACGCTGAGCGCCGCGGCCTCAGTGCGGCCCGCGGCGCCTCAGCCAGCATCGGGGTCAGCCCGGGAGGGCCCCCATGGGTACGACAAGTGGCGGCCTGCATCCCGGCATCCGGGCCGGCAGCCCTTGCGTACCTTGCGGGCAGCAGCCTCGGCGCAGTGCGTTCCGCTCGCACCCTGCCAGAGCCGGAAACGGTCCACGGTTCCGGTTGGCCCCTGGTGCCCGGGCTGAGATGCTGTGACCAGGGCCAGATGGCGCGGAGCGCTAGGGCTTCGCGCGGAGGGGAGGCTGCAATGCCCGGGCAGATTCCGGTCGGCCAGATCCATCACCTGCGGCTGACGGTGACCGATATCCAGCGCAGCCGCCAGTTCTACACCAGCCTGCTCGGCTTCCAGGTCGCCGTGGAATCACCGCCTCCCGGCGACCCGTCCGAGGCCGAGACGTTCCGCGTCCTGTTCGGCGGCGTGGTGATGATCCGCGGCGACTTGCTGATGGGGCTGCGGCCCATGGCGGCAGAAGGCGACCGCTTCGACCCAGACCGGGTGGGTCTGGACCATCTCAGCTTCGGCGTCGCCAGCCGCGATGACCTTGAGCAGGCGGCCAAGCTGTTCGACGAGCACAACGTGCCCCACGGCGAGATCATCCGGCTGCCGTCGTTCGGCATCGACGTGCTCCCGTTCGAAGACCCCGACGGCATCCAGCTCGAGCTCACCGCGCCCGCAGCCTAGCGCGCCGGCCGCCGGCCCGGCCGGGCAGCCGTGTTACCCGGGCTCAGCAGGCCAGTGCCTGAGCGGCTTTTCGGCACGCGCACGGTCTCCGGGGCGGGAAGCCGAGCCGAAAGGTAAAATGATCTTCGGTCGGCGGCAGAATGCTGATGACAGCACGTGTTGTTGGCCGGTGATGATGCACTCGGCGCAACGCGCGCACGCGTGCCAGCAACGGCTTTGGCGTTGCTGAGAAAGCCTCGCTCTGCGGGTTAGGTGGTCTGGCTGGGTGGCTGCCGCTGTCAGCTGCGGGTCCCTGGCTGGCCTTCTACCCTGTGCCTGTGGAGACGTTCACGTTCCTGTTCACCGACATCGAGGGATCGACGGCTCTGCTGGGGCGGGTGGGGCAGGGCGTGTACGCGCGGGTGCTAGCTGATCATCATGCAATCATCCGGTCGGGGCTGGCCGGTCACGGCGGCCGGGAGGTCGATACGCAGGGGGATGCGTTCTTCGCGGTGTTTTCCTCGCCAGCGGCGTGCGTGGCGGCGGTGCTGGCCACGCAGCAGGCGCTGGAGGCGCATGCGTGGCCGGGCGGGGAGCGGGTGCGGGTGCGCATGGGGGTGCATACCGGGGAGGCGTCGGTGACGGCCACGGGCCTGGTGGGCCTGGATGTGCACCGGGCGGCCCGGGTGGCGGCGGCCGGTCATGGGGGTCAGGTGCTGGTGTCGCAGGCGTCGGCGGCGCTGGTGCGGGGGGTGCTGCCGCCTGGTGCAGGGCTGCGGGACCTAGGGGTGCACCGGCTGAAGGATCTGGAGGATCCGGTGCGGATCTTCCAGGTGACCGCGGCGGGCCTGCCGGGGGAGTTCCCGCCGCTGCGTACCGTGCCGGGCGGAGTGGCGGCGGCGACCCGGACGCTACCTCGTGATCTGGTCTCGTTCACCGGGCGGCAGCGGGAGCTGGCCGAGCTGGTGGAGGCGGCGGCGGGTACGGGCGGGGTGGTAGGCATTCACGCGATCGGGGGGATGGCCGGGGTCGGCAAGACCACGCTGGTGGTGCACGCGGCGCATCGGCTGGCGGACCGGTTTCCGGCCGGGCAGATCTTCTTGCCCTTGCACGGGCACACCCCGGGGCAGCAGCCGGTGCAACCGGCCGACGCTCTGGCCAGCCTGCTGCTGACCGCCGGGGTTCCCGCGGCCCAGATCCCGCCGGGGCTGGAGGCGCGGATGGCGCTGTGGCGGGACCGGCTGGCCGAGAAGCAGCTGCTGCTGATCTTGGATGATGCGGCCAGCAGCGAGCAGGTCCGGCCGCTGCTGCCCGGGACCGGGGGGAGCCTGGTCCTGATCACGAGTCGGCGGCACCTGTCAGCGCTGGAGGACGCCGCAGCGATCAGCCTCGACACCCTGCCGCCTGAGGAGGCGGCTGGCCTGCTGGTCCGGCTGGCCGCCCGGGCCGGGCTCGGCCCGGAGGACGCGGCGGTGGCCGAGATGACCCGGCTGTGCGGATACTTGCCGCTGGCCATCGGGATGGTGGCCCGGCAACTGCACCACCACCCGGCGTGGACCGCGGCCGGGCGGGCCGCCGAGCTGGCCGCGGCGGTGGACAGGCTGGAACTGATCGCTACCGAGAATGTCTCGGTGGCCGCCGCGTTCGACCTGTCCTATCAGGACCTGGCCCCGGACCAGCAGCGGCTGTTTCGCCGACTCGGGCTGCATCCCGGCGCTGACATCGACGGCTATGCGGCCGCGGCCCTGGACGGTACCACCCTCGCCGACGCGCGCCGCGGCCTGGAGGTGCTGTATGACCAGTACCTACTCGCCGAGCCGGCCCAGGGCCGGTACCGGATGCACGACCTGATCCGCGAGCACGCCCGGGCCCTGGCCGGGCGCCTTGATCCGGACCGTGACCGGGACGCTTCCCTCGCCCGGCTGCTGGATTATTACCAGCACGCCGCTGGCCTCGCCGACGCCCAGCTCGCCCGCCGGACCCGCACCGTGCCGGTGGCCGGCACGATACCGGTCACGGTTCCCGCCCTGGTCGGCCAGGATCAGGCCCTGGCCTGGCTCCGGGCCGAGCGCGCCAGCTTGCTCGCCTGCCTGGACCAGACCACCGGAACCGGCCAGCACGCCCGTATCATCGCCCTCACCGTCGGTATTACCGCGTTGCTGCGCCAGGACGGCCCGTGGGCCGAGGCTATCACCCGCCATGCCACCGCCCAGCGCGCCGCGCAGCACCTTGGCGACCGGGCCGGCCAGGCCAACGCCCTCCACGACCTGGGGATTGTGCGGCGGCTGACCGGCGACTATCCGAGCGCGGCCCGGGACCTGGAGGAGGCGCTGGGTATCTCACGGGACCTCGATGACCGGGCCGGCCAGGCCAGCGCCCTCAACAACCTGGGGGCCGTGCGGCAGCTGACCGGCGACTATCCGAGCGCAGACGGGGGCCTGAAGGAGGCGCTGGGCATCTACCGGGAGATCGGCGACCGGCTCGGCCAGGCCAGCGTCCTCAACAACTTGGGGATGGTACGGCTGGGCATCGGGGATTACCCGGACGCGGCCCGGGACCTGGAGGAGGCGCTGGGCATCTCACGGGACCTCGGCGACCGGCGCGGCCAGGCCAACGCCCTCACCTACCTGGGGAGCGTGCGGCAGACGACCGGGGATCACCCAGGCGCGGCCCACGCCCTGGAGGAGGCGCTGAGCTTGTACCGGGACATCGGCGACCGGCGCGGCCAAGCTAGCGCCCTCAACAACCTGGGAGTCGTACGGCAAACGACCGGGGACTATCCAGGCGCGGCCCGGGACCTGGAAGATGCGCTCGGCATCTACCGGGACATGGGCGACCGGCACGGCCAGGCCAGTGCCCTCACCTATTTGGGCACGGCGCGGCAGCTGACCGGCGACTATCCGGACGCGGCCCAGGACCTGGAGGATGCGCTCGGCATCTACCGGGACATCGGCGACCGGGGCGGCGAGGTCGAGGCCCTGAACGGAGCCGGGACTGTGTACAGGGTCTGCGGTGACCTGCGCCGGGCCGGGTCCTGCCACCAGCAGGCCCTGGACCTGGCCCGCCAGATCGGCAGCTCCTGGGACCAGGCCCACGCGCTGGCCGGCTTGGGCCGGTGCGCCCTGGCCGCCGACCGCGCCGCCGAGGCAGCAGACATGCTGCGGCAGGCTCTAGAGATCTTCCAGCAAATCGGGGCAGCCGAGGCCACCGAGGTCTTCACCGAATTCCGCGCGCTCACTGCCCGTCGTCCTTAATGCGAGGAGACCCGGGCAGCCGCACCTGAGGTGTCACGGTCGGGCGATTTTAGCCGGGGGGGGCGGCCGAGGGCCTTCTCCATGCAGAGCATGGACATCCGCGGTCGCGAGACCCTTGCCGCCGATGCCCCAGTCCCCGCTCTTGACCTCGTCGAGGGTCACCCATGTGGCCGGACGCAGGTTCTCGCCCTCGATCCTGACCATGGTCTCGGTCTGTTGGTCGATCATCTCGCTCTTCTGCTCCGGGGTGAAGACCCCTCGATCAGGTGCACGTTGACAAGCGGCATGGCTTTCTCCTTCGCTTCTTGTGCCCTCGCTTGTGTCGTTCAGGTTCCCCGGCGGCGTTGCACTGGCGTTGCAACCGGGCTGCAATGGGCATCGCTAGAACTGCGGACAACGGCAATTCCTCAGGGGAGGCGGCCATGCGGGCGAGGTATCCCGACACCGAGGGCTTCATCGAACGGGGTGGCGTCAAGGTCGGGTATGAGGTGTTCGGCGCGGACGGGCCGGCGATCCTGCTGCTGACCTCCTGGGCCATCGTGCACGCCCGGCAGTGGAAGGCCCAGGTACCGTACCTGGCGCGCCACTTCCAGGTGATCACCGTTGAGGGCCGGGGCAATGGCCGTGCCGACCGTCCCGGGACCGCGGAGGCTTACCGCGACCGTGAGTACGTTGATGACGCGATCGCCGTGCTGGACGCCACCGGGGTGGACCGGGCCGTGGTCGTCGGCCTGTCCGTGGGCGGTCGGCACGCGCTGCAGCTGGCCGCGTGGTATCCGGGACGGGCGGCCGGGGTGGTCGCGATCGGCGCGGCGCTGCCCTGGCCGATGCCGCCCGGCTTCGACGAGGCCAGGGACACCTACGAAGGCTGGGGAAAGGCCAACCGGCACTACTGGCTGGCCGACTACCGCGGCTGGGTCGAGTTTTTCATGTCGCAGGTTTTCACCGAGCCGCACTCGACCAAGCCACACGAGGACGGGGTGGCCTGGGGTCTGGACACGACCGCCGAGACGCTGCTACTGACCGTCCCGGCGGTGGGGGAACCCGCCGCCGCCGACGCCGAGGCCATCTGCCGGCAAGTAAGGTGCCCGGTCCTGATCGTGCACGGCGACCAGGACGGGATCGTGCCCTACGACACCGGCGTGGCGCTGGCCCGGTGGACCGGCGGGCAAATGGTGACGATCCACGGCGGCGGCCACGCCCCGACGCTGCGTGACCCGGTCCAGGTGAACCTGCTCATCCGGCATTTCGCCGAATCCGTGGGCCACGCCGTTCCGGCATCGCGAACCTGGGCCAGGGGCCGGGACCGCCGCAAGCGCGCGCTATATGTCAGCTCGCCGATCGGGCTCGGCCATGTGCGCCGCGACCTCGCTATCGCCGCCGAACTGCGTGCCCGGCACCCGGAGCTGCAGATCGACTGGCTCGCCCAGCACCCGGTCACGCTGGTACTCGAGGAGCGGGGCGAGCGGGTGCACCCGGCGTCGCGCTGGCTGGCCAGCGAGAGCTCGCACATCGAATCCGAGGCGGGCGAGCACGACCTGAACGCGTTCCGCGCCATCCGCCGCATGGACGAGATCCTGGTGGCGAACTTCATGGTCTACCACGACCTCGTCTCCGACGAGCCGTACGACCTGTGGATCGTGGACGAGGGCTGGGACGTCGACTACTTCCTGCACGAGAACCCCGAGCTCAAGCGGGCGCCCTACGCATGGCTGACCGACTTCGTCGGCTGGCTGCCGATGCCGGACGGCGGCGACCGGGAACGGGCCCTCACCGCCGACTACAACGCGGAGATGATCGAGCAGATCGCGCGCTTCCCGAGCCTGCGGGACCGGTCGGTGTTCGTCGGCAACGCCGCCGACGTGGTAGCGGGCACGTTCGGCGACGGGCTGCCGTTGATCCGTGACTGGGTCGAGCAGAACTACCAGTTCTCCGGATATATCTCGGGCATCTCGCCCGGCGGCCCAGCCGACCGCGAGGCAGTCCGGGCCGAACTGGGCTATCGGGACGACGAGAAGGTCTGCGTGGTCACGGCCGGCGGTTCGGGCGTGGGCACTGACCTGCTTCGCCGGGTGATTGCCGCGTTCCCCGCGGCTCGGCGGCTCGTGCCAGGGCTGCGGATGGTCGTGGTGACCGGCCCGCGGATCGATCCGGCCTGTTTGCCGTCTCACGACGGTCTTCAGGTGCACGGCTACGTGCATGACCTTTACCGGCATCTCGCGGCATGCGACCTCGGGGTGGTGCAAGGCGGCCTGACCACCACCATGGAACTCACCGCGAGCCAGCGTCCCTTCATCTACATGCCGCTGCGCCATCACTTCGAGCAGAACTTCCATGTCCGGCACCGGCTGGCCCAGTATGGCGCCGGCCGGTACATGGACTATGGGGATGCCGAGCCGGAAGAGCTCGCCGCGGCGATAGCCGCGGAAATCGCGCGCCCGGTAAGCTACCGGCCCGTCGAAACCGACGGCGCCATTCGGGCCGCCGCCTGCCTCGCCGAGCTCATTTGACGCTGTGGAGGGCTGATCGCGCATCTTGCCGGATGTGAGGCAGGCCGTGCTCACCTGCAAGCCAGCCAGCGGTGCACCGGTAGCTGAGCCAACTCGGCCGACGCAACTACCTCAACGCGCCAGATGCGGGCGTTGCGAGGCTCAGCCGATGCGCTCGGCCAGCGAGACGATGATCCCTTCCGGCCCCCGGACGTAGGCCATCCGCCAGGCGCCCTCGTACTCGCCGATGCCACCGACCAGTCCGTAGCCCTCGGTAGCTGCCCAATCGACAGCCGCCCGCAGGTCGTTGACCTCGAAGGCCACGTTGCGCAATCCCAGCTCGTTGGCCATGGCGGCCGGTAGGCCCGGCACGGAGCCGGGTCGCACGAAGCTCGAGAGCTCCAGGCGGGTGCCATCACCGGGCGCCTTCAGCATGACGATCTCGGTGCGGGAGCCGGGAATGCCGCAGACCGTGTCCAAGAACTCGCCCTCGACGAACGTCCTGCCCTCGACCTCCAGGCCCAGCGCCACGAAGAAGGCGGTCACGACGTCGAGATCTGCGACCGTGAGGCCGACGTGATCGAAGCGTCGTACATGTGACATAGGCCTGTCCTCCGCCGTCGGGCCGACTGTGCATCCGCCACGGTAGGCGTTCTCAGTACTTCTCGTTGCGGGACCTCCGCAAAGCGGACTATCAGCGGCCATGAGCGGATGTCCAATTCCCGCAGATCTCGTACATGCGCAGCGCAACGGAAAGCCACTGATGCTGGTATGCATTTGTCTCTGACAAGGATCGCCTCGGGGGACACATGCGTTGACGAGGAGATCACATTAAGTGATTCACCATGTAAGAGGTAACTCATGGGACCAGTCCTCGGAATTGGCGTCCCAACCGGTGGTGGTGGTGGTGGAGGAGGAGGAGGAGGACCGTCGCGATCAAGGAATGGTGGGATCTGCGCGGAAGTGGTTATAGGCAGCGGGATCAATGGCGTGAAAGGCACCTCCGTTTGCTGGCAGACGACCCGGCTAGCAACCTCACTGGGCGGTATATATCGGATCGTGCGGCTACCTGCCGTAAGTATCTCAGACCAATTGTCGTTGGTCGTTAGTGTATATCCATAAACGACCTGGCCAGATATTAAAGTAACTTTCTCCGGCGCCAGCCACGGTTGGCGTAGTACCGTCACATAGAAGGATACGGCACGCGGATAGCACCTGGCTGCGTCGCGGTCCGCCTAGGCCCTCCGCGAGGGTGCCCTCGATTGCGGCCACCCGCCGGCTCACGGCGTCGAACCGGCAGGCCATTGACCCACAGTGAAAGTGGGATGCCAGAAACTGAGGGGCCAGAACAGGATCGAGATGAAGTACTGAATCCAGCTGTGGAGGGCCACTAGACTGAACGCCGCCGTTGGCAAATGAGGAGACGCGGTGTTGACGAAGACACCGACCAAAATGTAGATCACGATGACAAGGCCCTTTGTGCTAAAGAGAGTCTTTATATAGTCCACCGCAGCTCACCTCCTCTCCGCGGATGCTGTAACTGATGCTGATCTAGCCCTCGGCAAGACCCCAGCTGCCTCACGGCGACGCCTCGATCCGCATCTTACGCAACCGAGACATCACGTGGCACCTGCAAGCAGGGTAGTTGGCTCCTAGCTATACGCCGCGTTGACACCCCGGGCGGCCACCGCAGAAGTCAGATTTGCCGACCAGCCCGCCGTCGCCGATAGCACGCAGAAGGGGCCGCTCCTGGAACGGAGTACGCCACATGCCGGCTGACTTGACGCGGAGGTTGCTCCTGCATTCACCACGGACCCAATCCGCCACGACCTGGCCTGGTGCGTGCGATGGCACCCCAAGCGCGGTCGATCGGTCCTGCTCTGCCGGGACGAGGACGCTTCGCAGGTTCACTCCCAGTGGCTCGGCGGGCAGCTCTTGTTCCGGTCGGGTGGTCACTGGTGGGACGGAACGACCTGGTACCGGCCTGCGCAGGTGTGGGACGTGGCGTCTGACGACTTCTTCCGTCGGCCGGTCCCAGCGGCGGCGCCGCAGTCGTAGGCTGATCTGCTCGCCCAGGTCGCGAGCCTAAGCCTCGCTCGCTCGTACCGTTATGACCCACTCCACGATAATCGTCACATTATGCCGACCCCGCAGTGCTCTTGCATGGGGTCTATGCAAATGCGAGAATACAACAGTAGTGTTGTTATGTCGGGCCTTGGGTCAGTCGCATGCCCGGCTTGGTAATGGAGTCAGATACCGAGCAAGGGTCTGGACCAATGGGCGGTAACTGGTCAGTACGCAACCGCGACGGCGTTCGGCGATGCTGACCCTACGCGCCCATTGGCTGGTCTGGGCTGTTATCCTACTCGCAGTTTACATGGCGATCACAGCGCCCACGACGCTCGGCGCCGTGGTTAGTTTGATCGGTCACCTGTTCGTTACGTTGGCAGCTGGTATTACACATTTTCTGACAGCTGTCACAAAGAAATCTTAACCTCTCAACAACTCGCCTCCCACTGACCTCCTGATAGATCACTGCCGCGTCTACGCCGACCCGGCCTGGCCACCCGTTCTGCGTGTCCCAGGACGTCCCAGGGCAGGCCTAAAG
>CAWIDQ010000043.1:0-112776 GCA_963834695.1 uncultured Actinomycetota bacterium
GCGCCGTGTAAAGGTGTTTGATTTTCAGCAAGTGAAAATCTTGCCCGGCAACTGGGTCGCTCCAGCCGGTAGCTATCGGAGCGGCGGTGGAGGAGACGAAACCGTCGGAGCCTTCGAGAAAGATGTATCGCTTTTGGCGATGCAGCGAGCCGACAGGCCGTAATAGCCAGTGAACGTTGAGCAGGCCTCGAAACGTCCAATGTGGTCGCCGACCCAGCCCTTGTTTGGGGAAGGCCGCCGCCGCTGGATACAGGGAAACGGTTGGAATAGGCCGTCCCACGAGCGATCAAGATCCAGCGGGCCACCGGGGTATTGACGACGGCATGTCGGTAAACGGAGATCAAACGCAACACGGGAAACCCATGCGGTGAGGGCGCGTGACCCTCAACCGGACGCCCGTGAGGGACAGGCCGGGCCGCTTGGGTGGCGGAGAGGTCCGCAGTACCGGTGAAGCCGGGTAACGCCGGTGGAGGGAAGGGACCTTGGTTCAAGGTCAGCGTCAGAAGTGACCGACATCCAGGAGATTGGCGTGAGCCTAACACCTCCACTTACGGTTGAGAAGTTACAGACGGCGTTGCACACCAAAGCGAAGAACTCGCCTGACTACCGGTTCTACGCGCTGTACGACAAGTTGTATCGCCGAGACATCCTGGAGTGGGCTCTCGTGCGCTGCCGCAATAATCGCGGCGCGCCGGGGGTCGACGGCCAGAGCTTCGCGGACATCGAGACGTACGGCCGAGACCGCTGGCTGGACGAACTGACGGAGGAACTCAGAAACGATACGTATCGTTCCCAACCGGTCCGACGCGTGTTCATCCCGAAAGGCGATGGCAAGCTCAGGCCACTGGGAATTCCTTGCATAAAAGATCGCGTGGTACAGATGGCTGCTGTGCTGGTCTTGGAGCCGATTTTCGAGGCCGACCTGGAGCCGGAACAACACGCCTACCGCCCGGAACGCAGCGCCCTGGATGCCGTTCGCCAAGTCGAACGACTACTCAGGTCGGGGCACACCGAGGTGGTGGACGCGGACCTATCCGGATATTTTGATAGCATCCCGCACGCAGAGTTGATGAAGTCGGTGTCCCGCCGCATCAGTGACGGCCGCATGCTGCGGTTCGTGAAGATGTGGCTAGAAACACCGGTGGAAGAGACCGACGCGAAAGGGAACCGCCATCGGACGACCCGGAACAAGGACCAGGGGATGGGAACGCCGCAAGGTGCTCCGATTTCACCATTGTTGTCCAATATCTACATGCGGCGATTTGTGAAGGGATGGAAGGCTGGAGGGCATGAGAAGCGCCTGGCCGCGCGAATCGTCAACTATGCCGACGACTTCGTCATCTGCTGCAAGGGCACGGCCGACGAGGCCATGACCGCGATGCGAGGGATGATGTCCAAGCTGAAGCTGACGGTGAACGAGACGAAGACGCGATTGTGCCGCCTGCCGGATGAATCGTTTGACTTCCTGGGTTACACCCTTGGCCGGAATTATGACTGCCGAACGGGCGAGTCCTATCTGGGGCCGCGTCCGTCTCGGAAGAAAATCGACCGGCTTTGCCGGGAGATTGGCGAGCTGACAACGCGAAAGATGGCTGGGCGAGACGTCGAGATGCAGGTGGCGAGGATCAACCGCAAACTAAGGGGTTGGTCCAACTACTTTCGCCTTGGGACGGTGAGCAAAGCCTACCGGACCGTTGACAGCCACCTTCGCTATCGGGTGCGTCAGTGGTTGTGCGTGAAGTTCAAGGTACAGGGGCAGGGAACAGCACGGTTCCCCGACCAACACCTGTACCAGAAGCTGGGATTGTATCGGCTTCCAGGAACATAGCGACGATCGTTCGTGGGCGAAAGTGTGAAGTAGAATATGCAGTAAAGCCTTGTCCGAAAGCCGGGTGCGGTAGAACCGCCTGCCCGGTTTGATGAGCGGGATGTGAAAACGGAGTCATGGTGCGGCTAGTGAGGCACCGGCAACCGAAAGGGCCGGAAACAGATATGCCGAACCTATAACCACCGCGTCACATCTCGACTCGACTCTACCCGGGACGGAAACACGGACGCGACTGGTATCGACAAAGCCGATGGCGTAGTGCCGGACAGAAACCGGAACGTCTCCAACCGCTCGGAATGGATTTCGGTTCCGAGCGAGGCGTCGCTCTTGGGTAGCTCCACGCAAGGCCCGGCTTCGTTAACGTGCAGAATGCCTACCGGACCTGATCCCAAGTCTGGGCGTCCTGGGAACCGGTTCAAGCGGGCCAGGTTCGTCGTCGCAATCGTGATGGTATCTCCTGGCTGGCCGGCAAGGATGGCATCGGCATCGAGAGCGTCGGGCGACGCCGTGGGGATGCCCGACGGTCGATTGTTGTTGTCAGCGGTAGTCGGAGACGCTGGCACAGGCGGAGTGGTTTTTCCTTCCTTCGGAGGAACCTTTTTGCTAATGGTCGGTTTGCTGCCCGCGGCGCCATTCGGTTTCGTGGCGGGTGCGGCCGTCGTGGTGACGAAACTCACAGGCGACGGGATGCCCAGGCTGGCCGGGGCAAGCCGGCGCCCGACATCTGCGGGATCGACTTCCGCGGGGAAGCGCTGAACCTGTCCGACTACCGCGGCAAGGTCGTCGGCCTGGTTTTCTGGGACTCGTGGTCCGGTCCTTGCATGCGCGATGTCCCACACCTTCGCATGTTGACCGAGCAACCCAAGCACAAGCCCACCGGCTCTGCTGGACGGGCCTGGCCTTGCCCATCGTCGCGACCATCTTGAGCCCAGGCGGTTTCTTTCGCGTGCACCACCAAGCCGTGAGGATGATGATTCACGGGAAATATCAGTTCTGGAACCTGATTGTCGCATTTGTTCTGAGTGTCGCGGGGCTGCTGTCGACGCAGGTATGGCAGGGCAAGAAAGCGAGTGTCTTTCCTGAAGCGGGTCAACCCAAGGTCCCCCTGGTTGACCACTCTTTGGAATGACATGCGGCCATCGAATGCCGAATCGATGCGAGAGTTTCTGGAGGCGACATCTCGTCAGGCCGTCAAGGGCTTCCCAGCCGCACTCACTGGTACCCTGCACACCTCCGCGAATCCAAACCAATCGACGTATAAAACTCTGCCGTGGCACAGAATTGTAGTTGCGTCGTCAAATCGCTTTTGAAACCTGTGGCTCGATGTTGACGCTACTTCTGTAGCCACTTCGTGGAATTGCCGTTGATTATCAGGGTTTTTCACTAGCGCGAGCGGCTCGGTACCTACCGGGCGCTCTCCCCATTCGCGAGACGTCACACCACGTGCTGCTCAAGCCCAGTCCATCGCGACGCATCAGGGTAGTCGCGGATCGAAGGTAGAAGCCTGGGACTGACGCATCGACCTGGCCCGAAAGCCAACGTACGATGGCGGTTCTGAGACCGGTCAGCCCGATTGTGTGATGGCGGTTCTGCGATTCCTGATCGTGAACGGGGACCGCGACGGACGAAGCCGAATCCACCGGTGGCCGATCAGCACCGGTTGTCGGCGTCCGGCCAATGCACTGTCGTGTTCGACGATTGTATTGCGGCTCAGGGTAGCGGCGAGCAGCCCCGGTCCCCGACATGCCAAATCGCGAACGCGATGTCACATTTGCTGGCTAGACGAACATTGACCTCGCAGGTGTCTTGGTCATTGGCGTTGGCAGGCCGGGCCAGGTGTTGGGCGTTTGATGGATTTCGGACCACCGAAACGAACCAAGATGAGCGACCGACCCAGCCATAACCTCCGCGGCTTGGACTTGAGCTTGGCTCGCCACATTGATGAAGTCTGTCTGCGATTCGAAGCGGAGTGGCGGCTGGGGCGGCAACCGCGAATCGAGCTCTATCTGGTCGAGGTCTCAGACGAGGGCCAACCCGTGCTGCGGGTCGAATTGGAGGCCCTTGAGCGCGAACTGCGCCGGTCGGATGGGACGACATCGGGCGCGGTTCCTGGTGCGTCCACGACGGACGGGGCCCCACCGCCCCCGAGCATCGCGCACGCGCCGACGCTAGGTCCGGCCGAATCGCCCACCGCACGTGCTTCTGACAGCCCACCACCCTCGTTGCACGATGTGACCGCCTGGGCTCCCGATGACGATGCGACGGCAAATCTCGGCCCGACCGACCGATCCCAGCCGGATCAGGCGTCTCCCGGTAAAATCCGCTACATCGGCGACTACGAGATCAGCGGCGAGATCGCCCGCGGCGGCATGGGCGTTGTGTTCCGCGCCCGGCAAGTGAGCCTCAACCGGCCCGTGGCACTCAAGATGATCCTCGCCGGCCAGCTCGCCAACGACACCGATGTCAAACGTTTTTACACCGAGGCCGAGGCGGCCGCCAACCTGGATCATCCGGGCATCGTGCCGATTTATGAGGTCGGACAGCACGACACCCAGCATTATTTCAGTATGGGCTTCGTCGAGGGCCAGAGCCTGGCGCAGCGGCTGGCCGACGGACCGTTGCTGCCGCGCGAGGCCGCCGAGTTGATGGCGAAGGTCGCCGAGGCGATCGAATACGCCCACCGCCGCGGTTTGATCCACCGAGACTTGAAGCCGGGCAACATCCTGCTCGACCAGAACGGCAACCCGCGGGTGACCGATTTCGGGCTGGCCAAGAGACTTCAGGGTGACAGTGGACTGACCGGCTCGGGGCAGATCATGGGCACGCCGAGTTACATGCCGCCGGAGCAGGCCGGCGGCAATCGCGGTGCCGTGGGCCCGGCGGCGGATGTCTATTCGCTGGGGGCAACGCTCTATGCCCTGACGACCGGCCGTCCGCCGTTCCACGGGGCCACGGCGACGGACACCGTGCTCCAGGTCTTGAGCGACGAGCCGGTCTCGCCCCGGCGACTCAATGCTTCGATGCCGCGCCGACCTGGAGACGATCTGCCTGAAGTGCTTGGAGAAGGAGCCGGCGCGGCGATACGCTTCGGCGGCGGCACTCGGAGAAGACCTGCGCCGGTACCTCGGCGGCGAGCCGATCCTGGCGCGGCCCGTCTCGGACTGGGAGCGTGCCGCCAAATGGACGCGGCGAAACCCGGTTCTGTCTGGCGCAATCGGCACGGCTGCGGCGGCGCTCGTGGCCGTGGCCGTGATCGCCGTCCTCTATGCCGGCCGCCAGCGACATTTTGCTGAGGTGCAGCGCAAGGCAACTCAAGAGAAAACCATTCTGGCGAACAATCTCGAGAAATCCCTGAGGGAGTCGAACCGTGTCCTGGCGACCCGCAACTTCGATCGTGCCCAGGCCGCTTTTGAGAAAGAACAGATCGGACCGGGCCTGCTCTGGATGATCGAAAGCTGGCGCTCGGCCGCCGCCGCCGGCGACTCAACCTGGCAGCACGCCGCCCGGGCCAACCTGGCCGCCTGGCAGCCCTATCACCCCCGACTACTGGCCGTGCTCTCCCATCCTGAACCCGTTGACGCCGTGGCGTTCAGCCCCGACGGCAAGACGATCGCTACGGGCAGCGACGACGGCACCGCGCGGCTCTGGGATGCGGCGAGCGGCCAACCCATCGGCTTGCCCATTCAGCACGCGAGCACGGTCCACGCCGTGGCGTTCAGCCCCGACGGCAAGACCATCCTCACCGGGTGTGAGGACAAGACGGCGCGACTCTGGGACGCGGCGACCCGCCAGCCGATCGGCTCGCCGCATCGAGCATGCCGACGTGGTCCTGAGCGTGGCGTTCAGCCCCGACGGCAAGACCATCCTGACCGGGAGCGGTGATAAGACGGCCCAGCTTTGGGACGCGACGACCCATCGGTCAATTGGCTCGCCCCTCCGAGCACCGAGATGGTGTCAGTAGCGTGGCGTTCAGCCCCGATGGCAAGACGATCCTCACCGGCATCGGGGGGCACGTCTGTGGGACGCGGTCACCGGCCGATCCATCGGCACTCCAATGCAACATCGACCAGGATTAGTGTATTGCTGTCGCGTTCGGCCCCGACGGCAAGACACTCCTCACCGGGTGCTGGGGCTCGTTCGCTCAGTTATGGGAGACGGCCACCTGCCAGGCTCTCGGCGAGCCTCTACGACATCACGACCGCGTCCGTGCCGTGGCGTTCAGTCCCGACGGTAATCGCTTCCTCACCGGAAGCACCGACAACACGGCGCAGCTTTGGGACGCGGCCACTCATCAGCCCATCGGCTCGCCGATTCAGCATCAAGGCCCGGTCGTGTCGGTCGCATTCAGCCCCGACGGCAAAACCTTCCTCACTGGCAGCAGCGATGGTACGGCGCGGTTGTGGGATTCCGAAGTCTACCAGCCCGTAAGGCAGATCGTCGGACAGCGGCGATTGCGACTAAGGTGGCGTTCGGCCCGGACAACAGGACGGTCTTCACTTCGGGCGGTGACGGCCCCTGGTACTGGGACGCGACAACCGGGCCGGCCCGTCGACGCCTCCTGGCTGAATCAAGACAAGGGCTGGAAGGTAGCCTTGGGTACCGACGGCAAGACCGTCGTGACTCACACCGATGGCGAGACATGGCGGGTCTGGGACGGAGTGACCCACAAACCTCTCGGTTTACCCATGCAGTATCGGAGGAAGCTGTCGAAAGCTTCGATCTGAGCCCCGACGGCAAGACGTTCATCCTCGGCTGCCACGATCACACGGTGCGGCTCTGGGATGTAACTGCCGGGACGCCCAAAGGCGGCCCAATTGCGACTGCCCGGCGAGTGTCGATGCCGTGGCGTTCAGCCCCGATGGCAAGAGCTTCCTCACCGGATACGACAGCGGCACGGCGCAGTTGTGGGACCTGGCGACCCGGGTCCCCGCTCGGCAAGCCGTTCCCGCACACCGGGTGTGTCAGTGCCGTGGCTTTCAGCGCCGATGGCAAGACCGTGATCACCGGCTGCGAGGACGGCAAGGCGCGAATCTGGGACGTGGCAAGTCGGACCCTCGTCGTCCCTCCCTTGGCGCATCCCGGTTGGGTCTGGTCTGTGGCGTTTTGCCCCGACGGCAAGACCGTCGCCACTGGTTGCGAAGATGACAAGGTGCGGCTGTGGGACGTGGGCACCGGGAAGGCTGTCGGCGCCGCATTACCGCACGGCAATACCGTCAAGTCGTTGGCGTTCAGCCCTGACGGTAACCTGCTCGTCGCCGGCGGCGGCGGGGCGCGGATCTTCTCGAACTTCTCGGAGCTCCCCGAAGACCTGGATCGCGTCGCCACCTGGGTCGAGGTGCTCACGGGGTTGACGCTGGATACTCAGCAAGGCTCGATCCAGCTTCTCGACAAGGAAGCCTGGCGGGCACGCCGTGAGCGGCTCTTGGAATCTGGGAGGTCCGCCGGAGCGGCCTGGACAGAGTTCCGAGACCAAAGCCGACTCGGCTCACGACGAAGCGATCTCCACGATCGCCGGCACCGAACCTCCGATCGTAGAGGTTGGCAACCTCGTGGATAACGCCGACGACACCGCCGAGATCGCCGCGTTCTCGCCCGACGGCCTGCGCGTGCTGAGTGGCCACGAGGACGGCCACATGCGGCTCTGGGACCGCGAGTCGGGCCGCTTGATCCGGCGCTTCCGCGGCCACAACGATCGGACCGTCGGCGTCGCCTTCTCGCCCGACGGCCATCGCGCACTCTCCGCCGACCAGGACAAACTCGTCCGGCTCTGGGATCTCGAAACCGGTAAGGTCGACCGCGAGTTTCCGGGGCATTCCGGGTGGGTCTTCAATGTGGCCTTCTCTCCCGACGGCCGCCTGGCCTACTCCACCAGCGGCGGGCTGGATCACTGGAACGACGGCGCGGACCCCGCCGTACGGGTCTGGGACGTGGAGACCGGTCGCGAGGTCCGCAAACTCGACGGGCACAAGGGCCGCGTCATGGGCTTGGACGTCTCGCCCGACGGCCACCGTGTGCTCACCGGGGGCGACACCAGCCCGATCCTCTGGGACGCCGACACCGGCAAGGAGCTCCGCCGCTTCCAAGGGCACGACGGCCTCATCGCGAATTCGATCTTGCTGCCCGACGGGCACCACGCCGTCTCGGGTAGCTGGGACCGAACGATCCGGATCTGGGATCTGGACACGGGTCAAGAGGTCGATCGATTGGTCGGCCATCCCTCGCAGGTCACTTGGCTGGCCGTCTCGCCCGACGGTCGTCGTCTGCTCTCATCGGACTACAACGCGCACGAATTGCGTCTCTGGGACCTGCAGAGCCGCAGGCTGATCCGTCGGATCGACCTGGGAGTAGTGCAACCAACGCGCGGTGCGTTCAGTCCCGACGGTCGGCACGCCGTCTGGTGCGGCACCGGCGGAGTCGTGCGGCTCTATCGACTGCCCGCCGTCCGGTAGACCGTCGGTAGCGCCAGGCCAGCCGGATCGGTCCGATCCCGATCGAAGACCCGAGACCAAGAAGTAAGAGCCTGTATCGATTTCCAGACGGCCGAAGCTGTGCGACCGAGAAGACAAATGGCAGAACCACTTTGGACAGGACGCACCGACCCCCCGCCGACCTTGGTACCCGTAAAGGGCCGATCGCCGAGGAAGTCGGTGCTCTCCGCCTTCGGCATGGTCCCCATCGGCTTTCTGTTGTGGTTCGGCGGCATTGGCGGCGGGCTTGGCGGCGGCGAGCAATGGGTTGTGGCAATCGCTACCTATTGCTGCCTTGCGCGCCTGCCGATCGCGGCCGCCGGCTTCTTCTGGCTGCTCGGGATCGCGATCTTTGACCTCACGAATCGATGAGCCGCCGTTCCATGTCATCGTTGAGGGTGACATTCGGTCGTCGGCGTCGACCATCTTGTGTTTGGCGCCGTCGCGCCTTGTTCAGATCTACTCGAATGAGCGAGGGTGCCGAACCCGGTCGGCTTGATGCCGACCGAGATCGTCACGGCAGCTCGTCATAGAGTTCCATCATTTTGTCTTCTTCCCGCTTCGAGAGTGGCTTTCCATCGCTCGTGCGCAGCGGGCGTGTCTCCCTCGGCGAGCCCGTTAGCATTCGTTCAGGCGAAACTGGCTGCGCCCGTGGCGGCCGAACTGGCCGGAGTGCACCGTAAAGGACCAGACCGATGCTGCAAAGCCAGATCAGGTAGGCCGGCCACAGAAGCTGAAAGAAACAATTTACCTGTGTTGCACATAGCGCACATCCAAGGGCGATGATCCCCAGCAACGCCGCGGTGCGGCGCTCGCTCACGCCGAGAGCCACCATACCGACGAGCAAGATCGGGTTGGCGAGCCACGAAATCCCGACGAGCACGGTCATGTAGTCGCTTTGCGGGGGGAACGTGTGAATCAAGGGATTCAGGAAACACATAAACCCAAAATAAAAGCACAGGAACCCCCCCGGCAGAAGCGACAGCAAGTACACCCCGAAAGCGATCCACGCGATACGTTCTGGAGCCCGACGAGCCCATGCGTGGTTCCGGATCCGCGCCGACCATGGATTCACCCCACATCCGAAGGCCCAGAACGGGAAGATCCGGCTTCGGGAGCTGGCCACCAGCTCATCCTCGTCAAGCGGGTCTTCCTTCCAATGATATGTCCAATTCGCACGCGGGTGTGCCACGACGCCTGCGGTTCGAGGTCTTCGGAAGGCTGCGCGGTCCACGCCTCCTTGAACCGGCGCATCCGCTCTCTCGCTCGGTGTCGGCCCGCCACGGAATTGTAGATGACGCAGGTGTCCATGTACGGCTCGCGTCGAGTGGATGCCATTCTCGTGGTCGCCGATCAAGTCGCAAACGCGATGGCACAACCCCACGAGAAACGGACATCTTGCTGGAAGTGCACCATCATCGAGTCATCCGAGTTCGGTTACCATCAGCGATTCATATTCACGAAGGTAGCGGCGCTTTGCGGAGGTCGGAGCGGCGAAGCATTGAGACGGCGTTTGCCCAAAGCAAATTGGAGGTTGGGATTTTCATCATGCCAGTAGTCGACTACTACGTCATCCTCGCAGTCATCACGGGATTAGTGGTCGACGCGGTCTTTGTTATTGGCCTCTGGCTAAGCGAAACTCTGACTCGAAGGGGAAGCGCCCGGGGTCATGATGCGCGCCGTGTTAGGCGGTATCGAGTCCAGATTTACCTCTTTCGCGCGCCCCTGGCGGCCGCCTGCCTTGCGGGCTTGCCGGTCGGCCTTGGAACGAGGAAAACCGTGCATCAACAGGAGGCACCCGGTCGCGAACAGCGCCGCGACGAGCGCGGCGCCGATGGCCACGATCATGAGGCCCCCTCGTTCCTCCTGGTGCCCACCAGGCCATACTGACACCAGGCGGACGTTCCGCCAACCGGCGGCCGCGTGATCGCGCCGACGGGAGCGGTTCGGTCGCGGCCCGTTGGGCATCATTAGCCGAATCTGGCGTAGAGCCCTCCGGCGTCGCCTTAAGCTGGGGGAAAGGTGCCAGCAGGGCCAGCTGAGAAGTAAATGACAGCATCCGGGACCCTAAATCCCGGGCAGCGCGGCGATACCCTGCGCCGACGGTGACCGCGCAGGTTCGCTTATGGAGGCATGGCCCACGTGACACGGGTGTCCACCCACTCGCCGGATCCGCCCGGATCGGCGATACCGGTCGGCCGGTCCCGGGCGTACGGGCCGGCCGAGGGGCACGGCCCGGTCGAGTGGGTCATGAGCAGGGTGATCCGCAAGCTGGCCTGGAGCAGGCTGTCGGATCCCAAGGTCGCGCTCTCGGTATCCGGAGCCGGCCTGCTGCTGGGGATGCTCGTCGGGGCGACGGCGCCGAACACGATGACGCTGCCGATCAGGCTCCCGCTCTCGTACCTGCTGCCGTCGCTCAGCAACAACGACGCCCTCGCGACCGCGATGCTCTACACCGGGGACGTGCTGGCCTGCCTGGGCCTGGCCGGGCTGCTGTGGGCGCACAGCCAGGGATGGCGCCCCGATCCGCGGCGACTGCTGCTGGCCAGCGCGGGCGTGGTCGCGGTCATGGTCTTCCTCACCCCGGTCGGCTCGTCGGATACCGCGAGCTACGCCGCCTACGGCCGCATCGCCTCGCTGGGCGGGAACCCGTACGTCACCAGCCCGCTCGCCGCGCTCGGTCCGCACTCGCCCTATGTCGCGGGCGTCGGCTGGGCGTGGAAGAGCCAGGTGGATGTCTACGGGCCCATCGCCACCCTGATCCAGTCGTTCGCGGCCTGGATCGGCGGTCCCAGCGTGGCCACCACGATCTGGGTCCTGATGATCCTCAACGGCGCCGTGTTCATCGGGGTCGGGTTCCTGCTGCTGAAGACCTCCGACGATCCGGTGCGGGCCACGCTGTTCTGGACGGCCAACGTCGTCCTGCTGCAGCAACTCGTCAGCGGCGGCCAGCTCGACACGTTCGTGGCGGCGGCGGCCCTGTGCGCGATCCAGGTCGCGCGCCGGGTCTACGGCATCTGGGGCGACGCGCTGGTCGGCGTGCTGCTGGGCCTGGCCTTCGGGGTCAAGGTCAGCGCGGCGCTGGTGGCGATCGGGCTCGCCTGGCCGCTGCTGCGGCGCCGTGAGTGGCTGCGGGTCACCCGGATGGCCGCGATCGCCCTGGCCACTGCCCTCGTGGAGTACAGCTTCTACGGGCTCAACGCCATGAAGTCGACCTTCGACGGCCTGAAGTGGGTCATCATGCCGTCGCCGTGGCGGCTGTTCCAGATGGCCGGAGAGGGGCTGGGCGTCAGCCAGGCCACGATGACCACGGTCATCAACTGTCTCTGGCCGATCGCCTTGTTCGTGGTCGCCTGGCTCATCTACCGGCGCATCTCCTCGGACCAGCCGCGCGAGGTCGTGGCGCCGTTCGCGCTGACCTTCGCCTGGGTCCTGGTCGCCCCCTGGGTCTTCGCGTGGTACACCGCGATCGCCTGGGCCACGCTGACGCTGGTACCCCGCAACCGGATGACCCGGTGGCTGGCGCTGGTCACGGTCTTCCTCGCGCTCTGGCTTTCCACCGGCGGGCAGGCCGCTCCGACCCGATTATGATTTCGCGGATGAGCAGCCAGGTGACGCCCGCGGGCGTGGACCGCCGGTCCCGTGCGCCCGGGCCGGGCCTCGCGGGAAGGGCCGCCCGCTGGCAGGCGGCCGGCGCCGCCGTGCGGCGGCACTGGCTGGCCGCTGTGCTGCTGGCCGCCGGGCTGGTGCTGCGGGTGCTCGCCCTGCTCGCCTACCGCCCCGCGCTGTTCTACATCGACTCGACCAGGTACCTGTACAACGCCGAGGGCATGGATCCGGTCGGGTACAAGGGACCGCTGCGCGCGATCCTGCTGCTGGCCAACTTCGACGCGGTCGCCGCCGTCCAGCACCTGCTCGGCCTGGCCATGGCGGTGGTCATCTACGCGCTGCTGGTGCGGCGCGGGGTGTCCCGCTGGCTGGCGGCGCTGGCCATCGCGCCGGTCCTGCTCGACGCCTACCAGCTGCAGATCGAGCAGACGATCATGCCGGACGTCTGGTTCGAGGCGCTGATCGTGGCCGGGCTGGCCATCCTGCTCTGGCGGCCGGAAACCAGCTGGCGCCGGGTCGTCGCGGGCGGCGTCGTGCTGGGCACCTCGGCCACCGTGGCCCAGGTCGGCGAGGCACTGCTGTTGCCCGGGGTGATCTACCTGCTCGCCGCGGGCGGCGGCTGGCGGCAGGCCGTCGGGAAGGCCGCCGCGCTGTGCGCGGCGTTCGCGCTGCCGATCGTGGCCTACTGCACCGGTTCCTACCTGCTCACGGGGGACTTCTTCCTGTCCCACTCCGGCGTCACGTCCTACTACGGCCGGATGGCGGCGGCCGCGGACTGCGCCACCCTCAGGCTGCCGCCCGACGAGCGGGGCATGTGCCCGACCCCGGCGCAGCAGGCCCGGGGGCCCGACTGGCTCGAGTACGGTGACGGCTCCCCGATCCGGCCGTACTACTCGGGCCTGCCGCGCGCCGAGGTGGACAGCCTGATCTCCGACTTCAACCACCGGGTGCTGACCCAGCAGCCGCTGCGCGTGCTCGGTGCCTACGCGAGCGACGCGGCGAAGCTGTTCGCGCTGACCCGCGACGGCAGCCCGGGGGACACGCCCATCGCCCGCTGGCAGTTCCAGACGAAGTTCCCGTACTACCCGCCGCATGCCTCGGAGGCGGTCGTGAAGGCCGCAGCCGCCGCTTACGGCGGCGGCGCCCCGGCCGTCTGGGTGCCCGTCGCCGCGTTCCTGCGCTCCTACCAGCTCGACGGCGGCTACACCCCCGGCCCGCTGCTGGCCGTGTGCGCCCTGGCTGGCCTGGCGGGCTGCGCGCCACTGCTGCGCCGCCGGGCAGATCCCCGGGTCCGGCAGCTGGCCCTGGCCTGCCTGCTGTTCCTCACCTCGGCGGCGGCCGTGACGCTGATGTCCGACACGTTCGAGTTCTCCTGGCGTTACCAGCTGCCCGCGCTGGTCACGCTCGTGCCGGCCGGAGCGCTCGGGATCAGCGTCATCATCCGCCTGGCCCGTAACCGGCGCGGGGTACAGTCTGGGCATGCAGGGTAACGATCGCGCCCGGGGGTAACCCGTGACCAGCGATCAGGAAGAGCCGCAGCGGGTCCTGGGCATTCCGTTGGGGGCATTCTCCCGGGATTCGGACGCCGAAGAGCAGCAGCGGGTGCTCGGCTTCCCGGTCGACTGGCTCGAGTCGGCCAGACGCGAGGTGCTGCGGTCCCTGGGGGGTCCCCTCCGGGAATACCGGCGATGGGCGCGGCGCCGCCGTCCGGGGCCCTGACGGCGTGCCAGAACCCGTCCTCGTGCGCCGAGCCGCCCGAGTCATCCTGCTCGACCCGGATGATCGCGTTCTGCTCATGCGGTACGACGACGGCCCGCCGAACGGCCGCCACTGGTCCACGCCCGGCGGTGGTCTCAACGACGGCGAGGGCTACCCGGCCGCCGCCCTGCGGGAGCTGCAGGAAGAGACCGGCTGGGGCGACGTGCCGCTGCTCGGCGAGGTGCTGCGGCGCAGCTTCGACATGGAATACGCCGGCCGGGTAGTCCGCCAGCGCGAGCGCCTGTACCTGGCCCGGACCGACGAGGCCTGCCGCGCCATCTGCGGCGTCGAGGCCATGCACGCCGCCGACGGGATCGCGGCCTGGCGCTGGTGGACGCTGCACGAGCTGGACTCCACGGAAGAGCAGATCTGGCCTTCCGACCTGCCGGACGTGATCAGGCGGTCCGCCTGACCCTGGCCCGCGGGCGGGGGCGGCGCAGACCGGGCCGAGGCTGAGGAGGGAAGACCATGGCGCTCGTGTACCCGCCGGGCGTCGGCATCGTGATACCCGGCGAGCGCTGGGACGAGCGCGCCGCGCCCATGATCGCCTATCTCAAGCTGTTCGAGGAGAGCTACGCTCAGTTCCCCGGGTTCGCGAACGAGATCCAGGGCGGGTACCCGGAGGAAGGCGAGGACGGACGCGTGTGCCTGTTCACCTACGTCATCAAGTAGCTGCGAGGGCTGAGCCGATCAGATGAGCGGATCGGAGGCGCCGACCTGGCCGTCCGCGCTTAGCACGGTCTGGGACCAGAGCCGGCAGACGCCGCTGCGCCAGTTCCTGCGCACCGAGACCGGCAGCGCGGCGGTGCTGCTGGCCGCGACGATCGCCGCGCTGATCTGGGCGAACGCGGACCAGGCGTCGTACGCGTCGTGGTGGGACACAGAGCTGTCGGTGCACTTCGGCACCGCGGTGCTGGCCGACGACCTGCACGGCTGGGTGAACTCCGGCCTGATGACGTTCTTCTTCCTGGTGGCGGGCCTGGAGGCGCGCCGCGAGTTCGACATGGGCGAACTGCGCGAGCGCGCGCGGCTGGTGCTGCCGCTGGTCATCGGGCTGGGCGGCATGATCGTGCCGATCGGGATCTACCTGGCCTTCAACGCCGGCCGCCCCAGCGCCGAGGGCTGGGGCGCGGCCATGTCCACCGACACCGCGTTCGCGCTCGGCATCCTGGCCCTGGTCGGCTCCGGCGTTCCCGACCGGGTGCGTACCTACCTGCTCACGTTCGCGATCGTCGACGACGTGGCCGGCCTGGTGATCATCGCGGTGGTCTACAGCGAGCGTATCGACCTGGTCGCGCTGACGGCCGGGCTGATATTGCTGGGCCTGGTCGCACTGGCCCGGGCGTTTGGCGTCCGCAACAACGCGGTCTACTGGCTGCTCGGCGTGGTGTCCTGGGTGGCGTTCTTCAAGTCCGGCGTCGACCCGCTCGTGGTCGGCCTGGTGATGGGGCTGCTCACGGTGGCCTACCCGGCCGCGCGCCGCGACCTGGAACGGGCGTCCGACGTGTTCCGGTCGTTCCGCGAGCAGCCGACCCCGGAGCTGGCCCATTCCGCGCGGGAAGTCGTGCGCACGGCTATCTCGCCGAACGACCGGATACAGCACATCTTCCACCCCTGGTCGAGCTACGTGATCGTGCCGTTGTTCGCCCTGTCCAACGCCGGGCTCGCGCTCAGCGGCAGCTTCCTGGCCCGCGCCTTCACCACCCCGGTCACCCTGGGCATCATGCTCGGCTACGTGGTCGGCAAGCCGGTCGGCACCGTGGGCTCCGCCTGGCTGCTCGCCCGGCTCAGCCGCGGCCGGATCCGCCCGCCGGTCGGCTGGGCCTCGGTGACCGGCGCCGGCACGATCGCGGGCATCGGCCTGGTCGTGTCCCTGCTGATCGCCTCGCTCGCGTTCCACGGCGAGCAGCTCGCCCAGGCCAAGCTGGGCGTCCTGGCCGGAGCGCTCTGCGCCTCGGTGCTGACCTGGATCGTCTTCCGGGTCACCGCGCTGCTGCCGAAGCCGCTGCGGCTGCGCCTGCTGCTCGGCTCGGCCGAGGCCATCGTCGACCTCGCGGTGCCGGTCGACCCGCACCGCGACCACATCCGCGGCCCGGCCAAGGCCCCGGTGACGATCGTCGAGTACGGCGACTTCGAGTGTCCGTACTGCGGCCAGTCCGAGCCAGCGATCCGAGATGTGCTCGCCGACTACGGCGATGTCCGGTACGTGTGGCGGCACCTGCCCCTGACCGACGTGCACCCGCACGCACAGCTTGCCGCCGAGGGCACCGAGGCCGCGGCCAAGCAGGGCAAGTTCTGGGAGATGCACGACCAGCTGCTGAGCCACCAGGGCGCGCTCACCGAGGAGGACCTGATCGGGTACGCGGGCGATATCGGCCTGAACACCGGGCGGTTCGCCGACGATCTCGCCCGGCACGCCGGATCGGCCAAGATCGCCGAGGACGTGGATTCCGCCGACCTCAGCGACGTCTCCGGCACGCCGACGTTCTTCATCAACGGCCGTCGCCACTACGGGGCCTACGACCTCGGCGAGCTCACCGACGCGGTGCGCACCGCCCGGGCGCGGGTGACGATCCGGCAGGCCAAGCCGGCCAAGCGCTAGGCGATGGCCGGGGGCTGCGAGACTGGGGCAAGCCGACAAACCAGGAGGATTAATCATGACCGGTTCGGGCAACGCGGCCGCGGCGGGCACCATCGACATCGGCGGAGACCTGACGGTGAACCGGATGGGCTTCGGCGCGATGCGGATCACCGGCAACGGCGTCTGGGGGGATCCGCCGGATATCGACCGGGCCAAGGCCACGCTGCGGCGCGTGGTGGAACTCGGCGTCACGTTCATCGACACCGCCGACTCCTACGGCCCCGAGGTCAGCGAGCGGCTGATCGCCGAGACCCTGTACCCGTACCCCGACGACCTGGTCATCGCCACCAAGGGCGGCCTGGTGCGGCCGGGCCCGGGCCGCTGGGACGCCGACGGTCGGCCCGAGCACCTGCGCGAGGCCTGCGAGGGCAGCCTGCGGCGGCTCAGGCTGGACCAGATCCCGCTCTACCAGTTCCACCGGCCCGACCCTCGCGTGCCGCTGGCCGAGTCGCTGGGCGAGCTGGTGCGGCTCAAGGACGAGGGGAAGATCCGGCACATCGGGATCTCGAACGTGTCGGAGTCCCAGTTGCGGGCAGCGCAGAAGGTCACCCCGATCGTCTCGGTGCAGAACCGGTATAACGCCGCCGACCGCAAGTCGGAAGCGATGGTGGACCTGTGCGAGATCGAGGAGCTCGCGTTCCTGCCGTGGGCGCCGATCCAGCAGGCCGACGGGAACCCCGCGGTGGCGCAGGCGGCCAAGCGGCACGACGCCAGCCCGCGGCAGATCGTGCTGGCCTGGCTGCTGGCCCGGTCACCGCAGATGCTGCCGATCCCCGGCAGCGGCTCGCCCGAGCATGTCGAGGCCAACGTCGCCGCGGCCTCCATCGAACTGGACGCCGACGAGGTCGCGGCGATCACGGCCGCGGGCTAGCGGACGCCCCGGGCCACGACCCAGTGGGTCGTTCGAGGTACCCAGGCAGAGCCGGCGGAATCCGATGGGAAACAGGACCCGCGGATCAGGCCCTGGCTGCCTGCGGCGCCCGGCTCGCCGCGGATCCGGCGGCCGTCCCGGACCAGCAGCGCACGATGTCGCGCATGGACAGCAGCCCGATCACCTCGTCGTCCTCGATGACCACGAGGTGGCGGAAGTTCCCGCGGACCATTGCGGCCGCGGCCTGCTCGAGCGTCCACCCTGGCGAGGCGAATACGACGTCGTCGGTACGGTGATCCGCGACGAGCTCGGTGTCTGGATCCTGCCCCGCGCCGATGGAATCGAGGATGTCACGCTCGGTGAGGATGCCGATCCCGGAGTGCTCCGGGTCGGTCACGACCGCGGCACCCACTCGGCGCGCTGACATCAGGCGGGAGGCCTCGCGTAACGTATGCGCGGGGCCGACGGTCAGGACCAGACTGGTCATCCCGTCGCGTACGTTCATAATGCCCGCTCCCTCCGTGCTTGTGCGCTTGTGCACTATGCAGACCAGCATCTGCGAAGTCACGCCGCGGAGCAATACCCGTAAGGGCTGTCCGTGGTCACCGGGGATCCACCGGTAGCAGGCCGTGGCTAACGCCCCGCCAGCAAGCCGAGTACCTCGCCGTGCAGGCGGCCGTTGGTGCATACTGCGCTGCCGCCGTCCGGCGTGGGCTTTCCCGCCAGGTCGGTGAACGTGCCGCCTGCCTCTTCCACGATGACCTGCAGCGCGGCGAGGTCCCAGAGCAAGACCTCCGGTTCGGCGGACACGTCGACCGCGCCCTCGGCGACCAGCATGTGCGACCAGAAGTCGCCGTAGGCACGGGTTCGCCAGACCGACCGGGCCAGGCTGAGAAAGCCGTCCAGCCGGCCGTGGTCCTCCCAGCCGGACAGGCTCGAGTACGACAGCGAGGCATCCTGCAATCTGGCCACCTCGGAGACCCGGCAGGCCGTGGCCTTGGTCAGGCTTCGGCCGGTCCAGGCGCCGCCGTCTCGTGCCGCCCACCACCGGCGGCCGAGGGCGGGCGCGGAGACCACCCCGACCATGACGTCGCCGCCGACCATCAGCCCGATCAGCGTGGCCCAGACCGGCACGCCCCGGACGAAGTTCTTGGTCCCGTCGATCGGGTCCAGAACCCAGCACCGCTTCCCCACGCCCGACCGGCCGGACTCCTCGCCGAGCACCGCGTCGCGCGGCCTGGCCCGGCCCAGCACGTGCCGCAGCTGCTCCTCGGCGGCCAGGTCGGCATCGGTGACCGGGGTGAGGTCGGGCTTGGACTCGACCCGCAGGTCCAGCGCCCGGAACCGGCGCATGGTGATGTCGTCCGCCGCGTCCGCCAGGACGTGGGCGAAGCGCAGGTCGTCGTCGTATCCTGCCATCGCGCGCAACGGTACCGCCTGCCGGCCCGCTAGGCCACGACCAGGGCGCGCGGGCCGCGGGCGGCGCCCGTACCGTGGGCGGATGGACTATACGCATCTCGGGCGCAGCGGGGTCTCGGTCAGCCGGATCTGCCTGGGGACGATGAACTTCGGCTCGTTCACCGGTGCCGCCGACGCGCACCAGATCATGGACCACGCGCTCGAGCAGGGGATCAACTTCTTCGACACTGCGAACACCTACGGACGCCCGCGTGCCGAGGGCGTCACCGAGCAGATCGTGGGGGACTGGCTCGCCGGCGATCGGGGGCGGCGGGACAAGATCATCCTGGCCACGAAGCTGTACGGCGGCAAGGGGGAGTGGCCGAACGACAGCTTGCTGTCCGCCGTCAACATCCGGCAGTCCTGCGAGGCGTCGCTGCGCCGGCTGGGCACCGACCACATCGACCTGTACCAGATGCACCACGTGGACCGGGCCACGCCGTGGGAGGAGATCTGGGAGGCGCTGACGGTCCTGCGCGGTCAGGGAAAGATCATCTACGCCGGGTCGTCCAACTTCGCGGGCTGGCACATCGCCCAGGCCCAGGAGGCGGCTCGCCGCCGCGGGGCGTTCGGGCTGGTCAGCGAGCAGTCCCTGTACAACCTCGCGGTCCGCACGGTCGAGCTTGAGGTGCTGCCCGCCTGCCAGGGCTACGGCCTGGGCGTCTTGCCCTGGAGCCCGCTGCACGGCGGCCTGCTGGCCGGGATCCTGCGCAAGGAGCCCGGAGCGGGCCGCAGCGGCGGCGGCCGGGCGGCCGGGGCCCTGGCCCGGCTGCGGCCTCAGGTCGAGGCGTATGAGGCGTTGTGCGCGGAGCTGGGCGAGGATCCGGCCCAGGTCGGCCTGGCCTGGTTGCTGCACCAGCCCGCGGTCACCGCGCCGATCGTGGGGCCGAGCAGCCTCGGGCAGCTCGAGGGGGTGCTGCGCGCGCTGAAGATCGAGCTGGACGCCGACGCGCTGGGTCGGCTTGACGCGATCTTCCCCGGCCCCGGCGGCGCCGCGCCCGAGGCCTACGCGTGGTGAGCCACTCCCGCCACCGCGCCTCCCGTTGTGTGGAGACTTTTCGGCAAATAGCGCATACAACTTTCCGCAACGTCATCGAAGGGGCCTGAGCGCGGCGGCGGGTCAGGTGTCGTCGTCGCCTTCGCGGCCGCGGAGGAGGCGGCGCAGGGAGTCCAGCCGGGCCGCCAGCGCCCCGGTCTGGTCGTGCTCGGCCACCCAGTCGTCCAGCGCGCAGTCATCCAGGAGGTGACTCCCGCCCGGCGCGCCGCTGGCCAGCGCCTCGGCCAGGTCGGGGAACGCCTGGACCACGCGGTCCGCCGCGATGTGCCCCAGGCCGAAGCTGCGCAGCCCGGGCGTGTCGATGATCCAGCCCCCGCCCGGCAGGGGCAGCGCGACCACGGACGACGAGGTGTGCCGGCCTCGGCCGGTCACCGGGCTGACCGTGCCGACCGCCCGGCTGGCCTCCGGAATCAGGGCGTTGACCAGGGTGGACTTGCCCACGCCGGAATGACCGACGAGAACGCTGACCCGGCCGGCCGCCACGGCCCGCAGCTCGTCCAGGACGGCCTCGGTGAGCGGCCGGCCGCTGACCACGTACCGCAGGCCGAGCGGGGCGTAGGTCGCGAGGATCTCGTCGGGGGAGGCCAGGTCCGCCTTGGTCAGCAGGAGCAGCGGGTCCAGCCCGGCGTCGTAGGCGGCGACCAGAAAGCGGTCGATCAGTCGCGGCCGCGGCGGCGGATCCGCCAGCGCGGTGACGATCCCGAGCTGGTCGGCGTTGGCCACGATGACCCGCTCGACCGGGTCGGTGTCGTCGGCCGAGCGGCGCAGTACCGACGTCCGGGGCGCGACCCGGACGATCCGGGCCAGCGTCCCGGGAGCGCCGGAGATGTCCCCGATGAGGCTGACGTTGTCCCCGACGACCACGCCCTTGCGGCCAAGCTCGCGGGCCTTCATGGCCGTGACCTCCCGGCCGGCGGCCTCCGGGCCGGTGATCATGCAGCCGTACCGGCCGCGGTCGACGGCCGTCACGAACGCCTCGGCCGCGTCCTCATGGGCGGGCCTGCGCCGGGTGCGGGGCCGCGAGCCCCGGCCCGGGCGCACCCGCACGTCGTCTTCGTCGAGCTGACTGACCGGCCGGTTCAGGGCGACCGCTCCAGCATGTCGGACCACATCGTGGTGAAGGCGGGGAAGGTCTTCCCGACGGTCGCGGCGTTGCCGACCCGCAGGCCGCCCGGCAGGGCGAGGCCGAGCACTGCGGCGGCCATCACCAGCCGGTGATCGTCGTGGCTGGCGAACACGGCGCCGTCCGCGCGCAGCGGCCGGGGCCGGATCTGAAGGCCGTCCGGGAGCTCGGTGACATCGCCGCCGAGCCCGCCGATCTCGGCGGCCAGCGTGGCCAGCCGGTCGCTCTCGTGCGCGCGCATGTGCTCGATGCCAGTGAACACCGACGGCGAGTCCGCGAGCGCGGCCAGCGCAGTCAGCACCGGGACCAGCTCGCTGGCGTCCCCCAGGTCCGCCGTGATGCCGTGGATCGCGCCGGTCCCGGTGACCTGCATCCCGTCGGCGGCCGGGGAGCATTGCGCACCCATCCGGGTCAGCCCCTCGAGGATCCGGCCCTGGCTGCACGGTCCGCCCGGGCCAGCCGGCGATCGTGACCGAGCCGCCGGTCACCAGCGCCGCCGCCAGGAACGGCGCGGCATTCGACAGATCGGGTTCCACCGTCACGGCCGACGGGCGCAGCTCACCCGGCCGCACCCGCCAGAAGTCCGGAACACCCCGCCCGTGCTCGCTCCCGTCCCTCCCGGGTCCGCTCTCCCCACGCCCGTGCCCGGGCCCGCTCTCGCCCCGCCCCCCGGTCCCCGATTCCACCTCTGCCCCCGCATCCCGGAGCATCTGGACGGTCATCGCAATGTGCGGCGCGGAGGGGACCCGCGGTCCCTGGTGGCGCACTTCGGCGCCCTTGTCGTAGCGCGGGGCTGCCAGCAGCAGGCCCGACACCAGCTGCGAGGAGCCGGAGGCGTCCAGGGTCACGGTGCCGCCGCCGATCCCGCCGCGGCCGCGGACAACGAACGGGACCGCGCCCCGGCCCCCGTCGTCGATCACCGCGCCGAGTTCGCGCAACGCGGCGAGCAGCGGGCCCACCGGCCGCGCCGCCGCCCGCTCGTCGCCACGGAACTCCACGTCGGCCCGGCCCAGCGCGGCCACGGGCGGGACGAACCGCAGCACCGTACCCGCGTTGCCGACGTCGATCACCGTCCCGCCGCGGGGGCGGCCCGGTGTCACCTGCCAGGCCCCGGTCTCACCCGGGCCGTCATCGCCGTCGGCCTCGTCGATCACCGTCCCGAGCGAGCGCAGGGCCGCCGCCATCAGCAGCGTGTCCCTGGCCCGTAGCGGATTGGTGATCACGGTCGGCGCGCTGGCCAGCGCGGCCAGGACCAGTGCGCGGTTGGTCATCGACTTCGAGCCCGGCGGCCGCACCCGGGCGCGCACCGGGCCGCTCGCGGCGGGCGCCGTCCAGTCCCGGGCCGCCCCGCTCGCGGCGGGCGCCTCCCAGTCCGGGACCGCCCCGTTCGCGGCGGGCGCCTCCCAGTCCGGGACCGCCCCGCTCGCCTGTTGCGCGCCTGGTTGCATGCTGCGAGCGTACTGGCCGCCCGCGGCCCGGCGTAGCCGCACGTCGCCACGCCGCCGTGGGGAGCGCGGAAGGTTCCGCGGGCCCGTCACCGGAAAGCTCCGTGATCATGAAGTCCGAACCGGTTGGCCCGCCGAGGTTTGGCAAGCCCGGATGTTGGCTATTAACTGGCAATCTCTGCTCCCGCCGTCGCGGGAGCGCAACTGGGACGCCAGACCCGGCGACGCCCGGAGTGGTCAAGGTGAGGACATGTGTGGCCGGTATGCGTCCGCTCGTAGGCGGATAGAACTCCTCGAGGAGTTCCGCATCGAGCGCGACCGTGTCCCCGAGCCGCTCGAGCCCGACTACAACGTCGCGCCCACCAGGCGCGTCTACGCGGTGGTGACCCGTGACGCCCGGCCCTCCGAGGACGCCGAGGACGTCGCCGAGCCGAGCCGCGGCGGGGAAGACGTCGCGTCGGGTGTGGCCCGTGAACTGCGCGCGGTCCGCTGGGGGCTGGTGCCGTTCTGGGCCAAGGATCCTAAGATCGGCAGCCGCCTGATCAACGCGCGGGCCGAGACGGTGGCGTCCAAGCCCGCGTTCCGGCATGCGTTCAAGCGCAACCGGTGCCTGCTGCCCGCGGACGGCTACTACGAATGGCAGCGGCCCGACGGCAGCACTCAGGATGAGCCAGGCGGCCGGGGCGGGGCCAAGCAGCCGTATTACATCACCCGCGGTGATGGCGGCCCGCTGGCCTTCGCCGGCCTGTACGAGCTGTGGCGGGATCCGGAACTGCCGGACGATCACGAACGGGCGTGGCTCTGGACCGCCACGATCATCACCACGAGCGCGCCGGACGACCTGGGCCGGATTCACGACCGGATGCCGATGGTGATCGATCCGGACCGCTGGGCGGACTGGCTCGACCCGGCGGCCAGCGATCCGGCCGACCTGGCGGCGCTGCTGGCCCCGGCGGCCTCGGACGGGCTGATCTCGTATCCGGTGTCGACGGCCGTCAACTCGGTCCGGAACAACGGCCCGGAGCTCCTCACGCGCATCGAGCCAGTCCCGGGCGGCCGGGACGTCGCTCCCGGCGCACCCGCCGCCGGCTCCTCGAGATCCCGGAGCGCGGCATCCCACGGAACCTCTGGCGGCGTTCCCGACAAGCTGCAGTAGCGCCAGAGCTGAACGGGCCGGGCAGCAAGGACACCGATCGGCGCTGCCGACCCTATGCGGATTAAGGAGGTTAGGTATCAGATGGATACCGCCACCGCTCGCAAGCGCCTGGAAGAGATTCGCTCGGAGCTCGACAGGTCCATCTCGGTGCTCAAGGGGGAGCAGCCGCAAGACGAGCGGATCCTGGACTATCCGCAGGATCCCGCCGACGCCGGGGCGAATCTGTCCGAGTCAGAACGAACCGAGGCGATTCTCGCGGTGGCCAAGATGCAGCGCTCCGAGGTACTCAATGCCCTGCGCCGCATCGAGCTTGGCACCTACGGCACCTGCGTCGACTGCGGTGCGCCGGTTCCGGAAGGCCGGCTCGAGGCCAAGCCGGAGGCCGCGCGCTGCGTGACATGCCAGGCTAAATCGGACCGGCTGCGGCGCTGAGCGCGGCGCCGGAATGAAGCCGTGACAGAGCGTGTTGCTACGGCCGTGCCCATCGCAACCTTCCCGCCGCGCGACCACGTTCCGATGGCGAATGACGCCTTGAGGGTAATGGGGCGCGAGCCCGGCGAGCCCGGCGTTGTATCCTCCGGCCGAGACCTTTGGCAGGGCGGCACGTGGCCGAGCAGCCGTCTGCAGCCATCGGCCCTGGAGGAGGTGAGTCCGGTCCCGGAGACACTTGAGGAGCGCAGCGAGCGCTTTGAGCATGATGTCTTGCCGTACCTGGATCAGCTGTACGCGGCGGGAATGCGGATGACCCGCAACCCGGCCGATGCCGAGGACCTGGTACAGGAGACGTTCGCCAAGGCGTACGCGTCCTTCCACCAGTTCCAGGTCGGCACGAACCTCAAGGCGTGGCTGTTCCGGATCCTCACCAACACGTTCATCAACAGCTACCGCAAGCGGCAGCGTGAGCCGCAGCGTGCGGGCAACGAGGAAATCGAGGACTGGCAGCTGGCCAGGGCCGCCTCGCACAGCTCGGCCGGGCTGAAGTCAGCCGAGGCCGAGGCGCTGGAACGGCTCCCCGACTCCGACGTCAAGGAAGCGCTGCAAGCTCTCCCCGAGGAATTCCGCATTGCGGTCTACCTGGCCGACGTCGAAGGCTTCGCCTACAAGGAAATCGCCGAGATCATGGGCACCCCCATCGGGACCGTGATGTCGCGCCTGCATCGCGGGCGCCGGCAGCTCCGGGAGATGCTCCAGGACTACGCGGCCAAGGAGGGCCTGGTCCGGGCGGCGTCTACCGCCCCCACCGAGGCGTCACCTTCGGGTGACGAGCCCGGGAAGGACGCGGAATGAGCTGCGGCAAGCCACACGAGGTGCCGTGTAGCGAGGTACTGGCCCGCCTGGAGTCCTACCTCGACCGCGAGATCGAGGCTCAGGGGTACGACCAGATCCGCCAGCATCTTGACGAGTGCGGCCCGTGCCTGCGCGAGTACGGCCTCGAAGACGTCGTGAAGCGGCTGGTGCACAAGTGCTGCGGCGCCGAGCCCGCGCCCAGCGGACTGCGGACCAAGGTGCTGGTCCGGATCCAGGCCATCCGGGCCGAGCTCGAGGTCACCGAGTACCGGGTGGACTAGCCGCCCGCCTGGAGTAGGCTGCCCGGGTGTTCGGGCGGACAGCTCATTGATCGAATCGGTCCTGGTCGCCAATCGGGGCGAGATCGCGCGCCGGGTCATCCGGACCGCCCGGCGGATGGGGATCCGGGCCATCGCCGTCTACTCCGAGGCCGACGGCAGCCTGCCCTACGTACGCGAGGCCGACGAGGCGGCGCTGATCGGCCCCGCCCCCGCGGCGAGCAGCTACCTCGATGCCCGCGCCGTGCTTGCGGCGGCACGACGCACCGGGGCCGCTGCGATCCACCCCGGCTACGGGTTCCTGGCCGAGAACGCCGAGTTCGCGGCGGAGGTGATCGACGCGGGCCTGACCTGGGTCGGCCCTCCGCCAGCGGCGATCGAGCAGGTGGGCGACAAGATCAACGCCAGGAACTTCATGGAGCAGGCGGGCGTCCCGGTCGCCGCCGGCAGCCGGGAGCCGGTGACCGACGTGGCCGCCGCGATCGCCGAGGCCCGCCGGATCGGCTACCCGGTGATGATCAAGGCAGCGGCCGGGGGTGGCGGCATCGGGATGAGCGTCGCGGGGAACGAGGCTGAGTTGCGTGCGGGCTTCGAGACCGCCCGCTCCCGGGCGGAGAGGTTCTTCGGTAGCGCGGACATCCTGCTGGAACGCTTTATCGAGGGGGCTCGCCACGTCGAGGTGCAGATTCTCGGGCTGAACGACTCCCGGGTGCTGGCGCTCGGCGAGCGGGACTGCTCGGTGCAGCGGCGGCATCAGAAGGTCGCCGAGGAGACCCCGTCGCCCGGGGTCACGCCCGAGCTCCGGGCCCGGATGCTGGCCGCCGCGATCCGGGCCGGCGAGGCGGTCGGCTACCGCGGCGCGGGCACCGTCGAGTGCCTGGTGGACCCCGAGCGCCAGGACTTCGTGTTCCTGGAGATGAACGCCAGAATCCAGGTGGAGCACCCGATCACCGAGATGGCCACCGGCATCGACCTCGTGGAGCAGCAGCTGCTGATCGCCGGCGGCGGCGACGTGAGCTTCGCGCCGTCATCCGTCCGGAGCGAGGGGCACGCGGTGGAGCTGCGCGTCTATGCGGAGGACCCGCGCAGGTTCCTGCCCAGCCCCGGCCTGATCACCGAATGGGTGGAGCCGTCCGGTCCCGGCGTACGGGTTGACGCGGGGTACGAAGCCGGAAACGAGGTGACGCCGTTCTACGACCCGCTGCTGGCCAAGCTGTGCGCGCACGGGGAAAGCCGGGCCGAGGCGCTGCGCCGGGCCCGCGCCGCCGTGGACGACTTCCGCATCAGCGGACCGCGGACCAACCTGGAGTTCCACGCCGAGCTGCTGGACAGTGACGAATTTGCCAGCGGCCGCTACGACACCTCCGTGGTCGCCCGGCTGCGGCCCTGACCGGCGCGGACGGCACAATGATGGATGGCACTGCCCGCGGCTGTGATCGCCAGGGCGCTGACGCGAGGAGGTACGCGTGACCGAAGTCCGCGCGGAGATGGTGGCGAACGTGTGGCAGGTCGTGGCGTCTGAGGGTGATTCCGTGGCCGACGGCGACACGCTGGTCATCCTGGAATCGATGAAGATGGAGATTCCGGTCATGGCCGAGGGCGCCGGCACCGTCACCAAGCTGGCCGTGGCCGAGGGCGACGTGGTCCAGGAGGGTGACCTGATCGCGGTCATCGAGTAAGTCCCGGGCCCGGCCCGGCTCAGACCCCGGTGGTGGAGCGCGGGTAGGAGTCGGCCGGGTCGGTGGCGACATTGACCAGGTAGGGGACGCCGGAGTCGAACGCGCGGTGCAGGGCCGGCCCGATCTCGGCTGGCCGCCTTACTAGCTCGCCGGCCCCGCCGAGCGCGGTGACCACCTGGTCGTAACGGCACTGTGGCTGCAGGTCGGCCGCGACATCGTAGCCGTACAGCGCCTGCATGGGATACTTCTCCAGACCCCAGATGCCGTTGTTGCCGCAGATCATGATGACCGGCAGCCGGTGCCGGACCAGGGTGTCCGCATCCATCAGCGAGAAGCCGGCGGCGCCGTCCCCGAGCAGCAGCACGACCTGCGCGGACGGGCGGGCGATCCGGGCGGCGATCGCGTACCCCAGGCCGCTGCCCAGGCATCCGTACGGCCCGGGATCCAGCCAGCCCCCAGGTCGGCGGGGCTCGATGTACTTGCCCGCGTAGGAGACGAAGTCGCCGCCGTCGCCGATCACCACGGCGTCGGGCTCGAGGATCCTGGCCAGCTCGCCGTAGACCCGCAGCGGGTGAATGGGATCCGCCTCGCTGGCGAGCAGCAGCGCGTCGGCCGCCATGGCCTCCTCGCGGGCAGCCTGGAGCCTGGGCAGCCAGTCGGCCTCCCAGCCCCGCGCCGCTCCGGCCGTGCCGGCCAGCAGGGTAAAGAACGCCGTCAGGCCACCCGCGGCGGCGCCCGCGAGCTCCCGGTGGCCGGCCAGCTGCCCTGGGGCGTCCGCGACGTGCACGACCCTGGCCGGCGGCGTCCCGTTCCTCCCGCCGAACTCGCCGTAGCCCAGCCGGAAGTCGAGCGGCGTTCCGGCCACGATGACCAGGTCGGCCTCGCCCAGCGCCATCCGCCGCGCCCGGGACACGAGCAGGTCATGCCCGGCCTCCAGGATGCCGCGGCCCTGGCCGTTGGCGATCACGGGCAGCCGGAGCTCCTCGGCGGCGAGGCGGGCGGCCTCGTGCGCGCCGTCCAGCCACACGTCCGTGCCCAGGATGAGCACCGGTCGGCGGGCCTGGGCCAGCAGGCTGGCGATCGCGGCGACGGCGGCCGGGTCGGGCCCGTCCCCGCCGCCCTGGCCTGGCGCCTCCGGGCCGGGCTCAGCGGGGGACGTGCCGAACAGCGCCTCCAGGCTCGCGTCGAGGAACACCGGGCCGCGGTGCGGGGCCGCGGCGATCCGGAATGCCTCGTCGACCGCCGGGCCAACCCGCGCGGTCTCGTGTTCGGTCCAGGCCCGCTTGGTGACCGCCTGGAGCAGCGCCGGGTGGTCGATCTCCTGCAGGCTGCCCATGCCCCACCGGTGGTCGGGCGCCCGGCCGCCGATTACCACCAGCGGCGCCCCGTTGAAGTGGGCCGCGGTGATCGCGCTCACGCCGTTGGTCACTCCCGGGCCGGCCGTGAGCACCGCGAGGCCTGGCGTGAGCGACAGCCGGGCCGTGGCCTCGGCCGCGAACACCGCGGTCTGCTCGTGCCGGACATCCACGATCCGCATGGGCGGGTCCGCCTTGACGGCCCCGTCGTAGAGCGGGAAAACGTGCCCGCCGGACAGCGTGAACATCGTCGTCACGCCGTGCCGCCGCGCGGCGGCCACCGCGTGCGCGCCGCCGTGCGCCGGCTGACCCGCCTGCTCCCCACCCACGGTCGCATCCCTCCACTGGCGGCGTCCCGGCTCGGTCACCCGACGTTACCAGTTGGTAGTTAAGCCGCTGCCTGGCGCCCAGATGGTCGCGGAGCCGGCCGCCCCGGATGGGATGATGAGGTGATGCCGACGCTCACCGACATTGCCCTGCGCCAGGCGGGCCTGGCCGAGGCGGACGTCGACTGGCTGCACATGCTGCTGTCCGACTGGCAGCTGCTGGCCGACCTGTCCTTCGCCGACCTGGTGCTGTGGGCGCGGCTGGGAGACGGTTCCGGCTGGGTGGCGCTGGCCCAGATTCGCCCGGTGACGGCGCCTACGGCCATCCCCGATGACATCGTCGGCGCCGTGCACCCGGTCGGCGCGCGGCCCTTCCTCGACGCGGCCATGCAGGAACGGCGGATCTGCCGCGAGGGTGACCCGGAGTGGACAACCGGGGTACCAGTGCGCCACGAGACCATCCCGGTCACCCGAGACGGCCGGGTCATCGCGGTGATCGAGCGGTCGACGAACCTGTCGGCCGCGCGCACCCCGAGCCGGATGGATCTTGCCTATCTGAGAGCCGCGGACGACCTGGCCCAGATGGTAGCGGCAGGGATCTTTCCCCGCCCGGGCGAGGAGCCCACGCTGGTCAGGTCGCCGCGGGTCGGGGACGGGCTGCTCCGGCTCGGCCGGTCGGGCCGGGTGACGTACGCCAGCCCGAACGGACTGTCGGCCTATCGCAGGCTCGGCCTCACCGCGGACCTGGTCGGGGCGGAGCTCGGCCCGCTGACCGCGCGGCTGTGCGCGACCGGCGGGCCTCGTGACGACTCGCTGATGCTCACTGCGAGCGGCCGGGCGCACATGGAGACCGAGGTGGAGGGCAACGGTTCGGTGGTTCAGCTGCGCGCGATCCCGCTCGTGGTCGGGGGGCTGCGATCCGGCGCGCTGATCCTGCTCCGGGACGTGACCGAACTGCGTCGCCGGGAGCGCGAGCTGATCACCAAGGACGCCACGATCAGGGAGATCCACCACAGGGTCAAGAACAACCTGCAGACCGTCGCCGCGTTGCTGCGGCTCCAGGCGCGCCGGCTGCAGGCCCCGGAGGCCAAGGCCGCGCTCCAGGAGGCCGTGCGCCGGGTCGGGTCGATCGCCATCGTCCACGAGACGCTCTCGCATGCGCCGGACGAGGTCGTCGACTTTGACGACATCGCCGGCCGGGTGGCGATGATGGCCGCGGAGGTGTCGGCGCCCGAAGCCCGGGTCAAGCCCGGCCTGTCGGGCACGTTCGGGCTGCTGCCCGCGTCCGTGGCGACGCCCCTGGCCCTGGTGCTCACCGAGCTGCTGCAGAACGCGCTGCAGCACGGGCTCACCCGGCCGACGGGAACGCTGCGCGACGGGAAGCTGGAGGTCACTGCGTACCGTCGCAGCGGGCAGCTCACGGTCACCGTGACCGATAACGGAGCGGGACTGCCGGAGGATTTCGACCTGAACTCAACGGCCAGCCTCGGCCTGCAGATCGTGCGCACGCTCGTGGTAGCCGAACTGGGCGGGCGCTTGGAGGTGTCCCCGCAGCCTGTCGGCGGGACCAGGGTCCTGGTCGAGGTTCCGGTACAACTCCCCGCGGCGGGGACGACGGACGGCGGAGCAGGGCAGGAAAATCCTGCCGGAGAGGAGAAGCCCGCCTAGCTTACGGCGGGCGGTTGGCTAGGCGTGCGCTCTGATCCGGGCCGACCTGCGCTTCAGCGCGCGGCGTTCGTCCTCGCTCAGCCCGCCCCAGACGCCAGAATCCTGGCCGCTCTCCAGCGCCCACTGCAAGCACGGTTCCAGCACGGCGCAGCGCTGGCACACCCGTTTGGCCTCGTCGATTTGCAGTAGTGCGGGACCCGTGTTGCCGATCGGGAAGAACAGCTCCGGGTCTTCGTCACGGCAGGCGGCGTGGTGTCGCCAGTCCATGAGGTCCACACTCCTCTGTGTGAGGCCGGTGCCGTGGCCGGGGCCCGTCCTCAGTAGTGCTTGTGAACGATTTCACGAGCTATTCCGTATGCCAGACCCGTAGGTTCCCGAACCTGAGAGTCATAATCAAAGACTTGCGCCCTCGACCGGGGCTCCCAGGCGAGGCCGTTAGGTCACAGCGCTACATAACCCGCCTAGCAGGGGCGCATGGCTAGTGCGCCGCTCACCAGGAGCCCTTTTACCCTCTCAAAGATCGGCTATGGACCGCAAGAGTCTAGGGCAAAGGTTCGGGTGGTTTTCAGTGTCAGATGAGTCACATCGCGAGTTCAGGTGGGTTGCATTTCGGGACGAGGCCCGGAGCCATCCTCGCGGCCCGTGACGGCGCCCGCCGACCCGAAGCTGACGCTATACGACGACCCGCAGGGCATCGGGCACGGACCGGAACCTGACGCTCTCGTGCTCGCCCACGTACTCGCCATCGACCTGGAAGGCCATCGGCCGGGCCGATCTCAGCGTCAGCTCGTCCAGGTCGTGCAGGGTCAACACGGTGCGCCCGTGCGGCGGCCGGGTGGCCGACAGCAGCTGCGAGCCCGTGCGGAGCATGCTCACGGTCGCCAGGCTGCGCAGCGCCAGGACGTCCAGGCCGCACTCGAAGGCGGCCTGCCGGTTGGTGTAGACCGGGCGGCGGCCCAGGTACGTCCACGGCGCGGTGTTCGACACGATGCCAAGGAACAGCGGGCCGACCGGGGGATGCCCGTCGCGCTCCAGCATGAGCGCGGGATGGCGCCGGTCGGTCACCCGGTAGAACTGCCGCAGGATCATCCTCAGGTACAGCACCGACGTGGCCGCCCGCCCTCGGGCGCGGTGGCCGTCGACCGCCCGCACCACCTCGGCGTCGAGCCCGAGGCCTGCGTTGAAGGTGAAATACCGGTCGCCCGCCAGGCCGAGGCCGACGTGGCGGTACCGCCCTTCGGCGAGCGCCTGGAGGACCTGCCCGGTCGCGTCCACCGGGTCGGCGGGCAGGCCCACGGCGCGGGTGAACACGTTGGCGTTGCCGCCGGGCAGGGCCGCCAGCGCTGGAACGCTGCCGCTCCCCGCGGCGGCCGGGCCATGACCGAGGATCCCGTTGACGGCCTCGTTGACGGTGCCGTCACCGCCCAGCGTGAGCACCAGCCCGAAGCCGTCCGTGCGGGCGGCGGCTGCGAGGCTGGTGGCGTGGCCCCGGTAGCGTGTCTGCACGACCTCAAGCTCGACGGCGGACGACAGCGCCCGGACGATAACATCGCGCCGAAGCTGGGTCGTGGAGGTGGCGTGTGGATTCACGATCAAGAGCGCGCGCACGCGCTCAGGTTAGCGATGCCGGAGCGGCAGAGCCGCCGCGGCGTGCGTGGAGCCTGATCGCCGCCGCGGTGGTGCAGGGCATCGAGGCCGCCGGGGTGTTGCTGGCCTCGGTGCTGGCCGGAGTCGACGCGGGCAGCGGGCAGTCCTACCACACCAACAGCGGCATCGCGCTGACCGTGATCGGGATCGCGACCGCGCTTGCGCTCGGATACATCGCCACCGGGCTGATCCGGGCCCGGTCCTGGAGCCGGACCCCCGCGCTGCTCACCCAGCTGTTCACCGGCATCGTGAGCATCTACCTGATCCAGTCGCATCGGTACGAGTGGGGGGTGCCAGGCCTGGTGCTGACCGTCGCCGGGTTCGCGGCGCTGCTCGTCCCGCCGAGCCTGCGGGCGCTCGCCAGCGGGCCGTCGGAGCACCATAACGGGTAGGGCGGGCGGGGGAAGGCAGAGGGGGCGGGAAAGAGCTGCGGGCGGGGAAGGCAGACGGGCGGGAAAGCAACTGCGGGCGGGAACGAGCCGCCGGGAAGGGTAGCCGCGGAAGCGAAGGCAGCCGCAGGCGCTATTCGTCCGTGGTGAGTCCCTCGCGGAGCTGCGTCAGCGTCCGGGCCAGCAGCCGGGACACGTGCATCTGCGAGATGCCGAGTTCGGTCGCGATCTGCGACTGGGTCATGTTGCCGAAGAACCGGAGCATCAAGATCTTCTTCTCCCGCGGCGGGAGCCGCTCCAGCAGCGGCTTGAGCGATTCGCGGTACTCGACTCCCTCCAGGGCTTCGTCGAGCATGCCCAGCGACTCGGCCACCGCGGGCGCATCCTCGTCGCCCGAGTCCGGGGCGTCGAGCGACACCGTGGAGTAGGCGTTGGCGGACTCCAGGCCCTCCAGCACTTCTTCCTCGCTCATCTGCAGGTGGGCGGCGAGCTCGGCCACGGTGGGCGCCCGGCCCAGCCGCTGGGCCAGGTCGCTGATCGCCTTGGTCAGCGCTAGCTTGAGCTCCTGCAGCCGCCGCGGGACGCGGACCGCCCACCCCTTGTCGCGGAAGTGCCGCTTGATCTCTCCCACGATGGTTGGCGTGGCGTAGGTGGAGAACTCCACGCCGCGGCTGAGGTCGAACCGGTCGATGGACTTGATCAGTCCGATCGTGGCCACCTGGGTCAGGTCGTCGAGCCACTCGCCGCGGTTGCGGAACCTGCGCGCCAGGTACTCGACCAGCGGCAGGTGCAGTTCGACCAGTTCCCCCCGGATGCGCTGCCGCTCTTCGTTTCCCTCCGGGAGCGTGGCGAGCTGCTCGAACAGTTCCCTGGCCCGCCCGCGCTCGCGCGTCGCGTGCGGGACCTTCGCGGCTCCCAGCGCGGCGTCCACGTCCGAGCTACTGGCGCCGACCCGGACCACCTCGCCTTCCGTGGCGTCGGCGAAGCCGATGACCGCCGGCTCGCCGCCCCGGTCGCCGGCAGGCATACCCTCGGCCTGTGCGGCCACCGTGGTCTCGAACTCCTCGGTCAAGGCGACCTCGGTTTCCCGCCTCACACCGCCCCCGGCGACTCTCTCGTCTTCCGCAGCACGATCGTCAGCAGGTCGCCGGGGCCCACGTGCGCGTCCACGCTTCCGGCCAGCGCGGTGAGCACGGTCCAGGCGAAAGTGTCGCTGGCCGGCTGTTGCGGGGTCAGGCACGGAACGGAAACGGCGATGGTCATGTCGTCGTGGCCGAGCGTGAAGCCGCATTCCAGGCTGGCGCCGGGCACGGCCTGGCCGAGCAGCATCGCGCAGGCCTCGTCCACGGCGATCCGCAGGTCCTCGATCTCGTCCAGCGTGAAGTCCAGGCGCGCGGCCAGTCCGGCCGTGGCGGTGCGCAGCACCGACAGGTAGGCGCCCTCGGCCGGCATGCGCACGGTCACCTGATCCTGAGCCTCGCGGCGCTCGGCGGGCTGGCCGGACGCCGCCGTCCCCGGCGGCGGCCCTGGCCACGCCGGACCTGCCCGCACCAGCCTCCAGTTCGTCCGCCGCTCCCGTCACGGCGGTCCTGGTCGCCGACGTGGTCGCTTCTTCCCTCACGTGTGTCCTCCCACACCGCCAGGCATCGGCCCGGTCCGGGCTCTGCCTGCAACTTACCGTGAGCTAGCCGTGCCCTGGACGCGGCGCGCGGCCACGGACCCTCAGATGCGCCGCTGGCCGATCAGCCCGGACTGGCCCGGCGGCGCGCCTGATACCGCCCGGATACAGCAGAGGACCGCGCCGGGCCTTCGCCCGCGTGGTCCTCCGGCTGGATCGCTGACTACGGTATCAGGCCTGCTTGGTTTCCCAGAAGATCTTCGCGATCTCGTCGATCTTGCCCAGCAGCGCGTCGGCCTTGGCCACGTCGGTGCTGCCCTTGGTGCCCGCCGAGCCCGCCATCTTGGTCGCCTCGTTGAACAACTGGTTCAGCTGCGGGTACTTCTCGAAGTGCGGCGGCTTGAAGTAGTCCGTCCACAGCACCCAGAGGTGATGCTTGACGAGGTCAGACCGCTCCTCCTTAATCTGGATCGCCCGGGCGCGGAACTCCGCGTCGGTGTTCTGCTGGTACTTCTCGCAGATCCCCTTCACAGATTCGGCCTCGATCCGGGCCTGGGCGGGGTCGTAGACGCCGCAGGGGAGGTCACAGTGAGCGTGCGCGGTGGCCCTCGGCTCGAGAAGACGTGCGAGCAGCCTCATCGATCTCCTTCTCTCCTGTCAGATCATGTATTCCGGATTCCGACAGTACCGCGTGGCTGATGGCCTACTCCGGGAGGGTTCATGCAATCGCCGCTGTGGCGCGTGGCCGTCGCGGAACGCTCCATGGAGCCCGCGCTGCGGCCGGGGGACTGGCTGCTGGTCCGGCGCAGCCTGCGGGCGGGCCTGCTGCTGCGGATTCGCCCCGGCCGGATCGTGATCGCCCGGCATCCGGGCCGACCGGACCTGCTGCTGGTCAAGCGCGCGGCCCGGCGTGAACCGGGCGGCTGGTGGCTGGAGTCCGACAATCCCGGCGCCGGGGCGGTAGACAGCCGCTCGTTCGGCGTGGCGCCGCCGGAGCTGATCCTGGGCCGGGTCGTGCTGCGCTACTGGCCGCTGCGCCGCGGCTAGCCGACGCTGGCCCTGTCCCCGCGCCCGGGGACAGGGCCAGCGTGGCGTGCGGTCTGGTTAGTGAACTTTTTTCATCCGTGGATCCCGGGCTCAGAGTACGCGGGCAGCCATGGGGAGGATGAAAAGGTTCAGTGCAGGCGTGGCTCTGGTGCCTCTGATCCTTGCCGCCCGACCAGATCGAGCATCTCTTCCCGGGGCAGCTTGGTGGACATGGCCCAGTAGTAGATGATCAGGCTGAACGCGGCCACGACCAGAATGTCCCACCAGAACGGGATCGTGTTGGTGTTGACCGGCGGCGCGACGCCACCGCCGGAGAACTGGCCCAGCCAGGAGATGATGCCCAGGCCGATCAGCCACACCGGCAGCCATACCGCCGACTTCCAGTCCAGCGGCGGCCGGTCCTTGTCGAACGCCATTGAGATGCCGATCAGCACGTACCCGATCACCAGCACGATGCCGAGCTTCCAGACCACCTCAAACCCCGACCAGTAGATGAGCAGGTCGGCGACGACGAACGCGAGCGGGCAGAGCACCGAGGCGGCCGGCAGGCGGTACGGCAGGCTGGCCTCTGGGACCTGGCCGCGGAAGGCGCCCAGGGACAGCGGCGCGCCCGCGTACATCAGCACGCTCGCGCCGGTGATCAGGCCCACGATCGAGCGCCAGCTCGGGAACGGAAGCAGGAAGACCAGCCCGAACAGGAACGCGAAGATCAGCCCGACCCACGGGGTGCCGTTGGCGTTGGTCTGGCCGAAGAACTGCGGGATGTACCGGTTCCGGGCCAGGCCGTAGCTGATCCGCGACGTTCCGGTCGTGTAGATGAGGCCGGTGCCGGACGGCGAGATGAACGCGTCGACCCGCAGGATGTGCGCCAGCCAGGCCAGCCCGGCCAGGGCCGCGACGCCAGCGAACGGCCCCTCGATGATGAGCGGGTTGGTGATGTTCTGAAGTCCCTTGCCGAGCTCGTCCGGGGGTATCGCGCCGATGAACGCGACCTGCAGCAGGGTGTAGATCACGGTGCCGAGCAGCACCGAGATGATGATCGCCCGCGGCAGGTTGCGCCCCGGGTCCTTGATCTCGCCCGCCAGCTGGTCGGCCTGCTCGAAGCCGGAGTAGGCGAAGATGATGCCGGCCAGCGGCAGCGCCGCCATCAGGCCGCGGATCCCGCCCGGCGCGAAGCCCGCCCCGCCGGCGGTGAAGTTGCCGCCGTGGAACGAGAACAGCAGCACGATGATGGTGAAGACCGGGACCGCGACCTTCCACCACGTGATGACGTTGTTGACCCGGGCGAACTGGCGCAGGGCCAGGAAGTTGACCGCGGTGAACACCGCCATCAGCACGACGCACACCAGCAGGCCGACCCCGGTGACCTTCCCGGTCTGCACGTTGAAGAGGCCGTGCCAGTAGTAGGCGGCGTACTGGACGAACGCGTAGCACTCGATCGGCGCGATCGTGACCGCCTGCACGTAGGCGAAGAAGCCGAACCCGATGCCGGCCACGCTGCCGAACGCGAAGTGCGGGAACCGCGCGGTACCCCCAGAAACCGGGTACATCGCCCCGAGCTCGGCGTGGCAGAGGGCCAGCAGGATGACCACGATGCCGGCGATCACCCAGTCCACCACCGCGCCCCCGCCCACCAGCAGCACGGCGGTCAGCGGGGCGAACAGCCAGCCCGAGCCGATGATCGATGTTTCCGACGCCCACGTGGCGCCGATGAGGCCCAGCTCCCGTTTCAGGCCGACGTCTGTGGGTTTGGTAGCGACGGCCGTCTCCGTTGTCATGATCGAACCCCCTCTTTCCGGTCCGCATCCCTGTCAAGTAAAGGCCATCCTATTAGTTAGTAATGATCAGGCAAAGAAGCGGTAATGCTGACGCCAAGGATCACCTTAGTGGCATGAAAAACGGGCCCTGTTCCCTCGAGGGAACGGGCCCGCTCTACGGCGGGTATTACCCGCCGGCCCGGATCAGTGACCCATCGGCTGCAGCGTCTCCGGCACGACCTCCTTGGCCGCCGGATCCGCCCCAGCCATCTCGTGATCGCCCAGCATCCGGGTCGGCCGGACCTGCTGCTGGTCAGGCGCGCGGCCCGGCGGGAACCAGGTGGCTGGTGGCTGGTGGCTGGAGTCCGACAATCCCGGCGCCGGGCGGTGGACAGCCGCTCGTTCGGCGTGGTGCCGCCAGGGCTGATCGAGGGCCCGGTCATGGTGCGCTACTGGCCACCCGGTCACCGCTGATGACGGTTTCGCTCCATGGCCCGCGCAGGTACGAGACGGCGCTGGTCCCGTCCCCGTGACGGGGACGGGACCAGCGCACTGCCCTACTGTGAGTCGGCCTGCCCGCGTCAGTGGCCGGTCTTCTCCACCGGCCCGGACTGCCTGCCGACGAGATCGAGCATCTCGTCCCTGGGCAGCCGGTCGCGCAGGGCCCAGAGGTAGATGGCCACGCTGAACGCGGCCACGATCAGCATGTCCCACCAGAACGGGATGTTGCCGGTGTTGGTCGGCGCCAGCGGCGGCGGCGTGGCCGACGTACCGCTGAACTGGCCCTGCCAGGAGATGATGCCCATGCCGATCAGGTAGACGGGCAGCCACCGCGCGGACTTCCAGTCCAGCGGCGGGCGCTCCGGGTCGCGGCTCATGAAGATGCCGATCACGACGTAGCCGATCACGAGCGCGACGCCGAGCTTCAGGAGCACCAGGAAGCCCGACCAGTAGATGATCAGGTTGGCGACGATGAACGCGAGCGGGCAGTAGACAGAACCGACCGGCACCCGGTACGGGCGGTCGGCGTCGGGGAGCGCCTTGCGGAACGCGCCCAGAGACAGCGGCCCGCTCGCGTACATCAGCACGGAGGCCGAGGTGATCAGGCCGACCAGCGCGTGCCAGCTCGGGAACGGCAGCAGGAACAGCAGGCCGAGCAGGAACGCGAGGATCAGGCTGACCCAGGGCACGCCGTTGGCGTCTGTCTTCTGGAAGGGCTGCGGGAAGTAGCGGTTGCGGGCCAGGCCGTAGCCGATGCGCGAGGTCGAGGTCTCGTAGATCAGGCCGGTGCCGAACGGGGAGACGAACGCGTCGATGTACAGGATCGTGGCCAGCCAGCCAAGCCCGATGAGGCCCGCCAGGCCGGCGAACGGCCCGGAAACGATGCTCGAGACCCCGGGGTTGCAGGTGCCTGACGACGGGCAGATGATGCCCAGGAAGCCGCCGTGCGCCGCGAGAAAAGCGGGGTCCATCGCGGCGATGAACACGACCTGCAGCATGATGTAGATCGCGGTGCCGATCAATATGGCGAGGATGATCGCCCGCGGCAGGTTGCGCCGCGGGTTCTTGACCTCCCCGGCCAGCTGGTCGGCCTGCTCGAAGCCGAGGTAGGCGAACACGATGCCCGCCCCGGGGATCGCCGCGAAGATGTCCCTCCAGGTGACGCTCTTGGGGATGAAGCCGCCGCCGGAGCTGAAGTTGCTGGGGTGGAACTTGAACAGCAGCACGATGATGGTAAGGACCGGGATCGCGACCTTCCACCAGGTGATACCGCTGTTGACCTTGGAGAACAGGCCGATGGCCAGGAAGTTGATGGCGGTGAAGATCGCCATCAGGACGATCGTCATCGCGAAGCCGAGCCCGGTGACATTGCTCGTCGTCGGGTCGTAGAGGCCGTGCCAGTAGTGCGACCCGTACTGCATCACCGCGAAGCACTCGATCGGCGCTACCGCGACCGCCTGCAGAAAGGAGAAGAAGCCGAACGATATGCCGGCGATGCTGCCGAACGCGAAGTGCGGGAATCTCGCGGTCCCGCCCGAGACCGGGTACATCCCGCCCAGTTCGGCGAACACGAGGGCCAGGATGATGACCGCGATTCCGGCGATGACCCAGCAGATCAGGGCCGCCGACCCGACCGCTTGCGCGGCGAAGTACGAGCCGAACAGCCAGCCGGAGCCGATGATCGAGGTCTCGGATGCCCAGGTGGCCCCGATAAGCCCTATCTCCCGTTTCAGGCCGACGTCTGCCGGCCTCGTGGTGCTGGCAACTGCCGATTCAGCAGCCATGTTCGAACCTTCTTTCGGGTCCGCATACGTGGGGCATACGCCCCGTGAGTAGGGCTTATGTTAATGATCGCCCCGGGGCATGAGAAGAAGCCGCTTGGCATCTTTTTGGTAACGCGGGTAACCGCCCGCCCACGGCGCGGTCTGCTAAAAGCGCACGCCGATGTTATTTCCGCGTAATTGCGTACTGAGGGTGGTGCCGCGGGGACCCGCCGTGCCGGGATGCGCCCGAGATGTACGGGATGCACCCGGCATATGTGCCCGAGACGAAGCGCGATACGAACGGCGGCGCGCCGCTAGCCGACGGCGGTCGTGGCCGGGTAGCCGGAAGCCGGACGCCGGTGGTTCCGGAACGCGGTCACGTTGACCTTGCTGGGGGCGTGCTTGGGGCAGTAACGGCTGACCCGGCTCGGGCCCAGGTTGACGAAGGCGCCCCGGCAGCCGGGGATCGCGCAGAGGCCAAGGTGGTTCATGCCGAACTGGCTGACGGCCATGGCCAGGCCGGAGACCGCGCCCGCGGCGTACCGGTCGGCGACCGATCCGCCGTCCTCGAGGTGCAGGTGCCAGCCCGAACGGTCGTGGCGCACCAGCACCGGACGGACGGGATACTGCACGAGCAGCGCGTTCAGCCGCTCGGCCGCGGCCGCGTGATCACGCTCGGCCGCAGCGGTGAAGATCGCGGTGAGCTCGGCCCGGAGCATCCGGAGCGCATCGAGGTCATGATGGGTCCAGGGTCCGCGCAGCTGCGGGTCGTCATCCAGGAACGCGCGGAATGCGCCGGTGGTGCCGAGCTGGTCCGTCTCGGTGTCCACGCCAGCGGCTGTGTTCACGAGGCGCACCGCCAGCTGGGCATAGGACGTGAGATCCACTGCGATCCTTAGTTGCGGGGTCCGGGGGCATCGCTCCCGCGGAAGAGTATGGCACACCCCCCCGCGCGGCGCCGCCGCCTTATGTTACATATCAGGCACGAAGCGGCCCTATCGGGTGACGCTTCCATGTGCATGATGCACCGGCGCGGCGCTAGTGTCCACACCATGTTCGCTGTCACCGCGGCCCGCATCGACGCCGACGACCCGCTGGCCGGCCTGGAGCTCGGCGAGCACGCCGAGCCCGCCGTGCCGGACGGGTGGACCACCGTAACGGTCAAGGCCGCCGCGCTGAACCACCACGACGTGTGGACGCTGCGCGGCGTGGGCATCTCGCCGGACCGGCTGCCGATCGTGCTCGGCTGCGACGCCGCGGGGCTGGACTCCGACGGCAACGAGGTGGTGGTCCACGCGGTGATCGCCAACCCGGACGCGGGCGGCGGGGACGAGACCCTCGATCCGGGCCGGTCGCTGCTGTCCGAGCGCTACGACGGGACGTTCGCCGAGCGGGTCGCGGTGCCCCGGCGCAACCTGGTGCCCAAGCCCGCCGCGCTGTCGTTCGCACAGGCCGCGTGCCTGCCCACGGCCTACCTCACCGCGTATCGGATGCTGTTCGGGCGGGCTCGCCTCGAGCCGGGCGCGACAGTCCTGGTCCAGGGCGCGGGCGGCGGCGTCGCCACCGCGCTCATCCTGCTCGGCCGGGCGGCCGGCTACCGGATCTGGGCCACCAGCCGCAGCGAGGCCAAGCGGGACCAGGCCGTCGAGCTCGGCGCGGACCAGGCGTTCCCGGCGGGCACCCGGCTGCCGGAGCGCGTGGACGCGGTCATGGAAACGGTCGGCGAGGCCACCTGGGGGCATTCGCTGCGCGCGCTGCGGCCGGGCGGGACGATCGTGACCTGCGGCGCCACCAGCGGCTCGATGCCGCCCGCCGACCTGAACCGGGTCTTCTTCCTGCAGCTTTCCGTGGTCGGGTCCACGATGGGCACCCGGGACCAGCTCGGGCGGCTGGTGCGGTTCTGCGAGCAGACGGGCGTGCGGCCGCTGATCGACCGCACGATGCCGCTCGATCAGGCCCGCGACGCCCTGGCCGCCATGATCTCCGGGGAGCTGTTCGGCAAGGCCGTGCTCACGGTGTAGGCCCCGGGCCAGGCTCGCGCCGCGGGTCAGGAATCAGCGGTGCCGGGCCGTTGCGGATCTTCTTCCGGGGGTTTGTCCTCGGGGGCGCGCTTGGCCGCCGCGCCGCCGAAGACCTCGGTCTTGACCCGGGTCAGCGCGTCCTCGAGGATCGACCGCAGGTCGCTGAGGGCGTTCTCGCCCACCGACTCGGTGTTCCACGCGGCCCGGCGCAGCTCCCGGGCGAAATCGACGGCCACCCGCTCCAGGTCCCGGAACAGCGCCGCGTCCAGGCCCGGGGCGCCGGGCCAGCCGCGGCCGCTCCACGGGCGCTCGCCGGACCGGCCGCGCCAGCCGGTCCAGCCCGGCCAGTCCTGCGGCGAGGTCCAGGCGGCCCAGTCGCCGGGGTAGCGGCCGCGCCGGGCGCCGGCGCCCTCGCGCTCGTCGCCGGCCTGGCGGGCCCCCTCCCGCGTGTCCCCGGCCGCCTGCTGCCATGCGTCTTCGCGGGCCCGCCGGGCGCTCTCCCTGACCTCGTCTCTGGTCCGCCGGGCCCGCTCCCTGGGGTCCTCCCGGGCCTGCTCACGGCTCTCCCGGCGCACGTCCTGGGTCATCCAGGTGAGTTCCTCGCGCAGGTTGCGGACCGTGTCCCGGACGTCCTCGCTCACCGAGCGGGCGATGTCGCGCACCGACTCGGTCAGCTCCTCCTCGAGCTCGGCCAGGTCGTCGAGGCGCGCGTTGATCTCCTCGCGTCCCCTGTCGGTGATCCGGTACACCTTCTTGCCGTCGACCTCGTCGTGGGTGACCAGGCCCTCTTCCTCGAGCCTGGCCAGGCGCGGGTAGATGGTCCCCGGCGACGGCGAGTAGACGCCGAGGAAGCGGTCCTGCAGCAGCCGGATGACCTCATAGCCGTGCCGCGGCGCCTCGTCGAGCAGCTTGAGCAGGTACAGACGGAGCCCGCCGTGCCGGAAGACGGGGCTCACTGCGGGTCACCCTGTCCTGCTGCCGGGGCGGCAGGTTCGGCGGCGGCGGGCTCGTCGCCGGGCGCCGGCGGGGCGGCGGACTCCGGGGCGGCGGGCTTCTCGCCGGGCGCCGGCGGCTCAACCCGGGCCAGCAGGGTCACGTCGCCGGTCATGCTGCTCACCGTGAGGTCGGCCGAGCCGGACCCGATGGTCGCGCTCATGACCGTGGGCCGGTGGCCCGTCGCAGCGGTCATCCCGTCGAAGCTGCTGCGCACCCGGCCGGACGCGGACTTCAGGTCCACCCGGACGCTGGCCGAGGCCGGGACGCGGACGGCCACGTCACCGGAGACCGTGCTCACCTTCAGCGCCACCGCCGTCCCGCACGTCGATGTCGGCGGTCACCTGGCCGCTGACCGTCTTGGCCGCGAGCTGCTGACCGCGCCGCCGGCCAGCGTCAGGCCGCCGGAGACCGAGTTGAAGGCGACCTCGCCGTCGAGGCCGCGGGCCTCGACGTTCCCCGGACACGGTCTTCGCGTCCACGTTGCCGGTCACGCCGTCTAGCGTCAGGTCGCCGGACACGCTTTTGGCGGAAATGTTCGCGGCGATCCCCGACACGTGGCGCTGGCGTTCACCACGCCGATCCGCGTCGGGACAGTCCGCGGGCACGGTGACCGTGATGTCCGCCGCATGCCGTTGCGGGTGGAGCCAGCCGAGCAGGCCGTCCAAGCGCAGGTCCTCGTAGGTGATGGTCAGGATCCCGGCCTCGTGCGTCACCAGCAGCGGCTGGCCGGTCAGGCTGGCGATGTCCAGCGACGGCGCGTCGTCGCTGGCCAGGATGGCGAGCGGAGCCCGAGACCACCCGCACGCTGAGCGCGGCGAACGCCGGGCAGCTCGAGCGTGCCAGGGGGAGTCGATGGTCCAGCGTGTCATCCTGTCCTCCCTCCCTTCTCACGGCCGGCCGTCTCTCGGGGCGGCGCCCTGGCCGGAACTGTTACGTACATACGATATATCGTGTCCGGCACTGGTCAAGATCGGTCAAGGGCGGCCCGCGGCGGTGTCCGGGGTCTCGCGGCGACCGCGGCGGTTAGCTCCTCGTCGTCGTCCAGGCGCGCGAGCCAGCTGGCCAGGCGATCGACCGGAGCCTCCGACGTCGGGATTCAGGTCGATGAACTCGCCGCAGCCGCTCGGCCAGCCAGCCCAGGGTCACCTGGTCTTCGCCGCGGCGGTCGTCCAGTTCTTCCAGACCCCGGTCGGTGAAGTACATCGGCTAGCTCCCCCGGGAGAAGGCCGCCTCGACCAGCGCGGGCCTGCTCTTCCGCGTGAGCCCGGGCCGAGCCGCCCGCAGGCGCCGAGGAGGCCGGCAGTGACACCAGTCGCACCGGCCGTCCGATGGATCCCGGGCAGCTGCAGGGCCATGTACGGCCATGCCCCCATGTTGGCGGGTTCTTCCTGAACCCACACCACCTCCTCGGCGGCGGGGTATCTGGCCAGCTCGGCGGCGATCTCGTCGGCCGGCAGCGGGTAGAGCCGCTCGACCCGGACGATCGCGGTGTCGGCGATGCCGTCGGCCTGCCGCCGTTCCGCCAGGTCGTAGTTGACCTTGCCGGAGCAGAGCAGCACCCCGCGCACCGCCGCGTCGTCGAGCCCGGACTGATCGCCGAGCACCGCCCGGAACGAGCCGCTGGTGAAGTCGGCCACCGGCGAGGTGGCCGTCTTCAGCCGCAGTGCCGACTTCGGGGTCGCCACGATCAGCGGCTTGACCCGCGGGGACAGCACCTGCCAGCGCAGCAGGTGGAAGTAGTTGGCCGGGGTGGTCGGCACCGCCACGGTCATGTTGTCCTGCGCGCACAGCGAGAGGAAGCGCTCGATCCGGGCCGAGGAGTGATCCGGCCCCTGGCCCTCGTAGCCGTGCGGCAGCAGCAGGACCACGCCGGAGCGCTGGCCCCACTTCTGCTCGCCCGAGCTGACGAACTCGTCGATGATCGTCTGCGCGCCGTTGACGAAGTCGCCGAACTGCGCCTCCCAGCACACCAGGGCGTCCGGCCGGACGACGGAGTAGCCGTACTCGAAGCCGACCGCCGCGAACTCCGACAGCAGCGAGTCGTAGGCGTGGAACCGGACGGTGGCGGAGTTGAACAGCCGCAGCGGCGTGTACTCCGCGCCCGTATGCCGGTCCACGATGACCGCGTGCCGCTGGCCGAACGTGCCCCGCCGGCTGTCCTGGCCGACCAGCCGCACCGTGTGCCCGTCGATGAGCACGCTGCCGAACGCGAGCAGCTCGCCGGTGGCCCAGTCGATCTCGTCGTGCTCGACCATGGTCGCGCGCCGCTGTAGCTGCGGCAGCAGCCTGGGGTGCACGGTGAAGCCGTCGGGCAGGTTCACCTGGGTATCGATGATGCGCTTGACGGTCTCCTCGGTGATCCCGGTGGGCGTCAGCTCGTGGTCGGCGGGCGCGCTGGCCTCGGGCTGGGGCCGGACCACCGCGCCCGGCTCCGCGGGCCGGGTCGCCGCCTCCCTGGTCTCGGTGAAGGCCCGCTCCAGCTCCTGCTGGTAGTCGCGCAGCGCCTGCTCCGCCTCCTCCAGCGTGATGTCACCGCGTCCGATCAGCGATTCGGTGTAGAGCTTGCGCACGGACCGCTTGGCGTCGATCAGGTCGTACATCAGCGGCTGGGTGAACGACGGGTTGTCCGCCTCGTTGTGCCCGCGCCTCCGGTAGCAGATCATGTCGATGACGACGTCCTTGCGGAACGCCTGCCGGTACTCGAACGCGAGCAGGCCCATCCGCGACCACGGCCTCGGGGTCGTCCCCGTTGACGTGGAAGATCGGCGCCTGGATCGTCCTGGCAACGTCGGTGGAGTACACGCTCGACCGCGACTACTCAGGCGCGGTGGTGAAGCCGACCTGATTGTTGACCACGATGTGCACCGTGCCGCCGGTCCGGTAGCCGCGCAGCTGCGACAGCTCAAGCGTCTCGGCCACGACGCCCTGGCCGGCGAAGGCCGCGTCGCCGTGGATGAGCACCGGCAGCACGGTGAATCCGGGCTCGCCCATGTCGATCACGTCCTGCTTGGCCCGGACGACGCCCTCGAGCACCGGGTCGACCGCCTCCAGGTGGCTCGGGTTGGCCACCAGCGAGGTCCGGATCTCCGAACCGTCGCCCGGGGAGTACTTGCCCTCCGCGCCCAGGTGGTACTTGACGTCACCGGACCCGTGCGTGCTGGCCGGGTCCAGGTTCCCCTCGAACTCGTCGAAGATCTGCGCGTAGGACTTGCCGACGATGTTGGCGAGCACGTTCAGCCGGCCGCGGTGCGCCATGCCGATGACGGCCTCGTCCAGGTGCTCGTGGGCGGCCTCGGTGAGCACCGCGTCCAGCAGCGGGATCAGCGACTCGGCGCCCTCGAGCGAGAACCTGCGCTGGCCGACGAACTTGGTCTGCAGGAACATCTCGAACGCCTCGGCGACGTTGAGCCTGGACAGGATCCGGATCTGCTCGTCGTGATCGGCCCTGGGGTGCGGCCGCTCCACCCGGGCCTGGAGCCAGGAGCGCTCGTCGGGGTTCTGGATGTGCATGTACTCGATGCCGACCGTGCGGCAGTACGAGTCGCGCAGCACGCCGAGTATCTCCCGCAGCTTCATCCGCGGCTTGCCGCCGAACCCGCCGGTGGCGAACTCCCGCTCAAGGTCCCACAGGGTCAGCCCGTGCTGGTTGATGTCCAGGTCGGGGTGCTTGCGCTGCTTGTACTCGAGCGGATCGGTGTCGGCCATCAGGTGGCCGCGCACCCGGTAGGCGTGGATCAGCTCGTGGACCCGCGCGGCCTTCGAGGTCGTCCTCGTGGCCGGCCGGGATGTCCTGGACCCAGCGGACCGGCTCGTAGGGGATCCGCAGCGACTGGAAGACGTGGTCGTAGAAGCCCTGCTCGCCGAGCAGCAGCCCGTGGATGACCCGCAGGAACTCGCCGGACTGCGCGCCCTGGATGATCCGGTGGTCGTAGGTGGAGGTGAGCGTGACCGTCTTGCTGATCGCCAGCCGGGCGATGGTCTCGGCCGAGGCACCCTGGTAGGCGGCCGGGTACTCCATCGCGCCCACGCCGACGATGCAGCCCTGGCCGGGCATCAGCCGCGGCACCGAGTGCTCGGTGCCGATCGTGCCGGGGTTGGTCAGGCTGATGGTGGTGCCCGGCGAAGTCCTCGACCGCCAGCTTGCCGGTGCGGGCCTTGCGCACGACGTCCTCGTACGCCATCCAGAACTGGCGGAAGTCCATCTGCTCGGCGGCCTTGATGTTGGGCACGAGCAGCTGCCGGGATCCGTCGTCCTTGCGCACGTCGATGGCCAGGCCGAGGTTGACGTGCTCGGGCTGGACCAGCACCGGCTTGCCGTCCTCCTCGGCGTAGGAGTCGTTCATCTCCGGCACCGCGGCCAGCGCCCGGACCACCGCGTAGCCGATGAGGTGGGTGAACGAGACCTTGCCGCCGCGGCCGCGGCCAGGTGGTTGTTGATCACTATGCGGTTGTCGATCAGGAGCTTGGCCGGTACGGCGCGCACGCTGGTCGCCGTCGGCACGGCGAGGCTGGCGGCCATGTTGGCCGCGGTGCGGGCGGCCGCCCCGCGCAGCCGGATCTCGGTCGGTCCCGCCCCGTCCGGTGCGGTCGGCCCGGCCGACGGGCCGGATGGCCCGGCCGGCGCGGTTGGCGTGGCCGGTACCGGACGGCCCGGTCGGCTCGCGCCCGGAGCGGCAGGCCCGGGGGCAGGCGATGCTGGGGAGGCCGGCCTGGGGGAGCGGGCGCCGCAGGAGCCGGCCCGATCCCGGTCCCGGTCCTGCGGAATTGGCGGCCACGGGCGCTCCCGCGAGCCGGCGGCCGTGGCCGGCCCCGCCGAGCCGGCGGCCCGGGACGGGGCCACGGCCGGCTGGGCCGCTGCCACCGCCGCGGACGCTGACTCCTCCGGAGCCGGCACGGCGGCGTGGGACTGCTCCGCCGGCTTCGGGTGGTAGTCAGCGAAGAAATTCCACCAGGCCCGGTCTACCGAGCCGGGGTCCGCCTGGTACTTCTGGTAAAGCTCGTCTACGAGCCACTCGTTGGGCCCGAAGTCCGTGCCCGCCACGTTGTTATCGCCCGCGGCGGGAGGCGCATCATCCGGCGCGCTGGACCCCGGCGACTCAGCAGACACGGCGGACATCCCCCTCTTCGAAGCTGCTCTCTTTGTCATTTCCGCATACCAGGCTACCCGGGCGGGCGTCTTGGAATGGGCCCCCGCCGGACGGCCGTCGCGCCCGGTCTGATCAGCCGGACAGACGGTCCCTGCCGTGCGGCTCGAGCCAGTTCACGAACGGGCCCTTGGGCACGATCCGTGACGGGTTGACCCAGCTCTGCGTCTGATAGTAGTGGCGCTTGATCTGATCGAAGTCCGTGGTTTCGCCAAACCCCGGCCGCTGGTACAGGTCCCGCGCGTAGCCCCAGAGATGCCGGTAGTCGATCAGCCGGTGCAGGTTGCACTTGAACAGGATGTAGTAGACGGCGTCGAACCTGGCCAGCGTCGGGAACAGCCGCACGTCCGCCTCGCACAACTCGTTACCGAGCAGGAACCGGCGTCGGCCTAGCCGTTCGTCCAGCGCGTCCATGGTCGCGAACAGAGCGTCGAACGCCTCCTCGTACGCCGCCTGCGTGGTCGCCAGGCCCGCCTTGTAGACGCCGATGTTGAGCGCATGGTAGATGAGCGTGGCGACCGCGTCGATCTCCCGGCGCTGGGCGGCCGGGTACAGGTCCGGCGCACCCGGCCGGTGGTAGCCGGTGAACTCGGTCTCGAACATGACCGTGATCTGCGGCGCGTCGTTGCTGATGATCCGCTGCGTCTGGGTGTCCCACAGGACCGGCAGCGTGCACTTGCCCTGATAGCCAGGGTCGGTGACCATGTAGAGCTCGGACAGGTACTGCGCCCCGGTGACTAGGTCCCGGCCGCCCTGCCGGCCGGGGAACTGCCAGCCGCGCTCCCCGGAGACCGGGTCGGTCAGGCTCAGGCCGATGATCCGCTCGAGCCCGACCACGCTGCGGACGATCAGTGCCCGCTGCGACCACGGGCAGGCCAGCGATGCGTACAGGTGATAGCGCCCCGCCTCGGCGAGATACCCGCTCGATCCATCCCCCGTGACCCGCCCAGTGAATGTGCCCTGCGGGCGCATGAAGCCGCCCGTGGTCGACGTCGCTGAGGTCGGCTGAGGCATGGGGGGCATCACCGTCCCTTCCCGGGGCACGAAGCGCCGCGTGATTTCCTTATCTACTAGAACGTGGCTCGCGAAGACCACGATTCCACTAGAACCACGCTCGGCATGGCCGACCAGTTCATGACGTCCGGCGGCGCGCGGGCGCGGCGCGGGGCCCCGGCAGGGGCGTCACGGCGGAAAGGGGCAGCCGGTGAGCTCGGCGGGAAGGGGCAGCCGGTGAACTCGATCGTCAGCGGGCTGACCCACCTCAGCGGCTGGCTCGCCTACACCGTGATCGGGGCGCTGGTCTTCGGCGAGACCGCCGTATTCCTTGGCTTCGTGCTGCCCGGAGAGACCGCAGCCGTCCTGGGCGGGGTGCTGGCCAGCCGCGGCCACGTGTCGCTGGCGACGCTGTGCGTGGTGGTCGTGGTGGCCGCGGTGACCGGCCCGCTGGTGGGCTACGAGATCGGCAGGCGGAGCGGCGATCGCCTGTTCGCGGCCCGCGCCTTGAGCCGGGTGCCCGGCGGGGCGGAGCGGGCCCGGTCGGTGCTGCGCGACCGGGGCGGCCTGGCCGTCCTCCTCGGCCGGTTCGTCGCGTTCCTGCGCGCGGTAATGCCCGCCGCCGCGGGAGCCGTGCGGGTGCCCTACCGGACCTTCCTGATCTACAACGTGGTGGGCGGGGTCGTCTGGGGAGTGGGCTACTGCCTGCTCGGATACTTGGCAGGCTCGGCGTACTCGGCCGTGGAGAGCCGGATCGGCACCGGGCTCGCGATCGCGGTCGCCGCGATCGCGGTCGCCGCGGTCGTGGTGTGGACGGTGCGCCGCCACCGCGCAGCGCGGGGCAGCGCCGCAGCACCGGACAGCAACGCAGCACCGGACAGCGCGGTGACACCGGACGGCGTCCCCGCATCCGGCCTCAACGCGGCACCCGGCAGCGCCGCGGTACCGGACGGCACCCCAGCACCCGGCAGCGCCTCGGCACCCGGTGACGGCGCGGCACCGGGGAGCGCCGCGGTACCCGGCAACGGCGCGGCCGAGCCACCGAACCCCCAGCCCGTGGCCCAGCCCGCCGACCAGCGCGACGACTCTCCCCGCTAACCCCGCTCCGGGGTCCGGCGGCGGGCTGCGGGCGGGCGACGGGGACTACGGGCGGGCGGCGGCGGGCTGCGGGCCGGCGACGGGGACTACGGGCGGGCGACGGGGACTACGGGCGAGCGAAGAGGTCGTCGCGACGGTGCTCGAGGACCGGCAGGGCCGCCCTGATCTCCGCCGTGAGCTTGGTGTCCACCTCTCCCACGGCGATGCCCGGCCGCGACCCGAGGTCCATCCGGACCGTGCCCATCGGGTCGACGAGCAGGCTGCGCCCGACGCCCGTGGGCGCGCGGGTGGCGGGCTCCGCTGGGTCAGGCACCTGGTCGACCGCGGCCACCCACACGGTGTTCTCGATGGCCCGCGCGCGGACCAAGGTGACCCAGTGCTCCTCCTTGAACAGCCCGGCGGCCCAGCCGGCCGGACCACGATCAGATCGCACCGGCCGCGGGCCGCCAGGGCCCGGGCGTGTTCGGGGAACCTGACGTCGTAGCAGATCAGCACCCCGACCCGCAGGCCGCCCAGATCGATGACCACCGGCTCGTGGCCCGCCGCGACCTGGTCCGACTCCCGCTGCCCGAGCGCATCGAATAGGTGAATCTTCCGGTACGCCGCCACCAGGCCCCCCGTGGCGTCGAACACGACCGCGGTGTTGTAGACCCGGCCGCCGGGCGCCGGCTCGAAGACCCCCGCCACCACGGCGACCCCATGCTCGGCCGCGGCCTCGGAAAGGCCTTGCCCGAACTGGCCGTCCGTGGCCTCTGCGACAGCCGGAAGGTCGGTCCCGAACCGGGCCTGCAACCCTTCGGGGAACACCGCCAGGTTGGCCCCTGCGGCCGCCGCGTCGGCTATCGCTGCGCGCGCCCGGCCAAGATTGACCGCTGGATCCGAGCTGACCGGCAACTGACAGAGCGCGACTCGCATAACCGCAGCGTATGGCACAACAGGTCAGCGCCGTACCGGTGGCTCGCCGGGCAGGGCGGCGGCGCTTGCGGCACCGCTGCCCTGCCCGGGCCCCCGCGCTACCGCCGTGGCTATGCCCCGCCGGCCAGCATCAGGTCGTCGTCCTCGGCTAGGACCAGGTCGTCATCCGCGCGCGGGTCGGCCAGGATGCCGGTGTTGGCGGGCAGGCCGCCCCGCCGGCGGCGGGCCCGGCCCCGCGGCCGGCGGGGCGGCTGATGCCCGTGGAGTGGAACCCCAACAGCTTCCTGGCCGCGTGCGCCAGCCGCCCGGGAGCGTGGGTGGCTATGCTGCGCACGGTTTCCTCGCGTCGGCTTGCCACGGTGACGAGCACGACGGCCGCGAGCGGCACGCCCGTGATCACGGTGGCGATGAGGGTCAGCAGGATGATCATCACGGTCCCCTCCCCGAGGGCGGTACATCGCCTGACGGATCCGCTGCCGCGCCGCTGTGGCGGGGGCTACCATCAGTCCGATGTTGCCGCTGATTAGACTCATACCAAACAGTGGTGTGTTTAGAACAGACTTGGCGGGTAGATTCCACCTATCCAGATGGTGAGAATCATGGGTACCTGTTAAGGGGTTGAGGTCGGTGGCTCACGCGCGGTACCAGCAGATCGCGGATCGCCTTCGCGAGCAGATCACCAGCGGCGTGTTCGGGCCGGGCGAGCGCCTGCCCAGTGAGCCCGACCTGATCGAGGAGTACCAGGCGTCGCGGAACACGGTCCGGCTGGCCATCGCGCTGCTCACCAACCAGGGCCTCGTCGTGACCAGGCAGGGGCTGGGTACGTTCGTGCAGCAGCCGACGAGGCCGTTCACCGCGCTGCTGTCCCGGGTGAACGTGTCACCGGACGGGCAGCACGCGGACACGGCGCTGCCGGTGGTCGGCCCCGCGGCCAGCCAGCCGGAGCGGGCCAGGTCGGTCGTGGTGGAGCGGGCCGAGGCGAGCGCGAGCGTGGCCGCCAGCCTCGACATCAGGCGGGGCGACCCGGTGGTGATCCGCCGGTCCCAGCGCTTCCTCGGGGATGTCCCGTGGCTGCTCGTTGCGTCGTTCTTCCCGATGGACCTGGCCAGCGGCACCGCGCTGGAACAAGCGGGCAGCATCGAGCAGGGCAGCATCAAGCTGCTGGCCGACCTCGGCTACCCGCAGCAGGGCTTCCGGGACGAGATCGGCGCGCGGATGCCCGACACGCGCGAGTTCGAGTTCTTCGGCCTGACCACGGGCACGCCGGTGCTGGTCGTCGGGCGGACCGCCTACGGCAAGTCCCGGCCGATCAGGCTGACCCGGTATGTCTACCGCGCCGACCGGGTCAGGCTGGCGCACGAGGTAGCCACCATCCCGGAGAAGTACCAGGCCGACCTGGGCACGGCCGCGGAGCCCGCGCCGGTGCCGTAACGCCGCCGGAGTGCTCGCACCGTGCGGCCGCGGGCCGGGCGCCCGGCGTGCCGCGAGTGCTTCTGTCCCGGTAGTTCGCCCGGATATTGTGAGCCCGTGATCGCCCTACTGCTCGCCGCGGTCGCGGTCGGGCTGTCGAACCTGGCTGCGGCCATCGGCATCGGTGTGACCGGCGTGAACGCCCGCATCCGGCTAGAGGTCGGCCTGGTGTTCGGCGTCTTCGAGGCCGGGATGCCGGTCGTGGGGCTGCTCATCGGCCAGCGCTTCGCGACCGACCTGGACGAGGCGGTGCGCTGGCCCGGCGCCGTCTTGCTGATGCTCGTCGGGACGCTGGGGCTGGTGCGGTCGATCCGGGAGAGCCGCAGGAACACGGCCGATGCTCGGCCCGACCCCGGTGCCGCCAGCCTGGGTGCCGCCAGCCGCGGTGCGGCTCACTCCCGGGCCGCCCGCCTTCGCAGCAACCTCAATCCGAACGTGTCCGCCCTCCTCGCCAGTCCCTCTCCCCACCTCGGCCGTCTCCTGGCCAGCGGCCTGGTCCTCAGCATGGACAACCTGGTGGTCGGCTTCGCACTCGGCACCTACGGCGTCAGCGTCGCGGCCGGCGCGATCCTGATCGGGTCGATCAGCGTAGCCATGTCCCTGGTCGGCCTGGAGCTTGGCGGCCTCCTGGGCCGGTGGGCCGGGCGGCGCAGCGAGCAGATGAGCGGGCTGATCCTGATCCTGGTCGGGGCGGCCATCGCGGGTGGCGCGCTGGGCTAGCTGACCACCTGCGCCGGCGCGGACCGCCTGCTCCCGGCTATTCCTCGAGCCGGAGGGCGGCCTTCGGGCAGGACATGACCGCGTGCCGGACCGCGTCGGCCAGGCCCGGCGGGACCTCGGCCACCAGGATGTGCAGCTGGTCCTCGTCGTCCACCTCGAATACCTCGGGCACCAGGCCCGCGCACACCGCGTTCGCCTCGCAGGAGTCGCGGTCGACTTCCACTCTCAACTTCCGGCCTCCCTGGACATGCCGGATGGCATTCATGCGGAGTAGAGCATGTCCCGGCGCGCGCGGGCAAGTGCACAGGCGCGAGACCGAACCTCTTCATCCTCCCCCATGGCTGCCCGCGTACCCTGAGCCTGAATCGACGGATGAAAAGGTTCGCTGCAACCATGCAAAACGGCTTCCCCGCCCAGCTCGCCCGCGCCGCCGAGGCGGCCAGGGGGTTCATGCCGACCCTCGAGGGCCTGGCGCTCTACGACACTGCCGCTGCCTACGCGGGCCTGGGGCCGGTGGCCGAGATCGGGACCTACTGCGGCAAGTCAACGATCTACCTCGCGGCCGCCGTCCGCGAGGCGGGCCAGCTGGTTATCACCGTCGATCATCATCATGGCTCGGAGGAGAACCAGCCCGGCTGGGAGTACCACGACCCGAGCCTGGTCGATCCGGCCACCGGGCGGCTCGACACGCTGCCGCACTTCAGGTCCACCCTCGCCGCCGCCGGCCTGGAAGAGCACGTGATCGCGATCGTGGGCCGGTCGGCCGACGTCGCCAGGCTGTGGCGGACGCCGCTGGGGATGCTCTTCATCGACGGCGGGCACACCGACGCCGCGGCCATCACCGACTACGAGGGCTGGGCGCCGTGGGTCGCGCCCGGCGGGGCGCTGGCTATCCACGACGTCTTTCCCGACCCGGCGGACGGCGGCCAGGCTCCGTACCGGATCTACCTGCGCGCGCTGCGGTCGGGCGCGTTCACGGAGGTGCGCGTCGAGGGCTCGCTACGGGTTCTGCAACGGACCGGTACCGGGATCGGCTGAGCCCGCGGGGAGTCGGCTGGGCTCCGGCTTCTCGCAGCCGCAGGTCGCGGCGTCGACCGGCGAGCCCACGGCCCACCAGGCCGCCGCGGCGGCGAAGATCCCCGACCCGCCCGTGGCTCCGGACAGCGTGTCGGCGGCCAGGATGACCGCCGCGGCCGTCCAGCTGCTCTGCTCGTTCGGGAAGTGCTTCCGGTTGGCGAACTGCCAGCCGGTCCAGTAGCTGCCGCTCGGGTCCCGCAGATGCTGCACCTGGTCGAACAGGTCCAGCGCGCGGGAGTGATCGCCGATCGCGTCGAGTGTGAGCGCCAGCTCGCAGGTCTCGGCGCCGGTGACCCAGGGCTGGTCGCTGACGCACCTGATACCGAGGCCCGGCACCACGAACGTGTCCCAGCCCGCGGCCAGGCGCTGGGCCGCCGCGGCGCCCCGCAGCGGCCCGCCGAGTACCGGGTAGTACCAGTCCATCGAGAACGTGCTCTTGTCGGCGAACGCCTCGGGGTGGCAGGCCACCGCGTGCCCGAGCTGGCCGGCCGCGAGCTCCCAGTCCGGCTGTGGCTCGCCGACATACTCGGCCAGCGCGATCGCGCAGCGCAACGCGTGGTGCATGCTGGAACTGCCGGTCAGCAGCGCGTAGTCGGCGGGCGTGCCATCCCCGCGCCGCTGCCAGATGATCTCACCGCGCGGCTGCTGCAGGCCGAGCGCGAACTCGATCCCCTTGCGCACCGTTGGCCACATCCGCTGTGCGAACGCGTCGTCGCGGGTGACCTGGAGCTCGTGCAGGACCCCGACCGCGGGGTACGCGGCATGGTTGCTCTCCACCGCGTCCTCGAGGACCGAGCCGTCCGGGGACACCTTCGGCCACGACCCGTCCGGCCGCTGGGCGGCGCGGAGCCAGTCGTAGCCGCGCCGCGCCGCGGCGCGCAGCCCGCACGCGCTCAGGGCCATCGCGCACTCGACGTGGTTCCAGGCGTCGACGTGGCCGTCCGGCCAGCCGATCGCGCCGTCACGCTGCTGGACTTCGGCGATGCTCTGGCCCGTGGCCAGGATCTGGTCCGCCGTCAAGATCCCTGGGATGGAGGGCAGCCAGGTGGCCGCGCGCGAACCCGGACTGGCCAGGCTCTCAGGCGGCGGCATCGGCCTGCTCCGGCTGTTCCGGCGCGGCGGTCGCCGCGGGCCGGGCGCGGCCGGGGTCGCTGCCCGCGGTCGCCGCCCCGCCTGTCGCCGCCGCACCTCTCGTGGCGGCCGCACCGGCGGCCGGCTTGCCCGCGTAGACGACGATGCTCTTGCCGATGACGGGGTTGAACGCCCGGTCGGCCAGCCGCATGATCGCGGGTTGCTTCATGATTTCCCAGACCAGGAGCCGGTGGTAGGCCCGGGCCAGCGGGTGATCATCGTCCCGCACGCCGACCGCGCACTTCAGCCACCAGTACGGCGCGTGCAGCGCGTGGGCGTGATGGTGCCCGCCGACGGCCAGGCCCGCCCGGGCCAGCTTCGCCTCAAGCTCGCCCCGCGTGAAGATCCGCAGGTGGCCGCCGGGCACGTTGTGGTAATCGTCGGAGAGCCGCCAGCAGATCCGCTCCGGCAGCCAGGCGGGCACGGTGATCGCGGCCACGCCGCCCGGCCGCAGCACCCGGGCGATCTCGTTCATGGCGGCCTGGTCGGCGGGAATGTGCTCGAGCACCTCGGCCGCGATCACCCGGTCGAAGCTGCCGTCCGGAAACGGCATCGCGGTGGCGTCCGCCACTACCGCGGCGGCGCGCGCGTCGCCGGGGACCTCGCCGGCCTCGTGCATCGCCGCGAACATCGCGGTCACCTGGCGGAGCTCGCCCTCGTCGGTGTCCAGCGCCACCACGTGCGCGCCGCGCCGCAGCACCTCGAACGCGTGCCGGCCCGCACCGCATCCCAGGTCCAGCACGTGGTCGCCGGGGCCGATGGGGAACCAGGAGAAGTCGACCGTCAGCACGGCGGTGCCTCCCGCCGTGACGCCTCGTCCCGCGACGCAGCCGCGTCGATCGCGCGGTGGTACTGGTCCGCGGTGGCGCGGGCCACCGCGGACCAGGCAAAGCGCTCCTGCACCCGGCGCAGCGCCAGGGCGGACAGCCGCTCCCGCTCGGCGGCCGAATCGTGCAGCATCCGCAGTGCCACGGCGAGCTCCTCGGGGTCGCCGGGCGTGACCAGGAGCGCGGCGTCGCCGGTCACCTCGGGCAGAGCGCCGGTCCGGCTGGCGATCAGCGGCGTACCTGAGGCCATGTGCTCGACCGCGGGCAGCGAGAAGCCCTCATACAGCGACGGCACCACGGCGATCTCGGCGCTGGCGAGCAACTCCGCAAGCTCATCGTCGCTGATCCCGGTGACGAACCGGACCCGGTCGCCGAGCGCCAGTTCAGCGACGAGCTTTTCGGTCGGCCCGCCAGGAGCGGGCTTGCCCACCACGGTCAGGACCGCGCTGCGCTCCGTGGCGAGCTTGGCCACGGCGCGCAGCAGCGTCGATATGCCCTTCACCGGGGAGTCCGCGCTGGCCACGGCCACGATCCGGCCGGGCACGCGCGGCGAGTGCCGGGGATGGAAGAGGCGGGTATCCACTCCGAGCGGGATCACGTGCACGCTGGAGGGGGGCACCCGGAAGTCGCGGCAGAGGTCGTGGCGGGAGGACTCCGAGCCGGTGATCACGGGACCGACGCGGCGGGCCACCCGGGCCTGCATGCGGACGAACCCGTACCACCGGCGCTTGGACAGCCGGGACAGCCCGCGCACCTCGGCCAGCTCGATCCGCCGGTCGACGCTGATCGGATGGTGAATGCTGGTGACCAGCGGGAAGCCGAGGCGGGCGATGCCGAGCATGCCGTAGGCGAGGACCTGGTTGTCGTGCACGATGTCGAAGTCGCCGCGGCGCGGGCGCAGCGCGCGCAGGGCGCGCAGGCTGAACGTCAGCGGCTCGGGGAAGGCCGCGGTCCACATCGAGGCGACCTCGAGCACGTCGATCCAGTCGCGGTACTCGCCCGGCCGCGGGGTCCGGAACGGGTCAGGCTCTCGGTACAGGTCCAGGCTGGGGAGTTGGTGCAGCACCGGTCCCGGCTCAAGCTCCGGGTACGGCTGGCCGGAGAACACCTCGACGTGATGGCCGAGCGCAGCCAGCTCGCGAGACAGGTGCCGCAGGTAGATCCCCTGGCCGCCGCAGTGCGGCTTGCTCCGGTAGGACAGCAGCGCCACGCGCAGCGGGCGGTCGGCAGGGGTCGTCCCGGGGGATGGTCCTCCCGGGGGTCCGGGGGTGGTCCCCCGGGATGGCACCGTGCTCACGCAGGTTTGCGCCTCCTCGTCTGCCGCTGGCAGCCCGGCTCGCTCGAGGCATGCCCGCGTGACCCCTGAGGAGCCGAACATTACCAGGCGGTACCTTGCGTGCTCTTACGCCCCATGAGTAAGCGAGCGGGGTGCTATCGCGGCCGTGGTGTCGGTAAGCTGCCGCGACGTAGTCCAATCGTCCGCCGCGACCGCAGTCGGCCCCGGCAGATGCGGAGGCCCCGCTGACCAGGCGCGCCCTGATTACCGGCATCACCGGCCAGGATGGCTCCTACCTGGCCGAACACCTGGTTGCCCAGGGATACGAGGTATGGGGCCTGGTCCGGGGCCAGGCGAACCCGCGGGTGCGCCGGGTGCGCCAGCTTCTCGAAGAGGTCCGGCTGGTCCGCGGTGACCTGCTCGACCAGGGCAGCCTGATCTCGGCGGTCGAGCGGGTACAGCCCGACGAGGTCTACAACCTGGCCGCGATCTCGTACGTGCCAATGTCCTGGCAGCAGGCCGAGCTGACCGGCGAGGTCACCGGCCTGGGCGTGCTGCGAGTGCTGGAGGCGATCCGGGTCTGCAGCGGGATCAGCGCATCGCGCAGCCCATCGGGGGGCAGATCCGTTTCTACCAGGCATCCTCATCGGAGATGTTCGGGAAGGTGCGGGAGTCGCCGCAGAGCGAGCAGACCCCGTTTCACCCGCGCAGCCCCTACGGCGTGGCCAAGGCCTACGGTCACCACCTGACCCAGAACTACCGGGAGTCGTACGGGATGTTCGCGGTCTCCGGGATCCTGTTCAACCACGAGTCACCGCGCCGGGGCGCGGAGTTCGTCACCCGCAAGGTGTCGCTCGGCGTCGCCAAGATCAAGCTCGGCGACGAGCGGCAGCTGCGGCTCGGCAACCTGGGCGCCAGCCGGGACTGGGGATTCGCCGGCGACTACGTGCGCGCCATGCACCTGATGCTGGGGCAGGACGTCCCCACCGACTACGTGGTGGGGACGGGCGTCACGCACAGCGTCGGCGAACTGGTCGAGCTGGCCTTTGCCGTCGTCGGCCTGGACTGGCGGGACCACGTGGTGACCGACGCCGCGTTCATCCGGCCGGCCGAGGTGGACCGCCTGTGCGCGAACCCGGCCAAGGTCGCCAGCGAGCTGGGCTGGAAGCCGAAGATCGGCTTCGAGGAGCTGGTCACGATCATGGTCGAGGCCGACCTGGAGCTGCTGTCGGTGTCCGGCGGGCACGCCGAAGACTCGTTCGGGTCCGACGCCTGGTAAGCGGCCGCCGCCGCGGTCAGCCCAGGGACTGAGCCGGGCGCGTCGGCAGGCCGGCCGCCTGCCACGCCTGGAAACCGCCGTCCAGGTCGGTCGCCTCGTACAGGCCGATCCGCCGCAGGCTCGCTGCGGCCAGCGTCGAGGCATACCCTTGCGAGCACATCACGACGATCCGGGCGTCGGCCCGGGCCAGGGCGGGGATGCGGGCTTCGCTGCGCGGGTCGAGCCGCCACTCCAGGACGTTACGAGCGATGATGATCGCCCCCGGGACCTCGCCCTCGACGATCCGCTGCTCCAGCGGGCGGATGTCGACCAGCGTGGCCCCGTCCGTCAGCGCCGCGAACGCCGCCTCGGGCCGGAGCCGGGCCAGGCCGCTGCGGGCCTCGGCCAGCAGGTCGGCGATGCTGGGCGCGTCGGCAGGCAGCGCGCCGGCGGTGAGCTCCGCCGCAGACGCGGTGGCATCGGCCAGCGCGGTGTCCGCACCGCCGCGGCCGCGAGCGCCTTCCGGACCGTCGATCGCAACGGTCTGGGTGGCGATCAGGCCGTAGTCGGTCGGCCGGTAGTAGGTCATCGCCATCAGCGGCGGGGAGTAGGCGTGGATGCTCGTGGCGGAGCCGTCGCCGCCGTGCGCGACGTCGTGGACGTGCCCGGGCCCGAACGCGACGGCCTCGCCGGCCCGCAGGCGCCGGTGGCCGAGCCTGCGCCCGCTCGGGACCCGGTACTGCTCGGTCAGGCTGCCTTCGGCCACGGCGAACGACCCGGACGACCCGCCGTGGTCATGCCAGTCGGTGTCCTGGCCGCGCTCCCAGGCCAGCAGCCAGACGTCGCACGCGTTCGACCGGTGCAGCGGCAGGTACCAGCGCACGTCGGGGTCGTGGACGAGCAGGTCGGCCCATAGATCCCGGCGCGCCGCGAGTTCGAGCGTGACCGCCCGCAGCTGGGCGGGGGACAGGCGCCCGATACGCGGCACGAAGCCGTGGAGCGTATCGACGATCGCCTGCTGCCGCTGCGGGCTTACGCCCCGGCCCTGCTTCAGGCCGGTGCCGACCCGGTCGGACTGCTCCGCGCCCGGCCCGCCGGAGTTGACGATGGTAATGGACGTCAATAAGACCTCCAAACCTCGAAGCAGGGGGATAACAAGCCAGCATAGGCCTGTCGTCGCCGGTCGGGCGGGGCGAGCCGGTAGGTTGGCGGGTTGCGGTTTGGCGGTACCGCGTGCCGCGGCCGTCGGGGTGAGCCTGCCGGATGGCGGGTTGCGGTTTGGCGGTACCGCGTGCCGCGGCCGTCGGGGTGAGCCGGCCGGATGGCGGGTTGCGGTTTGGCGGTACCGCGTGCCGCGGCCGTCGGGGCGAGCCGACGGATTGGCGGGACCGCGGGCCGTGGCCGGCCGACGGGAGCCGCGCCGGCCGGCGGGCGGCAGCGCGGGCCTCGTCAGCCCGCATGCCTCCGCCGGCCGGCACGAGGGTCAGCTCTTGGTCGCGTTGTTGAGGAAGATGTGGCCGATCGCGGTCGGGTAGGCGCCGCTCACGTTCTTAGCCGTGGCCGTCAGGTAGTTGTAGAAGTACCCGAAGATGATCGGCGTCTGGTCGAGCAACAGGGTCTCGATCTGCCCGGCGATCGTCCGCTGGGTGGACAGGTCGGCAGTGGCGACGTACTGGGCGACCAGCTTGTCGTACTGCGCGTTGTTGAAGTGCGCCGCGTTCCACGAGCCAGTTCCGGTCTTCGCGTTGATCGTCTCTAGCGGGGCGCCGAGGAACACGTTCGGCACACTGCGGTGGCCGTAGTCAACCAGGCTCATCGTGGCGTCCAGCCAGTCCGAGTTCCCGAACGTGGCCTGGCCGTAGTACGCCGCCGAGCTCTCGACCTTCAGCTTGATGTCCACCCCGATGGCCTTCGCGGACTGGGCCACGATCTGCGCGTAGTCTGGGATCTCCAGGAGCATCTCGGTGGTGAGGGTCGTGCTGAACCCGGACGAGTGCCCGGCCGCTGCCATCAGCGATTTCGCCTGGGCGATGTTCTGCTTCCGCTGCGGGACGCTGGTGTTCGTCGACGGGAACACCGGCGCGAACGGGCTGTCGTTGCCGATGTCGGCGAAGCCCTTGAACAGCGCCTGCACGATCGCAGGCCGGTCCAGGGTCAGCGCGATCGCCTGGCGCACCCGCGAGTCGGTGAACGGGGCCTGGTCGCAGCGCATCGACAGCTCGCGGTGGGCGGACGACCTCAGCCTGATGATGTTGTACGGGGCGCCGGGGGCCAGCAGCTGCTCCCCGCCGGACACCGCGAACTGCCCGACCACGTCGATCGTCCCGGCGGTCAGCGCGAGGTTCTCCGGCGTCTGGTCGGAGTAGAAGGTGAACTCGGTGCCCGCGGGCAGGGCCTTGGTGCCCCAGTACTGCTCGTTGCGGGTGAACGACGCGCCGACCTTCGCCGTGTAGCTCTTCATCACGAACGGGCCGGTCCCGATGAACGAGCTCTGCCAGTTCCCGGGGTCGTAGTTGTTCGGGATGATGATCATGTTGTAGTTGTCGGAGGAGGTCAGGTACGGAAAGTTGCCGTTCGGGGCCTCAAGGTGGAAGGCCACGGTGTAGTCATCGACCTTCTCGACGCCGGACGGGGTGAGCACCCCGCCGAAGTTGGACAGCGCGTTCGACTTGCCCGCCGGGTTCGCCTGCAGCTTGTAGGTGTACACGACGTCGTCGGCGGTGAGCGACGAGCCGTCGTGGAACTTCACCCCCTGGCGGATCTTGAACGTCCACACGTCCGCGGTGGAGTTGGGCGTCCAGCTCGTGGCGAGCACGGGCTTGAGGGTCAGGGTCTGATCGGACAGGCACAGGTACTCGCCGGTCTGCGCGAGCATGTCGAGGCCGCCCTGGTCGGCCACGGTCACCGGGTTGATGGCGGCGGTCGGCACGGTGATCCCGACCCGGATGGTCGCTCCGGACTTGCCCGCGGAGCTGCTCGGCGCCGAGGTTGTCGAGCTCGAGCTGCCGCACGCGGCCAGCACCCCGCCGAGCACGGGCAGCGAGAGCCCGACGACCGAGCCGCGCCGGATGAAGTCCCGGCGCGAGATCCTCTTGGCCACGAACTCGTCGATGACATGGTTTCCGATGTCGCCTTGCCCCTCGCGGAGCCGGTCGAGGCGGCGATGGTCTGCGTTCACTGGGGCCTCCCTAGCCTCACCGGACACGCAAGCGCGTGGCCGGCGTGAAGCGAAAAACGTACGCCCAAGGACGCGCGCTTGTCACGGCGCCCGCCCGGTCTGCTGCAGGTTTGTTAGCTGATCGATAGGAATATGACAGCTCATGAAGTGGCCGGGCGCGACCTCGGCCAACGGCGGCTCGGTCGACTCGCACACGCCGGTCGGCAGCTTGCGCGGGCAGCGGGTGTGGAACACGCAGCCGCTGGGCGGGCTGGCCGCGGACGGGATCTCGCCTTGCAGCCGGATCCGCGCCGGACGCTGCCCGTCCAGGCTCGGCACGGCGGACAGCAGCGCCTCGGTGTAGGGGTGGTGCGGCCCGGCGAACACGACCTCGGCCGGGCCGACCTCCATGACGCGGCCAAGGTAGAGCACGGCGATGCGGTCCGACAGGTACCGCACCAGGCCCAGGTCGTGGGAGATGAACAGGTACGTCACCCGCTCCTTGACCTGCAGGTCGACCAGCAGGTTGAGGATCGCGGCCTGCACCGACACGTCCAGGGCCGAGGTGGGCTCGTCGCAGACCACGATGCGCGGCCCGCCCGCGAACGCCCGCGCGATCGCCACCCGCTGCTTGAGCCCGCCGGACAGCTGGCTCGGGCGCAGCGACAGCTGCCGGTCCTCCATGCGGACCGACCGGACCAGGTCGGCCAGCCGCTCGCGCAGGCGCGCGCCGGACAGCCCGGCCAGCCGGGACAGCGGCTGGCTGATCAGCCGGCGGACCGTGTGCCGACGGTTGAGCGCCGAGTCCGGGTTCTGGAACACGATCTGCAGCGCCTTGAGCTGGTCGCGCGTGCGGCGCCGGGCGTCAGGCTGCAGCGGCTGGCCGTCGAGGTCGATCACCGAGCCCTGGTCCGGCGGGATCAGGCCGAGCAGCGCGCGGGCCAGGGTGGTCTTGCCGCTGCCGGACTCGCCGACCAGCCCGAGCGTTTCGCCCTCTTCCAGGCTGAGGTTCACCCCGACCAGGGCCTTGACCGCCTCGCCGCGCTGCCCGAACGTCTTGGACAGCCGCTCGAGCTGCACGACCGGCGCGCCGGCGTCGCGCTGCGAAGGAAGCTCCAGGTCAACGGGAGTATTGCGGGGCAGGTCCGCGGTCTGGTCGTACAGGTAGCAGCGCGAGGTCCGGTCCGGGCCGGTGACGAAGGCCGGCGGCGCGGCGGCCCGGCAGCGCTCCTCGGCGATCGGGCAGCGCGGGGCGAAGATGCATCCCGTCGGCTCATCGCCTGGCGTAGGCAGGAAGCCGGGGATCGTGTCCAGCCGCCCGTGGTCCTTGCGCTGGCCGCCGCGAGGGATGCAGCGCAGCAGCCCGACCGTATAGGGGTGGCGCGGCTGGGCGAACACCTCGTGGGCCGGGCCCTCCTCGATCAGCTCCCCGGCGTACAGGACCCCGACCCGGTCGCACATCTTGGCGATCACGGCCAGGTTGTGGCTGATGAACAGCACCGAGGTGGCGTACTCCTCGCGCAGCGCGGCCACCAGGTCGAGCACCTCCGCCTCGACGGTCGCGTCCAGCGCGGTGGTCGGCTCGTCGAGGATGAGCAGCGACGGCTCGGCGGCCAGCGCCATCGCGATCACCACGCGCTGGGCCATGCCGCCGGAGAGCTCGTGCGGGTACCGGTCCATCACCCGGTGCGGGTCGGAGATCTGCACCTTGCGCAGCATGTCCTCGGCGCGCGCGAGGGCCGTCTTGCGGTCCAGGCCGGCGATCTCGTACACCTCGGCGACCTGGTGGCCCACCTTGATCGACGGGTTCAGCGCCCGCCCGGGCTCCTGGTAGACCATGGACACCGTATGGGCCCGCAGGTCGCGCAGCTCGGCCGAGCCCATGGCCAGCGGGTCCATCCCGTTGATGCTGATCGTGCCCGCGCTCACCCGGCCGTTGCGGGGCAGGTACCGGGTCAGCGCGAGCGCCACCGTGGACTTGCCGGAGCCGGACTCGCCGACCAGCCCGTACGACTCACCGGCGCCGATCTCGAACGACACGTCGCGCAGCGCCCGCCGGTCCTGCCCGCGCACCCGGTAGGTGACGTCCAGGTGCCCCACCGCCAGGGTAGGTGCCGTCCCGCCCGTGGCGCCCGGGGCCGCCGTGGTGTCCGCCGCGGTCACGAGGCCAGCACCTGCTCGATCGAGTCGGTGACCAGGTTGACGCCCACGATGAGCGAGGCGATGGCCAGCGCGGGGAATAGCGTCTCCCACCAGTACCCGGCCGGCAGCACCCCGTAGTTCGCGGCGATGTCCGCCCCCCAGTCGGGGGTCGGCGGCTGGACCCCGAAGCCGAGGAACGACAGCGTGGCCACGGCGAAGATCGCGTACCCGAGCCGCACGGTGAACTCGACCAGGATGACCGGGACCACGTTCGGCAGGATCTCGGTGAACATGATCTGCAGGGGCTTCTCCCCGAGCAGGCGGGCGGACGACAGGTAGTCGAGTTGGCTCTCCACCAGCACGGCGGAGCGGACCGTCCGCGCGATCAGCGGCGTGAACACGAACCCGATGACCACGATCAGCGTGGGCACGGACGGCCCGAGCGCGACGATGAACAGGAACGCGACGATCACGACCGGCAGCGCGAGCACGGCCTCCACCACGCGGCCGACCAGGATGTCCAGGACACCGCCGAGGTACCCCATGAGCAGGCCGAGCGCGGTGCCGAGCAGGGTGCCGAGCACGGTGGCCCCCGCGGCGATGAGCAGGATCTCCCTGGACCCGGCGAGCACCCGGGACAGCACATCCCGGCCGAGCTGGTCGGTGCCGAACAGGTGCGCCCGGGACGGGGCAGCGTTGACGGCCAGCAGCTGCTGCGCGAGCGGGTTGTGCGGGGCGATCGCGGTGCCGAACACCGCGCAGAAGACCCAGAACAGCAGGATCAGCGCACCGGCGATGAACGTCGGCTTGCGCAGCATCAGCCGCCACGGCGGCTGCTGGCGGCGCAGCGCCGCGTGCGTGACCGCCGTCTCCACGCCCGGGACCGGGGTGGGCGGCCCTAGCTCGCCGGAGCCGATCATCCGGAGCCTCCGGGGCGTAGCCGCGGGTTGAGCGTGGTGTAGAGGACGTCGGCGATCAGGGTCGCGACCATGTACACGACGCCGATCGTGAGCACGCCCGCCTCGAGCATGGGGAAGTCCTTGGAGGTCGCCGCGCTGAAGATCAGCCTCCCGATGCCCTGGTAGTTGAACAGGGTCTCGACCACGACCAGCCCGCCGATCAGGTAGCCGGTCTGGGTGGCGATGACCGTGATCGTCGGGAGCAGCGAGTTCCGCAGCACGTGCCGCCGGATCACCACCGACCGCTTGAGGCCCTTGAGCGTCGCGGTGCGTACGTAGTCGGACTCGAGCGCTTCGATCGTGCCGGCCCGGGCCATTCGTGCGATGTAGCCGAACAAGATGAGCACGAGCGGGATCGCGGGCAGGATCAGGTGATAGAGCTGAGACCCGAACGACGCGCCAGCGCCGGCCGAGGCCGAGACCGGGAACCACTTCAGCTCCACGCCGAAGACCACCAGGAGCACGATCCCGGACACGAACTCGGGCACGGTGGTCGCGGACAGGCCGGTGACCGAGATGATCCGGTCGGGGGCCCGGCCGTAGTTGAGCGCTGCGACCACCCCGCCGAGGATGCTCAGCGGCACCACGATGACGAACGCCAGGGCGCCCAGCTTGATCGAATTCACCAGCGCGGCGCCGATGAACGGCGCCACCGGGGTCCGGAACTCGTAGGACAGGCCCATATCGCCGTGCAGCAGCCCGGTGATCCAGCTCCAGTACTGGGCGAGCAGCGGCCGGTCAACACCCAGCGACTGATCGAGGGCGTGCACGGCGCTCTGCGCCGCCAGCGGGCCGAGGATCGCGCGGCCGGGATCGCCGGGCAGCACCTGCCCGGCGAAGAAGACGATGACACTGAGCAACCAGAGGGTGATCAGGGCCAGCCCGAGACGTCTCAGGATGTACGTCGCCAAGACTCCCCCTGGGACGATTGCGGACGGCCACGCGCCCGTCATCGGATGGACGCAGCCTAGTTTCCAGCCGGCAGCGCCGCAACGAATCGCTCGCGGAATGCGCCGAAACGTGACCAAGCCGCCCATCCGCCGATGCGGGCCGCTACCCGGCGCGTGGCAGCGGATAGCCTCGTCGCCATGCCGGACAACGCTATGCTGATCGGCGCCTAGTGAAGATCACCGCGATCCGGCTGGACCGGATGCGGCTGCCGCTGGACCCGCCGTTCCGGGCGGCCTGGGACCCGGTGCCGCGCCGCTGGTTCGACGCCACCCTGGTCCGGGTGGAGACCGACGAGGGCGTGACCGGGTACGGCTCCGGCGACACCATGGACGGCTTCGAGGCGTTCGAGGGCCTGTTCACCGGGCGGGACCCGCTGCAGATCGCCAGCCACGTGGCCGTGATCGAGACGATCGGCTTCCACGCCGGACGGTACTGGCCGCTGGAGGCCGCGCTGTGGGACATCCTCGGCCAGGTGTCCGGGCTGCCGGTGTCCGTGCTGTTCGGCGGAGCCAGCCGGAGCATGCCCGCCTACGCGTCATTCGGCGAGCTGCGCAGCGCCGGGGCGCGGGCCGAGGCCGCCCTGGCGGCCAAGGCGGCGGGCTTCCGGGCGGTGAAGATCCGCATCGCCCGGGAGGACGTCGCCTCGGGGCTGGCTGCGGTGCGGGCCACCCGCGAGGTGGTCGGGGACGAGATGGACATCATGGTCGACCTGAACCAGGGATGGCGGATGGCCGGGGACATCTCGACCGCCCTCGACCTGGCCGCCGTCCGGCGGCTGGCGGCCGAGCTGGCCGAGCTCGGCGTGCTCTGGCTGGAGGAGCCGCTGCCCGCCCGCGACCTGCCCGGGCTGCGGGCCCTCCGGGAGCAGACCGGGATCCGGGTGGCGGGCGGCGAGATGGCGCGCACCGAGGGCGAGCTGCTCGACGCGCTGGCGGCGGGCGCGCTGGACGTGGTGCAGCCCGATGTCGTGCTGGCCGTGGGCATGCTCCGGGCCCGGGCCATCGCCGAGCTGGCCCGGATCGGCCACCGCTGGTTCACCCCGCATACCTGGACCAACGGGCTGGGCCTGCTGGCCAACCTGCACGTCGCCGCCGGTGTCGGGGGCGGCCCGTACCTGGAGTTCCCCTACGACCCGCCGGGGTGGACCGAGCAGCGGCGCGACTTCTTCCTGGCCGAGCCGCTGCGGGTCGACTCTGGCGGCTGCCTGACCGTGCCCGCCCGGCCGGGCCTCGGCGCCGAGATCGACGAGACCGCGGTCGCGCGGTGGGCCCGGGGCTGAGACGGACGGCCCGTTGCGGATCAAAATCGGGGAGTGGGGATGCGGATAGGGTTCATCGGCCTCGACGCGCCCCCGGTCGCACAGGAGTGATCATGATCTCCGAGCTCGTCATCTCGCCTACACCGCGCGCGCACTTCGGCGTGGGCGCCATCGGCGGGCTGCCCGGCATCGTCCGTGGCACCGGCGGCGCCGCCGTGGTCGTGATCACCGACGCCGCGCTGGCTGCCACGCCGGTGGTGGCCAGCGTCACCGGCGTGCTCGAGGCGGCCGGGATGCCGGTGACCGTGTTCGGCGGGGTGCACCCCAACCCGACCACCGGCGACCTGGCGGCCGGCGCGGACGCCGTGGCCGGGGCGGACGGACCTGCCGGGGCGGACGGAGCGGCGGGGGCGGCCGGGTGCGGGCGGGTCACGCTGGTCGCGGTGGGCGGGGGGTCGCCGATCGACGCGGCCAAGGGGATCGCGCTGGCCGCCGTCAACCCGCAGCGAGGACGGGACCTGGACTACCGCGGCGAGTTCACGAGCCCGGCGCTGCCCATCGTGGCCGTCCCGACCACGGCGGGCACCGGCGCGGAGACGAACGCGTTCGGCGTCGTGACCGACTCGCAGTCGCGCCGCAAGTTCTACGTGGGACACGCCAGCACGCTGCCCGCGGCCGCGGTCCTCGACCCCGGCCTGACCGTCGGCCTGCCGCCGCCGGCGACGGCCGCCACCGGGATGGACGCGCTGACCCATGCCCTGGAGTCCTACCTGTCGGTCCGGGCCAATCCCTGGTCGGACGGGATCGCGCTGCAGGTCATCCGCATGATCGCGGCCCACCTGCCGCGGGCGCACGCCGACGGCCAGGACCTGGAGGCCAGAGCGCAGATGCTGCTGGCCGCGCACATGGCGGGCATCGGGATGGCCACCACCGGCCTCGGCCTGTGCCACGCGGTCGGCCACGCGCTCGGCGGCCGGTTCGACATCGCGCACGGCGTGGCGCTGACCATGCTGCTCCCGGCGGTGCTCCGGTTCAACGCCACGGTCTGCGCGGAGCGCCTGGCCGACGTGGCGGTGGCGCTCGGCGTCGCCGATCCGGCCCGGTCCAGTGCGCGCAACGCCGACGCCGCGATCGACGTGATGGCCGGCCTGGCCGACCGGGTCGGGATGACCCAGCGGATGGCCGGCGTGGGGATCACCGGCGCGGACTTCGGCCCGATCGCCGCGGACGCGCTCGACGACGAGGTGCTGGCCAACGCGCCGCGCCAGCCGACCGCGGCCGACATCCACGCGCTCTTGCAGGCCTCCTGGCGGTAACCTGCCGGACTTCCTCCGCGCCCTCCCCGCCCCTGGTCCGTCCGGCCCGCCCATCCCTCCTGTCGCGCGCTTGTCCCTCTTGGGCGCGCATAAAAGTACCGGAACGCGGGCTGTAGCACGCCTTCCGGTACTTTGATCAAGCTGGCCGGTGCCCCGGGCTCCCGCGTGGTTGCCCGCGGGACGGGGGATGATGAACCGGTAGCGACAGCTAGCCGGCCGCGGGCCCCGATACTGGTCCGGGCCGGCTCGGCCCAGCGGACCTCGACCACCGACTCGACGAGGAGACCGGCGATGACTGCAGAGCGCCCGGCTGGCCCGACCGCCGCTGGCCAGCACCCGGCCGGGCCGCGCCCGGTACGCGCGCCCCGCGGAACCGACCTGACCTGTCAGGGCTGGCCCCAGGAGGCGGCCCTGCGGATGTTGATGAACAACCTCGATCCCGAGGTGGCCGAGCACCCGGACGAGCTCATCGTGTACGGCGGGTCAGGCCGGGCTGCCCGCAGCTGGGGCGCGTTCGACGCGATCGTCGCCTCGCTGCGGGACCTGGCGGCCGACGAGACGCTGCTGGTCCAGTCCGGCAAGCCGGTCGGCGTGTTCCGGACCCATGAGTGGGCGCCACGGGTGCTGATCGCCAACTCCAACCTGGTCCCGCAGTGGGCCACCTGGGAGGAGTTCCGCAGGCTCGAGGCGGCCGGGCTGACCATGTTCGGCCAGATGACCGCGGGATCGTGGATCTACATCGGCACCCAGGGCATCCTGCAGGGCACCTACGAGACGTTCGCGGCGGTGGCCGCCAAGCGGTTTGGCGGCTCGCTCGCCGGGACCATAACGCTCACGGCGGGGCTCGGCGGGATGGGCGGCGCGCAGCCGCTCGCGGTCACGATGAACGGCGGCGTCGCGATCTGTATCGACTGCGACCCGTCCCGGATCAGCCGCCGGATCGAGCACGGCTACCTGGACGTGGCGGCCGACGGTGTGGACGAGGCGGTACGCCGCGCCGCCGCCGCGGCCGCCGCGGGCGAGCCGCTGTCCCTCGGGCTGCTCGGCAACGCGGCCGATCTTGTGCCGCAACTGCTCGCGATGGGCGCCCCGGTCAACGTGGTCACCGACCAGACCTCGGCCCACGACCCGCTGACCTACCTGCCCCGCGGGATCGCCTTCGAGGACATGGCCGCGCTGCGGGCCGAGGACCCGGCCGGGTTCACCATCCGGGCCCGGGAGTCGATGGCGGCCCACGTGGCGGCGATGGTCGGGTTCATGGACGCGGGCGCCGAGGTGTTCGACTACGGCAACTCGATCCGCGGCGAGGCCCTGCTGGCCGGCTACGATCGCGCGTTCGACTTCCCCGGCTTCGTCCCGGCCTACATCCGGCCGCTGTTCTGCGAGGGCAAGGGCCCGTTCCGGTGGGCCGCGCTGTCCGGGGAGCCCAAGGACATCGCGGCGACCGACGCGGCGATCCTGGACCTGTTCCCGGACAACGAGGCGCTGGCCAGGTGGATCAGGATGGCCGAGCAGAGAGTGCACTTCCAGGGCCTGCCCGCGCGGATCTGCTGGCTGGGCTACGGGGAGCGGGACCGGGCCGGGCTGCGCTTCAACGAGCTGGTCCAGCGTGGCGACGTGCAGGCGCCGATCGTGATCGGCCGGGACCACCTGGACTGCGGCTCGGTCGCCTCGCCGTACCGCGAGACCGAGGCGATGGCCGACGGATCGGACGCGATCGCCGACTGGCCGCTGCTGAACGCTCTGGTCAGCACCTCTTCGGGTGCGTCCTGGGTGAGCATCCACCACGGCGGCGGGGTCGGCATCGGCCGCTCCATCCACGCCGGCCAGGTCTGCGTGGCCGACGGCAGCGAGCTGGCCGCGCAGAAGCTGGAGCGGGTGCTGACCAACGACCCGGGCATGGGCGTGATCCGGCACGCCGACGCCGGCTATGACCGCGCGACCGAGATCGCCGCCGAGCGCGGCGTCCGGCTGCCCATGGCCGGGCAGTGAGGCGGACGCCGCGGTGGGCTTCGCTGAGCTGTGGAACTCGCTGTGGCCGCTCGGCCGCGACCCGGAGACTGGCGGGTACCGGCGTTTCTCGTTCACCGCGGCGGACGCAGCCTGCCGCGAATGGTTTTGTGACCACGCTTTGCAACGGTCGCTTCGCCTGCAGACCGACCGCAACGGGAATCTCTGGGCGTGGTGGGATCCGCCGGATGCGAGGTCGGCTGGGGTGCCGGATGCGAGGGCAGGCCGGAGGTCGGCAGTGAAGGGGGATGGGGAGGCGGGCGGGGGGGCTCCGGGGGGCGAGGCCCCCGGTCTGGGGGTCCGGGGGTCATCCCCCGGGTCAACGCCGCCGTGGCCACCGGAAGCCACCTGGACTCGGTGCCGGACGGCGGCGCCTACGATGGCCCGCTCGGCGTGGTGTCCGGCTTCGCCGCGGTCGACCTGCTCCGGGCGCGCGGGTTCGTCCCGGCCCGGCCGATCGCGGTGGCCGCGTTCTGGGAGGAGGAAGGCGGCCGGTTCGGCGTGGCCTGCGTGGGCAGCCGCTTGCTGACCGGGGTCCTGGCGCCGCCGTCCGCGCGGGAACTGCGCGACTCCGGCGGGATGCCCCTGGCCGAGGCGATGGCCGGGGCCGGGCTCGACCCGGCGCGGCTCGGGCGCCGACGAGGAGCTGCTGGACGGCATCGGCGCGTTCGTCGAGCTGCACGTCGAGCAGGGCCGCGCGCTGGCCGGGCTGGGCGCCGCGGTCGGGATCGCGGAGGGCATCTGGCCGCACGGCCGGTGGCGGCTCGACTTCACCGGCCGGGCCGACCACGCGGGCACCACCCGGCTGGCCGACCGCCGTGATCCGATGCTGCCGTACGCGGCCACGGTGCTCGCCGCCCGGCAGGCCGCGGCCGAGCATGCCGCGCTGGCCACGTTCGGGAAGGTCGACCGCCGAGCCGGGCGGCGCCAACGCGATCTGCTCGGCGGTGCGTGCCTGGCTGGACGCGCGGGCCCCGGACGAGGCCACGCTGCACCGCATGGTCGAGCAGATCGAGGCCGCCGCGCGGGAGGCCGTCGCCGAGGCAGGGCGTCGAGGTCGGGATGCGCCAGGAGTCGTTCACGCCGCGCGTGGAGTTCGACCCCGGGCTGCGGGACCGGCTGGCCGCGGTGCTGGCGCCGCCGCGGGATCACGGCGCCGGTCCTGCCGACCGGCGCCGGCCATGACGCCGGGGTCCTGGCCGCCCGGCTGCCCACGGCCATGCTGTTCGTGCGCAACCCCTCCGGGGTGTCCGCACTCGCCCGCCGAGCATGCCGACCTGGCCGACTGCGAGGCCGGCGTGACCGCCCTGGCGGCGGTACTCGAGGAGCTGGCCGGCCCATGACGACCCAGGTACGGGCCTGGCACGCCGAGCTGGCCTGGCTGCCTGGCCGAGGCGTCTGCCCCGACGTGCTGATCGAGGCGGCCGGGGACCGGTTCACCGCGGTCACCCCCGAGGTGCGCGCCGGTGACATCCCCGCTGACCTGCGCGTGACCTGGCTGCCCGGCCTGACCTTGCCGGGCATGGCGAACGCGCACTCGCACGCGTTCCACCGCGCGCTGCGCGGGACCACCCAGGTGGGCCTGGGCACGTTCTGGACCTGGCGGGAGCGGATGTACGAGGTGGCGGCCGGGCTCGACCCGGACAGCTACCTGGCCCTGGCCCGTGCCGTCTACGCCGAGATGGCGCTGGCGGGCATCACCTGCGTCGGCGAGTTCCACTACCTGCACCACGGCCCGGAGCGGCGTTCCGGTACGCCGACCCCAACGAGATGAGCAAGGCGCTGATCGCCGCCGCCGCGCAGGCCGGGCATCCGGATCACGCTGCTCGACACCTGCTACCTGTCCGGCGGGCTCAGCCCGGACGGCGGCGCCGCAGCCGCTGACCGGCACCCAGCTGCGGTTCGGCGACGGCGACGGCGAGGCGTGGGCGGCCCGCGCCGAGGCGCTGGGCGCCGACGCGCACGGGCTGCTCGGCCCGCTGGCGCGGGCCGGCGCCGCGATCCACTCGGTGCGCGCCGTGCCAGTGGACCAGATGCACCCGGTGATCGCCTGGGCGCAGCGGCTACGGCGCGCCGCTGCACGCGCACCTGTCCGAGCAGGGGGCCGAGAACGAGGCGTGCCTGGCTGCCTACCGCCGCACGCCCGCCGAGGTGCTCTACGACGCCGGGGCGCTCGGACCGCGGTCCACGGTGGTGCACGCCACCCACCTGGTCGGCCGCGACGTCGAACTGCTCGGCGGCAGCCGGACCTTCGCCTGTCTGTGCCCGACCACCGAGGCCGACCTGGCCGACGGGATCGGCCCGGCTGGCGCGCTGGCCGCCGCGGGCAGCCCGCTGACCGTCGGCAGCGACAGCCAGGCGGTGATCGACCTGTTCGAGGAGGCCCGGCGGGTCGAGCTCGGGGAACGCCTGGCCAGCGAGCAGCGCGGCCATTTCCGGGCCGGCGAGCTGGCCCGGGCGGCCACCACGGACGGCCACGCCAGCCTCGGCTGGCCGGACGCCGGGGAGATCGCCGCGGGCGCGATCGCCGACCTGGTCACGGTCACCCTGGACTCGCCCCGGCTGGCCGGGGCGACGCAGCGGACGGCGCTGGCCATGGTGATCTTCGCGGGATCCGCCGCCGACGTCCGCCACGTCGTGGTAGGCGGCCAGGACCTGGTGCGCGACGGGCGGCACCGGCTGGTCGAGGACGTCCCGGCCGCGCTGTCGGCCGCGATCCGCCAGGTTCTCGGGTAGGGAGCGGAGGCACCGTGAGCGTCCTGATCACGAACATCGGCGAGCTGGTCACGAACCAGCCGGGCGAGCAGGCCGGCGCGGGGGCGTTCGCGGCGGTCGCCCGGGCCGCGCTGGTCATCGACGACGGCCTGGTGGCCTGGACCGGGCCCGCGTCGCGGGTGCCCGCCGCGGACCAGGTGGTCGACGCGGGCGGCCGGGCCGTGCTGCCCGGGTTCGTCGACTCCCACGCGCACCTCGTCTTCGCCGGGGAGCGAAGCGCGGAGTTCGCCGCCCGGATGGCCGGCCAGCCCTATCAGGCCGGCGGCATCCGCAGCACGGTCGCCGCGACCAGGCAGGCCAGCGACGACCAGCTCCGGGCCAACCTGCGGAAGCTGGCCGCGGAGATGCTGGCCCAGGGGATCACGACGTTCGAGTGCAAGTCCGGGTACGGGCTTACCGTTCCGGACGAGGCGCGCAGCGTGGCCCTGGCCGCGGAGGTCACCCCCGAGGTGACGTACCTGGGCGCGCACGTGGTCCCGCCGGAGTTTTCCGCGGACCCGGCCGGATACGTCGACCTGGTCTGCGGCGCGATGCTGGAGGCGTGCGCGCCGCACGCCAAGTGGGTGGACGTGTTCTGCGAGCGCGGGGCCTTCAACCGGGACGAGGCGGCGGCGGTGCTGGCCGCGGGCCGGGCGGCCGGCCTGCAGCCCCGGGTGCACGCCAACCAGCTCGCCGAGGGGCCCGGCGTGCAGGTCGCGGTGGAGGCCGGCGCCGCCTCCGCCGATCACTGCACCCACCTGGACGACGCCGACGTTGACGCGCTCGCTTCGTCGGAAACCGTGGCCACCCTGCTGCCCGGGGTGGAGTTCTCCACCCGGCAGCCGTACCCGGACGCGCGCCGGCTGCTCGACGCGGGCGTGACCGTGGCGCTCGCCACCGACTGCAACCCGGGCTCCTGCTTCAGCTCGAGCGCGGCGTGGTGCATCGCGCTGGCGGTGCGGGAGATGCACATGACCACGCGGGAGGCCGTGTGGGCGGCCACCGCGGGCGGAGCCCGTGCGCTGCGCCGGACCGACGTCGGCCATCTCGGCGTCGGGGCCCGGGCCGACCTGGTGATGCTGGAAGCGCCCTCGCACTCCTACCTCGCCTACCGGCCGGGCGTCCCGCTGGTCGCCGGGTTCTGGCTGGGGGGCAAGGGCGTGGTGGGCGGGCGGAAGCTAGTGGGCGGGCGGAAGCTAGTGGGCGGGCAAGAGATGGTGGAAGGGCAGGGCGTGGTGGGTGGGGCGAAAAGGACGGGTGGGGCGCGCTCCGGCGCGTAGGCCTACCGTCCCGCGGCCAGCGGCGGGTACTTGCCCCGGAACCTGATCAGCGGCTGGCCGTCCTCGGCCAGGTACGGGACGTCCAGCACGCGCGCGATCACCAGCAGGTGATCGCCCGCCTCGACCCGCTGGGTAGCCTCGCACTCCAGGGCGGCGAGGCCGCCGTCGGGGATCAGCGCGCCGGAGAGGGCTCCGCGCTGGTGCGGCACCCCGTCCAGCAGCAGCCTCGCCCCCGGCCTGCCGGACGCCGCGAACCGGCCCGCCAGCGCACGCTGGCCCGCCGCGAGCACGGTCACGGCGAACCGGTCCAGCCTGCCGAGCAGCTCGGCCGGGTAGGAGCTCGTGATCAGCGAGACAGCCACCAGCGGCGGCTCGCCGGACACCGGGCAGAACGCGCTGACGGTGGTGCCGACATCGTCCCGGCCGTCGGCCACGGTGACCAGGGTGACCCCCGACGCGAACGCGGCGAGCACATCACCGATGGCCGGACGCGGCTGGGGCGCGGCTACCCGTTGCGTCAATCGAACGTCCAGCTTCCGGGCAGGATCAGCGGTCCGTAGGGCGGCAGGCCGGCCTGGGTCGCCAGCCGCCAGACCGGCCCCCAGGCCTCGGCGAGCAGCGCCGCCACGGACCCGGGGCCCGCCGGGAGCAGGGCGGCCGCCCGGGTACCGGCCGAGCCCGGGCGCAGCCGGTCGAGCGGCGCGACCCTCGGGTAGAGGCGCAGCGGCGCGCCGGCCGGCAGGCCCGCCCGGCGGCGCGCGATCGCCGTCGCCCGCTCCAGGCCGCCGAGCTCGTCTACGAGCCCGTTGGCCAGCGCGTCCGCGCCGGTCCACACCCGGCCCCGGGCCAGTTCGTGCACCCGGTCGGGCGCCATCCGGCGACCATCCGCGACCTTGCCGGTGAAATCGGCGTAAATGTGGTCCAGCCAGCCGTTGACCAGCGCCCACTCGTCCTCGGTAAACGGGCGGGTGGTCTTGAACATCTCCGAGTGGGCACCCTCGGCCACCGAGTCCGTCGTCACCCCGGCCCGGCCGAGCAGGTCGCTGAGCACCGGCTTGCCGGACAGCACGCCGATGGAGCCGGTCACCGTGCCGGGCTGGGCGACGATCGCGTCCGCGGCCATCGAGATGAAGTAGCCACCCGAGGCGGCGACGTCGCCCATGGACACCACCACCGGCTTGCCCGCGTTGCGGGCCCGGACCACCTCGCGCCAGATGGTGTCGGAGGCTACGTACGAGCCGCCCGGGCTGTTGACCCGCAGTACGATCGCGCGCGCGCCGTCGTCCGCGGCCGCAGCGCGCAGCGCCGCGCTGATCGTGTCCGAGCCCATGGCGCTGGACATCGGGCCGCGGCCGCTGCGCCCGCGCCGGATCGGGCCGGTGGCGTAGATCAGCGCGACGTGCCGCTGCGACGGGTTCGGCAGCCGGCGGGCCCGCTCCGCGAGCGCGCGCGAGCGCTGATAGCGGCCCAGGTGCCGCAGGACCGCGTCCTGGCCGGCCTGCTTCCGGACCCGGGCGTACACCTCGTCCCGGTAACCGAGCTCATCCACCAGCCCGGCCTCGTGGGCTTCGGCGGCGAGGAACGGGCCGCGGTCGATCAGCTCCCTGACCTTGACCGGATCGATCTGGCGGCGTTCCGCGATCGCCTCGCTCAGCTGGCCGGTGACCGAGGCGGCCACGCGCTCGGTGGCCTCCCGGGCCGGGGCGGAGAAATTGCGCTCGGTGAGCTGCTCGGCGGCGCTCTTGTACTCGTACCGCTTGGCCACCTGGAAGTCGATGCCGAGCTGGTCCAGCGTGCCGCGCAGGAAGAACCGCTCCACCGCGATCCCGGTCAGCCCCAGATCGCCCGACGGCTGCAAGTAGATCGTGTCGAACGCGGTGGCCAGGTAGTACGGCACGTTGCCGGCCGAGAACTCGCCGAAGGTCTCCGCCCAGGCGACGGTCAGCTTGCCGGCGTCGCGGAACTCCTCGACCGCGCGCCGCAGCTCCTGGACCGTGGCCAGCCCGATGGGCCGTCCGCCGACCTTCACGACCAGGGCCCGGACCCGCTGGTCGCTGCGAGCCCGGCGCAGGCCGTCCAGCAGGTCGGCCAGCCTCGTCCGGCGCATGGTGAGCACCGCGGACACCGGGTCGGCCGGCGGCTCCTCGGCGGTCCCCTCGGTGAGGTCAAGCTCCAGGATCAGCGGCGCGGTGCGCTGCCGGCGCCATCTGGCCAGCTGGTCGGCAATCATCATCTGCGGCATGGACTCAGCCTATGCCGCGGGTGCCCGGCCGCCTCGCGGGCGGGCGGGGCCGGTTATCGTGCCGGACCGGGTCGGCTATGGTCGGCCCGATGGCGAATCGGGACGGGAACGGCTGGACAGCCTGCAGCCTCGGCCACCGGCACTGGGGCCGGTACGGCGCGGCCGGGCTGCTGGCCTACGCCCGTGCCGGCCCGGGTCCGAGCAGGTATGCGTGCTGCTGCAGCGCAGGAGCTGGTGGGGCAACCACGGCGGCACCTGGGGGCCGCCGGGCGGCGCGCGGGACAGCCACGAGTCGGCCGTGGCCGCCGCGTTGCGCGAGGCCGAAGAGGAGTGCGCGCTGTCGGCCGACGAGGTCAGCGTGCTCGGGATTCTCCGCGATGATCACGGCGGCTGGTCTTATGAGACGGTGATCGCGGCGGCGCCCCGGCCACTTCCGGTGCACCCGGTCAGCAGCGAGACCAGCAAGGTTTCCTGGGTGCCCGTCGGCGATGTCACGGCGCTGGACCTGCACCCGGGATTCGCGGCGCGGTGGCCGGCGCTCCGGGAGGCGCTGCAGCCGCTGACGATCATCGTTGACGCGGCCAACGTGATGGGCTCGCGCCCGGACGGCTGGTGGCGGGACCGGGCCGGGGCGGCGCGGCGGCTCCGCGACCAGCTGGCCGGCCGGGCCGCCGAGGGCCTGACCGCGCTGCCCGAATCGATGCACGCGCCCGCGCTGGAGCGGTGGTTCCCCGAGTTCGTGCTGGTCGTGGAGGGGGCGGCGCGGTCGGTCGCCGCCGCCCATGCGGCCGGCCCGCGCGACCACGGCGCACCCGGGCCGCCGGACGGCCGGGTGCGGGTGGTGGCCGCCCCCGGCTCGGGCGACGACACGATCGCGGCGCTGGCCGGGGACCTGGACGGGCGCCGCCTGGTCGTGACCGCCGACCGGCAGCTGCGCGAGCGGTGCGTGGCGGCCGGGGCGTCGGTGGCCGGTCCCAGCTGGCTGCTCGGCCAGCTCTGACCCGGCGGTGGCGTCGGCCGCCCGTAGCGGCTCGACCTGGACCGTGACGGGTCCGGTGTAGCGTCGGAGCATGTCCGGCTCGCCCAGCGCGTGGCAGGCCGCGCCCGGTCCCGTCGGGCCCGGGGACGACGACCGGGGCCCGTTTCCGCTCGGTGCGGCCGTGACCATGCGCGATCTCGACGGCGAGCTGCATCCGGCGCTGCGGCGGCTGCGCGAGCGCGAGCCGGTGTCGTGGCTTCCGGTCCTCGGCGGCTGGCTGGTCACGCGCCGGGACCTGGCCGTGGCGGTCCTGCGCGATAGCGGGACGTTCACCGTTGACGATCCCCGGTTCTCGACCGCCCGGGTGATCGGGCCGAGCATGCTGTCCCTGGACGGCGCCGAGCACAAACGTCACCGCGACCCGTTCGCCGAGGCCTTCCGGCGGACGGAGGTTCAGGACCGGCCGGAGGAGTTCGTGGAGGCCGAGGCCGCGCGGCTGGTGTCCGGGTTCGCGGCGGCGGGCCGGGCCGAGTTGCGGCGCGACGTGGCCGGGCCGCTGGCGGTCGCGGTCGTCGCGGACGTGCTCGGCCTGGGCCAGACCGATCCAACGGTGATCTTGTCCTGGTACGACGAGATCGTCGGCGCGGTGTCGGCCCTGGCCGGTGAGTCGGGAGAGCGGGCGCCGGAGCGGGTTCCGGAGCCGGAGGCGGACCTGGTGCGGGCGGGAGAGCCGGGACAGCGCCCCGCCCCCGGTGTCGCGGCCGGGGGGGCGGAGGCGTTCGGGAAGCTCAGCGCGAGCCTGAACAGCGTGATCAGTGGCGGAGCCGGCGGGGCGAACGGGAACTCGCTGCCGGCGGCGGCCGCCGCGGCCGCGGGGCTGCGCCGGAGCGAGGTCGTGTCGAACGCCGCGGTCCTGGCGTTCGGCGGCATCGAGACGACCGAGGGCATGATCTGCAACGTGGTCCTGCACCTGCTCAGCCATCCGGGCCAGTTCCGGGAGGTGGCCGCCGACCCGCGCCTGGCGGACAACGCCGTGGAGGAGTCGCTGCGGCTCGAGCCCGCCGCCGCGGTCGTGGACCGCTACGCCACCGCCGATGTCATGCTCGCCGGGGCGGCGATCCGGCGCGGGGATCTCGTGACCGTGTCGCTGGCCGGAGCCGGCCGGGACCCGGCGTTCTTCGGCGATCCGGACCGGTTCGACGTGCGCCGAGCGAACGCCCGCCAGAACCTCGCGTTCGCGCGCGGCCCGCACTTCTGCCTCGGCGCCCATCTGGCCCGGCTGGAGGCCAGGGCCGCGGTGCTCACGCTCGCGCGGCTGCTGCCCGGCCTGCGGCTGGATCCCGCCCGCCGTCAGTCGCCGCGCGGCGTGGTGTTCCGCAAGCCCGCCTCCCTGCACGTGCTCTGGGGCTGAGTCTCCGCTCAGTGCTGGCGACGGCGCGCGCGGCCCGGGCTGTGGACCGACGTCGGGATGGCCGGTGCGACATACACGACGTCGGCGGCATTTGTGAGCCTCCATCCACAACTGCGGGGAAGCAACGACAGGTCGTCCACGGGCGTGGCGCATGGCCAGCGGGCTCGGCCGGACGTAGACAGGCTGCCCCCATGTCCCGTGAACTGCCGTCGGCCTGCCGCGACCTCGTCGAACTCCAGCGCGGCGTCATCTCGCGCCAGCAGGCGATCCTCGGCGGAATGAACTCGGACGATATCGGTCGGCTCCTGCGCAGCGGGCGCTGGCAATGTCTTCAGCGCGGAGCGTATGCCGCCTTCACCGGTGAAGCATCCCGGGAGGCTGTGCTCTGGGCCGTCGTGCACCGCGCCGGGCCGGGAGCGGTACTCAGCCACCAGACCGCGGCCGAACTGTTCAAGCTCGCTGATAGCCCCAGTCCGCTCATTCACCTGACGATTCCCGCATGCCGCCGTGTCGTCACCATCCCGGGAGTGGTCATCCACCGATCCAGGCGCATAGAACTGGCCCGGCACCCTACCCTGCTGCCGCCGCGCACGCGGATCGACGAGACCGTGCTAGACCTCGTCCAGGAAGCCGAGACCTTTGACCGGGCTTTTGACTGGGCCTGCCGTGCCTGTCAGCGGCGACTCACCACCGCTGACCGACTGGGCCGGTCACTGGCCATGCGCAAGAAGGCTCGCTGGCGTTCAGAGCTGTCCGAGGCGCTGGCGGACATCGGCGACGGCGTGCATTCGACCCTGGAATACCGATATCTCCACGATGTTGAGCGGCCGCACAGCCTGCCGCGGGCCATACGTCAGGCCAGGATCATCCGCGGTACCCAGAGTTACTACCTGGACAATCTCTATGCGGGCTACCGGGTGTGCGTGGAACTCGATGGGCGCATCGCGCATCCCGACGACCAGAGATGGCGAGACAGCCGCCGGGACAATGCCGCAGCCGCCGAAGGCCTGGTCACGCTCAGATTCAACTGGGCAGACGTCACTCGGCAGCCATGCCAGACCGCGCTGCAGCTCGCCACCGCCCTCCGGCAAGGCGGTTGGCCCGGCGTCCCTCGCCGCTGCGGCAGTCGCTGTCCCGTTCCTTGATCGTGGAAAGTTGTACGCGCTATTTGCCGAAAACTCTCCACAAACACGGTGTGGGTGCGGGGCGGGCGGGCGCGGGCGGGGTGCGGTGCGCGGCGGCGGAGCGGAGGGCGGGGCTCGGGCTAGGCGACCTGGAACGAGCGCTTGGCCAGGCCGAGCCAGTAGCCGGTGATCGTGGTCACCGGCGCCGGGGGACCGTCGGCCGCGCCCAGCGTCACGAACAGCGGAGCGAAGTGCTCGGTGGTCGGGTGCGCGTAGCGCGCGGCGGGAGCGGCGGTGAAATTGGCCAGCGCGTCGACGTCGCCCGAGTCCAGCGCCTCGGCGGCCCAGTGGTCGAACTCGGCCGACCAGCCCGGCGCGGCGCGTCGAACCGGAAGTCCCGCAGGAACGGCAGCCCGTGGGTGAGGAAGCCGCTGCCGATGATCAGCACGCCCTCGTCGCGCAGCGGCCGCAGCGCCCGGCCGATCCGCAGCAGGCGCTCCGGCTCCAGGCTGGGCATCGAGACCTGCAGCACGGGGATGTCGGCGTCCGGGTACATGACGGTCAGCGGCACGTAGGCGCCGTGGTCCAGGCCGCGGCCGGGCAGGTCGGTGACCGGTTCCGTGCCCGAGAGCAGCGCGCGGACCTTGGCGGCCAGCCCCGGCGCGCCCGGGGCCGGGTACGTGGCCCGGTAGTAGCGCTCGGCGAACCCGCCGAAGTCGTAGACGAGCGGCACGCCGTCGTCGGTCGCGCCGATGGTCAGCGGCGCGGACTCCCAGTGCGCCGACACCATCAAGACGGCGCTGGGGCGCGGCAGGGCGCTGGCCCAGGCCTCGAGCTGGACCACCCAGAGCGGATCGTCGACCAGCGGTGGCGCGCCGTGGCCCAGGTAGATCGCTGGCATCCGGCCTGGCTCCAGGCCCGCGGCCGCGCGCCCGGTCACCTGCTCGGCCGCGTCGAGGGGCACCGGCTCGTGCTCGGGTTCCTCTGCGCGAAGTTCCTCGTCCATGGCTCCTGGATATACCACCCGGGTACGATCCGCCAGGTGATGCGAGTGGTGGCGCTGGCCGACACCCACGCGCCGCGGCGGTGGAAGACCTGCCCGCCGCGGGTGGCCGAGCAGCTGCGCCGCGCCGATGTCATCCTGCACGCCGGGGACGTCGCCGTGGCCGCGGTCCTCGACGAGCTGGCGCAGTACGCCCCGGTCCTGGCCGTGCTCGGCAACAACGACGGCCCCGACGTCGCGGCCTGGGGCGCGCCGCCGACCCTGCAGACCGACCTCGACGGGCTGCGGGTGGCGATGATCCACGACAGCGGTGCGGCGCCGGGCCGGCTGCGGCGCCTGCGGCGCCGGTTTCCCGACGCCTGCCTGGTCGTGTTCGGGCATTCGCACATCCCGCTGGACTCCGACGTCGGCGGGATCCGGATCTTCAACCCCGGATCCCCCACCGACCGCCGTCGCCAGCCGCGGGGCACCGTGGGCGTACTGACCATCCATAACGGCCTGCTGGTCCGGTCCGAGGTAGTCGCGGTCACCTGAGCCGGGGTCAGCCGGGCGCCAGCCAAACCACTCCGAGCGGCGGCAGCGTGATCACCGCCGAGGCCGGCCGTCCGTGCCAGGACTCGGCGACGGCCTCGACGGCGCCGAGGTTGCCGACCCCGCTGCCGCCGTAGTCCCCGGCGTCGGTGTTGATCACCTCGCGCCACCGGCCAGGCGAACGGCAGGCCGATCCGGTAGCCCAGGTGCGGGTCACCGGAGAAGTTCACCAGGCAGGCGACCACTCCCGCCGCACCGCCCGGCGCGTCCGGTTCGGTCAGCCGCAGGAAGGCCAGAACGTTCCCGGCGGTGTCGGACGCGTCGATCCAGCTGAACCCGTCCGGGGTGAAATCCCGCTGCCACAGGGCCGGGTGGTCAAGGTAGGCCTGGTTGAGGTCGCCGACCAGCCGCTGTACCCCGCGGTGCATCCAGGCGCCCCGCCGGCTGTCGTCCAGTGCCTGCCAGTCGAGGCCGGCCTGCTCGGACCACTCGGCCTCCTGGCCGAACTCCGACCCCATGAACAGCAGCTGCTTGCCCGGGTGCGCCCACTGGTAGGCCAGCAGCGCCCGCAGGTTCGCAAACTGCCGCCACTCGTCGCCGGGCATCTTGCGCAGCAGCGATCCCTTGCCGTGCACCACCTCGTCGTGGGAGAGCGGCAGCACGAAGTTCTCGCTGAACGCGTAGACCATCGAGAACGTGACCTCGTTCTGGTGGTAGTGCCGGAACACCGGGTCCCGGGACAGGTAGGCCAGCGTGTCGTGCATCCAGCCGAGGTTCCACTTGAGGCCGAACCCCAGCCCGCCCAGGTGCACCGGCCGGGTCACCCCGGGCCAGGCCGTGGACTCCTCGGCGATCATCATGATGCCCGGCACGCGCTTGTAGCAGGTGGCGTTCACTTCCCGCAGGAACGAGACCGCGTCCAGGTTCTCCCGGCCGCCGAGCGCGTTCGGCGACCACTGGCCCGGGCCGCGGGAGTAGTCGAGATACAGCATGGACGCGACCGCGTCGACCCGCAGCCCGTCGACGTGGAACTCCTCCAGCCAGTAGATCGCGTTCGCCACCAGGAAGTTGCGGACCTCGCGCCGGCCGTAGTCGAAGATGAGCGTGCCCCAGTCCGGATGCGTGCCGAGGCGCGGGTCGGCGTGCTCGTACAACGGCATGCCGTCGAAACGGGCCAGCGCCCACTCGTCCCGGGGGAAGTGCGCCGGCACCCAGTCGACGATGACGCCGATGCCCGCCTGGTGCAGCCGGTCCATCAGGTAGCGGAATTCATCGGGGGTGCCGAACCGCGCCGACGGCGCGTAGTAGGAGGTCACCTGGTAGCCCCAGGACCCGCCGAAGGGGTGCTCGGCGACCGGCAGGAACTCCACGTGCGTGAACCCGAGGCCGGTGACGTACGCGGCGAGCTGGTCGGCGAGCTCGGTGTAGGAGAGGCCGGGGCGCCACGAGCCCAGGTGGACCTCGTACACGCTCATCGGCCGGCGCAGCGGGTCGCGCCCGGCCCGCGCGGTCATCCAGGCCTGGTCGCCCCATTCGTAGCGGGAATCGAAGACCACGGAGGCGGTGGCGGGCGGCCGCTCGGCCAGCGCGGCCATCGGGTCGGCCTTCCGGTGCCAGTTCCCGTCCGGCCCGCGGATGTCGTACTTGTAGCGCGTGCCGGGGCCTACCTCGGGCACGAACAGCTCCCAGACGCCGGACGAGCCCAGCGAGCGCATCGGGTGCGCGCGCCCGTCCCAGTGGTTGAAGTCCCCGATCACCCGCACGCCGCGCGCGTTCGGCGCCCACACCGCGAACGCGGTGCCGTCGGCCTTCTCGCTGACGTGGGCGCCGAGCGCCTCCCACAGCTGCTCGTGCCGGCCCTCGCCGATCAGGTGCAGGTCGATCTCGCCGAGGGTCGGCAGGTGCCGGTACGGGTCGTCGGTGATGGTTTCGGGCAGCAGCGCCGCGGCGCCCGCCGCGCTCCCGTCCGCGGGCGCCGGGTAGGCGACGGCGATCCGGTAGTCGGGAACCTCGGCGACCGGCAGCGTGGCCTCGAACACGCCCTGGTACACGTGGGTCATGGGGAACCGGCGCCCGTCGGGGAGGACGACCGCGACCGAGGACGCCAGCGGGCGGAGCGTGCGCACGACCGTCCCGGCCGGGCCCGGGTGCGCTCCGAGGACCGCGTGCGGGTCGTGATGCATCCCGTCCACGATCTGCTCGATCTCGGCGTGACTGACCGTCGACGGGCTCGCGGCCATGTTGGTTTCCTCTGACATCAGCAGCCCGCAATCTGCTCGAGCGGGATCGGCAGCCAGGACGGACGGTGCCTGGCCTCGTACACCACCTCGTACACCGCCTTGTCGAGCATCAGCGCGCGCAGCAGCGCGGCGTGGGCCTGCGGGTCCATCCCGCCGGCCTCGGCGTAGCCCTTGCAGAACGCCGCCTGGCTGCGCTCCGCCCACTCGTCGGCGGTGTCGCGCAGCTGCTCGGTGTCCGGGCGGTCCAGCAGCTGGTGACGGGCCGCGTAGTCGAACGAGCGGAGCATGCCGGCCACGTCCCGCAGCGCGAGGTGCGGCGCCCGCCGCTGCTGCAGCGGGACCAGGGGCTCTCCCTCGAAATCCAGGATCACCCAGCCGGCCGCGGTGCGCAGGACCTGGCCGAGGTGGTAGTCGCCGTGGATCCGCTGCACCGGCATCGGCTCGCCGGCCGCGGCCAGGTCGGCGTAGCATCCGCGGAGCTTGCCCGCATACCGGCGCAGCTCGGGCACCTCGTCGCTGGCGGCGTCCAGGTTGCGGTTCATCCGGTCGGCCAGGTCGGCGAGCGCGCCGGGCGGGATCTCGGTGACGCCGAACGCCGCGGCCAGGTCGGCGTGTACCTCCGCGGTGGCCACGCCGAGCCGGAAGGCCTCCCCGGCGAAGTCACCGCCCGCCTGGTCCGGGTGGATCGTGCCCTGCGCTCGCACACGATCGCCGGAGTAGAGATCGCGCAGGCTGGTGGCAGCGAGCGACCAGCCGTCGCTGGCCCCGGGCAGGTACCGGGACAAGATCCCGAGCAGGATTGGGTCGCCGTCGCCGCGGGCCTCGATCCACCCGAACGGCTCGGCCACGTGCGGCGAGCCGCGCCGGGCCAGCGCGCGGTTGATCTCGAGGTCCGGATTCTCGCCGGGGAACAGCCGGCGCAGCACCTTGAGGATGGCCGACTCGCCAAAGATCAGGCTCGTGTTGCTCTGCTCGCCGGTCAGCATCAGGCTGTCCAGGCCGGTGTCGATGACCGCGCCCGGCTCCCGGGCGAAGCGCACCGGGCCCACGGTCCGCTGCTCGGCCATGCCCTGCAGCAGGACCTTGGTCAGCGCCGGGTCGTGCAGCGCCTCGTAGGCGGTCCGGCCGGAGCCGGCCGGTCCCATGACCGCGTGCCGCAGGCTATCGGGCACGTGCGAGCGGATGCCGACGAGGACCTGGTACTGGGTGGCCTCGCCGCGGCAGGACACGGTGACGATCAGGTGCCGCAGCTCAGGGTCGCCGGCGGCCAGCGTGGTGTCCGCGGTTATCGCGAGGTCACGGACCGCGGCGCCGGTGCCGGAGTACCAGCGCCGGGCCGGCAGCCACGTCGCTAGTGTGTCCGCTAATGTCATGACTCCTGGTCTACCCCGCGGTTCGCTAGTCATCCGCACCCGCGCAAGCGGCGGGCTGGCGTCGCGGCCGGGATCAGTCAATCAGATGGGATCGGGGATGAGTCCAGCGACTGGCGGTTACGTTGATCTTCGGTCGGACACGGTCACCCAGCCGTCGGCGGCCATGCGCCGGGCCATGGCCGAGGCCGAGGTGGGCGACGACTGGTACGGCGATGACCCGACCGTCAACCGGCTGCAGGACGCCGCCGCCGAGCTGACCGGCAAGCCGGCCGCGATCTACCTCCCGACCGGCACGTTGTGTAATCAGATCGCGGTGCACGCGTTCACGCGGCCGGGCCGGTTCGTGGTCTGCGAGGCGAGCTCCCACGTCGGGGGCACCGAGGCGGCGTCGGCGGCGGTCTTGTCCGGGGTCGCGTTCCGCCGGGTCGCCGGGCGGCCGCCGGGGCTGCTGCACGCCGAGCAGATCGCCGCGGCCCTGGCCCCCGACCCGTACGACGTGGACGTGGTGGGCCTGGTGACGATCGAGAACACCCACCAGCGCGGCGGCGGCCTGGCGATGCCGGTCGGCAGCGTGGCAGCCATCGCGACGGCGTGCGCCGAACGGAACGTGCCGCTGTACCTGGACGGTGCCCGCATCTTCAACGCCGCCGTGGTGACCGGCGCGACCGTGGCGGATTACGCGGCACAGGTGGACGCGCTGATGTTCTGCCTGTCCAAGGGCCTGGGAGCGCCGATCGGGTCGCTGCTGGCCGGCGACGCCGAGCTGATAAGGGAGGCCCGCCGGCTGAAGGTTCTTTACGGCGCGGCCTGGCGGCAGGCCGGGATCATGGCGGCGGCCGGGCTGGTCGCGCTGGCCGAGGGGCCGAAGCGGCTGCACGAGGACCACGCCAACGCCCGCCGGCTGGCCGGGGGCCTCGCCGAGATCCTGCCCGGGGCGCTCGACCCGGCCGACGTGCCGACCAACATCGTGTTCGCCGACGTGAGCGGCACCGGTCACGACGCGGACGAATGGCGCCGCCGGCTGGCCGCGAGCGGGGTCCTGGTCACGATCCTCCAGGGGCGGGTACGGATGCTCACCCACGCCGGCGTCACGCCGCGGGACATTGACGTGGCGCTGGCGGCCTGGCGCGAGGTCGCGGCCGAGATCGGGACCAGCGCGGTCACTGCGGCTGGCTGACCGGCGGGAGCAGGAACCAGTAGAAGCCGTGTCCGGGCAGGGTCAGCAGGTAGCTGAGCTCGCCGATCGACGGGAAGACCACGCCGCCCATGCACTCGACCGGCGAGATGCCCTTGAACCTGCGCAGGTCCAGCTCGACCGGCTGCGGGAACCGGGACAGGTTGTTGACGCACAGGACCATGTCCGTGCCCCCGGCTTCCGCGTCCCCGGCGCCCGGATGCTGGTACTCGCGGACGAAGGCCAGCACGCTCGGGTTGGAGGAATTCAGCTCTTCGTAGCCGCCTTGCCCGAAGACAGCGTGCCGCTTCCTGATCTCGATCATCCGCCTGGTCCAGTGCAGCAGCGAGCCGCCGTTGCGCTCCTGGGCCTCGACGTTGAGGGCCTGGTAGCCGTAGATGGGGTCCATGATCAGCGGCAGGTAGAGGCGGGCGGGGTCGCAGCCGGAGAAGCCGGCGTTGCGGTCCGGGGTCCACTGCATGGCCGTGCGTACGCCGTCCCGGTCACCGAGCCAGATGTTGTCGCCCATCCCGATCTCGTCGCCGTAGTAGATCACCGGTGACCCGGGCAGGGACAGCAGCAGCGCGGTGAACAGCTCGAGCTGGTGGCGGTCGTTGTCGAGCAGCGGGGCCAGCCGGCGCCGGATCCCGATGTTCGCCTTCATCCGCGGATCCCGGGCGTATTCCGTGTACATGTAGTCGCGCTCGTCGTCGGCCACCATCTCCAGCGTCAGCTCGTCGTGGTTGCGCAGGAAGATGCCCCACTGGCAGCCGGACGGGATCGGCGGGGTCTGGGCCAGGATCTCCGAGATCGGGTAGCGCTGCTCCCGCCGCACCGCCATGAAGATGCGCGGCATCAGCGGGAAGTGGAACGCCATGTGGCACTCGTCGCCGCCGGCCTCCGGGTCGCCGAAGTACTCGACCACGTCCGCGGGCCACTGGTTGGCCTCGGCCAGCAGCACCCGGTCCGGGAAGAGCCGGTCGACCTCGGCCCGGATCCGCTTGAGGTACTCGTGCGTCTCCTTGAGGTTCTCGCAGTTGGTGCCCTCCCGCTCATACAGGTAGGGCACCGCGTCCAGCCGGAACCCGTCGATGCCGAGGTCCAGCCAGAACCGCAGCACCTCGAGCATGGCGTCCTGCACCCGCGGGTTCTCGTAGTTCAGGTCCGGCTGGTGCGAGAAGAACCTGTGCCAGTAGTACTGGCCGCGGACCTGGTCGAAGGTCCAGTTGGACTGCTCGGTGTCGACGAAGATGACCCGGGCCTCGCTGTAGCGGTCATCGGTGTCGGACCAGACGTAGAAGTCGCCGAACGGCCCGTCCGGGTCGGAGCGCGACGCCTGGAACCAGGGATGCTGATCGCTGGTGTGGTTCATGACCAGGTCGGCGATGACCCGGATGCCGCGCTCGTGGGCCTGCTCGACCAGCTCGACGAAGTCGCCGATGTTCCCGAACTCGGGGAGTATCGACATGAAATCCGCGATGTCGTAACCGCCGTCCTTCAGCGGCGATGCGTAGATGGGCAGCAGCCAGATGCAGTCGATGCCGAGCCACTGCAGGTAGTCGAGCCGGGACGTGAGGCCGCGGATGTCGCCGGTGCCGTCGCCGTTCGAGTCGTGGAAGCCGCGGATCAGCACCTCGTAGAACACTGCCCGCTTGTACCAGCGCGGGTCGCGCGGCTTGGCGAAGGAGAAGGAGTCGGGCACCGGCTCGCTGGGCGCGGCGGCCGAGCTGGGCTCGAAGGCAGGCAGCGGCTGGCCGATCGTGCCGAACGGCGTTGGCCACGGCTGTGTCTCCACTACGTCTCCCTGGTCCGAGATGCGGTCACGCTATGTGGATCAGCCGACCGGCTGGCCCGTTTTCACGGTGAAGATGTGGGCCGGGGTCACGGCCGGGTCAAGCCGCACGTAAGCCGCCTGACCCCAGCGGTACGACTCGCCGGAAAGCTCGTCCGTCACCACGAACCCTTCGTCGGCGCCGACACCGAGCTGCGGCGGTCGAGCCAGATAGTGGCCTCGCGCGGCCGGTACGGGTCGAGGTTCACCACGACCAGGACCGTGTCGCGCTCGCCACCCCCGGCCTCCGCTACAACGCTCTTCGAGAAGCACATTATTTCCGGCTGGTCGCAGTAATGAAAGCGCAGGTTGCGCAGCCAGTGCAGGGCCGGATGCGACTTGCTGATCATGTTCAGGCGGGTGATGAACGGCGCGATGTCCGCCTGCGGCGGCGGGATGTTCTCGGCGTGCGCCCAGTCCCGCGGCCGGTACTGGTACTTCTCCGAGTCGAAGTACTCCTCGCTGCCCGGGACCAGCGGGACGTTCTCGCACAGCTCGTAGCCCGAGTACACGCCCCAGGACGGCGACAGCGTCGCGGCGAGCACGGCGCGGACGCGGAACGCGGGCGGCCCGCCGTGCTGCAGGTACTCGCTGAGGATGTCCGGCGTGTTGACGAAGAAGTTCGGCCGCATGTACGCGGCCGCCGGGCCGGCCAGCTCGTGCAGGTACTCGGTGAGCTCCGCGGCCGTGTTGCGCCAGGTGAAGTACGTGTAGGACTGGTGGAAGCCGATGACCGCGAGGGTATGCATCATGGCCGGCCGGGTGAAGGCCTCGGCCAGGAAGATCACGTCCGGGTCGGTGCGGGCGATCTCGGCCAGCAGCCGGTCCCAGAACGGCAGCGGCTTGGTGTGCGGGTTGTCCACCCGGAAGATCCTGATCCCGTGGGCCATCCAGTGCCGGACGATCCGCAGCGCCTCGGCGTAGATCCCCTCGGGGTCGTTGTCGAAGTTGAGCGGGTAGATGTCCTGGTACTTCTTGGGCGGATTCTCCGCGTACGCGATCGTCCCGTCGGACCGGCGGGTGAACCACTCGGGGTGCTCGATGGTCCACGGGTGGTCCGGCGAGGTCTGCAGCGCGAAATCCAGCGCCACCTCCATGCCGAGCTCGGTCGCCCGGCCCACGAACGCGTCAAAGTCCGCCTGCGTGCCCAGGTCGGGATGGATGGCGTCGTGGCCGCCCTCCGGCGACCCGATGGCCCACGGCGAACCGGGGTCGCCCGGCCGCGCGGTCAGTGAGTTGTTGGGACCCTTCCTCGCCGTGGTCCCGATCGGGTGCACCGGCGGGAGGTAGACGACGTCGAACCCCATCTGGGCGATGGCGTCCAGCCGCCGGGCGGCGGTCCGCAGCGTCCCCGACTTCGGAGGCTGGACCGGCCCCCGGTCGACGACGGCCCCCTCTGACCGGGGGAAGAACTCGTACCAGGAGCCGTAGAGCGCGCGCTCCCGGTGTACCAGCACCGGGTACCAGGCCGACCTGGTGAGCAGGTCCCGCAGCGGAAAGGCGCCGAGGATCGCGGTGATGTCCGCGTGGTCGGCCGCGGCGAGGCGGTCCAGGGCCGGGATGGCGGGATCCCGCAGCGCTGCGGCCAGGGCCTCCAGCACGTCCCGCGCCGCTGCGGCCGCGCGCTTCTCCTCGGGCCCGGCCGGGCGCGGCGGCCGGGCCTGCGCCGCGGCCCGCTCGAACAGCAGCGCGCCACCGCCCAGGGTGAGCTCCACGTCCTGGCCCAGCGGCACCTTGATGGCCGCGTCATGCCGCCACCGGGCGAGCGGGTCACCCCACGCCTCGACGGCGAAGTGCCACAGGCCTTCCGAGGTGACGGTCACCTCGGAGCCGTACCGATCGGTGCCGGGAGCCAGCTCTTCCATCGGCGCCAGCGGGCGGCGGGCGCCGTCCGGGTCGCGCAGCACGACGCCCGCGCCGAGCATCTCGTGCCCCTCGCGGAAGACGGTGGCACTGACCTCAAACGACTCTCCGGTGACGGCCCGGGCGGGACGCTCCCCGCGGGCTACGACGGGCTGCACGTCGACTATGGGAATCCGGCCGATCACCTAGCAGAAGCTACCCTGCCGTCGCCGGGGTCATGCGGTCGGCTGGCGAAGCGATCGCATCGATGCGCGATCCGCGCCGGGCAGCCATTAAGGTCGCTCCGTGAGAGCTATCCGCCGGTTCACGATCCGGCCGCGCCTGCCCGAGCCGCTCACGCCGCTGCGCGGGCTGATGCTGAACCTGCGCTGGTCCTGGCATGCCGAGACGCTTGACCTGTTCGCCGCGATCGACCCCGCCGGGTGGGAGCGCGCTGGGCACGACCCGGTCGCGCTGCTGGCCGAGGTCCCGCCGGAGCGCCTGGCCGAGCTGGCCGCCGACCGCCGGTTCCTGCGGCGGCTCGGCGACGCCGTCGACGACCTGCGCGAGTACCGCACCGGCCCGCGGTGGTACCAGACCGAGCCGGACCTGGCCGGCGCGCCCGCGGGCGTGGCGTACTTCTCGCCCGAGTACGGGATCACCGCAGCGCTGCCGCAGTACTCGGGCGGCCTGGGCATCCTGGCCGGCGATCACCTGAAGGCCGGCAGCGACCTCGGCGTGCCCCTGATCGGCGTGGGCTTGCTCTACCGGCACGGCTATTTCACCCAGTCGCTGTCGGCCGAGGGCTGGCAGACCGAGCGCTACCCGGCGGGTGACCCGAACGGCCTGCCGCTGACCTTGCTGCGCGAGGGCCGGGCGGAGGGGCCAGCCGGGGCGCCGGTCCGGGTGACCGTCGACCTGGCCGGCGGCGCCACAGTGGCCGCGCAGGTGTGGATCGCGAAGATCGGCCGGGTCCCGCTGCTGCTGCTCGACTCGTACGTGGAGGAGAACGACCCGTCGCTGCGCGAGGTCACCGACCGGCTCTACGGCGGCGGCAGCGAGCACCGGCTCCGGCAGGAACTCCTGCTCGGCATCGGCGGGGTGCGGGCGGTCCGGGCGTTCTGCGCGGCCACGTCGCACCCCGAGCCCGGGGTCTTCCACACCAACGAGGGCCACGCGGGCTTTCTGGGCCTCGAGCGCATCCGCGAGTACGTCGGCCAGGGCCTGACCTTCGACGAGGCGATCGAGATGTGCCGGGCGGGCACGGTGTTCACCACGCATACCCCGGTGCCCGCCGGGATCGACCGGTTCGACCGGGAGCTGGTGGCGCGACAGTTCGAGGACGTGGCCGACCCCGCGCTGCCGGCCGACCGGGTGCTGGAACTGGGCGCCGAGACCTACCCCGGCGGGGACCCCGAGGTGTTCAACATGGCCGTGATGGGGATGCGCCTGGCGCAGCGGGTCAACGGCGTCAGCGCCCTGCACGGCGAAGTCAGCAGGCAGATGTTCACCGGGCTGTGGCCGGGCTTCGACACCGGCGAGGTGCCGATCGGGTCGGTCACCAACGGGGTGCACGGCCCGAGCTGGGTGGCCGCCGAGATCACGAGCCTGGCCGACGGCGGCGGCCCGTCGGCCGAGCCCGCCGAGGACGAGGAGGCCTGGGAGCGGGCCGCGGCGGATCCGGCGGCGATCTTCGCCGTCCGCAGCCTGCTGCGGGCCCGGCTGGTCGCGGAGACCCGGCGGCGGCTGCGCGCGTCCTGGAGGCAGCGCGGCGCCTCCGACGCCGAGCTCACCTGGATCGACGACGTGCTCGACGAGAACGTCCTGACGATCGGCTTCGCCCGCCGCGTCCCGTCCTACAAGCGGCTGACGATGATGCTGCACGACCCCGTGCGGCTCAACGCGCTGCTGCTCGACTCCGAGCGGCCGGTGCAGATCGTGATCGCCGGGAAGGCCCATCCGGCCGACGACAGCGGCAAGCTGATGATCCAGCAGATGGTGCGCTTCGCCGACGACCCGAGGGTGCGGCATCGCATCGTGTTTCTGCCCGACTACGACATGGCCCTCGCCCGCACGATGGTGCAGGGCTGCGACGTCTGGCTGAACAACCCGCTGCGCCCGCTGGAGGCGTGCGGCACCTCGGGGATGAAGGCCGCCCTGAACGGGGGCCTCAACCTGTCGATCCTGGACGGATGGTGGGACGAGTGGTTCGACGGCCAGGATGGCTGGGCCATCCCGTCCGCCGACGGGGTCGCCGATCCCGATCGCCGCGACGAGCTCGAGGCCGCCGCGCTCTACGACCTGCTCGGCCAGTCGGTGGCGCCGCTGTTCTACGACCGGGGTCCCGACAGCCTGCCGCGCCGCTGGCTGGAGATGGTGGCGCACACGCTGCGCACGCTCGGGCCCCGGGCCCAGGCGACCCGGATGGTCCGCGAGTACGTGACCACGCTGTACCTGCCGGCCGCGCGGTCCTCGCAGGTGCTCGCCGCGGACGGCACGTTCGCCGGCGCGCGCGAGTTCGCGGCGTGGAAGGACCGGATCACCAAGGCCTGGCCGGCCGTGGCGATCGAGCACGTCGAGGCGGACGACGGCGAGCCCAGCCCCGGGGCCAGGCTAGTGGTGCGGGCCAGCGTGGCCCTCGGCGAGCTGTCGCCGGACGACGTAACGGTCCAGCTGGTCTACGGCCCCGCCGGGGACGAGGACGAGATCAGCGCCCCGGCCTTCGCCGAGCTCGAGCTGGACCCGGATCCGGCGGGCGGCCCGGCCGTGCGCTACACCGGTGAGGCCGAGCTCGGGCGCCCGGGGCCGTTCGGCTACACGGTCCGGGTGCTGCCCCGGCACCCGCTGCTGGCGGCCCCCGCGGAGATGGGCCTGATCGCGCTGCCGACCGCGCCGGCGGGCATGACCAACGGCGATTTGCGCTAACGGAGGGAGCCGGGATGGGCGAGTTCGTGCGGGTCGAGACCGATCAGGCGGTGGCTACCATCCGCCTCGACCGCCCCCCGATGAACGCGCTGAACGTCCAGGTCCAGGAGGAGATCGCCGCCGCGGCGGCGGTGTTGACCGCCGAGGAGGGCATCCGGGCCGGCGTGATCTACGGCGGCGAGAAGGTGTTCGCGGCCGGGGCGGACATCAAGGAGATGGCCGAGGCCAGCTACGGCCAGATGGCCGCGGACACCAGGCGGTTGCAGGACGCGTTCACCGCGGTCGCGAAGATCCCGAAACCGGTGGTGGCCGCGATCACCGGCTACGCCCTCGGGGGCGGCCTGGAGCTTGCGCTGTGCGCGGATTTCCGGGTCATGGGCGAGAGCGCGCGAGTCGGGCAGCCGGAGATCCTGCTCGGGATCATCCCCGGGGCGGGCGGCACACAACGGCTGCCCCGGCTGATCGGCCCGGCCCGGGCCAAGGACATCGTGTTCACCGGCCGGTTCGTCGGCGCCGAGGAGGCGCTCGCCATCGGCTTGGTCGACCAGGTCGTGCCGGACGCCGAGGTGTACGCCGCCGCGCGCGCGCTTGTGGCGCGCTACGCGGCCGGCCCCGCGCTGGCGCTGCGGGCGGCCAAGCAGGCCATCGACAGCGGCCTCGACGTCGACCTGCCCGCCGGGCTGGAGATAGAGCGGCTGAACTTCGCCGCGCTGTTCGCCACCGAGGACCAGCGGACAGGCATGCGCAGCTTCGTGGAGAATGGACCGGGGAAGGCGACTTTCGCCGGGCGGTGAGGAGCAGCCAGGTTCATGAGCCGAGCAATTCCCAGCCCTGGGCGGGGCGGGACGTGACCGAGCCGGGCGACGACGTGGCCGTGCCGGACGGGCCGTCCCTGGACATGGTCACGGCCGCGCTCCGCGCGGACAGCGCCGATCTCGCCATCTACACCCGGGTGCTCACCAAGTCGCTGGGTGAGGCGCTGCCGCCCGAGTGCGTTACCGTGGACTGGGACCGCAGCGTGTCCGACCGGATGCATGGCCGGCCCGGCCAGGTGTCCAAGATCACCGTCCGGCTGGGGGATCGGGTGATGACGCTCGGTGTCCAGCGCGGGGCGCCGGTGGCCGAGATCTGCAGCGAGGTGCGCGGGGTGGTGCTGTCACGTCAGCCGGTGCCGATGGGCCTGTGGGCGGAAGAACTGGCTAAGGCCCTGGTCGCGTACGCGGAGCAGAACGCCGAGGCGGCCAGGGCGTTGCGTCGGCTGGTGGCCGGAAGTTAGTGCAGCCCGCGGCGGGGGCCGCGTACACGAGGGGTGTCATGGAGCACGGGGCGGGTGCGGCGGGTGGGTACCCCAGGAACTCCGTAGGCTAGTGAGGCCATGACAGCTCGGGACCATTCGGACCGGCTCGGGCCGTACCGCCTGCTGGAGCGGCTCGGCGAGGGCGGCATGGGCGTGGTCTACCTGGCCGTCGATCCGGAGCAGCGCAAGGTGGCGGTCAAGGCGCTGCGGCCCGCGATCGCCGGCGACCCGAACGCACGGCGGCGGCTGGCCCGCGAGGTCGAGACCATGCGCCGGGTGCGCAGCCCGTTCGTGGCCGAGGTCCTCGACGCGGACGTGACCAGCGATCCGCCGTACATCGTGACCAGGTACGTCCGCGGCCAGACGCTGGAGGAGGTGGTGGGCCGGAGTGGCCCGCTGCCCGGGCCGCAGCTGGCCAGGGTGGCGTCCGGACTGGCCCTGGCCCTCGCCGCGGTGCACGCGGCGGGCGTCGTGCACCGTGATCTCAAGCCGGGCAACGTGATGCTCGCCAACGGCGAGCCGGTCGTGATCGACTTCGGGATCGCCCAGGTGCCCGACTCCACCCGGCTCACCCAGACCGGGATGTTCATGGGCACGCCCGGCTACCTCGCGCCAGAGGTGATCGAGGGCAAGCCGAGCGGTCCGGCGTCCGACGTGCACTCCTGGGGCGCCACGGTGGCGTTCGCGGCCACCGGCCGCCCGCCGTTCGGCACCGGGGCCTTCGAGACGATCTTCTACCGGATCATGAACGGGCAGCCGGACCTCGACGGGTTCCCGGCCCCGCTGCTGGCGCTGGTGGCCCAGGCGCTGTCCCGCGACCCGGCGGGCCGGCCGGACACCGCCGAACTGTGCCGGCGGACCGCGGCGCTCGACCCGTCCTCGCTGCTGGCGGCTAAGGCGGTCGCCACGGCCACGGCCGCGGCCGCGGCGGCCGGGGGGCCCGCGCCCTTCGCGGCACCGGGCACGGTGGCCGACCGGTCCCCGGCCGCGCTGGCCGATCCTGGCCTGCGAGCCGCCCCCGCCCCCCCGGCGGCCTGGCCCCCGTCCACCAGGCCGTGGGCGGTCGGCGCCGGAGGCGCCGCGGGCAACTCCGCGCGGAACGGGGCGCCCGCAGGGAACGCCCGTGTCGCCCGCGACAACTACGCCGACGTGCTCCCCCCGGTGCGGTACGCGCCGAGCGGCCCGCCGCCGTCATCACCCCCTCCGGCCGCCTGGTCGCCGGGCGCGCCCGCGCGCACGACGGCCGCGCGGTCCCCGGCCGGCCCGCTGCTCGTGGTCGCCTCCGTCGCGGCGGCGGCCGCCATCGCCGTGGTCTTGCCGGTCGCGGGGCTGGTGGCCGCGCTCGTGGCGGCGATGGCGCTGCGAGCCGGGCACCAGACCGCGGGCCGCCTGGCCCGCCGCCGGACCCGCCGCGGGGCGCGGGCCAGCGACCCGCTGCTGGCCGCGGTCACCTACCCGCCCGCCCTGGCCTGGTCGGCGGTCCGGTTCCTGATGCTCGCGCCGCTGGCCCTGGCTGCGGGCGCGGTGGCGGCGATCATCACGATCGTCGCCACGTCCCCGAACTACGGGGCCGCTCTCGCCTACGCGGCCGGCGTGATCGTGGTGTTCTACGGCCTGGGCCCGGGTTCCGGCGGCTTGCGCCAGCCGGTCAGGAGCTTTTTCGACACGGTCGCGGATACCCCCATCCGCGCGGCGACCGCGCTCATCGCGGTCGGCGCGGTGATCGTCGCGGCGGTCGTGGTCGCGGCCTCGCATCCGCCGTTCTTCTGGCCGTTCAGCCACCTGGACGCGTGGCTGCAGCATTTCCACGCGGTGCGGGCCCTGGAGCAGGAGACCAGGAGGCAGGTGCTCAGGCTGTTCGGCAGGCCGGTCGGCTGACCGCGGCTGGCCGGACTGCGGCCGGGTCACCGTGGCGGCCGCAGGGGCGGCCCGGCCTCAACCCGGAGCGGCCGCCGCCACGCCCCCGGCGCGGCTCGCGCGCCCGCCGTGCGCCGGGGCGGCGACCTCGGGCGGCGCGGGCGGGGACGGCGCGGGGACCGACGGCGCGGCGGTCCACGCCGCCCGGCCGCCTGTTCCTTCGCTCTCGGCCGGGGCCAGGTCGGCTTTCTCGGTGGGCGGCAGCGGCCGCACCAGCCCGAGCGCCACGACTTCGTTGGCCAGCCGGACCCGGCGGTTGGCGCCCTCGGGGATCCGGAATTTCTGGTACAGGCGGAGCAGGTGCTGCTTGACCGCGGCCTCGGTCACCACCAGGTCGGCGGCGATCTCGCGCGCGGTCGCGGGCGCGACGAACGCCTCGTCGGACAGGGCCGGGCGGCACAGCGACGTCACCACGTCCAGTTCCCGGCGGGTCAGCTCCGGCGCAGCCGGCCGCCGCAGCTCCTCCTCGGCGGCCAGTTCCTCCACCGCGATGCCCAACACCCGGCACCGGGCCGCTCCGAAGCTCAGCACGTCCCCGTCCTCCAGGACACGCCGCGCCACCAGGCGGCCGTTGACCCGGGTGCCGTTGCGTGATAACCCGAGGTCGGTCACGTAGGCGTAAGGCCCTCGGCGGACGATCTCGGCGTGCAGCCGGGAAACGCTCGGATCGGACAGGTGGACATCGACCGATCTCCCGCGCCCGATGGTGGTCACATCCTCCCGCAGCGGCATCATGAGCCCGCTGTCCTCGACCCGGATGTAGGGGCCATCCATGAACGATCCTCCTGCCTGTCGGAGCGGCCACTGATATCTCACTGTCCAGCTACCCTGTCCGGCGGTTGTTGTACCCCGTCCGGCGCCACGGATTGACCGGCGCGCGGGCGCAGCCGACGCGGCCGGGGCTGCGCCAGTACACTGCCGAGCGGGCCGTCCGAGAGGAAGACGCATGCCGGGTAAGTCGTCCAGGGGACTGGCCGACGCGCGATGAGACACTCCGCGCCGTCGGCCTCCCGGGCGCGCAGGCGCCGCGCCCCGCCGCGCCCGCCGGACGCCGCTCCCGCCTCCGCTCCCGGCGCCTCGGCCGGCGCTTCGGCTCCCGGCGCTCCCGTGTCCGGCGCCTCGGCTCCCGGAGCCCCCGCCGCGGGCGGTCCTGCCCGCGGCGATCCCCCGGGGCCGGGCGGCCCTCGCCGGGCCGCCGCGCCCGGGCGCCAGCGCTGGCGGCAGCTGCCCTACGCGATCGTGCTCTGCGGCCTGGTGCTGGCGCTGGTCTGGATGCGGCAGAGCGGGCAGGATGTCAGAGGGGGTACGTTGGCGGTGGCTGGCATTTTGTTCGCGGCCGCCCTGGCCAGGCTGGCGCTGCCGGAGCGGCGGGCGGGCATGCTCGCATCGAGGCGGCGACTGGCTGACGTGGCGGTCCTGACAGCTCTCGGTACTGGCTTGCTCGTCGCCGGTTTGCTGCTGCCTGCGCAGCACTGACCCCGGCCGACTCACCCGGCCCGCGCCGGGCCCGCAGCGATGAAGGGAAAGTAGCGGCATGTCCAAGATCAAGGTGGAGAACCCCGTTGTCGAGATCGACGGCGATGAGATGACGAGGATCATCTGGCACTTCATCAAGGACCAGTTGATCCTGCCTTACCTGGATATCCAGCTCGATTACTACGACCTGTCCATCCAGAACCGGGACGCCACCGACGACCAGGTAACCATCGACGCGGCCAACGCCATCAAGCGGCACGGGGTAGGCGTGAAGTGCGCCACGATCACCCCGGACGAGGCCCGGGTGGCCGAGTTCGGGCTGAAGCGGATGTGGCGCTCGCCGAACGGCACGATCCGCAACATCCTCGGCGGGGTGGTCTTCCGCGAGCCGATCGTGGTGTCCACCATCCCGCGGTTCGTGCCCGGCTGGACCAAGCCGATCGTCATCGGCCGCCATGCGCACGGGGACCAGTACCGGGCCACCGATTTCGTGGTCCCCGCGCCGGGCCGCGTGATGATCTCCTACGTGCCCGACGACGAGTCCGCGACGGGCGCCGAGCTTGAGGTGGCGCGCTTCACCGGCGGCGGCATCGCGATGGGCATGTACAACTTCGACGACTCCATCCGCGACTTCGCCCGCGCCACAATGCGCTACGCGCTCAGCCGCGGCTACCCGCTGTACCTGTCGACCAAGAACACGATCCTGAAGGCCTACGACGGGCGGTTCAAGGACATCTTCGCCGAGATCTTCGAGGCCGAGTTCAAGTCCGAGTTCGAGGCGGCCGGGATCACCTACGACCACCGGCTGATCGACGACATGGTGGCCCAGGTCATCAAGGGCGACGGCGGCATCGTCTGGGCCTGCAAGAACTACGACGGCGACGTGGAGTCCGACATCGTGGCCCAGGGATTCGGGTCGCTGGGCCTGATGACCAGCGTGCTGATGACGCCGGACGGCCGGACCGTCGAGGCCGAGGCCGCGCACGGCACCGTGACCCGGCACTACCGCCAGCACCAGCAGGGCAGGCCGACCTCGACGAACCCGATCGCCTCGATCTTCGCGTGGACCCGGGGCATCGCCCACCGCGGCGAGCTGGACGGCACGCCCGAGGTGGCCCAGTTCGCGGAAACGCTCGAACGCGTCTGCGTCGACACGGTGGTCGGCGGGAAGATGACCAAGGACCTCGCGCTGCTCGTGGGGCCGGGTACGCCGTTCCTGACCACCGAGGAGTTCCTGGCCGCGCTGGACGAGAACCTGCGCTCGGCCATGGCCTCCTCCCCCTCCGCCAGGTAGCGACACGAAAGAGGAGACATGACCCGCACAGGCAAGGTGACGGTCGTCGGCGCCGGGTTCTACGGCTCGACCACCGCGCAGCGGCTGGCCGAGTACGACATCTTCGACGAGGTCGTGCTGACCGACATCATCGAGGGCCTGCCCGAGGGGCTGGCGCTCGACATGAACCAGTCGGCCCCGGTCGAGGACTTCGAGACCAAGGTCATCGGGCAGACCACCGGGCCGGAGGGCGAGGGCTACGAGGCGATCGCCGGGTCGGGCGTCGTGGTGATCACCGCCGGCCTGCCGCGCAAGCCGGGCATGAGCCGGATGGACCTGATCGGCGTCAACGCGAAGATCGTGCGCAACGTGACCGAGCAGGTGGTCAAGCACGCGCCCGAGGCCGTGCTGATCGTGGTCTCGAACCCGCTGGACGAGATGACCGCGCTGGCCGCCAAGGTCTCCGGGTTCCCCGCGCACCGGGTGCTGGGCCAGGCCGGCATGCTGGACACCGCGCGGTTCAGCTACTTCGTCGCCGAGCGCCTGGGCGTGCCGGTCGGCGCGGTGCGCACGCTCACCCTCGGCTCGCACGGGGACACGATGGTGCCGGTCCCGTCCGCCTGCTTCGTCGACGGCAAGCCGCTGACCGAGCTGCTGCCGCCCGCCGATATCGAAGCCCTGGTGCAGCGCACCCGCGACGGCGGCGCCGAGATCGTCGGCCTGCTGAAGACCGGCTCGGCCTACTACGCGCCGTCCGCCGCCGCGGCCCGCATGGTGCGCGCGGTGGCCACGGACTCCGGCGAGGTGCTGCCGGTCTGCGCCCGGGTGGACGGCGAGTACGGCATCTCCGGCGTCTACCTGGGCGTCGAGGCGGAGATCGGCCGGACCGGCGTGCGCCGGATCGTGGAGCGGGACCTGACCGAGACCGAGCTGGCCGCGCTGCGCCAGGCGGCCGAGGCGGTCCGGGCCAAGCAGGCCGACGTCGCCAGCCTCTGACCCGCCGGGTCACAGGGCGCCCACCGCGCGCGACAGCGGGACTTCCCGATCTCCACCGCGGCCGGGATGATCCCGAACCGCTCCAGGCTGGCCGCCAGCGCCAGCCCCGCGATCCCGGCTCCGACGATCAGAATCCGCGGCTGGTCCCAGAATCCGCGGCTGATCCGCCATCACGGCACCATAACGGGCAGGGGACCGGGCTGGCCGGGTGCCGTCGGACCGGGCGGGCCGGCCGGTGTGACGTCCGCCGGACAGCTCCCGCAGGTAGTCCAGTACTCCCGGTAGGCGGCCCGGCCGACCGCGAGCCGCGACGTAACCATCCGGCCGGACCAGGACGACCGATCCGGCGCGGTCCCCGGAAAGGGCGCGCGGGTCCACGGGGCCGCGGGTGACGACCTCGAACAGGTCCCGGTAAGGGTCCAGGGCCGGGTCGGCGAGCGCGCGACCCGGATCCGCCCCCGCTACGACCATGACGTGACGGCCGCGGCCCAGCAGGGCGAAGAGCCTGCTCACCCCTGCTGGCGTGCGCACCTCGGTGCCGGCATCAGCCGAGCCGTGAGCCTGCGCAGCGCGAGCTCGGCCAGCAGGGCCGTGCCGTCGGCCAGCACGGCGTCGTCGAAGACCGCCTCGGCGGAGTGGTTGTAGGGTGCCGTGGCCGGGTCGGCGTCGGGCGGGCACGCGCCGAGCATGAGGAACGCGCCCGGCACCTGGTCGAGCACGAAGGAGAAGTCCTCGGACCCGGTGACCGGGTTCGGCATCCGCACGTAGCGCCCGTCGCCGAGCACGTCGGCCAGGACCCACTCGGCGAACGTCACCTCGGCGGCGTCGTTGACGGTGACCGGGTAGCCGTCGGTGAACTCGGCCGTGGCGGACATCCCGTGCGCCGACGCGACGTCGCGCACCACCCGGGGCGCCGCGTCCATCACCTTGTCCCGCGCCTCCGGGGAGAACGACCGGACGGAGGCGGCGAGCCGTGCCTCGTCGGGGATCACGTTGCTCGCGGTGCCCGCGTGGAAGCTGCCCACCGTGATCACGACCGGGTCGAACACGTCGAACCGCCGGGTGACCAGCGCCTGCAGGGCGGTCACGATCTCGCAGGCGGCGGGGATCGGATCGGCCGCCAGGTGCGGCTGCGACCCGTGCCCGCCGCGGCCGTGGACCGTCACCTCCAGCGTGTCGGCCGCCGCCAGGACGGTCCCGTCGCGGCTGGCGAGCATCCCGAGGGGCAGCAGGCTCGAGGAGACGTGCAGCGCGAACGCGGCCACGGGACGCTCCCCGGCCGCGTCCAGCACACCCTCGGCGATCATCAGTTCGGCCCCGCCCGCGGTCTCCTCGGCGGGCTGGAACATGAAGATCACGTTTCCGGCCAGCTCGGCCCGCCGCGCGGACAGCAGCCGCGCCGCCCCGGCCAGCATCGCGGTGTGCAGATCGTGGCCGCACGCGTGCATGACCCCGTCGACCCTGGACGCGTACGGCAGGCCGGTGCGCTCGGTGACCGGCAGCGCGTCCATGTCGCCGCGCAGCAGGACGGTCCCGCCCGGCCGGCCGCCGCGCAGCACCGCGGTCACCGAGGACAGCGCCCGCCCGCGGCTGATCTCCAGCGGCAGCCCGTCCAGGGCCGTCAGCACCTTCTCCTGGGTGCGGGGCAGGTCGCGGCCGATCTCCGGCTCGGCGTGGATGGCGCGGCGCAGCTCGACCAGGTCGTCCGAGATCAGGGCGGCTTCCTCACGTACCTCGGCCATCAGCTGTCGCCTCCGTTGCAGTCACCCGTCGTCACCGGGCGTATCCTATGTCGGGCGAAACCCCGCCAATTGCCGAGGTCAGGGATTCAGAAGTGAACGCCGTCGGCTGGGACATTCTCATCGTCCTGGCCATCATCCTCATCGGCGGCTTCTTCGCCGCCGCCGAGATGGCGCTGGTCTCGCTGCGGGACGGCCAGGTCCGGTCGCTGGCCCGGCGCGGCAGGCGCGGCCAGCGGGCCGCCAAGCTGGCCCAGAACCCCAACCGGTTCCTGTCCGCGGTCCAGATCGGCGTCACGCTGGCCACCCTGCTGTCCGGCGCGTTCGGCGCGGCCACCCTGGCCGCCGCCCTGAAGTCCCAGCTGGCCCACCACGTGTCGGACGAGCTGGCCTCCGCGATCTCGGTCGCCGTGGTCACGCTGGTGATCTCGTTCTTCACCCTGGTCTTCGGCGAGCTCGCGCCCAAGCGGCTCGCGCTGCAGCGCTCGGAGCGGGTGTCGCTGTTCGCCGCGCCGATCCTGGACCGGCTCGCGACCGTGTCGCGCCCGTGGTCTGGCTGCTGTCCAGGTCGGTGAACCTCGTGGTCCGGGTGCTCGGCGGCGATCCGGGCGTGGCCCGCGGGGTCATGACCGAGGAGGAGTTGCGCGACGCGGTGGCCGGCTACCAGGCGCTGAGCGCGGACCAGCGGCACATCCTGGGCGAGGTGTTCGACGCCGGGAGGCGGCAGATCCGCGAGGTCCTGGTGCCGCGGACCGAGGTGGAGTTCCTGGACGCCGCCATGCCGATCGCCGAGGCCGCGGCGATCGTCCGGGTCGCGCCGCACACCCGGTTCCCGGTGTACCAGGAGACCTACGACGACGTGATCGGCTTCGTGCACGCCCGGGACCTGCTCGGCCCGCATGCCGAGAACGGCTCGCTCCGGGTCGGCGAGGTCCGCCGGCCGGTGAAGTTCCTGCCGATGAGCAAGACCGTGCTGTCCGCCCTCTCGGAGATGCGGGCGGAGCAGGCGCACCTGGCCATCGTGATGGACGAGTACGGCGGCACCGCGGGCATCGTCACGCTCGAGGACCTCGTCGAGGAGCTGATCGGCGAGATCCACGACGAGTACGACGTCGACGAGGCGCAGTCCCGGCAGCTGCGCGGCGGCGAGTTCGAGGTCGACGGCCTGCTGAACCTGGACGAGTTCGCCGAGCAGACCGGGGTCGAGCTGCCCGAGGGCCCGTACGAGACCGTGGCCGGCTACCTGCTCGCCGCGCTCGGCCACCTGCCCGGCGAGGGGGAGTCGGTGGAGGTCTCCGGCCGCAGGCTGACCGTGACCCAGCTGGACGGCCGGCGCATCGCCCGGGTCCGGGTGGGCCGGGCGGCACCGCTCGTGACCGCGGACGCGCGGCCGGAAGAGCCGGGCCCGGCGGACGGCTAGACTGGCCGCCGTGCGATCACCCGAGGGGAGCGACGGTGACCTGCCGGACACCGTTCTCGTGGTCGACTTCGGTGCCCAGTACGCGCAGCTGATCGCGCGCCGGGTCCGCGAATGCCGGGTGTACTCCGAGATCGTGCCGGCCGCGATGCCGGTCGCCGAGATGCTGGCCCGGCGGCCCCAGGCCATCATCCTGTCCGGCGGGCCCGCGTCGGTCTACGCGCCGGGGGCGCCGCCCGCCCCGGACGGGCTGTTGCAGGCCGGGGTCCCGGTTCTCGGGATCTGCTACGGCTTCCAGCTGATGGTGTCCGGCCTCGGCGGCACCGTGCGCCGCACCGGCTCCGGCGAGTACGGCGCGACCGCGCTCGACGTGCTGCCGGAGGGCGGCGTCCTGCTCGGCGGCCTGCCCGCCCGCCAGCAGGTGTGGATGTCGCACGGCGACACCTGCGCCACCGCGCCCCCCGGCTTCGCGGTCACGGCGCGGACCGGCGGCACGCCGGTCGCCGCGGCCGAGGACCAGGCCAGGCAGCTCTACGGCGTCCAGTTCCATCCCGAGGTGCTGCACACCGAGCACGGGATGGAGCTGCTGCGCCGCTTCCTGGCCGCCGCGGGCTGCCGGCCGACCTGGACCATGCGCGGCGTGATCGAGGAGCAGACCGAGCGGATCGCCGGGCAGGTCGGCGGCGGCCGCGCGATCTGCGGGCTGTCCGGCGGCGTGGACTCCGCGGTGGCCGCCGCCCTGGTCCAGCGGGCCATAGGGCACCGGCTGAGCTGCGTGTTCGTTGATCATGGGCTGCTGCGCACGGGCGAGGCCGAGCAGGTGGAGCAGGACTTCGTCGCCGCGACCGGGGTGAACCTGACGGTGGTGGACGCGGCCGGGGAGTTCCTGGCCGCGCTGGCCGGGGTCGTTGACCCGGAGGAGAAGCGCAAGATCATCGGCCGGGAGTTCATCCGCGCCTTCGAGCAGGCCGCCCGCCAGGTCACCGAGGGCGGGCGGGCGGGTCCGGAGGGCGGGCGGGCGGGCGGACAGCGAGCAGCCCACGTTCCTGGTCCAGGGCACGCTCTACCCCGACGTGGTCGAGTCGGGCGGCGGCAGCGCGACCGCCAACATCAAGTCTCACCACAACGTGGGCGGGCTCCCCGACGACCTGGCGTTCGAGCTGGTGGAGCCGCTCCGGGCGCTGTTCAAGGACGAGGTGCGCGAGATCGGCCGCCAGCTCGGGCTGCCGCCGCAGATCGTGTGGCGGCAGCCGTTCCCCGGGCCCGGCCTGGCGATCAGGATCGTGGGCGAGGTCACCGCCGAGCGCCTGGCGATCGTCCGGGCCGCCGACGCGATCGCCCGGGCCGAGCTTTCCGCGGCGGGCCTGGACCGCGAGATCTGGCAGTGCCCGGTGGTGCTGCTCGCCGACGTCCGCTCGGTCGGCGTCCAGGGCGACGGCCGCAGCTACGGCTACCCGGTCGTGCTCCGCCCGGTCACCAGCGAGGACGCGATGACCGCCGACTGGGCCCGGCTCCCGGACCCGGTGCTGGCCAGGATCTCGACCCGGATCACCAACGAGGTGCCGGAGATCAACCGCGTGGTGCTCGACGTGACCAGCAAGCCCCCCGCCACCATCGAGTGGGAATAGCTCCCGGACGCGACGCCACCCGCCGGACGCGTCCCGCCGTCAGGTGACCACGGAGCGCGCGGACGTAACGTTCAGGTAAGTCCTGCCGGTCATTATCCGCCGCAGGATGTCCAGTGCGTCCCAGACATCGGTGAACCGGCTGAAGGCCGGGGCCGGGCCGAGCCGCAGCCGGTCCGGGGTCCGGTAGTCGCCGATCACGCCGTCGGCGATCAGCGCCTGGCTGATCCGCCAGGCCTCCGGGTGCGCGAGGGTGACGTGCGCGCCGCGCCGCTCGTCCTGCCTCGGCGAGGCGACCGTGACCCCGTGCGGGGCCAGCCACGCGTCGGCCAGGTTGATGAGGTAGCCGGTCAGCGCCACGGCCTTGGCGCGCAGCCGGCCGATCCCGGCCTCGCCGAGCAGGCCGACGCCCTCCTGCACCGCGACCGTGCCGACGATCTGCGGCGTCCCGGTCAGGAACTGGCTGATGCCGGGGGCGGGCTGGTACGCCGGGCCCATGTCGAACTGGTCCCGCTGGCCGAACCAGCCCCACACCGGCTGCCGCAGCGCCTGCTGCAACTCGCGGCGCACGTAGAGGAACGCGGGCGCGCCGGGCCCGGCGTTCAGGTACTTGTAGGTGCAGCCGACGGCCAGGTCGGCGCCCGAGGCGTCGAGTTCCACCGGGACGGCCCCGGCCGAGTGGCACAGGTCCCAGAGCGCGAGCGCCCCGGCCTCGTGCACGATCCCGGTGATCTTCGCCATGTCGGCCAGCGCGCCGCTGCGGTAGGCCACGTGCGAGAGGCTGACCAGCGCGGTGCGCTCGTCGACGGCCCGGCGCAGCACATCCTCGGCGAGGCCCTGGTCCATGTCGGTGCCGATCATGCGGAGCTCGCCGCCGCGCTGCGCGGCGATCCCCTGCAGGACGTAGCGGTCGGTGGGGAAGTTGTCGTCGTCGGTGACGATCACGCTGCGGCCGGGCCGTGCGCCCAGGGCGGCCCAGGCCAGCTTGTACAGGTTGACCGTGGTCGAGTCGCACACGGCGACCTGGCCGGGCGCGGCCCCGACCAGGTGCTCGCCGAGCAGGTCGCCGACCTGGGCGGGCAGGCCGATCCAGCGGTGCCAGGACCGGACCAGCCCGGCCCCCCATTCCTGGCTGACCACCTCGGCGATGCGCGCCTGCGTGGCGCGCGGCAGCGGGCCGAGCGAGTTCCCGTCCAGGTAGATCAGGGACGGGTCCTCGCGCACGAACCGGTCGCGGAACCCGGCCAGCGGATCCGCCGCGTCCAGGTCCTCGGCGTAAGTCCGGCCGAAGTGAAACGTGGTCACGGCGGCCCTGCCGCGCTAGGCGCGTGATCTGCGGCGCCTGCTCCGGATGCCCAGCACGATCACGGCGCCGACGACGGCCGCGGCCGCCACCGGGATCATGCGCTTGAGCATCGGGCCGCCGGCCACGCTGAGCAGGTCGATCGCGTCGTCGTCCGGGGGACTCCACGGGCCCGCGCTCGCGCTGGCCGGGACGGGACCCGACCCGTTCACCACGCTGGCCGGGGCGGCCGCGGCCGGGCCGGCGCTGCCGTTCCCGCCGGGCCCGGACACGCTGAGGACCAGCCCCCGCTCGGCGAGCTTCCGCCTGATCTCCTCCACCGACGCCGGGCCGATGTTCTCGATGGCGAGCAGCTCTTCGGGGGTGCGCGTGGCCAGGTCGCCCACCGTGTGGATGCCCTCGCGGCGCAGGCTGTTGTAGGACCGGAGGGAGAGGTTCAGGCTCTCGACCGACTGGCCTAGGTCCCCCTCCTGTTCGTCGCCGGCGCCCTCGTCCGCGGACGGCGGCTGGGCCGCCAGCATGTCGGCGAGATTGGACGCGAAGATCCCGATCAGCTTGCCGCCGACCTCGGCCATCACGCCCCGGCCGAACTGCGCGGGGCGCCCGGTCACGTTCAGCGTCGTGTGCACGATCACGTGGGTCTGGCCGTCCAGGCCCTCCAGCATCGAGCGCACCTTCGCCGACGCGGTGCCCGCGCCCCTGGTCTCCTTGCCCGACGCCTCCAGCGTGATGACGTGGGCGCTGGGGTCGCGCTCGGTGAACCGCGCCGTGCCGGCGTAGGTCATGGCGATCGGGCCGACCTTGACCTTGATCCGGCCCTTGATCTCGTCGCCGTCCACCGAGTCGAGGGTGGCGCCCGGCATGCAGGGCGCCACCCGCTCGACATCCAGCAGCACTTCCCACGCCCGGTTCTCGGGGACCGGGACGGTGAACGAGTGCTCTAGCTCCATCTTCTAGACTCCTGCCGCCGCCGATAGCGCCCGGCCGGTCAGGACCTGCGCCAGGTGGCGCCGGTAGTCGGGCGCGCCGTGCAGGTCGCTCGGCGGCTCGGTCCCCTCGGCCGCGTGGGCCGCCGCCGCCCGCAGGGCATCCCTGCTGGCCTCGGCGCCCGCCGCGGCTGCTTCCGCCGCCGTCGCCCGCACTGGTACCGGCCCCATGTTAGTCAGGCCGACCCTGGCTTCGGCCACCCGGCCGTTCGAACGCCTCGTCAGGGCGGCCACGCCCACGATCGCCCAGGCCTGCGCGGTCCGGTGGAACTTCTCGTAGCGATAGCCCCAGCCGGCCAGCTTGGGCACCCGGATGCCGGTCAGGATCTCGGCCGGCTCCAGCGCGGTGGTCAGGTAGTCGACGAAGAAATCGGCGGCGGCGATCTCCCGGTCGCCCCGCGGGCCGCGGGCGGTGAGCGTCGCGTCCAGGGCCAGCGCCACGGCCGGCAGGTCGCCGGCCGGGTCGCCGTGCGCCAGCGAGCCGCCAATCGTGCCGCGGTGCCGCACCGCGGGATCGGCGACCGTGGCCGCGGCCTCGGCCAGCAGCCCGCAGTGCTCGGCGATCAGCGGGTCGTGGACCAGGTGGTAGTGCGTGGTCCCGGCGCCGATCAGCAGCGAGTCGCCCTCGTCACGCACGCCCTGCAGGCTGTCCAGCCCGCCGACGTCGACCAGCACCTCCGGGTTGGCGAGCCGCAGCCGCAGCAGCGGCAGCAGGCTCTGCCCGCCGGCGATCACCTTGGCGTCATCGCCGGCGTTGCCGAGCACATGCACGGCCTCGTCCAGCGAGACCGGGCGGAAGTAGTCGAACTTCGACGGGATCATGCCGCACCTCCGGTCTCTGTTGCATCCTCTATCGCGCGCCACACGTGTTCCGGGCTGCACGGCATCGTGACGTCCCGGACTCCCAGCGGCCGGAGCGCGTCGACGATCGCGTTCACCACCGCGGGCGTGGAGGCGATCGTGCCCGCCTCGCCGACGCCCTTGACGCCGAGCCGGTTGTCGGCCGGCGTCTCGGTCCGGCTGGTCTCCAGGGACGGCACGTCGGCTGCCGACGGTACCAGGTAGTCGGCCAGCGTCGTGGTCAGCAGGTTGCCGGCGTCGTCGTAGACCGCCTCCTCGTACAGGGCCTGCGCGATGCCCTGCGCGATGCCGCCGTGCACCTGGCCCTCGACGATCAGCGGGTTGACCACCTTGCCCACGTCGTCGACCGCGACGTACGAGCGGATCTTGACGAAGCCGGTCTCGGTGTCCACCTCGGCCGCGCACAGGTGGGTGCCGTGCGGGAACGAGAAGTTGTCCGGGTCGTACGTATGGTCGGAGTCCAGCGAGGGCTCGACGCCGTCCGGCAGGTTGTGCGCGGCGAAGGTGGCCAGCGCGATCTCGCCGATCGTGACGCCCTTCTCCGGATCGCCGCGGACCGAGAACCGCCCCGGCGTCCACTCCAGGTCGTCGGCCGAGGCTTCGAGCATGCCCGCGGCGATCACCTTGGCCTTGTCGATCACCTTGTCGCAGGCGCCGACCAGGGCCATCCCGCCGACAGTCAGCGATCGCGAGCCGTAGGTGTCCATGCCCCTGGGCGCGATCTGGGTGTCGCCGTGCAGCACCCGGATGTCCTCGAACGGGACTCCGAGCTGATCGGCCACGATCTGGCTCCACGCCGTTTCATGGCCCTGGCCGTGCGCGCTGGACCCGGTCACCACCTCGACCTTGCCGGTGGGCAGCATCCGGATCGACGCGTGCTCCCAGCCGCCCGCCCCATAGGACAGCGACCCGAGAACGCGGGACGGAGCCAGGCCGCACATCTCGGTGAACGTCGAGATGCCGATGCCGAGCCGGACCGCGTCGCCGCGGGCGCTGCGTTCCGACTGCTCCCGGCGCAGGTCGTCGTAGCCGAACAGCTCCTTGGCCTTGGCCGTGGCCGCCTCGTAGTTCCCCGAGTCGTAGGTCAGGCCGGCGATGGTGGTGAACGGGAATTCCTCGTGCTTGATCCAGTTGCGCTCCCGCAGCGCCAGCGGGTCCATGCCCAGCTCGACCGCGAGCTCGTCCATGATCCGCTCGATGGCGAAGGTGGCCTCGGGCCGGCCGGCGCCCCGGTAGGCGTCCGTGGGCATCTTCGTCGTGAAGATCCCGGTGCACTTGAACGCGTAAGCATCCATCTTGTAGATCGCGTTGAACATGAACGCGCCCAGCAGCGGGATGCCGGGCGTGACCAGCATCAGGTAGGCGCCCATGTCGGCCAGCAGGTCGACGTCCAGGCCGCGGATCCGCCCGTCGGCGTCGGCGGCGATCCTGATCCGCTGCCACTGGTCCCGGCCGTGGTGCACGGTCATGTTCCCCTCGCTGCGCGACTCGGTCCACTTGACCGGCAGGCCCAGCTTGCGGGTGACCAGCACCGCCAGCACTTCCTCGGCGGTGACCTGCAGCTTCGAGCCGAAGCCGCCGCCCACATCGGGCGCGATGACCCGGATGTCCTGCTCACCGATCCCGGTGACCAGGGCCAGCATGATCCGCAGCACGTGCGGGATCTGGGTGGCCGACCACAACGTAAACTGATCGCCCTCGCACGAGGCCACCACCGCGCGCGGCTCCATCGCGCAGGGGATAAGCCGCTGCTGCCGGTAGGTGCGCTCCAGCACCACCGGGGCATCGCGGAACGCGGCCTCGATGTCGCCGTTGCCGAAGGTCCACACGAAGCTCTTGTTGCCGGCCTCGTGCACCTTCGGCGAGTCTTCGTCCAGCGCGGTCCTGATGTCGAGCACCGGCGGCAGCGGCTCGTAGTCGATCTCGATGGCCTCGACCGCGTCGGCGGCCTCGTACCTGTCACGCGCGACCACGACGGCCACGGCCTCGCCCACGTAGCGAACCTCGTCGACCGCCATCGGCGGGTGGGCCGGGATCACGATGTCGGGGGTGACGGGCCAGGCGCACGGCAGGCTGCCCTGCTCGTCTTCGAAGTCGGCGCCGGAGAAGGCGGCGATCACACCGGGCTGGCTGCGGGCCGGGCCGACGTTCACCCTGGTGATCTTCGCGTGAGCGTACGGACTGCGCAGGAACGCCATGTGCAGCAGGCCGGGCAGCACGATGTTGTCAGTCCAGTTGGTCTGACCGGTGATGAGCCTGGCATCCTCCTTGCGCAGGCGCGCTCTGCCGAGCTCGGCGGGATGGCCAACGGTTGGCGCGGTCATGGCGTAACTCCTGCCTCGGCGGCGCGCCGCACGGCGCGGACGATGTTCTGGTAGCCGGTGCACCGGCAGAGGTTGCCCTCCAGCCCGTCGCGGATCTCCTGCTCGCTGGGGTGCGGGTTGTCCCGCAGCAGGTCCGCGGCCGCCATGATCATTCCCGGCGTGCAGTAGCCGCACTGCAGCGCGTGCTCCTCGTTGAAGGCGCGTTGCAGCGGGTGCCACTCCCCGTTCGCGAGGCCCTCGATGGTGGTGATGTCGGCGCCGTCCGCCTGGACGGCGAGCACGGCACAGCTCTTGACCGAGGCGCCGTTCATCAGCACGGTGCAGGCACCGCAGTTGGAGGTGTCGCACCCGACGGGCGTTCCGGTCTTGCCCACGACCTCTCTCAGGTAATAGACCAGCAGCATTCGCGGTTCGACGTTGTCGACGTAGCTGGTGCCGTCGACGGTGACGGTTATTTGCGTCATGCGGGCTCCTCGCAGTGGAGACGGCGTTTGCGCCTGAGGCAAACCTAGGACGTGTCAGCGCCCGCGCACCAGACCCGGGGTCCCCGGGCCAGCCGCGTCCAGGCGATGGGCGGCATTTGTCCGCCGGCTTACCCGACGTCGATGACCTGGAACCCCTCGGCCAGATGACCTTCGGGCAGCCCGGCCTGGGCCCCCGCCTGGGCCAGGCGCTCGCGCAGGAAGTTCTCCAGGCCGTCTCGCTGCCCGACCTGGCTCACGTGGGCCTTGAGGGCCGCGATCTTCTGCGGGAACGTCTGCGTCACGTCCACGTAGTGCGTGGGGGTGCCGGTGCCGCTGATCCAGACCTCGGGCACGACCCAGGCTTCCAGGCCCTCGTCGGCGAGCAGCTCGGGGAACGCGAACGGGTTACGGGCGTCCGGGTACACGGCGTCCAGGGCGGCGGAGCCGACCGCGCGGTGGTCGGGGTGGCCGATCCCGAGCCGGACGTAGTTGCGCTCCGGGGACGGGCAGACCACCCGCTGCGGGCGGACCCGCCGGATCACCCGGGCCAGGTCCCGGCGCAGCTCCAGCGTGGCCTCCACCCGCCCGTCCGGGTAGCCGAGGAAGCGCAGGTCGTGCACGCCCGCCTGGCTGGCGGCCGCGGTCTGCTCGCCGCGGCGCAGCGTCGCCATGTCGGAGCGGGAGACGCCTGGGTCGCTGCCACCCGCGTCGCCGTCGGTGACGATGCAGTAGATGACCTCGATCCCGGCGTCGGTCCAGCGCGCGACCGTTCCCGCGGAGCCGAAGTCCACGTCGTCCGGGTGCGCGGCGATGACCAGGATCCGGCTCACCTCAGCGTCGTCCAGCACGTCCATGATCCTACTGGGCGAACATCCGGTGAAGCGGTTGACAAGCCGCCGGCCCGACGGGCGATGATCAGGGAAACGACCGGATTGCGGACACATGGTCGCAGGGCGCGCACCTAGGCCGTGCGCCCGCCGGCCCAGAGGATGTGATGCTCCATGGGGCTGCTGGACTCGGCCGCCTGGCACGGCAAGATCTACACCGGGGGCTGGACCCAGGGTTCCGGCGGTGACTACCCGGTGATCGAACCCGCGACCGGGGCGGAACTGGGCCGGATCGGCCGGGCCACCTCCGCCGACGTGCGCTCGGCCGCGCAGCGGGCGCACGAGGCCCAGCGGGCCTGGGCCGCTGTCCCCTACGGCGAGCGGGCCGCGGTGCTGCGCCGCGCGGGCGACCTGTGGCACGAGCACGCCGATGAGATCAAGACCTGGCTGTCGCGGGAGACCGGTGCGATCCCGCCCCTGGGCGACCTGCAGGTGCAGATATCCGCCGACGAGTGCTACGAGGCCGCGGCCCTGGCCTCGCAGCCCTACGGGGAGCTGCTGCGCACGCCGCAGCCGCAGCTGAGCTTCGCCCGCCGGGTGCCCGCCGGGGTGGTGGGCGTGATCTCGCCGTTCAACGTGCCCACGATCCTGGGCATCCGCTCGGTCGCGCCCGCTCTCGCGCTGGGCAACACCGTGATCCTCAAACCGGACCCGCGTACGTCAGTGAGCGGCGGCGCGCTGCTAGCCGCGATCTTCGAGCGGGCCGGGCTGCCCGGCGGCGTGCTGCACGTGCTCCCGGGCGGCGCGGACGTCGGCGAGTCGCTGATCACCGATCCGGACGTCCGGATCATCGCGTTTACCGGGTCGACGAAGGTCGGCCGGGCGGTGGCCAGGCTGGCCGGCGAGCACCTCAAGCGGGTGCACCTGGAGCTCGGCGGGAACTCGGCGCTGATCGTGCTCGACGACGTGGACGTGGACCAGGCCACCTCGGTCGGCGCGTTCGGCTCGTTCATCCACCAGGGCCAGATCTGCATGTCGACCAGCCGCCACCTGGTGCACAACAACATCGCTAAGGAGTACGCGTCCGCGCTGGCGGCCCGGGCTGAGCACCTGCCGGTCGGGGACCCGAACACCGGCCCGGTCGCGCTGGGCCCGCTGATCGACGAGCGGCAGCGCGACAACGTGCACCGGATCGTCACCGCCAGCGTCGACGCGGGCGCCGCGCTGCTGACCGGCGGCACGTACGAGGGCCTGTTCTACCGGCCGACCGTGCTCGCCGACGTGCCCACGTCGGCCCCGGCCTACGCCGAGGAGATCTTCGGGCCGGTGGCCCCCGTGGTCGGCTTCGACTCGATCGACGAGGCCGTCGAGCTCGCCGCGGGCACCGAGTACGGACTGTCGCTCGGCATCCTGACCCGGGACGTCTACCAGGGCCTGGAGATCGCCGAGCGGATCCCGGCCGGCCTGGTGCACATCAACGACCAGACCGTGGCCGACGAGGCCACGATCCCGTTCGGCGGCGTCGGCGCGTCCGGGAACGGCGGGCGGCTCGGCGGGGCGCGCGCGAACCTGGAGGCGTTCACCGAAACCCAGTGGGTCACCATCTGCGGCGACCTGCCCGCGTACCCGTTCTAGCTGGACACCTCACCCCGCTCCGCCGCGCGGCCGTGATCACGTAGAACGGACGATTCCCAGTCGTATTGACTGGGAATCGTCCGCCGTAACGGATCTTGCCGGGCCTTAGTCCAACGCGGACATCACGTGCTTGATCCGGGTGTAGTCATCGAAGCCGTACATCGACAGGTCCTTGCCGTAGCCGGACTGCTTGAACCCGCCGTGCGGCATCTCGGCCACCAGCGGGATGTGGGTGTTGATCCACACGCAGCCGAAGTCCAGCCGCCGCGACACCCGCATGGCCCGGCCATGGTCGGACGTCCACACCGAGGAGGCCAGCCCGTATTCGGTGTCGTTGGCCCAGCGCACCGCCTCGTCCTCGTCGTCGAAGCGCTGCACGGTGATCACCGGGCCGAACACCTCGTTCTGGATGATCTCGTCGCTCTGGTACGCCCCGTCGACCACGGTGGGCTCGTAGAAGTAGCCCCGGTCGCCGGCCTG
>CAWIDQ010000044.1:0-109456 GCA_963834695.1 uncultured Actinomycetota bacterium
GCCGATGTGCAGGTGGAGCGCCATGGCGGCGTCCTGGGTAGCCACGACCTCGTCCGGGCGGCCCGGATCGGGCCGACGTCCCGCCGTGATCGTCACCCGGTCCTGGCGGGAGTAGAGGCCGTCCGGGCCGCTGACGGTGGCGGCCAGCTGCACGTGAGCGAGCAGGACGGTGCCCAAGTGCCTGCCGTGGATGAGAGTGACCGCGGTCAGCGGTACGGCCACCGCGACCCTGCCCACGTGCGCCAGCCGGGCTAGCTGCCGGACGAAGCCGGACGAGTAATGCGGCGCGGTGAAGGGCTGGACGACCAGGTCCGACGGGTTGGTGCCGGCCAGGAAGTTCGGGTACGACGAGTCGGTGCGGCGGGCCGCGACCACCGATCCCATGGCCACCCCGCCGACCAGGCCGATCAGCACCACCAGGGCGAGATAGCCCCCCCAGCGGCGGCGGAAAGTGGCGGGGAACCGGTACCCGGCCATGCGCAGGACCGCACCCGGCCGCCCGGGATCAGGCCGTGCGGATCCGGTCACGCTCGCCCTCGGGCCACCCAACGCCATCACTCCGCTCGCAAGACTTCAGCCGCCGGCGTGCGCGCAGCCCGCAGGCCAGGGAACGCCGCGACCAGGTTGGCCAGGACCAGCGCGGCCGCGGCGGCCAGCGCGACCGAGGTGGCGGGCACGACCGGATACGGCACGGCAGACAGCTCGCCGGCGAACACGATCCACAGCCAGCGGCCGACCGCGATGCCGAGCGGTATCCCGACGGCCAGCCCGACGACCGCGACCACCGTGGACTGCCAGGCCACGGTCGTCGCGAGCTGCCGCCGGGTGAAACCCAGCGTCTTCAGCAGCGCCAGGTCGCGCCGCCGCCTCCTGACCGACGCGACCAGCGTCAGGCCCAGGGCGGCCACCGCGCCGGCCGCCACCCCGCCGGCCAGCACCATCGGCATCGTGCCCATCGACCGGTAGTTCACGATCTCCGCGGGCCGCTGCACCGCCAGCACGTTGGCCTGCAGCTCCAGGGCCTCGGCACCGATGGCGTCAATGGCCCGCGGGGAATGCACGAACCGGTTGTAATAGTTCGCGATCTGCTGCAGCGAGCGCAGGCCCGCGGCCTGGCTCACGCCCGGCCGCAGCCGCACGAAGATGGCGTTCGGGCCGGAATCCGGGCCGGCCTCGTAGAGCGCGGCGTGCGACACCACGCTGGTGGGCAGGATCGCGCCGGTGGCCAGCGAGGGATGGATCCCCAGCGTGTCACCGAGCGCAGGCAGCGCGGCGGTGCCGACGATCTTCAGCCGGGCGTCCCGGATGACCGGGCCGAGCTGCACCGTGACGTCGTCGCCGACCTGCTTATGCAGCTGGGCGAGCGTGCCGCGGCCGAGCACGATCTCGCCGGGCCCGTCGAGCCCGGTGCCGGACAGGATCTGCGGGCCGACCGCCGGGTGGGCGGGGGACAGGATGCCGGGCACGGTCTGCCCGTCGACCTGAACGGTGAGGAAGTAGACGCCGGTGCTGGCGGCGATCAGCTTGTCCCGGCGCAGCAGCGGCGTGAGGTGCGCGGGCGGGAACGGCCCCCACCCGTCGGTCGAGTACAGGGCGTAGTCGAAGTTCCACCCGTACAGAGCGGGGCGGGAGACCAGGTAGCTGAGGCTGGCGCCGAACGTCAGCGTCGCCGCGCCGACGAGGACGGCCAGGACCGCGCCGATCAGCACCGACCGGACCGGCACCGCGGTCCGGCCCCGTCCCGGCTCGAGCGCCATCCGCAGGCCGGTGACGCCGGTGGCGCCCAGGCCCGCGCCCAGGCCGGCCCGGACCACGGCGGACCCGCGGCCGGCAGGCTGCGGCCGGCCGGCGGCACGGTGCGGGGCCTGGCGGTAGCCGATGACAACAGCCGCAGCCCCGAGGATCACGGCCAGGCCGATCGCGCCGAAAGACAGCGCCGCCCAGTCGAGGTAGATCCCCCGGCCCGGCTCCACCTGGCGGACGGGACCGAACAGCGAGAACGGCGACAGGCCGATGGCGACGGCCACGGCGAGCAAGGCCCCGGCCACGGCGGCGGCGAGGATCCCGACGACGCTGTCGGCGGTGGCCGCCGCGGGCCCGGCGCCCAGGGCCCGCAGGATACTGGCGTCGTCGGTGCCGGCCCGGAGCTGCCGGGAGATGGACTGGACGCCGATGATCAGCACGGCGAGCGCGGCGATGATCCCGAAAACCCCCAGCGCGATCGCCTCCGGGTGGATGGCGCTCTGCGCCTCCGCCTCGATCGCGGCGGTGTCATAGACCTCGAGGAGCTGCAGCAGCTGCCCGCCGCCGCCGGCGAACATCGGGCTGGTCTCGGTGAGATGCAGGTACTCGTCGGCGACCGCCGCGTCGTACCGGCCGCCGCCGGCCACCTTCAGCCCGATGTAGGACGTGTTGGTGCAGCAGGAAAAAAACTCCCGGTCCAGGGCGGGCGTGCCGATCAGGAAGCCGGTGCGGTCGGCGTCGATGTCATCCTGCACCACCTGGGTGCTCACCACGCCGATACCGGTCACGGTCAGCTCGAGCTTGCGGTGCAGCGGCGGGAGCCCGTGGGCCGCGCTCAACGCGTAGATCCCCACCGCCAGGCGCGAGCCCACGTGCAGGTGCAGCTGCGCGGCGGCGCGGCTGGTGGCCACCACCTGGTCCGGGCGGACGGCCTGGTGCCCGGAGATGATCGTCACCCGGTCCTGGCGGGTGAACATGCCGTCGCCGCTGGCCACGAGCTGCACCTGGGTGAACAGCACCGGGCCGTACCCGCCGCGCGGCGTGAGCAGCACGGCGTCGAGCGCGTCGGCCCTGGCCAGCCCGGTGACGTACGGCAGGTGACGCATCTGGGCGAGCAGCTGCTCGTACATCCGGTCGGCCTGGGCGACGGTCTCCCCGGGGGTGCCATTCGAGTTCGGCTGGATGATCAGGCCCGACGGGTTGGTGCTGGCCAGGTAGTCCGGGTAGGAAGAGTCGGTGCGCCGGGCGGCGGTCACCGACGCCAGGGCCACCCCGCCGATCAGGCCGATCACGACGGCCAGGCCCAGGTAGCCGGCCAGCCGCCGGCCGATGGTGGCCCGGACCCGGTACCACGCCAGGCGCGCGGCAGACCGGGTCACGGCTAGCGGGCCTCGATGGTGACGCTGACGTCGCGTTGCGGCTGGTTCGGCGGTTCGTCCACGGGGTCCGGGGCGAGGATGCGGCCGTCGAGCATGCGCACGATGCGCTGGGCCGCGGCGGCCACCTGGGCGTCGTGGGTGACCAGGACGATCGTCTGCCCGCCGGCGTGCAGCCGGCTCAGCAGCTCGATGACCTCCTGGCCGCCGTCGGAGTCCAGCGCGCCGGTCGGCTCGTCGGCCAGCAGCAGGGTCGGCTCGTTGGCCAGCGCCCGGGCGATGGCCAGCCGCTGCCGCTGGCCGCCGGACAGCACGCCGGGCACGGCCGCCGCCTTGTCGCCGATGCCGAGCAGGTCGAGCAGGTCCCGGGCCCGGGTCTCGGCCATCTTGCGCTTGCGGCCCGCGATCACCGCCGGCAGGGCCACGTTCTCCAGCACCGTCATCCCCTCCAGCAGGTTGAAGAACTGGAAGATGATGCCGATGTGCTTGCGGCGCAGCCGGGCCAGGTCGTCCTCGCCGCGCCCGGTGACCTCCTCGCCGGCCACCATGATCGTGCCCTCGTCGGCCAGTTCCAGCCCGGCCACCAGGTTCAGCAGCGTCGACTTGCCGCAGCCGGACGGCCCCATCAGGGCCACGAACTCGCCCGCTGCCACGCTCAGGTCGGCCCCGCGCAGGGCCCGGACCGGTGCGTTCTCGGCCTCGAATGTCTTGCGTACGCCCCGCACGGTCAGCGCGGGCTGGTTGTCGGTCATCGGCCCCCCCAAGGGCGTTATCGGGCTAACGAGATGTTCGGTTCCGCGGCCGTGGCCGGGGCGCCGGGCGGCGCGAGCTTATAGGCGTTCACGGGCGTGTCGCGCCCCTTCACCAGCTGGGATCCGAGCGGGATGGTGTTCGCGGGCACGGACAGGGCCTGGCTGGTGGGCTCGGACAGCACGGTCTCGCCGGCCGCGGCCAGGCCCTGCAGCCGCTGGGACAGGTTGACCGTGTCGCCGACCAGCGTGTACTCCAGCCGTTCCTCCGAGCCGAGCAGGGCCGCAGCGACCTCGCCGGTGGACAGCCCGATGCCCAGGCCGAACGGCTGCAGCCCCTCGGCCGCCCAGCCGGCGTTGATCCCGGCCTGCAGCGAGTGCATGGCCGAGGCCGCCGCCACCGCGCGGTCGGCGTGGTCCGGCTGCGGGAACGGCGCGCCGAACACCGCCATCACCGCGTCGCCGACGAACTGCATGACCGTCCCCCCCTCCCCGAGGATGGCATGGTTCATGGCCGCCCGGTGCGTGTTGAGCTGCCCGGCCAGCTGGGTAGGGTCGGCGTGCTCGGCGATGGTCGAGTAGGACCTGATGTCGCTCATCAGCACGGTGACGACCACGGTCTCGGTCTCGCCGATGCGCTGCTTGCCGTCGCGGAGCTTCTCGGCGAGGCCGCCGGGCAGTAGCCGGGACAGCGTCTCGCCCTGCTCCTCACGGTCGATGATGGCCTGGTGCAGCATCCGGAGCCGGTTCAGCGCCGCCGGGTTGCCGGAGGCGACGCCCCCGGCCAGCTTGACGAAGACCGCTTCCACCTCGGTGTCGACCGCTTCGGGCGGAACCCGGCGGGCCACCGCGATGGCCTTGATCGGCTTGCCCTCGGCGATCATGCTCAGCAGTTCCTCCTCCGCGGGAGCGAGCCCGCCGGGCGAGATGACCGGCCGGACCAGCGCCTCGACGATCGCGGGGTCGAGAGCGGTGCCCCCGGTGGCCACGCTGCGGATCGCGTCGGCCAGCTGGTTGCCCTCGGCGACCCGGTCCTTCAGCAGGTAGCCGTACCCGGCCGAGCCCTCCGCCAGCAGCGACACCGCGTACTCCGGGTCGTCGTACTGGGACAGCACCACGACCCCGGTCCCCGGATGGCGCTTGCGCACCTCCTTGGCGGCATCGATGCCCTCCCGCTGAAACGACGGCGGCATGCGCACGTCGGTGACCAGGACCTGCGGCTCGGTCGCGGCAGCGCCCCTGACGACCTCGTCGTAGTCAGCGGCCATCCCTACCACCCGCAGATCGGGGTGACGCTCGATGATCGCGCGCACGCCCTCGCGCACGATCAGGTTGTCGTCTGCGAGGAAAACGTCGATGGCGCGTCCTGGAGGCGCGGCGATGTCGCTCACGAGTAATTTCTCGCACACCCGGGCCGCGAGGGCCAGTGAGGGACCACCCGAAGTCGCGGTGGTGCTAGGCACACCCGGGTCGGGCACCGGTACCCGCTGCGCAGGACGAGGGCGGGGCTGGTCCGCGCCGCGGATTCGCCCGGCGGGGCCGCGATCGCGACCGCCAGCGCGGTCGCGGCCGCAACCATGGCGGGTCTCGCGCAGGTACCCGCGGCACCCGTGGTGGTAGGTACACCCGGGAAACGCCAGGCACCATGCTGGCCCTCGGGCGGCGCCGGGACGACGATGAGCACATGCGATACGAAAGCTGCATCACCGCCCTGTCCTGGATTCCGTCCGAGGCCATCACCGGGGGGACCCGGGTCGCTTTCGACGCGGGGATCACGCACTACGATGAGCCGCCGCCCGGCGAGCTCGGCGACATCGAGGCGCTGCGGGCCGCGGACCGGTTCCGGTTTGCCAACGTGCTGCGGGCGTGGATCGAGACCGACGACTCGGGCGAGATCACCGGCTCGAGCTACAGCGGGGAAGGCCTGATGGGCTCCACCACCGTCCGGCTCGGCGGGGTGCACTACCGGTTCCAGCCGTTCCAGCTCCCGCTGCTGCAGCGGGAACCCGAGCACGGGGACGGCTGGGTGCGGTTCGTGCAGACCGCGGGCGGCCGGACCGGGATGCCCGCGCCCCGGCGGGTGCGGCGCAAGCCCTTCATCCAGTGGCAGGCGCCGCCGGCGTGGACCACCCTGTCGCTCACCCTGCACGCCGACGGCCAGGCTCACGGCACGCTGACCGGAGCCAGCCGGTTCCCCCGGCACTGGGTCTACGACGCCAAGGGCCAGCTCGCGCAGAAGTCCGGCCTGACCGACTTCAGCGAGTGGTACCGCAAGTCGTTCGGCCGGCACAGCCCGTGGGGCGAAGAGGACTCGGCGGCCATGGTGACGGCCGTGGAGACCGCGCTGGAGCGGCAGCTGTCCGTGGAGCTGATGCACGGGGGGGCCAAGCCGAAGATCCGTCGCCTGAAGGCCGGGGACACGCTGGTGCGCCAGGGCGAGCCCGGTACCGAAATCTTCCTGCTGCTCGACGGGGTGATCCGGGTCTCCCACGACGGGGAGCGGCTGGCCGAGTACGGGCCGGGCGCCATGCTGGGCGAGCGTGCTCACCTGGAAGGCGGGACCCGGACCTCCACGCTGGAGGCCGTCACCGCATGCCGCGTGGCGTCGGTCGACGCCGCCCATCTCGATCGCGCCGCGCTACAGGAACTGTCCGGCGGGCACCGCCGAGAAGAAGCCGGACGCGGGGCTTAGGGTTACCGGGTGCGCCTCTATCTCTGCGGAGTTCGCGGATCCACCCCCGCACCGGGGGCGGAATTCCTCCGCTACGGCGGCCACACCTCCTGCCTGGCCCTGGCCCACGACGACGCGGCCCGGCCCACGCTGGTCCTGGACGCGGGCACCGGCCTGCGGCGGGTCACGCCGCTCCTGGGCGGCCTGCCCTTCGACGGCACGATCCTGCTCACCCACCTGCACTGGGACCACATGCACGGGCTGCCGTTCTTCACCGGAGGCGACCGGGACGGCTCCCGGGTCAGCCTGCTGCTGCCCGTGCAGGAGGACGGCGCGAGCGCGGAGGAGGCGCTGGCCAGGGACATGTCGCCGCCGCACTTCCCAATCGGGCCCGGTGGTCTGCGCGGCACCTGGGCCTTCAGCACCGTCGCACCGGGGCCGCTGAAGGCGGAAGGCTTCACGGTCGAGGCGCGGGCGATCCCGCACAAGGGCGGCGCGACCCTGGGCTACCGGGTCAGCGACGGCAGCCACGTGATCGCCTACATGCCCGATCACTGTCCCACGGTGCTCGGGCCGGGCCCGGAAGGATGGGGCGAGTACCACCCGGACGCGCTGGACCTGGCCGACGGCGCGGACCTGTTGCTGCACGATGCCTTCTGGCTGCCCGAGGAGTTCACGGCCGACACGTCGTTCGGCCACGCGGTGGTGGACTACGCGATCGGCCTGGGCCAGCGAGCCGGGGCGGGGCAGGTCCTGCTGACCCACCACAAGCCGGACCGTACCGACGACGCGCTCGACCGGCTGGCCGTCCGCGTCGCCGGAGGGCCGGTGCCGGTGACCGTGGCCGCCGAGGGTGAGGTGCTCGAGCTTTGACGTCCTCCAGCGCCGCCGCGGACCCGGCCGACGCCATCGTGGTCGGCTCCGGGCCGAACGGGCTGGCCGCGGCTGTGACGCTGGCCCGGGCCGGCCTGCGCGTGCGCGTCATCGAGGGAGCGGCCACACCCGGCGGCGGCTGCCGCACCGAGGAGCTGACCCTGCCGGGGTTTCAGCACGACGTCTGCTCGGCGGTGCACCCGCTCGCCGGGGCCTCGCCGTTCTTCACCGGCACCGACCTGGCCGCGCGCGGGGTCCGGCTGCTGGCTCCGAAGGTGGCCTTCGCCCACCCGCTGGACGGCGGGCGCGCCGGGGCGGTGGCCGGGTCGGTGGACGAGACGGCCGGCGGTCTCGGGCCCGACGGGGGTGCCTACCGGCGGCTGGTCGGGCCCCTGGTACGCGATTTCCCGCTCATCCTGCCCACGATCCTGGCGCCGTTGCGCTCCGTCCCTGGGCACCCGCTGGCCATGGCCCGTTACGGCCTGGAGGGCCTGCCGCCCGCCAGCGTCCTGTCCCGGCGGTTCCGCGGCGATGAGGCACGGGCGCTGATCGGGGGCGCGGCCGCGCACGCCCAGCTGCCCCTCAAGGAACCGCTCACGAGCGCCTTCTGCCTGCTGTTCCTGATGACGGCGCACGCGGTCGGCTGGCCGGTGGTGGAAGGCGGCAGCGCCCGGCTCACCGACGCCCTGGCCGGCGAGCTGGCCTCGCTGGGCGGCCGGGTCGAGACCGGCCGCTGGGTGCAGGACCTGGACGACCTGCCACCCGCGCGCGCGGTCCTGCTGGATGTGACCCCGCGGCAGTTCGTGGCCCTGGCCGGCGACCGGCTCCCGGCCCGGGAGCGCCGGGCGCTGGAGCGCTTCCGGTACGGCCCCGGGGTCTGCAAGGTCGACTGGGCGCTCAGCGGCCCGGTGCCCTGGCAGGCCCCGGCCTGCCGGGAGGCGGGCACCGTGCACGTGTGCGGCGACGTTCGCCGACGTCGCCCGGAGCGAATCAGACGTGGCCGCGGGCCGGCACCCGGAGCGGCCGTTCTGCCTGGTCGCGCAGCCGGGTGTGGTCGATCCGAGCCGGGCGCCGGCCGGGAAGCACACGCTGTGGGCGTACTGCCACGTACCGTCCGGCTCGACGGTGGACATGACCGACCGGATCGAGGCGCAGATCGAGCGGTTCGCGCCCGGCTTCCGCGACCTGATCCTGGCCCGGTCGGTCCGCACGGCCGCGGAGATGGAGCAGCACAACCCGAACTACGTGGGCGGCGACATCAGCAGCGGGGCCGGGACGCTGCGCCAGACCGTGTTCCGGCCCACGGCCCGGTGGAACCCGTACCGCACCGCGCTGTCCGGCGTGTACCTGTGCTCGGCCTCCACCCCGCCTGGCGGCGGCGTGCACGGCATGTGCGGCAGCTGGGCGGCCCGGACGGCCCTGGCCGACCTGGGCGTGCGCCACTGATTTAGCCCGCTCCGCCGGGCAACCAGTAGCCAGCCGGCTGGCCGGACCTTGACCTGGGATCCGGCCCGGGGCGATACGGTGCCCTCCCTCTGCCCGGCAATCCGCCAGGGCGACCCGGATCTTATGGGAGGATCTTCGCGCATGCGGTGACCTGCACCCGACCCGCGGCACCCTGACCCGGAGGACGAGTGCTCATGCGCGACGAGAAGATCGGCGAGTTCCTGGACCGGGTCGCCGACCGCGTGCCCGCACCGGGCGGGGGTGCGTCGGCCGCCTTCCAGTCCGCGCTGGGTGCCGCCCTGCTCGGCATGGTTGCCCGCTACAGCACCGGCGAGCAGTACGCCGACCATCAGGAGGCGATCGGCCGCATCCTCGCTGAGGCGGACGAACTGCGCAGCATCGCACTGCGGCTCGCCGAGGCGGACGCCGAGGCGTTCATGGCGGTGTCCGAGGCCTACCAGATGCCCAAGTCCACCGAAGCGGACCGCGAGGCCCGCGCCGGGGCCATCGCCCGGGCCCTGATCAACGCGGCCTGGCCGCCGGCCCAGGTCATCGGGGTGGCCGGCATGGTGGTGGACCTGGCGGAGGCGCTGGCGGTGATCGGTAACCGTAACGTCATCAGCGACGTGGCCGCCGCCGCCGAGGCGGCCCGGGCCGCGGCGGCTACCGCCCGGGTGAATGTCGAGATCAGCCTGGCCGGAGTCTCGGACGCCCAGGCCAGCCTGGAGATGATCGCCCAGGCGGACAAGGCGGACGGCATCATCGCCCGGGCCGGGCAGGTCACCAGCGCCGTGCGGGACCAGATCCGCGCCTGATCCGCGATCGGCCTGATCGCCTTCCATGATCGCGGAGAGTTTTATGCGGCGGATTCATTTGGTCGTCGCAACGGTTGATCGGAAAGGTCGTTGCGATGAAGAACGGGCGTCCGGGGCTGCCCCGGGTGGTGCAGGTGGTGTTCTGGGAGGGGATCCGGGGCGGGCTGTCGGTGGCAGAGGCGGGTGTGGCTGCGGGGTGCAAGGCGAGTAAGGCGCAGGAGTGGTTCCGGCAGGCTGGCGGGGTGAAGGGGAACGGGCCGGGCCCGGTGTCGGGGCGGTACCTGTCGGTGGCGGAGCGGGAGGAGATCGCGGTCGGGCTGGCGGCGGGGCAGTCGCTGCGGGAGATCGCGGCGCGGCTGGGGCGGCATCCGGCCACGGTGGGCCGGGAGGTCCGCCGTAACGGGTCTCGTGGCCGGTACCGGGCGCTGGCCGCGCAGGCGCAGGCGCAGGAGCGGGCACGGCGGCCCAAGACGGCGAAGCTGGCGGGGAATGCCCGGCTACGCGGCTGGGTTCAGGACCGGCTGGAGGGGCGCTGGTCACCGGAGCAGATCAGCATGATGCTCAGGCGGGAGTTCCCCGGCGATCCGGAGATGCGGGTGTCACACGAGGCCATCTACCAGGCGATCTACGTGCAGGGCCGGGGTGCGCTGCGCCGGGAGCTGGCGGCGTGCCTGCGGACCGGGCGGGCGCTGCGCAAGCCGCGGCGCCAGGCCGGGGAGCGGCGCGGCCGGATCAAGGACATGGTGATGATCAGCGAGCGGCCCGCGGAGGCCGCGGACCGGGCGGTGCCCGGCCACTGGGAGGGCGACCTGATCATCGGGACGCGCTCCTCGGCGATCGGCACCCTGGTCGAGCGGTCTACCCGGTTCGTGCTGCTGCTGCACCTGCCGCACGGCCATGACGCCGCCGCCGTGGCGGCGGCGATGACCGGGGCGATGGCCTCGATGCCCGCGCAGCTGCGCCGGCCGCTGACCTGGGACCAGGGCAAGGAGATGGCCTCCCACCGGAAGGTCACCCTGGCCACGGACCTGGACGTCTACTTCTGCGACCCGCACTCGCCGTGGCAGCGCGGCAGCAACGAGAACACCAACGGGCTGCTGCGCCAGTACTTCCCCAAGGGCACCAGCCTGGCAGGGCACAGCAAAGACCACCTGGAGGCCGTCGCCGCCGAGCTGAACGCCCGGCCCCGCAAGACCCTCGGCTGGCGCACCCCGGCCCAGGCCCTCGGCGAGATACTGGACCAGGCCGCGGCCTGATGGAGGCGGCTTCGCCGCCGCTGTCCTCCCCGGCGCCGCGCATGCTACGGGCCCGCCCCCCCGGCCTCAAGACTGCTGCGCACCGCTGCGCGGCCGCCCTGCGGGCGGGTCCTGACCCCGGGGACCCCTACGGCCCCTCCAGGCAGTCAACCCGCGGGCAGGCCAGAGCCTGCCCCGCCCAGCACGCGGCGCCTCCACCCCCGGGCACAGGTAATCTCAGCGCCAGCGGCTGAAGCCGCTACCAGCCAGGTTGCGACGACTCCTTGAACCCGCCTGCGCTATCTGCCGAAAGGCCTCCATGATCATGAGGAGTCATCCGGTTCGGCCCGGACGGCTGGCTCCGCCGGCCCGCCTTCCCCCGCCGGGCCGCGCAGCCGGAGCAGATGATTCCGGATGACCTGCTCCATCTGGCCGTAGAAGTCCACGATCAGCCGCAGTTCGTCGTCGGTGTACCGGTCTACCACCCCTTGCCAGGCCTGGATCAGCGGCAGGAAGACCGGGGCGACGTCGCGGAGCGCGCTGTCCAGCACCAGCCGGATGACGACCCGGCGCCGGTCCTTCGGATCCCGCTCCCGGCGCACGTCGCCGGCCTCCTCCAGCCGGTCCGCCACCCCGGTGATCGACGCCGTGCTGAGCCCGGTCTGCTTGGCCAGCTCGCCGGCGGCCATCTCGCCGCTGAAGCTCAGGATGTTCAGGCAGTTCAGGTCGGTGGCGTTGAGGCCGACCCGGTCGGCGGCGGCCTGGCCCATGAGCTGCATGAGGGAGCCCGTCTTGCGGAAGCCCTCCCCGAACTCGGCCGCCAGCCGCGCGCGCTCGGGCCGGCCGGCGCCGATGGCCTCGATCCACGGCACGTCCCAGTCGTGCCCCGCGCCGGCTCCCGGCTTGCCCGCGCCAGCCTCCTGCTCACCAGCCCGGCCGGGCGATCCCGGCGACTCCTTGGACATACTTCAGCTCCCTATTCATTAAGTTACCTAGACAATAGTTCATCAAGATGTTAGGTTGCCAAGAGTGTAGACCGGATACCTCCCTAGAAGCGGAGATCGACATGACATCCGACGCTCAGATCCTGGCATCTGACGAGGCCGCGGGCGATGGCCTTGACCCGCGGCGGTGGCTGACCTTGATCATCCTGCTGCTGGCCGCGCTCATGAACCTGCTCGACGTGTCGATCGTGAACATCGCGATCCCGTCCATCCAGCGGGACCTGAACGCCAGCTACGCGGACGTGCAGTGGGCGCTCGCCGGGTACACCCTCGCCTACGCGCTGGTGCTGATCACCGGCGGCAGGCTCGGCGACACGTTCGGCCGCAAACGGCTGTTCCTGATCGGCGTGACCGGCTTCACGATCATGTCGGCCCTGTGCGGGGCCGCGCAGAGCCCCGGGATGCTGATCGCCTTCCGGGTCGTGCAGGGCACGATGGGCGCGATCATGGTCCCGCAGGTGCTGGCTGTCATCCAGGTCATCTTCCCGCCCAGGGAGCGGATCAAGGCGCTGGCCGGCTTCGGGGTGACCGCGGGCCTCGGCACGGTCAGCGGGCCGCTGCTCGGCGGGCTGCTGATCCAGCACAACCTCTTCGGCCTCGGCTGGCGGCCGATCTTCCTGATCAACGTCCCGGTCGGCATCATCGCCGTGGTCGCGTCCGCGGTGCTGGTCCGCGAGTCCCGGGCCCCGCGCCCGCCGAAGCTGGACCCGGTCGGCGTCGGCCTGATCAGCGCCGCGCTGCTGCTCCTGCTGTACCCGCTGGTCGAGGGCCGCCAGCTGGGCTGGCCCACCTGGACGTTCGTCTCGATGGCGGCGGCCGTGCCGGTGTTCGCGGTATTCGTCGGCTACGAGCGGGCCAAGGAGCGCCGGGACGGCTCCCCGCTCGTGCCGATGGGCCTGTTCCGCGAGCGCGGTTTCAGCGCGGGGATGGCGATCGCGGTCGTGTTCTTCCTCGGGATCGCCTCGTTCGGGCTGGTGCTCACGCTGTTCCTGCAGCTCGGGCTCGGTTTCACGCCGCTGCACGCGGGGCTGACGTTCCTGCCCTTCTCGCTCGGCGTGCTGGTCTCCTCGGGTGCGGCCGCCCGGCTGGCGCCGCGGTTCGGGCGCGGGGTCACCATGGCGGGGGCGCTGGTCATTGCCGCCGGGATGGCCGGGCTGATTGCGATCACGCACCACTACGGCACGGCCGTGACCACCTGGGAGCTCGTCCCCGGCCTGGCCGCCGCCGGCCTCGGCCTGGGCGCGGTGATCGCGCCGCTGGCCGACATCGTGCTGGACCGGGTGCCGAACCAGGACGCGGGCTCGGCGTCCGGGGTGTTCAACACCGGGCTGCAGCTCGGCAACTCGATCGGCATCGCGCTGATCGGCGTGATCTTCTTCGCCCTGCTCGGCAGCCAGTCCGGGCCCGCGGCCACCGCGGTCGCGCCGCAGCTGCGGACCGGTCTGGTGGCGGCCGGGGTCCCGGCCCAGTACACCGGGCGGATCGAGACCCAGTTCCGTAGCTGCCTGCACGACCGGCTGGTCTCCGCCGACCCGACGGTGACCCCGCCGTCGTGCCGGCCCAGCGGCGCGGAGCAGGCGCTCCCCGCGGCCGCCCACCAGGTTCTCGCGGGGGCGGGCGGCAGCGCGGTACGCCACGACTTCGTGGCCTCGCTGGTGCGGACGCTGTGGTTCCAGGTCGGGGTGTTCCTGCTGAGCTTCCTGCTCATGCTGGCCCTGCCTCGAGGGGCTGGCCGCCGGGCGGCCGACGGCACCGCGGCCGCCGAGAGCACGCCTGCCCCCGTACCAGCCGAAGGGATCGTGACCCGATGACCGAGACCGAGACGCCGGCCCGGCCGACGTGGCCCGCCGACCAGAACGGAGAAGCGCGATGACCACACAGCGACTCCCAGGGACCGAGGCGGCCCGGCACGGCGCCGGGGATGCCGACCTCACGGTCATGCTCGCCGCGCACGACGCGTTCCGCCGCGACCTGGTCAGCCTGGCCCGGGCCGCGGCCGCCGCGGACCGGACAGACCCGGGCCGGCGCGAACGGGTCGGCCGGGGGTGGGAGGTATTCAAGCGCCAGCTGCACTTCCACCACACCGGGGAGGACCGGGACATCTGGCCGAGGCTGGCCGGGCGCCTGGCCCACAGCGAGAGCGCCATGTCCACCCTGCAGGCCATGGAGGAGGAGCATGCCCTGGTCGACCCGCTGCTCGACGCGGTCGACGCCGCGTTCGCCGATCCCGCCGACGACCGGCTGGCCGGCACCGTCGACGAGCTCGTTACCACCCTGCACAGCCACCTCGCGCACGAGGAGCGGGACGCGCTGCCGCTGATCGGGACCGCGCTGACGGCGGCCGAGTGGCGCGCGGTCGGGCTGCGGCTCGGCCGGGAGAACGGGATCTCGGGCAGCTCCGAGTTCTTCGCCTGGATGCTCGACGGCGTCCCCGCCGACGAGGTAACCGCGGTACTGGCCGAGCTGCCAGGCCCGTTGCGGCTGGTGTACCGGGTGGCGTGGCGGCCGCGCTACGCCAAGGTCAGCCGCTGGTAACCCCGCGGAAGGGACCGACATGCAGATCGCCATTCTGGGCGCCACCGGCGGTATCGGCGGCCACGTGCTGAGCTGGGCGCTGGAGGCCGGCCACCCGGTGCGCGCGCTGGCCCGCGGCCCGCAGGCGCTGGCCCCGGCGCCAGGGCTGACCATCACCCGCGGCGACGCCCTCGACGCCGACGCGGTGGCCGAGGTGATCGACGGCGCCGACGCCGTGGTCTCGGCACTCGGCCCGCGCGGCGCAAAGGCGGCCGGGCTGCTGGCCGGGGCGGCGGCCAGCACAGTGACGGCGATGCAGAAGACTGGGGCCCGGCGCCTGGTCTGCGTCTCGGCTGCGGGCGCCTACATCACCGCGGACCCGCATACGAACTGGCTGGTCAAGATGATCCTGCCGCGGGTCCTGGCCAAGCAGTTGGCGGACACGCGCCAGATGGAGGACGTGATCCGGGCCGCTGATCTCGACTGGACGCTGGTCCGCGGGAGCAGGCTGACCAACCGGCCCGGCACCGGGCGGTACCGGGTCAGCCCGGACTACCCGCCGCCCGGCGGGTGGAAGATCTCCCGTGCCGACGTGGCGCACTTCATCGCGGCCGTGCTGACCGACGACGGCTGGGTGCGGGCCGCGCCCGCGCTCGCCTACTGAGCGCCGCGGTGCGCCCGGCCGCTGGCCCGCGGGGTGGGCCGGCGGCCGGGCTATCCGCGGGGCCTACACGTGCGCGAGGCTAACCTCCGGCTCGCTCTGCCGGACCTGCGGCGTCCTCTGGACCGCCAGCCAGATGCCGGCGACCAGCACCCAGAGGAAGGTGCCCAGGAGCGCGAACCACGAGACCGGCGGGACGGCCGCGCCGATCCCGAAGACGAACAGCACCCAGCCCATCCACCGGGCGGGAGCCTTGCTCACCACGGCCGCCAGGCCGCCCACCACGCCGAACACGAAGAACCCGGCGATGGCAGGCAGGAAGAGGTCGTTCTGGAGCACGTTGAGCGTCTGCACCGTGGACGCCGTCAGGAACTTGATGTCGGACGCGAGGACCCACGAAAAGGCGAGCAGCGGCGCGAACGCGGCCGCGGCAAACGCCGCGCCGCCGATCGCGCCGTTGGCTAGCCACCCGCCGTCGCTCCGCCTGGCCCGCGCGCGGCCGGCCATGGCCACCGCGAACAGGACCAGGAAGGCCACGCCCAGGATCCCGGCTATGGCTGATGCCTTCTGCCCGGTGGCGTGCTGCAGGTAGAACCTGACCACCTTTCCCGGCGGGGCGTTGTTATCCGGGGTATTGCTGCCGCTGAAGATTGAGACGGCGACCAAGATCCCCGCTACGGCGCCGGAGAGCGGCGCCCACCTGCTAAGCCATCGTTCCACTTGACTCACATCCTTCCCCCGCGGTCGGCCTTTCCGGCCGCGATGCGGCGGACGTGGCTTCTGGCGCGTGCGTCCGCCCGGTCGGCCCGGACTAGCCGCGGTGCCTAAGGCAGGTGAAGGCTTGATCCCGCTCCATGCCCCCGCGAGAGCGGCTTCCCCCGGCCTCTGCTGCCTTGTCTGTCGGCCCCGCGGCAGCTCGGGCTCTCGCTAACTACGCTCCGTCACCGGGTGCCCTGGCGTCAAACCGGGTTGCGCCACCCTGCTCGCAGGTACCAGCACGAGACCAGGGATCGCGTTACCACCCCGGCGGGCGGCGATAGGCTCGCCGGTCCGAACTCGTTCCTACCGTGGTAGGAGCTACCGGGGTAGGAAAACCGGTAGCCTAGGACCATGAAGGTCGACAAGCTGAGCGTCTCCTTCGACCCGGAACTCGGTGACGCCGTCCGGTCGGCAGCCGCGCAGGCGGGCAAGCCTCTTTCCGCATGGCTGGCCGAGGCCGCCGCCAGCAAGCTGCGGGCCGAGGCGCTGGCCGACTTCCTGGCCGGCTGGGAGGCCGAGCACGGCGTGCTGACCGCCGGCGAGATCGCCCGGGCCGAACGGGAACTCGGCCTGGCCACCGGTGAATCCGCCGCGTGACTGCCCTGATCCTCGACGCTGGCGCGCTGATAGCGGTGGACCGCGACGACCGGGCGATGCTGGCCAGGCTGCGCGCGGCCCAGTCGCATGGGCTGGAGCTGTGCAGCAACGCGATGGTGGTCGCCCAGGTCTGGCGTGATCGGCGCGGTCGCCAGGCCGGCCTGGCCCGGCTGCTGCGCGCGGTCGACGTGCACGCGGTGGATCACCGGGACGGCCGCCGGGCTGGTGCCCTGCTCGGCGCGACGGGCACCGCCGATCCCATCGATGCGTCCGTGGTGCTTCTCGCCGCGCCGGGTGACCGGATCCTGACCAGCGACCCGGGAGACCTGGCCCGTCTGGCCGCAGCGGCCGGAAACCGGCCGGTCATCGTGGCCTGCTGACGCTCGCGAGTTGAGGCTGCGCGGAGCGGACGTAGCGAAGCCGTCACGACGGTGAGCCCGCGAGCCAGGCGTAACAGTCGGGGCCGGGTACCGCTGTCCTATACCGGCCACGGTCTCGGCGGTCCAGGTCGCCAACGCCCATGGCCGCAGCATGCCCGCCGGTTCCGCCGGCTGTAGCTCGTTTTCCGGCGCTCTGGTGGCCACCAACCGGCCGCAGGCCGGGCTTCAGGAGCCGAGGCCGAGGAAGCGGGCGAAGTTGTCCCCGAGCAGGCCGTCGGTCTTGCGCGGCGGGAGCGGGTCCATCCCTAGCGCCGCCGCCTCCTGGTTGACCGAGCGCACCTTCTCCGCCAGCGCGACCGGGTCGTAGAGGAACCCCGGGTAGTCAGTGCCGAAGAACAGCTTCTCCAGCGGCACGAACATCGGCTCGCACCGGTGCAGGAGCAAGAACAGGTCCCGCCGGGTGATGCTGGCCAGCAGGTAGGACAGCTCGCCGTAGAAATTCGGGTGCTTGGTCAGCAGGAACAGCGCCTCGTCGACCCACGGGTGCCCGCAGTGCGCGACGATCACCCTCAGGTCGCGGAAGCACCGGCCGACGTCGTCCAGCAGCGCGGGCCGGCCCAGCTCCAGCGCCGCGTCGATCCGGGTCGACCCCGCCTGGTGGATCATCACCGGGAGGCCGAGCTCACCCGCGGCCTGGTAGAGCGGGAAGGCGAGGTCCCGGTCGGCCGGCGACCAGTGCTGGTACATCGGGTACAGCTTCAGCCCGCTAAGGCCAAGATCCATAACGGCCCGGCGGAGCTCGGCCACCGCCGCCCGCGGCCCGCGCAGGGCGGGGTTGACGGACGCGAAGCCGATGAAGCGGTCCCGGTCAGCCCGGACCACGGCGGCGACGTAGTCGTTGCATTTCTCCGGGTCGGGCGGCCCGGCCACGCCCAGTGCGCCGCCGGTGTCGACGGTGCCGATCAGCCGCCCGTCGAGGTACTGCGGCGAGACCGCCAGCACCACGATCTTGTCGAAGCCCGGGTGGTCGCGCAGCGACTCGGCCGGGCCGATCACCGGCCAGCCCCGGCCGGAGTAGCCGCTGGCCTCCCACTCGTCGTCGGTCGGCATCCGGTGCGAGGGCAGCAGGCCCATGCTGCGGAAGATGCACAGCGAGCCCTCGCGCCCGTAGGCAGCGGTGAACTCCGGGTCGGCCGCCAGGCTCAGGATGTGGCTGTGCGCGTCAATCAGCACCGTGACTCCCGGCCGGCGGCCTCCGAGCCGCCCGGTCGCGCGCGGCCGCAGCGAAGCGATCTCGCGCCTGCTCCTCATCCACGACCGTGACCCGCCCGGCCTCCACCACCGCCTCTTCCAAGCAGGTCGGCCCATTTGCCGTTGCGGGTGAGTTTGCTCTGGTGAGCATGCTCACGCCGCCACCCTTCCCGGGTGGTTCACGCGGATCACCACGACGCGCCGCACGGGGGCGGTCTTACCATCGCTCGCCGCCTCGGCCCAACTAGCCGGAAGACGTGCCAGGTTGACCCCGGCGTTCTCATCACGATCATGGCTAACGCCGCAGCTGGGGCAGGTCCAGGCCCGATCGGACAGCGTCAGCGCCCGGTTAACAAGCCCGCATCGTGAGCAGCTCTGCGACGAAGGGTAGTACCGGTTCGCGATCCACAGCTCGCAGCCGTACCATTCCGCCTTGTAGATCAACTGGCGGCGGATCTCACCCGCTGCAGCGTCGGCCCAGGCCCTGCGGTGTGAGCGCAGACCGCGGGCAAGTCGTGAGACGCCGAGGTCCTCGATCACGATCTGGCCGTGGGTCTTGGCCAGTCGTGTCGTGGCCTTGTGCAAGGCATCGTTACGTATGTTCGCGACCCGGGCGTGAGCCCGAGCAAGACGGCGCCGGGCCTGATCCCACCGCGGCGAGCCCTCGGTCTTTCGCGCCAACGCCCGGTTAGCCTTTCGCAGGTCGACAAGGCCGGCGCGCAGCGCCCGCGGATTCGGCACCTTCCTTGCAATGGCACCGTCCGGGTGCATGACGATCAGCAGGTGATCGCCTATCCCCAGGTCGACTCCGACCGTGCCCTTTCGCGGAGCCGGCCGCCATGGCGCGGTGATCTCCAGCCGCAGTGAGACATACCAATGCCCGGCGTGCTCGGAGATTGTCGCCGACAGCAGCCGCCCAGATCCTCTGCGGATATGCCTCCAGAGCGGCCGGATATTCTCCGCAGTACGCACTTTGCCCGCCCCAGGCAGCACGACTACCCGTGGACCTTCCACCCGCAAAGCGCATGCTGTTGTGTAGGTGCACCGCAGCCGGTCCCGAGCCTTCTTCTTCCGTCGCGGGAACCGCATCACAGGCCCGGCACGCTTGCCCGTCTTCGACTGGTGCCAATTCCTCAGAGCCATGGCGGCATCGGCGATTCCGGTGGCGTATGAGTCTTTCGAGTTCTCCGCCCACCACGGCGCCATCTCCGCCTTGACCTGGTTCCATCGCTTGCGCAGCGAATACGCCGACCAGACTGCGCTATCCCACTCTCCGGTCGTCTGTCCATGATCGAACGCCGCAACCATCTGAGTCAGGGCCTAGTTGTACGCGAACCGGCGGGCGCCGCAGTCACGGCGGAACCGGGTCGCCTGAGCAACGGTCGGCTCCAGCCGTACCCTCCAACCCTTGATCACCATCCCTGGGGCTACGGCGTACTTCTTCACAAAGCGCAAAATACTGGCAGCCACCGACAAGTCAGAGGCAGTGAACATTCCGCTGGCGAACGTTGAGCAGATTCACTTCTGAATCCCGCTTGCTCAACTGGATGATCAGGGCCCCGTCCGGGATCAGGATCTGCCGGCCGAGCGCGACGACCGGATCGCCCAGCACCAGGTAGCGGGTCATGTGCCGTCCGGCCTCAGCGCCCGCTGATGTCGGGCACGACCATCTTGTCCAGCACCCGGACGAACGCGGCGTTGGCCTTCTCCAGCACGGCCGGCTCGTCGACCGTGACGATCCGGCGACCCTCCATAACGGTCTTGCCGTCGATGATCGTGGTGTCCACACAGCTGCCGTTGGCCGCGAACACCAGGTGCGAGAACAGGTGGTCGGCATTGCCGGGCATCAGCGGCGTGAACATCTGGCTCTTCAGGTCGACCAGGATCAGGTCGGCCTTGTGCCCGGCGATGAGCTGGCCGGTGTCGTGGCCCAGGGCGGCGGAGCCGTTCCGGGTGGCCATCCGGACCACGTCCGGCGCCTGCTGCAGGCTGGCGTCCACCCGGGTGGCGCGGTGCACGAGCGAGGCGAACTTCATCACCTCGAACAGGTCCCGGCTGTTGTTGCACTCGGCCGCGTCGTGCCCCAGCCCGACGTTGAGGCCGGCGGCGAGCATCTCCGGCACCCGGGCCACGCCGTTGCCCAGCTTGGCGTTGGACGAGGGGTTGTGCGAGATCTGGGTGCCGGTCTCCCGCATCAGCGCGATCTCGGTGTCGGACAGCCAGACGCAGTGCGCGGCGATGGTGTTGCGGCCGAGGATGCCGCAGTCGTAGGCCACCTCGGTCGGCCGCCGGCCGAACCGCTGCTTGGAGTTCTCCACCTCGGTCAGCGACTCGTTCAGGTGGATGTGGATCCCGGTGCCGAGATCGTCGGCCAGGGCCCGGGTGTCGCGCAGCAGCCCCTCCGAGGCGAGCGGCAGCCACTCGATGCCCACGTACACCTCGACCCGGCCGTCCGCCTTGCCGTGGTTGGACCGGTACGCCTGCTCGTTGATCTCCAGGGTGTCCAGGTCGTGCTCGTCGTCGGCAACGTCGTTGGACAGCACCGCCCGGATCCCGACGTCCTCCGCCGCCGCGGCCAGGGCGTCGAGCCGGCGGTACATGTCGTTGACCGTGGTGACGCCGCAGCGGATCGACTCGGTGTAGCTGGCCAGCGCGGCCCAGTACGCGGCGTCGTCGTCCAGCGCCCGGATGATCGGGTACCAGCACGTCTCGAGGTACTCCCACAACGGCAGGTGGTCGCTCCACCCCTTGCCGAGCGCGGTGTGGTAGTGCAGGTCCACCAGCCCGGGCAGCACCGCCTTCCCTTCGGCGTCGATCATCCGGGCGCCCTCGGCTGACTGGCGCGCCGCCACCTCGCCGGCCGGGCCGACGTCGGCGATCCGGTCTCCTTCCAGCACGACCGAGCCGCCGAAGTGGACGTCGCCCGCGTCGTTCATCGTGACCACGGTGCCGTTCTTGATCAGGGTCCTGCCGGGCATGGCTGCTCCGTTCAGCTCGGGATGAGGACCTGGCGGCCAAGGACGCTCCGGCTGCGCAGGGCGGACAGGGCGTCGGCGATGCCGTCCAGGGGGTAGCGGCCCGCCAGCGGGACGGCCAGGGTGCCCGCGGCCGCCATCGCGATCGCGTCGTTCAGGTCGGCCCTGGTCGCCGCGACCGTGGACACCAGGCTGGTCTCGGACAGGATGAAGTCGATCGGGTGGATGTTCAGCGGCTGGTCGGTGTAGCCGGTGCTGACGAACCGGCCGCGGGGGGCGAGCGCGCGGATCCCGGCGGTCATCGTGTCGGTGGTGCCGACGAGTTCGAAGAACACGTCCGCGCCCCGCCCGGCGGTCCGGGACCGGACGGCCTCCGGCAGCCCGGCGTAGTCGTCGCCGGGGGGCAGCACGATCACGTCGGCGGCGCCGTGCTGGCCGGCCAGGTCCGCCTTGTCGGCCGAGTCGGCCACCGCGATGACCGTGGCCCCGGCGCGGGCCGCCGCCTGGACCACCAGGATGCCGACGCCGCCGACGCCGTTCACCACGGCGGCCTGGCCGGACTGCAGCGCGGACATCCGGGTCGCGTGCACGGCGGTCATGCCCGCGCAGGTCAGCACCGCGGCGGTGGCGAAGTCCACCGCGTCGGGCAGTACCGCGAGGTTCCGTTCCGGCGCCAGCACGTAGTCGGCGTCGCCGCCGTCCCGGTTGAAGCCCAGCTGGCCCGGCTCGGTGGTGCAGAGGTTCTGCCGGCCGAGCAGGCACTGCGCGCAGGCGCCGCAGAACAGCTTGTTGAACACCGCGACCCGGGTGCCCGCGATGATCGCGGTGCCGGGCCCGGCTTCCACGACGATCCCGGCCGCCTCGTGGCCGAGCGTCATCGGGTAGGAGTCGGGCTTGATCATCCCGTCCATGATGTGCAGGTCGGTGCCGCAGACCCCGGCCGCGTGCACCCGGACCAGCGCCTCGCCCGGACCGGGCCGCGGGGTCTCGACCTCGTCGCAGCGCACGGTGAGGTCCTGCCGGATCTGGATCGCTCGCATCGGTGCTCTCCCTTCGTTCCTGGCCGGGCCGCGGATCAGGCGGCGGCGTACGCCATGTCCCAGAACTCCCGCTCGTAGCGGATCGAGATGCCGAAGACCGCCGACAGCCGGTCCCACTGCCCGGGGTCCACTGCGTCTCCAACCACGAGGCGGCCAGCCGGTCGAGCAGCCCGGTGGTCTCCGCCACCAGCGCGTCGTAATCCGCGTTGCCGAACATGCGGATCCAGTCCGCGTAGACCGGGTCGGCCGGCGGGGCCGCCATCAGCGGCTGCGCGATCTCCCCGTAGCTCCACTGGCACGGCAGCAGCGCGGCCAGCCCTTCGGCGCAGCCGCCCTGCGCGCAGACGTACAGCAGGTGCCGGGTGTAGCCGTAGGTGACCGGGTGCAGCGCGGCGGGGCCGGGCAGCCGGCAGGCGGACCCGCCCAGCCGGGCCAGGAAATCCAGGTTCGCCGGGATCTCCGTGGCCGCGATCTGGCGCAGGAACCGGGACAGCACGTCGAGGGCGGGCCGGTCCGGTGCCTTGGCCGTGACCAGCGCGATCGCGCGGGCGTAGTCCTCCAGGTAGCGGACGTTCTGCTCGAAGTAGCGGCGGAAGGTCTCGTGCGGCAGGGTGCCGGCCGCGATCGCGCCGACCATCGGGTGGCGCACCGCCGCAGCCCACGCGTCACGTCCCGCGGCGCGCAGCGCGGCCGACGCGGTCGCCCCGCCGGCGGTCGCCCCGTCGCCGGTCGGCCTGGCCTGGGCTGGCCTGGCGGCAGTCGGCGCGGCGACCGCCTCAGTGCCAGCCGACATGGCGGCCGGTCCGGCGGCGGCATTCGGCCGGCGGCTACGGGCTGCGGTCCCGTGGCTGGCGAGACGGCGGGACTCACGGGGGGCTGCCCGATCCGGGCAGCGCGCGCAGCTGGTTGTCCCGCACGCTGCGGATGTGCTCGCGCATGAACCTCTCGGCCGCCTCGGGGTCGCGCCGCTCGATGGCCGCGTAGATCTGCGCGTGCTCGCGGACCGACGCCGCGTTCCGGCCGGGGATCTCGCCGGCCAGCAGCCCGATCCGGGTCAGGTGGTCGGCCAGGTTGTCGAGAATGGCCCGGATCCGCTGGTTGCTGACCTCACGGAACAGCACGATGTCGAACTCGGAGATCAGCCGCACCAGCTCAGGGCCGCCGCCCTGGTCGTTCAGGCGCACGCATTCGCGGGCGATGCGGCCGAGCTCGGCCAGTCCCTTGTCGCTCATGGACTCGGCCGCCGCGCGCGCCGTCGCTACCTCGATGATCTCGCGGAGCTCGTAGATCTCCCTGAGGTCGTGGGCGGTGTACTGGGTGACGACGGCGCTCTTGAACGAGCTGAGCTCCACCAGCCCGTCCTGCTCGAGGCGGGCCAGGGCCTCGCGGACGGGCGTCTTGCTGACGTTCAGGCCTTGGGCGATGGCCGCCTCCCGCAGCCGCTCGCCCGGCGGGATCCGCAGCTCCACGATGGCTGCCTTGAGCTGTTCGTAGGCGACGTCGGTCATCGTCCGGTGCTCGGAGAGCTCGCTGAACAGCGACGGGACGTCAACGTGGGCGCGGCCGCCGTAGGCGGGGCGGGTCATCTTTCACCTCTGACTGCGGGGCAGGGCGATTAAGGGCTGGTGCGGGGCGGTCAGGACTGGGCAGGCGAGGGCTACCCCGGCGGAGGCCGTGCGGCGGCCCCGGACATCACGCCGGCGAAGGCGCGGACGGTGGCCATCCGGTCGGCTCCGAGCGGGAACACGTGCACCGAGTCCACGCCCGCGCCGAGCACGCCGCGGATCCGCGCGGCGGCGTCATCCGCGTCCCCGGCCAGCGCCATCTTCCGGACGAAGCTGTCTGGCAGCAGCCGGGACGCGATCTGCGCCTCCTGGAACTCGCCGCCCGCGTAGCTGGCCCGGACGGCGCGGACGATGGCGTCCGGCAGCCCGGCCAGCGTGCACAGGTGGGGCGCGGTCTGCGGGAACCAGGCGGCGATCGAGCGCCCGGCCTCCAGCGCGTCGTCGGGGTGGTCGCTGATCGCGCCGTAGGCGAACAGCGCCGTGTGCGGTCGCGCCCGGCCCGCGGCGCGGGCACCGCGGTCGATGTGCTCCAGCGCCCAGGTGATCGCCTCCGGGAACAGGCCGATGAGCAGGATCACGCCGTCGGCCAGGCCGCCCGCGAGTTCCAGGGTCCGCGGCCCGCTGGCCGAGACGTAGACGGGCAGCCCCGGCCGGGCGCCGAACCGGAGCCGGGCGTGGTCGAGGGAAAAGCCGGGCGCGGTCACGGTGACCTCGTCTCCCGACCATAGGGCGCGGATGGCCTCGATGGCGTCCGCCAGGTCGGCGGGGGAGCAGGGCTTGCGGCCGAGGGCGAGCAGCGGCCGGTCCCCGGCGCCGATGCCGAGGATGGCCCGCCCGGCCGACAGCTCGTCCACCGTGGCGGCGGCGGCCGCGGTGATCGCCGGGTGCCGGGTGACCGGGTTGGTGACCGCGGTGCCGAGCCGGATCCGGGAGCTGTTGACGGCGGCCAGGGTCAGGTAGACGTAGCAGTTGCGGGCGTGCAGCGAGGAGTCGGTGAGCCAGAGATGGTCGAAGCCCAGCGACTCGATCTCCCGCACCATGGCCACGAAGCTGGCCGGCGCGTCGACTCCCTGCAGGGCGACGCCGTAGCTAGGGCTGGTCACAAGCCACTCCCTCCCAGCCGGCAATGGTAGCGGCGGCACAGCCGAGCCCGGCGCCAAGCGGCGAGGTGTCGATCCACTCCCCGGGGGTGTGCTCGCCGCCGCCGGTGGTGACCCCGATCGCGATCGCCGGCACCCCGGCGGCGTGCGCCGCGTTGGCGTCGGTGCTCGCGGCGGTGAACCTGGCCGGCAGGCCGGCCGCGCGCAACGCGCCGGCCGCGGCCGCGGCCAGCGGATGGGCCTGCGCCAGCTCGCCGGCGCTGGCGGCCCAGTTCCTCGATCCCGACCGTGATCTGCCCGCTCGGGGCGCGGACCACGCGGCGCGCCCGCGTCTCCAGGTCTGCGAGCGCCGCGGGACCGGTCGCCCGCAGGTCAACCAGGAACGTCGCCTGCCGGGCCCGGGCATTGACGGCCTCGCCGCCGGAGAACATGCCGACGTTGACCGACGACCGCCGGCCGGGCCCGGTCCCGGCGCCGCGGCGGGGCAGCGCCGCGAGCGCGGCCACCATCCGCGCGGCGGCGTGCACCGCGCTCGGCGCGCTGGCCTGCTCCCAGGCGTGCCCGCCCGGGCCGGACACCGTGACCCGCCAGCGGATCGAGCCGACGCCGACGGTCGCGATCCGGCCCAGGTAGTTGCCTTCGACGGCCACCACAGCGGCCAGCGGGACCCGGTCCTGCCTGATCACCTCGGTGATGCCGCGCAGGTTCCCCAGGCCCTCCTCGCCCACCGTGGCCACGATCCACACCGGCGTCGTCCCCGCGGCGGAGGCGATGAGCGTGCCGAGCGCCGACAGCGCCGCCACGCCGACGCTGTCGTCGCCCACGCTGGGCCCGCACAGCCGCGTTCCCTCGCGGAATACCCGGTGATCCACCGTGTCGTCGAAGACCGTGTCGAGGTGGGCGGCCAGGACCACGGCCGGCCCGTCGCCGGGCCGGACCCGCGCCCAGAGGTTCCCCGCCTCGTCCGTGCGGACATCGGTCCAGCCGTCCCGGAGCCACCACGACCGCAGGCGCCCCCGCCGGGCATCCTCGCGGCCGGTGGGAGCCGGGATCTCGGCCAGCTCGATGGTGCGGCGGAGCACCACGCCGCCGAGCGTGGCGGCCTGTGACTCGACCGTCATGACGTCACCACCACGCCCTCCTCCTGCAGCCGGGTCGATCTCGGCGGCCGGGTAGCCGAGCTCGGTGAGGACGCTGCGGGTGTCGCGGCCGAGCGCCGGCGGCGGCCCGGGATAGGCGAGGACCGCCCGGTCCAGCCGGAACGGCGGCCCGACCACCCGCAACGCGCCGTCCGTCCCGGCCCGCAGCGGCTGCAGGCTGCCCAGGGCCGTCACCTGCGGCCAGCCGAGCACCTCGGCCAGCCCGCGGACCTCCGCGGCGGGCACGCCCGCCGCGTCCAGGCTGCGCAGCCAGTGCTCGGTGGGCTGCCCGGTCAGCACGGCCTCGATGCGCGAGGTCAGCTCGTCGCGGTGCGCCACCCGGGCGGCGCCGTCGGCGAACCGCGGGTCGCCGGACAGGTCCGCCAGGCCCAGGGCGGCGCAGGCCCGCCGCCACATCTGCTCGGATCCCGCGCCGGCCATGACCAGCCAGCCGTCCGCGGTGCGGAACCCGCCGTACGGCGCGAACAGCGGCGAGTGCGTGCCGAGCAGCCCCGGCTCGCGGCCGGACACCGCGACGCTGGCCAGGACCGTGCCCAGGCCTGCCAGCCCGAACTCGAGCAGCGACGCCGACACCAGGCTCCCCGTCCCGGTGCGCAGCCGCTCGATGTACCCGGCCAGCAGCCCGAAGGCGCAGCTCAGCCCGGCGCCGACGTCGAGGAACGGGGCGCCGACCTTGACCGGGCCGGACTGCGGGCTGCCGGTGACGCTCATCATCCCGCTCTCGGCCTGCAGGATCAGGTCGAAGCCGCCGCGCCCGGCCTCCGGGCCGACGTCCCCGTAGCCGGAGATAGACCCGTAGACGAGGCGCGGGAACCGCCGGTGCACCGACTCCCAGTCCAGGCCGTACGCGGCGAGGCTGCCCGGGCGGGAGTTCTCCACCAGCAGGTCGCAGCGGCCGAGCAGCCGGTCCAGCACCTCGTGCCCGTCCGGCTCGGTGAAGTCGACCGCGAGGCTGCGCTTGCCCGTGTTCAGCGCGATGAACAGCACCGACTCACCGCCGACCCGCTCGGTTCCCTGGGCCCGGTACGGGTCCCCGGCGGGTGGCTCGACCTTGACCACCTCGGCGCCGAGGGCATCGAGCCACATGGTGGCCTGCGATCCGGCGACGAACCGGGTGAGGTCGGCCACCCGGACGCCGCGCAGCGGCCGCCTCGGCGGGGCACTCTGCTGCCCCGGGGACACCCCGGACCCCAGGGCCCCAGGCCCCGCCGCTTCGGGCCGCCTCGGCGGGGCGGCCCCTGTCTCCCCGGCCTCGGGCCGCCGCCCCGCTACCTCGGGGGGCCTATCATCGGGCCGGACTACCACGGCGCCGGCTCGGTGAACTCGCCGAACGCGGCGGTGAACACGCCGGCCATCTCGCCGACCGTGGCGCCGGCCCGGGCCGCGTCGATCAGGGCGGGCATGACGTTCCGGTCCGACCTGGTGTCGTCGGCCAGCCGGGACAGGGCGCGGACGTGCGGCTGCGGGTCCCGCGCGGCGACCCGGGCGCGGGTCCGCTCCGCCTGCCGCCCGGCCACCAGCGGGTCCACCTCGAAGCCCTGCGGCACCGCCTCAGCGGCCGAGCCGTCGTCGGCGTACACGTTCACGCCGACCTTCGGCCGCCCGCCGCTCGCGATGTCCTGCTCGGTCCGGTAGGCAGACTCGGCGATCCAGCGCTGCGGGACACCCGCCTCGATGGCGGCGGCCGCGCCGCCGAGCGCGTCAATATCCGCCATAACGGCCACGGCCCGGGCCTCGAGTTCGTCGGTCAGCCACTCCACGTAGTAGGAGCCGGCCAGCGGGTCCGCGGTCCGGGTGACGCCGGACTCCAGGGCGATGATCTGCTGCGTGCGCAGCGAGAGCGTGACCGACTCCTCGGTCGGGATCTCGTACGCCTCGTCGTAGCCCATGACGTGGATGGACTGGGCGCCGCCGAGGACCGCGCCGAGGCACTGCAGCGTGGACCGGATCACGTTGTTCAGCGGCTGCTGGGCGGTGAGCGTCGTGCCCGAGTTCCCGGAGAAGAACCGCAGCCGCGCCGACTCGGGCTTGGTGGCGCCGAACCGCTCGGTGGCGATCTGGTACCAGAGTCCGCCGCGCCGCCCGCAGCTTGGCCACCTCCTCGAACAGGTCCAGGGTGGCTGGAGAAGTGGAACGACAGCCGCGGCGCGAACGTGTCGAAAGCCAGCCCCCGGGCGCCGAACGCCTCGCAGTAGGCGATCGCCGAGGACATGGTCAGCGCCAGTTCCTGTACCGCGTCGCACCCGGCCTCCCGGGCGTGATAGCCGGTGACCGAGATCGGGTTGAACCGCGGCAGCTCCCGGGAGCTGAACTCGACCACGTCGGTGACCAGCCGCAGCGACGGTCCCGGCGGGTACCGGTACGGCTTGCGGGCCAGGAACTCCTTGAGGATGTCGTTCTGCAGGGTCCCGGTCAGGCCGGCCAGGGCACGCCCGAGCCGCTCGGCGGCGACGAGGTAGACGGCCAGGATGATCGGGGCGGTCGCGTTGATGGTGAAGTTGACGGACACCTCGTCCAGCGGCAGCCCGTCGAACACGGCGGCCATGTCGTCCGCGGTGTCGATCGCCACGCCGACCCGGCCGACCTCGGCCGCTGGCCAGCTCGGGTCGCAGGAGTCGTAGCCGAGCTGGGTGGGCAGGTCGAACGCGACCGACAGCGCGGTCTGCCCCTGGGCCAGCAGGTACCGGAACCGCTCGTTGGTGTGCTCCGGCGGCGCCGAACCCGGCGTACTGGCGCATCGTCCACAGCCGCTCGCGGTACATCGACGGGTACGGGCCGCGGGTGTACGGCGGCTCGCCGGGCAGGCCGAGCGCCGGGCCAGGGCGGGCTCGCCGCCGGGCAGGTCCTGCGCCGTGTAGACCACGGCCACCGGGATCCCCGAGTCGGTGGCGGCCGGGGCAACGCCTGGCTCATGATCGTGGAGACTTTTCGGCATATGGCGCATGTAACTCTCCACGATCATGGGCGGCGGCCACCCGCGCCACCGGAGCTTCCTCTTGGGCGGCGGCCCGGTCCGCCAGGCCGAGCAGGCCGTTCACCACCTCGGGCAGCAGGCTGCCCGCCGGGTAGACGGCCGCCACCCCCATCTCCCGCAGCCGGTCCGCGTGTCCCGCCGGGATCGTGCCGCCCATGGCCACGGGGATGTGCCCGGCGCCCTGCTCGGCGCGGCGGGCGAGGATCTGCTCGGCCAGCGGGAGGTGCGCCCCGGACAGCACCGAGATCCCGATCAGGTCCGCGTCCTCGGCGACCGCGGCGGCCACGATGGCCGCGGGCGACTGCCGCAGGCCGAGGTAGATCACCTCCGCCCCGGCGTCCCGCAGCGCGAACGCGATCACCTTGAGCCCGCGGTCGTGCCCGTCCAGCCCGGGCTTGGCCAGCAGGATCCGGGGGGCGGTCACGACACGACTCCCTCGGCCATCACCACGGCGCCGTCGAGTTCCAGGACCGCGTCCCGCATCACGCAGTCCAGGTGCGCGATCGCGTTGACCCGGCCGCCGTAGGCGATCGAGTTGCCCAGCGCGATGTGCGCCGACCCGCGGGACGACTCGGTCTCCATCGGTACCGAGCAGACCGTGCCCGCCGGATTGAAGGCCATCGACACCTCGGCGACGTTGGACATCTGGTCGTCGTGGCACCGCTCGAGCATCGACAGCAGCCGGCCGCGGGCGGCGCCCTCGACCGCGGTCAGCTGGCCGCGGTCCACGTGCAGCACCACCGGCTCGTCCAGCGGGCCCTCGCCCATGAACAGCAGGTCGGCGTCGATGACGACCACGCCGGTCGCGGTGCCCTCCACCGGGGCGGTGCCCGCCTCCACGTCGGGCGGGGCCATGTAGGCGCCGGGCTCGCGCGCCATGCCGTGCAGCACCCGGCCCGGCCGGCCCTCGACCGACCCGCGCAGGTCGGTCCCGCCCCGGCTGGTCAGCCGGAACGTCGTCGCCCGCCACCAGGCGCGGCCCACGGTCTCGGCGTCGATGCGCAGCCGCTCGAAGTCCACGGCCAGCGGGCCCTCCGCGCGGAACGTGTCCAGCCGGACGCCCGGCATGGCCAGATACCGGGCGCCGCGGTCGGTGGCGGCCCGCCTGGCCGCCGACGACCCGATGAACAGGCTGGTCAGCTCGATGATCGCGGGCGCGCCCCGCATCATCGCGGCCACCGCCGCCGGCGGCTCGGCTCCGGGCAATCCAGGGCTCGGCATCAGCGCGATCAGGGGAGTGGCGTCCCGTTGCGTAATGCCGTGAGAGAGGCCGGTCACGACGTCCGGATCCGTGCCCTCGTCGGCGAGCAGGACGACCTCCTCGCCCGCGGCGACCGCGAGGCACTGGTCGAGCACGTTGTCGAACGCGGTCATGGTTGATCGCTTCCGGCCAGGGCGAGCGCGGCGAACACCGCGTACGCCCGCGTGGCCTCGTGGATGTCGGCGATCGGCAGGTGCTCGTCCGGGCAGTACACCGGCGGGCCGCCGGGGCCGAAGATGACCGTCGGCACCCGGCCGCCGAAGCTGGCGGTGTCGCCGAGCCAGTTCTCGGTGACCAGCCGGGGCTCGTCGCCGCGGATCGTGCGCACCGCGCGGCGCATCAGCCGCACCACCTCGTCGTCCGGCCGGGCCAGGTACCCGCTCTTGACGTCGGCCAGCTCGACCCGCGCCACCAGCCTCTCGTCCGCCTTCCCCGCCTCCTCCAGGCACCGGCTGATCTCGGCGCGGACCTGCTCGACCGTGACCCCGGGCTGCGGGCGGCAGTCGACCCTGATCACGCACTCATCGGGGATCATCGACGGGCCGCCGGGCGGCAGCCCGCCGTAGATCCGCCCGGGGACCACGTAGGTTTCCGCGCCGAACATCTCCCGGACGTCGTCGGCCAGGTCCGGCTCGTACCGGGACGCGTCCAGGGCCAGCACGACGTGGGCGGCGAGCGTGTTCGCGTTGATCGCCAGGTGCTTGTAGCAGCTGTGCGCCGACTTGCCGAGCACGGTGATGTCGAAGTAGTACCGGCCCCGGTGCCCCAGGCAGATCTGGTTGTCGGTCAGCTCGCCGAGCACGCACAGGTCCGCGGGGTGGTGGGCGAAGCAGGCGATCGCGCCGGACTGGTCGCCCATGTGGTCGCTGACCGCGGCCATGGCCGCGGTGCCGGACAGCGGCAGGCCGCTGCGGGCCAGCGCCTCGATCGCGGCGATCTGGCAGGCCAGCGCCGCCTTCATGTCCATGATCCCGTGGCCGTAGACCGCGTCGCCGATGATGGCGCCGGAGAACGGGTCGGCGGCCGTCCAGCCGTGCGAGACGGTCTTGGTGTCCAGGTGACCGGTGAGCACCACCCGGCGGCCCGGCCCGAACGACACCTCGCCGAGGGCGTTCGGCCGATCGGGCAGCACCGGCTGGAGCTCCACCGCCTCGAAGCCGTCCTCCTTCATGACGTCGGCCAGGAACGCGGCCAGCGCGCCCTCCTCGCCGAGCACGCTGGGAATCCGGCAGACCTCCTGGGCCAGGCGCACGGCACGGTCGGGGTCCAGGTGCTCGAGCACCTGGCCGGCTAGCTCATGGTCGTCCATGGTCATGGCGGGGGACGGCGGCTCCTGGACTCGGCGGGCCCGGTCCACTACGCGCCGCGGCCGTCGGTGCCGGACGCCTGGCCGTCGGCCCCGGCCACCTGGCCCTGGTCCTGGCCGTCGGTCATGGCCGCCTGGCCGTCCGCGGCTGATACCTGGCCGCCGGCTGCGACGACGGCCGGCGCGGGTGCCCGCCGGGCCTCCTGGCCGACCGCGACCCGCCGCAGCACGTAGTAGAGCACCCCGGCCACGACGAACCCGACGTAGAACGCGGTGTCGGCGCCCTGGAGCGAGGTCGCCACCGGTCCCACGATGATCGAGGTGTTCATGAACGGCACCATGACCCCGAACGCCACCACGAACGACACGATCGCGGGCCAGCCGTTGCCCAGCTTGCTCCAGGCCAGCGCGCCGTGCAGGAACGATGGCCGGTACTTGTCCTTGTTGTAGTGCCAGTCGATCATCACGATCGCGCAGAACGGCGCGATCCAGTACGAGCTGAACAGCAGCAGGTTCTCGAACCGGCCCGAGGTGTTGGCGGCGTTCATCCACAGGATGGCCGCGAACGCGAGGGCCGCCACCACCCCGGCGATGATCGGGCGCCGCACCCGGGCGCCGAGAGCCTGGAAGGCCAGCGACCCGGTGTAGTCGTTCATCGAGTTCGACGCGATCGCGCCGAACACGATCGCGATCAGCGCCAGCACGCCGAGGAAGCCGCCGCCCATCAGGTCGCGCACGCCGGCCGCGGTCTGGTTGCTCAGCACGCTGGCCCCGGCCAGCCCGATGGTCTCGATCCACACGTACGACGCGGTCAGCCCGGCCAGGGTGAGCCAGAAGATGGCGGCCTTGGAGGTGTTGGGCTTCATGTAGCGGCTGTAGTCGGAGGCGTACGAGGCCCAGGAGATTCCCTCGCTGAGCGAGATCGTCACCATCAGCACGAACGCGCCGACCAGGGCGGTGCCGTGCACGGTGTTGTGCGGCAGGACCACGTGGTGCTGGAAGATCTTCACCGTGAGCACGAGGAACAGCACGATGAGGATGACCGCGCCCCACTCCTGCAGCCGGTGCACGAACTCGTAGCCGTAGACGCTGACGATGCCCTCGATCACCAGGACGATCGCGACGCCGACCCAGAACGGCACGTGGAACAGCAGCTGGGCCGCCTGCCCGCCGAACAGCCCGACGAGCGCGTCCCAGGCGATCGACGAGAGCCACTGCACGGTGCCGGGCAGCACGATCGTCTTCCCGAACGGCAGCCGGGCCAGCGGCACCTGGCCGGTGCCGGTCCTCGGCCCCCAGGTGCACAAGATCGCCACCGGCAGGGAGCCGATGATCGTGCCCACCACGATGGCCACCAGCCCCAGCCCGAAGCCGAGGCCGAACACCACGGCCAGGGTCCCGGCGAAGACGCCGGACAGCTCCATGTTGGGGGTGAACCACACGGTGAACATGCGGTACACCCCGCCGTAGCGATGGTCTTCCGGGATCGGCGCCATCCCCTGGCCCTCGAGGGTCAGGTCGCCGGCGTGGGTGGGCCGCGCGCCCTCGTAGACCCGCAGTTCGTCAGTGGCCTCGGTCATGGTCCCTCCCGTCTGCGGTAGCCGCAGCCACCGCCGCGCACGCGCTGCCAGGTACCTCCATGTCCGGGCGAGCACCGGAATGAGATACGATATATCCGATCTTGATGGCCGCGTCAATGCCTGCGGGGGCGGAACCTCGCCGGAAGGTCCTGCGGAGCGGGAAGCCGCGGTGTCAGGCCGGCGGCGCTGGGGCGCGTCGCCACGACGCCCCAGCGCGGCCGGCCCGGCGCCGGGCCGGATCAGGCGCCGGGCGGCTGGCGCTGCGCGGCGATCAGGTCCCGGTACCAGCCGAACGACGCCTTCGGCGTGCGCCGCTGGGTCTCGAAGTCGACGTAGACCAGGCCGAACCGCTGGTGGTAGCCCTCGCCCCACTCGAAGTTGTCCATCAGCGACCAGGCGAAGTAACCGCGCACGTCCACGCCCGCGGTGATCGCCGCGTGCACCGCCCTGAGGTGGCCATCCAGGTACCTGACCCGGGGCTGGTCGTCGACCGTCCCGTCGGCGGCGATCTCGTCCCGCACCGAGCAGCCGTTCTCGGTGATGTGGACCGGCGGCAGCCGGTCGCCGTAGCGGCCGGCGAGCCCGGTCAGCAGCTCGGTCAGCCCGGCCGGGATGACCGGCCAGCCGAACGCGGTCACCGGGTAGCCGGGGATCGGCTCCATCCGGAACGGCAGCGGCGAGTCCGGCAGCGCCGACAGCCGGGTCGGGGTGTAGTAGTTCACGCCGTACGCGTCGAGCGGGACGGAGATCACCGCGAGATCCCCGTCGAGCACGCTGTCCATCCCGGCCGGCCCGATCCCGAACGCGGACAGGTCCGGGTAGCGGCCGAGCAGCACCGGGTCGGCGAACATCCGGTTGTGCAGGGTGTCGTACGCCTCCGCCGCGGCCACGTCGGCCGCGCTGTCGGTGGCGGGCCAGGCGGGAGAGTGGTTGTTGGTGATCGCGACCTGCCGGGCGCCCGCGGCGCGCAGCGCCGACGTGGCCAGCCCGTGGCCCAGTAGCTGGTGATGCGCGGTCGGCAGCGCGCCGAGCATCAGCTCCTTGCCGGGCGCGTGGATGCCGAGCGCGTAGCCGAACGCGGTCACCACGAACGGCTCGTTCAGCGTGATCCACAACGGGATCCGGTCGGCGAGCCGCTCCGCGGCCAGCCCCGCGTACTCGGCGAACCGGTGCGCGGTGTCCCGCGCCAGCCAGCCGCCCTCGTCTTCCAGCCGCTGCGGCAGGTCCCAGTGGAACAGGGTGGGCACGGGGGTGATGCCGCGGGCCAGCAGCGCGTCGGTCAGCCGGTCGTAGAAGTCCAGGCCCGCCTCGTTGGCCGGGCCCTTCCCGTGCGGCTGCACCCGCGGCCAGGCGATCGAGAGCCGGTACGCGGTCAGGCCGAGCTCGGCCATCAGCCCGACGTCGGTGCTCCAGCGGTGATAGTGATCGACGGCCACGTCGCCGGTCTGCCCGTCCCGGACCGCGCCCGGCTTGCGGCAGAACACGTCCCACACCGACTCGCCGCGGCCGTCTTCGGCGACCGCGCCCTCGATCTGGTAGGCGGACGTGGCCACCCCCCAGGCGAAATCAGCGGGGAAGCGCGGCATCGCAGCATCGGTCATGTCGCGAGCGTACGCCACCCATGATCACTCAGGACGCGGCGCATCCCGGGGCCTCGAGGGTCAGGCCCCGCCGATCAATGACCGCGCCTGCGCGGGGCCGACTACGAGATCGTGAAGGTCGCCGCCCACCTCGAGCCGACTCGACTGTTCGACCCCGCCGACCTTCACCGGCTCGAAGCCGGCCGTCCGGATCAACCGCTCGACTTCCTGGCCGGCGCGGTCGTCGTCGGTCGCGTAGAAGAGGACCGCCGGCTCCGGTGACCGGTGGCTAGAGGACTCGAAAAGATCGGCCGACATGGTCCCGAACGCCATGGCCAGGCGCGCCCCCGCCGGCAACCACCCGGCTACCACCTTCCCAGAGGATTGCCCTTTCGGCAGCAGACGCGAGAGGTGACCTTGCGCGTCGATGCCAACCGGGTTGCTCGGAACGACCACGAGCGTGCCGGTTAGCGGGGCGGCGATCTCGTCTATGACGCCCTCCAGCACGCCAAACCGCAGCGCGAGGACGACGGCATCGGCGCCCTGCAACGCGTCACGGTTGTCGACGGCGACGACCGCAGCCGGGCCGATCTTCGCCGCCAGCGCTCGCGCCGACTCATGGTCGGCGCTCGAGAGCCGCAGGATCTCGCCGCCTGAGGCGAGCTGGCGGGTGATGGCCGATCCGATCCCTCCAGTGCCGATGATCGCCGTGGTCATGACCGAAACCTGCTCAGTATCATGGTGATCCCGGCATTCAGCCGGACTCCTCGGCGGCCGTACTCGATGGCCAGTGAGCGGGCGACCAGTCGCCCTGCGGGTCCGTGGTTTGCCCCACCTCGATCAGATGACCGTCGGGATCGCGGATGTAGCAACGGATCTCGTACTGGTGCTGTTTCGGCGGCGTCAGGAATTGCGCACCCCGGGCGCTCCATTCGGCGTACACGGTCGCGATGTCTTTGACCCGGATATTGAGGAAGCTGCTGACCCGGTCGGGGTCGCGCGGCGTCTCCAGGGTGACCGCCGGCTTGTCGTCGGTCGGGCCTCCGCCGGCGTTGATGATGATCCAGCTGTTGGATAGCGCGACATAGGTCAGCCCTCCGGGGCCGGAGAAGGCCAACCTGCCGCCGAGGACTTCGGTGTAGAAGCGCCGGGAGCGCTCGACATCGTCCGAGACGATGAAGTGGGCCAGCGCAATTCCCTCTGGGCGCGGTGGGAGCTCGGCCATCTGGCACCTCCGCTGGTTAGGTCTCACACCCGGTTTACGACGGGGTCTGCCGCCGGAAGTCTCCCACGATCGCGGGGGCTGGGTTAACGCGGGCTGGTACGCGTGCGGCAGTCAACCACGAAGGCCACATGGGCGCCCTGGTCCTCCGGCGGGCTCCGCGCCATGATCTCCACAGCTGGCTAGTGCCGCGACCGGCCACGTTCGCCCCGTTTCTCCGCAGCCGATGCGACTGTAGGCAGGCGCCTGATCCGCCTGATTGCGCAGACATTTTGCCGGCCGCCGAGCAGTAGTGGTCGCGCGCAGATTTGGGCCATCTGCGAGGCCTGGGCTGCGAACGGAACCCACTCCCCGCCGGGCGCTAGGTGGTGTTAGCCAAGTGCGCGGTCGAGGTTGAACGCGGCGCTGATCAGCGCCAGGTGGGTCAGGGCCTGGGGGAAGTTGCCTTGCTGCTGCCCGGTGCGGCTGATCTGCTCGGCGTACAGGCCCAGGTGGTTGGCGTAGGTGAGCATCTTCTCGAACGCCAGCCGGGCCTCCTCCAGGCGCCCGGCGCGGGTGAGCGCCTCGACGTACCAGAACGAGCACGCCGAGAACGTGCCTTCGGCGCCGTCCACCCCGTCCGGGCTGGCCTGAGGGTCGTACCGGTAGACGAGGGAATCGGAGACCAGGCTGGCGGTCAGCGCGTCGAGGGTGGACAGCCACTTGGGATCGGTGGGCGAGATGAACTTGACCAGCGGCATCAGCAGAACGGCGGCGTCCAGGACATCGCCGCCTTCGTATTGGGCGAACGCCTTCAGGGTTGGTGACCAGCCGCGGTCCATGATCCGCCGGTAGATCGCATCGCGGGCCTTGCGCCAGCGGTCCAGGTCGGCGGGCAGCCCCCGGCGCAGGGCCAGCCGGGTCGCCCGTTCGAGCGCCACCCAGCACATCAGCTGGGAGTACAGGAACCTCCTGGGGCCGCCGCGGGTCTCCCAGATGCCCTCGTCGGGCTGGTCCCAGTGGTCGCAGAGCCATCCGGCCCGGGCGATGATCGAGTCCCACTGGGCGCTGGAGATGGGCCGGTACCAGTCGTCGTAGAGGTAGACCGGGTCCATGAACTCGCCGTAGACGTCGAGCTGAACCTGCCTGGCCGCGGCGTTGCCGATCCGCACCGGCGCCGAGCCCCGGTAGCCGGCCAGGTGGCCCAGCTCGGTCTCGGGCAGGCCGGTGCGCCCGTCGATGCCGTACATCACCTGCAGCGGGCCACCCGCACCGGGTTCACGGTCGGTGGCGGGCCGGAACATGAAGCGCATGAAGGCGTCCGCCTCGCTGGTGAAACCGAGCCGCAGCAGCGCGTAGACGCAAAACGCCGCGTCGCGGATCCAGACATACCGGTAGTCCCAGTTGCGCTCCCCGCCGATCTGCTCGGGCAGGCTGGTCGTCGGCGCGGCCACGATGGCGCCGGTCGGGGCGTAGGTCAGCAGCTTCAGCGTCAGCGCCGAGCGGTGCACCACCTCCCGCCACCGGCCCCGGTAACGCGACGCCGACAGCCAGCGCCGCCAGAAAGCGACGGTGGCGCCCATCAGCTCCGCCGCCTGCTCGCCGGAACACGGACGCGGCACGGCATCACTGCCCACCTCGTCCAGCGCAAACACCGCCGACTGTCCCTCGGCCAGCTTGAACTCGGCCGTCACATCACGGTCGTCGTGCGCAACCGGCACCGTCGCGGTCAGGCCCACCGTCAGGCCGGATGCGGTGAACACCACCCCGGCCTGCGTCTCGGTGAGGGCATGCGGGTCCGTCCCGTAGCCGAACCGCGGCGCGATCCGGGCCCGGAACGGCATGACCCCCCGCACGCACACCACCCGCCGGATCAGCCGGTGCCTTTGCTCATCAACCGGGCCGCCGACCGGCATGAAATCCTGGATCTCCCCCACCCCGTCCTCGGCAAAGAACCGGGTGATCAGCACGTTGGTATCGGGGAGGTAGAACTGGCGGGTCTTGGCCGGCACCGCGGCGGCCAGCTCAAAGCACCCGCCCCGGTCTGCGTCCAGGAGTGAGCCGAACACGCTGGGCGCGTCGAACGACGGGCAGCAATGCCAGTCGATGGTGCCATTGGTCCCGACCAGGGCCACGCAGTGCAGGTCACCGATCAGCCCGTGCTCCGACACCGGCAGATACCCAGACCGCCCGGCCGCGCTCACCCCGCGGTCCGGGAACTCACTGTCAGCAGGCTCTGCTGCCTGCGACGGCGGATCGGCCACTTGACCAGGCTGGCGGTTCATGTTCCGTCGAAGCGGAATTCGCTTTGCCAGGTGCCGTCTGATTGCACGACCGACCAGTACTTCTTTGCAATCTGGTCTGGGCTGAACGGTGTGCCCGGCCGGATCTGCCCGGCGATGGTGATGCTGGCGACGCGTATGCCGTCGCCTGCCAGGCCGGCACCGAGCATGGTCGCCGCCGGCCGCAACGCGGCCTTGCCGAGCGAGATGGTGCCCCAGGCCGGGCCCGGGTGGTCAGCCCAGCCGCCGCCGGTGAACAGGATGGTCCCGCCTCCGGCGGCCCGCATCGTCGGGGCGGCGACCTGCGTGGCCACGATGGCCCCGACGACATCGACGTCGTAGGCCTGGTGCAGGCGGGCGATGCCGCTGCTCAGCAGCGAGCCCGGCGTCAGCATCGATGCGTTGTAGACCAGGACCCCGGGCGCGCCGGTGTTCGCATACAGCGAGGTGAGGGTGGCGCGCAGGCCCTGAGGATCGCTGGCGTCCGCGGCCACGGTGTCGACGGCAGCGCGAGTGTCGGCTAGGTCGCTGGCCAGTTTGGCCAGCCCGTCGGTGTGCCGGGCCAGGAGCGTGAGGTGGTAGCCGCCTTGTGCGAACCGGTGCGCGATAGCACCGCCGAGGCCGGGGCCGGCTCCGATGATCAGCAGGTGGCGCGGATCGGCGGCGGGGCCATCGGGCCGGGCGGGGTTTGTCATCGCCGTCCTCCTTTTCTGAATGCGCGGTATGGATCCCTGAGGTCCGCGACTTGGCAGTTGAGGTCCCCGACTTGGCAGTTCAGGTGAATGTCCCTCATACGTCCGTCGGTCACCTGCGTCGCGGGCACCGAGAATCTGCGCCAGCGACATCAGCCGGGAAGAGCGGGGTTGGCCTTGGCTTGTGCACTTGCCACTTGGGCGTGTGCCGGGGGCGGCGTGCTCGCCGGGTGCAGTGGCCCGCGGCGGAGCAGGGCGCCGCCGATGAGGGCGCCGGCGGCGAAGATGCCGGCGGTCCACCAGAACGCGGTGTCGTAGCCGTGGGCCAGCGCCAGCCCGGTCAGGGCCGGGCGGCCGATGAGCCGGGCCGCGGCGAGATGCCCGCCGAGGTAGGAGGTGACGGCGGCGACGAAGATGGTGTTCAGCAGCGACGTGCCGACCGAGGCGCCGAGTTGCTGGCCGACGGTGACGGTGGCCGAGGCGACGCCTGCGTCTTGGCGGGCCACGCCGAAGGTGCCGGTGTTGATCACCGGCGCGATCACCATGCCAAGGCCGATTGAGGCCAGGATGGTCGGGCCGAGCACACCCGCGGCATAGGCGGTGTGCGGGCCCAGCTGAGCCAGCCATACCATCGCGCCTGCCGCGGCCAGCATCCCGGACGCGACCAGCGGCTTGGGCCCGAATCTGGGCATCAGCACGATCGTGGACAGGTTGGACGCGAGGATGAGGCCGGCGCTGAGCGGCAGGAACGCCACGCCGGTCACCAGCGGCGAGTATCCGAGCGTCTGCTGCAGGTAGTAGGTCAGGAACAAGAAGATCCCGAACAGCCCGGCCGAGGCGATGAGCATCGAGGCGTAGGCGCCGCCGCGGTTGCGGTCTAGCACCACGCGGGGGGGCAGCAGCGGGTGGGCCGCCCGGCTCTGCCACACCGCGAACCCTGCGCCAAGCGCCACGCCGGCGGCGAGGAACCCGTAGGTGGACGGCGTGTGCCAGCTGTGCGTGGCCGCGTTGGAGAAGCCGTAGACCAGGCAGAACAGGGCGCTGGAGACCAGAAGTACGCCGGGGATGTCCAGCCTGGGCTTGCTCTGGGACGGCTGGCGTTGCAGCAACAGCGCTCCGCCGGTAAAGGCCACCGCGGCGAAGAGCAGGTTCACGTACAGCGTCCACCGCCAGGACAGGTACTCGGTCAGCGCGCCGCCCAGTAGCAGGCCGATCGCGCCGCCGGCCCCGGCGATCGCGCCGTAGACGGCGAACGCCCTGCCGCGGTCCTTCTGCCCGGTGAACGTGGTGGTCAGCAGGGACAGCGCGGAGGGCACCAGCAGCGCCGCGAACGCGCCCTGGCAGGCCCGCGCGGTGATCAGCATGGTGAAGTTGACCGAGGCGCCGCCGATGGCCGACACTCCGGCGAACCCGGCCAGGCCGGCCAGGAACGTGACCTTGCGGCCCAGCAGGTCGGCCAGCCGGCCGCCGAGCAGCAGCAGGCTGCCGAACGCCAGGGTGTAGGCGGTGACCACCCACTGCCGGTCCACGGTAGAAAAGTGCAGCGCCCGCTGCGCGGACGGCAGCGCGACGTTCATCACCGTCAGGTCCAGCACCACCATGAGCTGCGCCAGGCCGATCACGCCCAGGATGAGCCACCGCCGCCGGTCCCAGGCGCCGTCGGCAGTCGTGGCATCAGACATGAGATTCACCACTTCTTTCCCTGTCGTTACCGCATACGCGCGGAAGTTTGGTATGCTCGTGATGTGATTACTGCACTTATAGTGCAACGAATTTGGGGAAAAGTCAAGGCCCCGGGCGGGTCACGATGAGCTCCCCGCCCGGCGCAACGAGCCCGCCCGATGCGCCGACCCAGCCGCCGAGGCGGTACGCGTCGCAGGTGCGCGACGAGCAGGCCCGCCGTACCCGGCGGGCGATCGTCACCGCGGCTCACGACCTGTTCTTGGCCCAGGGTTATGCGGCCACGACGATCGACGGGATCGCGGAGGCCGCGCACGTGAGCCGGCGTACCGTGTTCAACTCGGCGGGCGGCAAGGCGGCCCTGCTCAAGCTGGCCTTGGATTGGGCCATCGTCGGCGACGACGAGCCCATAGCCCTGATCGACCGCCCGGCGATCAAGGCGATCCTGGCCGAGCCCGACCCGCGGAAGGCACTGATGCTCTGGGTGCAGACCGTGACCGACGTCGCCGCCCGCACCACGCCGCTCGGCGAAGTTCTCATCGCCGCAGCCGATATCGACCCGGCGGCCGCGCAGCTGCTCGCCGAGGCGAGCCGCAACCGGATGCTGGGCGCTACCGTGTTCATCCAGTATCTCGCGGCCCTGGACGGACTGGCCGCCGGCATAACCGAGCAACGTGCCGCGGAACTCTGCTGGGCGCTCACGGACGGCCACCTCTACCGGCTGCTGGTCGCTCAGCGCAGCTGGAGCACCGCTGACTTCAACCGATGGCTGTCCGACAGCCTCGCGGCGGCACTGCTGCCTACCTGAACGGGCGCAACCCAGCGATACGGCGAGTCCAAAGAGACGTACCGCTCCGCGTCCGCCGTCTCAGAAGCGGCCGGTTCCGGGGAACCGCAGCCGCCGGCTGTGAATGTCTGCAGCCAAGTGCGCCGGTGAGTGCGGAGAAGATCGCCGACGCCTTCATCGAGACTGCGTGCAGCGCGTCCTCCCGCCCCAGCAGGTCGGGAGTGATCAACGGGATCCTGGGCTAGCGCGGTCGGCCCGGCGAAGTTGCGCAGTGGGCGCTAATCGTGCATCGGGCGCTCGTGGGCGGCGTGCCCGGCGGGCTCGAGCTGGAAGGTGGAGTGCTCTACGTCGAAGTGGCCGCGCAGGCAGTCCTGCAGCCGGTCGAGCATGCGGCCGTCGTCGATGGTCCCCGGGTCCACGACCACGTGCGCCGACAGCACCGGGAGCCCGGAGGTGATCGTCCAGGCGTGCAGGTCGTGCACGTCGCGCACGCCGGGCAGCCCGGTCATGTGCCGCCGGACCTCGCTCAGGTCCATGTCCCGCGGGCTCGCCTCGAGCAGCACGTCGATGGTCTCGCGCAGCAGCCGCCAGGTGCGGGGCAGGATGAGCAGGCCGATCGCGAGCGAGGCGATCGGGTCCACCCGGGTGAACCCGGTGGCCGCGATCACCACCCCGGTCACGATCACCGCGGCGGCCCCGAGCGTGTCCGAGGCGACCTCGAGGAACGCGCCGCGGACGTTCAGGCTCTCGGCCTGTCCCCGGCGCAGCAGGAGCAGCGACACGGCGTTGGCGCACAGCGCGATCACGCCGAACACGATAAGCAGCCCGGAGTCCACCGCGACCGGGGACGCCAGCCGCCGGATCGCGTCGACGACGATGAACGTCGCCATGCCGAGCAGCAGCACGGCGTTGGCCATCGCCGCGAGGATCTCCGCCCGGGCGTAGCCGAACGTGCGCCGGGCGTTGGGTGGCCGGGCGGCGACGTACGCGGCCAGCAGGGACAGGCCGAGCCCGGCCGCGTCGGCGGTCATGTGCGCCGCGTCCGCGACCAGCACCAGCGAGCCGGTGATCACCGCGCCGATGACCTCGGCGATCGCCACCAGCGTGCTCAGCACCAGGGCCGTGATCAGCGCGGGACGGTACCGGCCGGTCACGGTCCCGTTATGCGCATGCCCGGTCATTCGCCCTTGCGCCGCCTGGGGCCGCGGCGCCGCGGCTCGCCAGGCGCCGGGCCCGTTCCACTCGCGGGGCCGTCGGTCGGCGGCGGCTCCGGCGCGCCCTGGGCGACCAGCTCGTAGGCAGGGTTGATCATGACCGGGCCGCCCGAGCGCATGCCGACCTGGCCGCGGAACCTGACCCGGGCCCCGCACACCATGCCCGGGATGTGCGACCGCCCGTAGAACAGGGCGGTCAGCTGGCCGGTCGAGTCGGCTATCTCCGCGGCGAGCACGGTGTTGCGCTCCACCGGGCGGATCTCGACCGCGTAGACCCGGCCCTCCACCGTGGCCCGGCCCGGTCCGGTGAGCGATCCCAGCGGCCGGACCCCGGGCGGCGGGGGCGGCCGGTCGGCCGCAGCCCCGCCGGGCGCGCCGGCGTCGGCGGTCGCGGCGTCGGCCGTGGCCAGTTCGGGTCCGGCCGTGGCCGACGCGTCACCCGCCGCGTCCTGGCCGTCGCCGTCGCCGCCTGCGGTCGCGGCAGCTGCCGTGGCCACCGCGGACGCGGCGGGCTGAGCGGCGCCATCGGCCTTGGCTCCGTCGGCCACCGGAACGCGGTCGGCTGCGTCGGCCGCGGCCCGCCGCTCGTGGATGACCTGCAGCCGGTTGCGCACGTCGAACGGCACAATCGTGGCCGCGGCGTGCGGGATGCGGCTCACCGCCGCGGCCATCTTGTCCGCGGTGCGGTCGTGCAGCAGCCGGCCGAGCAGCGCGGAGTAGCTGCGCCGGGGCAGGATCGCGGTTACCCCCACGCCGGGCAGCGTCGCCTCGGCGCTGACCAGTTCCGCCGCGCACCGGGCCAGCCTCCGGTCCGCGCAGTCCACGAAGTCGAGCGTGATGCCGGTGTTCGCGCGCACCCAGTCCTGGCGCAGGGTGTCGGCCTGGACGTTGTCGATCACGAAGTGAACCGCCCGCAGCGTGGTCGGCCGCAGGCTGCGCGCGTACCGCAGTGCGGCCACGGTGGCGAGGTCGAACTCGTCCAGGAACACGAAGACGGTGCGCCGCGCGTACGTGGGCGGCTCGGGCGGCTTGGGTCGGCTGCCGATCCGGGCCAGGACCCCGGCCTCCTCCTTGTACTCCCGGTTGAGCCGGATCAGGGTAGGCACGCCGATCGCGAACAGGATCACCACCAGCCAGGCGCCCTCGGTGAACTTGACCACGACGAAGATCGCCACGACGAGCGCGGACGTCACGCCCGCCGAGAAGTTGATCACCAGTTTGCGCCGCCAGTGCGGCTCCTTGACCCGGTGGTGGTACTTGGCCATGCCGAACCCGGCCATGGTGAAGGCGGTGAAGACCCCGATCGCGTAGAACGGCACCAGCCGGTTGACGTTCGCCCCCACCACGGCCAGCAGGGTGCAGGACAAGATCGCCAGCACGACGATCCCGTTGGAGAAGACCAGCCGGTGGCCGCGCTTGGTCAGCCAGCGCGGCAGGAACGCGTCCTCGGCCACGAAGCTGGCCAGGAACGGGAAGCCGTTGAAGCTGGTGTTCCCCCCGGTATAGAGGATCAGCGCGGTCGCCGCCTGGACCAGGATCCACATGACATGGCCGGCCGCGAGGGCCCGAAGACGAGCTTTGCCTCCTGGGACAGCACAGTCGGGACCCCGTCGACGTACGGCGCCGCGTGGGTGACGTGGGCCAGCCAGGAGATGCCGGCCACCAGCGAGCCCAGGATCAGCCCCTCGGTGACCAGCACCTTGCGGGCGTTGATGCCCTCGGGCGGGCGGAACGCGCTGACCGCGTTGGAGACCGCCTCGATGCCGGTCAGCGACGATCCGCCGTTGGCGAACGCCCGCAGCAGCACGAACACCATGCCGAACGCGATCAGGCCGCTAGTGCTCGAGTGCCCGGTGTACTGCCCGGGCACCGGCCAGGGACGCGTCGGCAGGTCCCCGAACGCCTCGCGCAGCAGGCCGGTGATGATCATGAGCATCACCACGGCGGAGAACAGGTACATGGGCACCGCGAACGACCGCCCGGCCTCCCGGATGCCGCGCAGGTTGCCGTAGCACATCAGGATCACGATGACGATCGAGATCACCGTGATCAGCGTCGGCTTGTTGATGGCCTGAACGGCCGACGCGACGGCGGCGGTGCCCGCGGCGACCTGGACCGCGACCGTGACCACGTAGTCGATCAGCAGCGCGACCGCCGCGACCTGGGCCACCCTCGGCCCGAAATTCTCCCGCGCGACCACGTACGACCCGCCGGCCCTGGTGTAGACCGTGACCACCTCGCGGTAGGACAGCACCACCAGGGCCATCACGAACAGGACGACCCCGGTCAGCGGCAGGATGAGCGTGAACGCCGTGACCGCGAGCCCGCCCTTGACCAGCTCGATCAGGATTTCCTCGGTGCCGTAGGCCGAGGACGAGATCCCGTCGGGGGCGAGCACGCCGAGCGCCAGCGGATTGGACAGCCGCTGCTCGCCGAGTTGCTCGTTGATCAGCGGCCGCCCGAGCAGCCGCCGCTTGAGCGTATATCCCAGGCCCTCGGCCAGGTCGTCCTGCGAGTCCAGCAGACCCGTCGCCCTGCGCATGGCCACGCTTGCCGCGTCCTTTGCTTGTAACAACCCCGACGTGGCCTTCATACCATCGCGCTGGCCTGCATGGGACCAGGGCAGCGCCCCAAATCCGGGACCGCGGGCGGCCGTGAGGGCTTTACCCGTTGTTCACCTCTCCAGGAGAGACTGCCGCCACCGGGAAGGCGTGGTCCGGACCGGGCGGGCGTGCCCACGAGTTAAGCAGTGCAATCCTGGTCAGGACTACGGCACCAGCCCACCCGATCAGGGAGCAAGCCCATGACCACGACACCCGCAGCCCCGGTTCCGCAAGCCGGCCAGGCCAGGACGCTGCACCTGTCGGAACTGCTCAAGCGCCCGATCACCGACAACAGCGGGGACTCGCTTGGCCGGCTCTCCGACGTGGTCGTCCGCTTGCGCGGGCCCGAGCTGCCGCTGGTCATAGGCGGGGTGGCCAGCGTCGGCGGCCGGGAGGTCTTTGTTCCGATTGAGCAGGTCAGTGAGTTCGACGGCGAGGCGCTCCGGCTTAGCAGCGCCAGGCTGGACCTGACCCCGTTCGAGCGCCGGGAAGGCGAGGTCCTGCTCCGAGCCGATGTCCTCGGTCACCGGCTGATCGACGTAGAGGCCGCCCGGCTGATCAAGGCGGCCGACCTCGAGCTGGAGGAGCGTAATGGCGAGTGGGTGCTCACCGGGGTGGACACCCGCCGCAGGCGGGGCTGGCTGGGCTCGCTGTTCGGTCATGGCGAGGCGGAGTCCGACCCGCACCAGTTCCGCGAGTGGTCCCGCTTCGAACCGCTGATCGGCCACACCGGCAGCCTGACGACGCGTGGCGCGTTCGGGCGCATCCGCCGGCTGAAGCCGGCCCAGATCGCCGACCTGATCGAGGACGCCTCCAAGGAGGAGGAGACCGAGATCCTGGGCCAGGTGCACGCGGACCCGGAGCTCGAGGCCGACGTGTTCGAGGAACTCGACGAGGACCTGGCCACCCGGCTGCTCGGCGCGCGGACCGACGCCGAGATTGCCGACGTGCTGTCGCGGATGCGGGCCGACGACGCGGCGGACGCGATCGCGGAGCTGCCACAGCAGCGCCGGCAGCCCGTGCTCGACCTGCTGCCCCCGGGGCAGCGCACCAAGGTGCTGACGCTGATGGGCTTCAACCCGACCAGCGCGGGCGGCCTGATGGGCGTCGACTTCCTGACGGTGGCCTGCGACGCCCAGGTCCGCGACGGGCTGGAAGCGGTGGCCAGCTCGGCCACCCTGCAGCCGGAGGCGCTCACCAGCGTGCACTGCGTCGACGAGCGCGGCCGGCTGTGCGGGGTCGCCACGCTGATCTCGCTGGTGCAGTCGGATCCGGCCACGCCGCTCAGCGAAATCTACGACGACGACCCGGTCCGGGTCGGCGCGGACACCGACGTGGTGGACGTCGCGGTACTGATGAGCGACTACAACCTGATCACGGTCCCGGTCGTGGACGAGCGCCGGAAGATGATCGGCATCATCACGGTCGACGACGTGCTCGAGGTCACGCTGCCGGATGACTGGCGGCGCCGCGAGGCCGCGCAGCCGCCGGACGCGCACCGCGGGGATTCGACGTGAGCGACCCGCGGGGAAGCCCGGCCGGCCAGCCTTCCGGCCCGCAGTCCCCGGCCGCGCAGCCCGCGCCCGCCCAGCCCGCCGCCTCCCCGCGTCCGCCTGCCCAGCACCCCGCCGCACAGCCCCCAGCCTCGCAGCCCCCGGCCTCGCAGCCCCCGGCGCCGCAGCCCGCCCCTGAGCCCGCAGCCCCTCGGCCCGCAGCCCCTCAGCCTGTAGCCTCGCCATCCCCCGCCGCCTCACGGCCGGCCGCTGCGCCGCCCCCCTCCCGGCATCTGCGCCGGCCGCATCCCGCCTCGCCGCCCGCCGCCCCGCAGCGCCCCGCCGGTCCCGCGCTGGCCCGGCCGACCGCGGTACTCGACACGGCCCACGAGGGCGACATCGAGGGCGCCTTTGGCCGGATCAGGGTGGACGAGGAGCAGCGCAGCGGCTGGCGGCGACAGCTCATCACGTTCCTCGCGATCATCGGACCGGGGCTGATCGTGATGGTCGGCGACAACGATGCGGGCGGGGTCTCCACCTACGCCCAAGCCGGCCAGGACTACGGTTACAGCCTGCTCTGGGTGCTGCTGCTGCTGATCCCGGTGCTGATCGTGAACCAGGAGATGGTGGTGCGGCTCGGCGCGGTGACCGGCGTCGGCCACGCCCGGCTGATCAACGAGCGGTTCGGCCGGTTCTGGGGCTGGTTCAGCGTGGGCGACCTGTTCCTGCTCAACTTCCTGACCATCGTCACCGAGTTCATCGGCGTCTCGCTGGCCCTGCAGTACTTCGGCGTCAGCCCCTACATCTCGGTGCCGATCACCGGGATCATCCTGATCGCGATCACCGCCAGCGGCAGCTTCAGCCGCTGGGAGCGGGCGATGTTCCTGTTCATCGCGATCAGCGCGGTGCAGGTACCGCTGCTGTTCCTGTCGGAGCCGCACTGGAGCCAGATCGGCTACCACTTCGTCGTGCCTGGCATCCAGGGCGGTGCCAGCTCGGCCGCGGTGCTGCTGATCATCGCGATCGTGGGCACGACCGTCGCCCCCTGGCAGTTGTTCTTCCAGCAGTCGAACGTGATCGACAAGCGGATCACGCCACGCTTCATCAAGTACGAGCGGGGCGACACCTCGCTGGGCGCGTTCGTGGTGGTGGTCGGCGCCGCGATCATCCTGATCGTCGCGGTCTACGCGGTCCGGAACACGCACCTGGCCGGGCACTTCACCGACGCGCTCGGCGTGGCCAACGCGCTCAAGGCCAAGAGCGGCCTGCTCGGCGCGCTGTTCGCGATCTTCCTGCTGGACGCCAGCATCATCGGCGCCGCGGCCGTGACCCTCTCCACCAGCTACGCGTTCGGCGACGTGTTCGGCCTGAAGCACTCGCTGCACCGCAGCTGGCGCGATGCCAAGCCGTTCTACGCCACCTATGCCGCGATGATCGCCGCGTCCGCGGGCATCGTGCTCATTCCCGGCACGCCGCTGGGGCTGCTGACCACCGCGGTGCAGGCCCTGGCCGGGGTGCTGCTGCCGTCGGCGAGCGTGTTCCTGCTGCTGCTGTGCAACGATCCCGAGGTCCTCGGCCCGTGGATGAACCCGCGCTGGCTGAACATCCTGGCCGGCACCATCATCGCCGTGCTGCTCGTGCTGTCCGGCACCCTGGTGATCACCACGCTGTTCCCGTCCTTCAACTCCCTGACGGTCGCGGTCTGGCTCGCGGTCGGGTTCCTGGCCGCCGCGGTCCTCGCGGTCGGCTGGCTGCGGCTCACTCGCTCCCGCCGCCCGGCACCGGTCCCGCACCCGAAGGCCACCATGACCCGGGCCGAGCGCCTCAACTGGCGTATGCCGCCGCTAGCTCTGCTCAAGCCCGTGCAGTGGTCGACCGGGACGAAACTGGGCGTGCTGACCCTGCGCGCCTACCTGGTGGTCTCGGTCCTGCTGCTGGCCGTCAAGGCCGTCCAGCTCGGCACCGGCCACGGCTAACCCTGGCATCCCATGATCGTGGAGAGTTGTCTGCGCTATGTGCCGAAAACTCTCCACGAACACCGGCGGACCGGGGAGGGACGCACGGAGCACCGCGCGGGCGCACCTGGAGGACCGTCAGCGGGCCAGGGCTACGCGCGGGCGCACCTGGAGGACCGTCAGTGGGCCAGGGCTAGCTGCACGATCTTCACGGCGACCAGGACCGTGGCGACGGCCAGGTAAGACCGCAGCACGGACATGCCGATCTTGCGGCCGAGGGGCACGGCCGGGCGCCGCAGCAGCGCCAGCGGCGGCATCCGCCAGTTCTCCCGGCCGCTGCGGTCGATCGCTGCGACCGCGGGGCCGGGGCCGCCCGGCCGCAGCCGGAGGCCCATGAAGCAGAGCCCGCCCAGCGCCGCGGCCGCGCCGCAGCCGCCCAGGATGACCAGGATCTGCCGGGCGGTAAGCCCCGGGTCCAGCACCGACGCGGTCAGGATCACCGACAGCGCGACCAGGACCGCCACGACCGTGCCGGTGAACAGGTTGGTCCGGCGCCCGTTGACCCACGGGCCGAGCACCTCGGCGTCGTTGCACAGCAGCAGCAGGTACACCGCGGCGGACGGCAGCAGCACCCCGGCCAGGGCCTGCACGCCCTCGGTGAGCAGCCCGAGCGGGGAGCCGGGGATCAGCACCACCGCGGCCGCGGCCAGGACCAGGCCGCCGTAGATGGCGTAGAAGCCCTTGGCGCCCTTGACCCCGCGGTGCAGCGAGTGCTTAAGGCCGAACACGTCGCCGATCGCGTACGCGGTGGACAGCGAGACCGCGAACGCGCCGATGATCGAGGCGTCCAGCAGCGCGACCGCGAACAGCACCCCGGCGACCCGGCCCGCGTGCGCCTGCAGGCCCGCGGCGAGGTCTGCCGCGTTGGTGAATCCCCCGGCGTGGCCCGCGAACGCCGCGGCGGTGAAGCCCATGATCGCGCCGGCCCCGAGGACCACGATCACGATGCCGATCCACAGGTCGGCCTTCTCGTACTTGATGAACCGCGGCGTGATCCGCTTGTCGATGACGTAGCTCTGCTGGAAGAACAGCTGCCACGGGGCGACCGTGGTGCCGACGATCCCGATCACCAGCAGCATCACCGTGGCCAGCTGCCCGGACCCGCCGGGCATGACCGGGGTCACGAAGCCGTGCGCCATCTGCGAGGCGGCCGGGTGCGTGAGGAAGTAGATCGGGATCAGCAGCAGCGAGCCCCCGCACAAGACCATGGCCATCCGCTCGAACCGGCGGAAGCTGCCGGTAAACGCCGACCCGATGATCACCAGCGCGGCCAGCGCCACCGCCGCCGCCCGGGGCACCCCCAGGTACCCCGCGGCCAGGGTGATGCCGATGAACTCGGTGATGATCGTCAGCGCGTTAAGGATAAATAGGTCGATGACGCTGAACGCGCCCCAGAACTTGCCGAACCGCTCCAGGATCAGCCGGGCGTGCCCGACGCCGGTCACCGCGCCGAGCCGCAGCACCATCTCCTGATTCACGTACAGCACCGGGACCAGCAGCAGCAACGTCCACAGCAGCTTGGTGCCGTAGTCCTGGCCGGCCTGGCCGTAGGTGGCGAACGCGCCGGCGTCGTTGTCGCCGACCATCACGATCAGCCCGGGCCCGACGATGGCCAGCAGCGTCTTCAGGTACGCGGAACTGCCGCGTCGGGGGGAGGTGTCATCCAGCCGGATGGTGCCGAACGCGCCGTGGATGTCGCCGACGTGCTGCGTGTCCAGTACCGCGCCGCGGCGCTCCAGGGTTGCGGTCATGATGATCCCTCCCTCTCCCCGGTCGGGGTGTGCTGGGAAGCACGCAGCATCCGGCGGGCATAAAGCCACGCCAGCGAAAACGACCCGGAAAAGGAGGGCGGTTAGTGCGTGCCAGAAGAAAGCGAGAATGTGCGGATGCGGGGCCGATAATGGCCCGGACTACTATCCATCTCTCGCCTCCTTCGGTCGTGACACGCGAGGGTGTCCGTCCACAGGCGGGGAAGGCCGGCGAAACCGGCGCGCACCCCTTCTCGTCAGAGCTTTGGCACGACACGACGTAGCACCCGCCACAGCAAGCGCAGCCACTTCGGGTCACCCCTTAGGCCGGGGAGACCTGTCCTGACCCTGGGCGTCTCTCGACGTCGTCGGATCAGTGGCCTATGTTCATGTCGACGCCTCACCGAACGAGGTGCCAGCAACCTGCACATGATAGCCTGCCCCGGAGGGTCCGGGCCAACAATGCGAATGTGCGCTACGTCACCCGATTGTTCCGCGAGCCCGCAGGACAGCGATTTCCTCGGGGGTGCAGCCGAGTTCGGACAGCACCGCATCGGTGTCTGCGCCCGGTCGCGACGGCGGCGCCGGGACGTCGGCCGCGGACGCGGCCGAACCGCGGCGCGGGCGCGGGCTGCACCACCCCGCCGACGTCGGCGAAGATGCCGCGGGCCACGTTGTGCGGGTGCCCGGGCGCCTCGCCAGGGCTCGAGCACCGGCGCCACGCAGCCGTCCGAGCCCGGCGAACGCCTTCGGCCCACTCGTCCCTGGTGCGCCGCGGGAACGACTCGACGAACCGGGCCCGCAGCACCGGCCAGCCCCCGCGGTCGTGCTGCGCGGGCAGGTCCTCGCCGGACAGCCCGAGCCCGTCCAGCAGCTCGGCGTAGAACTTCGGCTCCAGCGCCCCCACGGCCACGTGCCGGCCGTCGGCGGTCTGGTACGTGTCGTAGAACGGCGCGCCGCCGTCCAGCAGGTTGGCGCCGCGCGTGTCCTTCCACGCGCCGGTGACCCGCAGCCCGTACAGGAACGCGGTCAGCAGCGCGGAGCCGTCCACCATGGCCGCGTCCACCACCTGGCCGAGCCCGGACCGCTCCCGCTCCAGCAGCGCGGCCAGCACGCCGAGCGCGAGCAGCATGCCGCCGCCGCCGAAGTCGCCGACCAGGTTGAGCGGCGGCACCGGGCGCTCGCCGAACCGGCCGATCGGGTACAGCGCCCCGGACACCGCGATGTAGTCGATGTCGTGCCCGGCGGTCGGCGCCAGCGGGCCGTCCTGCCCCCAGCCGGTCATCCGCGCGTACACCAGCCTCGGGTTGCGCGCGGCGCACTCCTGCGGGCCGAACCCGAGCCGCTCGGCCACCCCGGGCCGGAACCCTTCCACGAGCACGTCGGCGGACGCGGCGAGCCGCAGCAGCAGCGCCACCCCGTCCGGGTCCTTGAGGTTGATCCCGATCGACCGGCGCCCCCGGACCAGCGGATCCACCGGGGCGGCCGCATCCGGCCCGCAGTTCTCGGCGCGCTCCACCCGCAGCACCTCGGCGCCCAGGTCAGACAGGATCATGCAGCCGAAGGGCGCGGGCGCCAGGCTCGCGATCTCGATCACCCGTACGCCGTCCAGGGGGCCCATGGGATCGCCTCCGCACTAGAGAACAACCAGCAGACAGAACGCTAACGGCCCGGACCCGGCGGCGCACCAGCCCCGGCCTGGCGCGACCGGGCGGTCGTCAGCCGGCGACGTTCACCCCGTGGGCGGCCAGTTCGGCCGCCGCGCGGCCAGCGTCGTCGGGCGTGACCACCGGCGGCCGCGCGAGCCGGGAACCCGCTAGGGCTTGCGGGCGACCACGCCCCAGCCGGACACCTCGTAGTCGTCGACGTTCACGACCGGCTCGGGCCGCCAGCGGTGGAACTGCACGATGCCCGGCTCCACCACGTCCAGGCCCTCGACGAAGCGGGCTACCTCGGCGCGGCTGCGCCGGGTCTGCTTGGTGGCCACGCGCTCGTTGTAGCGCCGGGCGCCCTCGGCGGCCGCGTCGGCGTGGATGTCGCTGGCCGGCTGCGTGATCACCAGGTAGCTGCCTCCCGCGGTGGCCGCCATCAGCCGGGCCGCGAGGCCGCAGGGGTCCTCCTCGTCGCTGATCAGGTGCATGATCCCGACCAGCACGACCGCAACCGGGCGGGTGAAGTCGAGGGTCTGCCGGGCGTGGCCCAGGATCTCGTCCGGCCGGCGCAGGTCGGCGTCGATGTAGGCCGTCACGCCCTCGGGGGTGCTGGTCAGCAGCGCCCGCGCGTGGGACAGGACGATGGGGTCGTTGTCCGCGTACACGACCCGGGCCCCCGGCCCGATCTCCTGGGCGATCTCGTGCACGTTCGGGCTGGTGGGGATGCCCGTGCCGACGTCCAGGAACTGCCGGATCCCGGCCTCGGCCGCCAGGTACCGCACGGCGCGGTGCAGGAACTCCCGGTTGGCCCGGATGTCGCGGAGGATGGTGGGCCGGGCCGCGATCACCTGCTCGGCCGCTTCCCGGTCGGCCGCGAAGTTGTCCTTGCCGCCCAGCCAGTAGTCATAGACCCGGGCCGGGTGCGCCACCGTCGTGTCGATCCCGGCCGGCGGGCGAGCGGGATCGGGCGCGGGCCCGTCCCCGGTCACGTTCTCGGCCATGACGCGTGCCTCCCGTTGCTGCCCGCGGTCAGCGGTATCGCGGCACAGCTTAGCCCGGGGGCGCCGTCACTGGTCCTGGCTGAGCAGCAGGGCCAGGGTCGGGCAGGCGGTGACCGCGCGCCGGGCCAGCGGGAGCAGGTCGCCGGGCACCGGGCCCGGGGCGATGATCGGGTAGCCCCACGGGTCGGCGGTGATCAGCTCGGGCAGCAGCTCGGCGCACATGCCGTGCGCCTCGCAGGCGATCGGGTTGACCCGCAGGGTCCGGTTCACGGCCGCTGTCCCCAGTTGTGGCCGGGAGCGGGCAGCACCGGCCTGCGCCGTACGCGCGAGCACGGTCCGGCCGCGGCATGCTGGCGCAACTCGCCGGCGAACGTGGCCAGCCCGCTGGCGACGAACGCCGCGGCGCCGTCCGGCAGGTGGCAGGCGCCGCGCCGGGCGACCAGGGTCAGCAGCCGCTGCGCCCAGCCCAGCGCCTGGCGGTCCGGACGGCCGAACGCGAGCTGCTCGAGCATGCCGGCCAGGGCGGGCAGCCCGTTCACGCACGGGCCGCACTGGCCCGCGCTCTGGGTGGCCAGGAAGCCCGCGATCCAGGCGGTCTCGGCCAGCCCGCAGGCCGACTCGGGCAGCACCACGAGGACCCCGGGCCCGAGGGCGGCGCCCGCGGCGCGCAGCGCCGGATCGCTGACCGCGATGTCGAGCGCCCGGTCGTACGGCAGCCAGCCGCCGAAGTACCCGCCGGCCAGGACGGCCTGCGGCGGCTCGGACGGGCCGCCGGCCCAGCGGACCAGGTCGCCGACGGGCATGCCGAGCGCTATCTCGTACACCCCGGGCCGGTTCACCGCGCCGCTGACGGTGACGAGCCCGGACCCGGCTCCTCCCGCCCCGCGTTCCCCGGGACCCGCCGGGCCCGGCGCAGGCCCCAGATCGCGGAACCAGCCCGCGCCGAACCGCGCGATCAGCGCCACGTGGGCCAGGGTCTCGACGTTCTGCACCAGCGTGGGCCGCCCGTGCGCGCCCTTCTCGAACGGCCGCGGCGGCACGAAGGCCGGCTTCGGCGCGCCCCCGTTCAGCTGGCTGATCACGGCGGTCTCCTGGCTCGCCACGTACCCGCGGGCGACGGCCACGACCTGGACCGGCACCCGGTTCTGCCCGAAGCGCTCGCGCTCGCCGACCGCCGCGGCCAGCTGCAGGGCCAGCTCGTCCTGGCCCTCGTGCAGGACCAGGTAGCCGCGGGCGGCGCCGACGGCCTCGGCCGCCAGCGCGACCCCGTCCAGCACCAGGTGCGGCGCCCGGGCCAGCAGCAGCCGGTCCTTGCCGCTGGCCGGCTCGGACTCGGCCCCGTTGGCGACCACGACGGTGCCGCCGCGCCGCAGCCCGCCCTTGCGGCCGGCCTCCGCCACCGTGCGCATCTTGCGGCCGGTCGGGAAGCCCGCGCCGCCGCGGCCGGTCAGCCCGGCCCGCTCCACCTCGGTGATCAGCTCGGGCATCCGGGACCCGGCCCGTGCGTCGCGGAACGGCACCGGGCCGTACCGGGCGACGTGGTCCGCGAGCGGCAACGGCCCGCCGGGCGGGATCAGCCGCGGCAGCCCCGGGGGCGGGGGCGGAAGCGCCGGGTCCGCGTCCCCGGCGGCCCGCATGGCCCGGGCGGTGCTCACCGGGCGCCTCCGGTCTGGCCCCGGTGACCAGGTGCGACGGGGTGCCGGCGCGCAGCGCCCAGCCCGGCCGCAGCGGCCCCGCGGTCAGCCACGCGCCGCCCGCGATGAGCGCCAGCACCAGGGCCAGCGCGCCGGCCAGCCGGGCCGCCGCATGCGACGGCCACCCGTAGGCCAGCCGCCAGGCGGTGAGGGCCGCGACCAGCGCGACGCAGGCCACGGTCAGCCCGAGCACCCAGCGCACCGGGGTGTCCGTGCCGGTGCCGAGGCCGTGCAGCACGGCCACCGGCCAGCACAGGTAGGCGCTCCAGTGCACCAGGCGCCACGACGGGTAGCTCATGTGCGTCCGCAGCAGGCTGGTCACGGACAGCGCCAGCAGCAGGTCAAAGGCGATCGCGCCCAGGCCGAGCCACAGCGGCCGGTACGCGGAGATGAACGGGATCACCACGTCCTGCAGGTGGATCGGGACGAAGCTGTCGGCCAGCGTGGTGACGATGTGCAGGCCGGTGAAGGCCAGCGCGAGCAGCGCGGTGTTCCGGTGCAGCCCGATGGTCACGAACCTCGGCCAGGCCGGCCGCTGGTACCGGACCGAGGACAGCAGGCCGAACGCCATGCTCAGGGTCAGCAGCACCAGCGCGACGAGGCCGGTGGCCCGGGTGATGTACCACAACGGAGTGGAGGAGGTGACGACGATGGCGCCCGGCGCTACCCGGCCCGGGGCCACAGACAGAGCCAGCCCGTTCATGCGGCATCGGCCGGACCGGGGTCGCGCGGCCAGCCCGCGGTGGTCTCGACCGAGCCGTCCGCGCGGACCAGGCGGGCGGGCAGCCCGGCGTCGCTCAGCCAGGGCAGGGCCGCCGCGCTCCGGATGATCGCCGCGGTGCTGGCGGTGTTGGCGTCGGCGCAGCTGCCCGCGGCCACGCTGACCGTCCGCCAGCAGGACCGGGCCGGCTCGCCGGTCGCCGGGTTGATGATGTGGTGGACGCGCTGGCCGCCGCCCACCGCCCAGGTGCGCACGGTGGTGCTGGACGTGGCCAGCCCGCCGGACGTTATGGTCACCGTCTGCCCGGGCGCGTCCGGGCCGGCCGCGTGATCGTCGGTTACCCGCACCCGCCAGCCGTCGGCGGGCGCCGGGCCGGCCGCGGCCATGTCCCCGCCGAGGCTGACCAGCACCCCGCAGCCGAGCCGCCCGGCGATGACCTTCGCGCAGCGGTCGGCCGCCCAGGCCTTGGCCGTCGCCCCCAGGTCGAGCTGCGCGCCGCCGGCGAGCTGCGCCAGCCGCCGTTCGCGGTCGAGCCGGACGCTGCGCCAGCCGGGCACGCGGCCCGCCCGCCGGAGCCGAGGCGGCGGCCCGCCCGCCGGAAGCCCCACGGCCCGGATCTGCTCGAAGTCGCGGTCGTACCCGATCTCGGCGAGCGCCTGCCCGCAGGTCGGGTCCACGTCGCCGTCGGTGAGCCGCGCCGCGCGCAGCGCGGCCTCCAGCAGGTCGGCGAACAGCTCGCTGATGCCGGTGGCGGCGCCGGCCGCGGCGTTCAGCCGGGACAGCTCGGAGTCGGGGCGGAACCTGCTGCAGGCAAGATCCACGGCGGCCAGCTCGGCGTCGGCGATGGCGCGCGCGGCCGCCACCTGCCCGGGCTCGCTGACCAGCAGGGTGGCCGTGGTGCCGAACACGCTGAAGGTATCGCTGCCCGCGGCCAGGGTGGTCACGACGCTCCCGACGTCACCTGGCCCCCGCCGCTGGCGGGAGCGGGGGGCTGGGCCGGGACCACGATCGTGCCCTGGCCCTGGCTGCCGCCGTTGCTGCCGCCGCTGCCACCGACGCTGCTGCTGCTGCCGCCGCCGCCGCTGCCGCTGCTGCTGCCGCTGCTGCTGCTAGTGCTGCCGCCGCCGGTGCCGTTGTGGGTGGCCGCCGGCTGCTGTGCCGCGACATGATGCCCGAACGCCACGGCGAGCAGCGCCGAGCACACCACGCCTGCCGCGCCGGCCCGCCAGGTGTACTTGCTGACCTTGCGAAGGCCATCGTCGCGCGCGGCTGCTGCGAAGCGCACGTCGTCCCGGCGCATAGCGCGATCCCTCCTGCCCGCACCGCGTATCCGGGCCCGCGCCCCCGGACGCTCCAGTCCAGGCCTCCAGCATGCCGAACGTATCCTGAGAACGGCTGCAAGTTCAGTCCAGGTTCACCGAAGGCAGCCGTCGTTTCGCCTCCCCTTCTTTGTACCCTGCCGCGGGCCCGGCCGGGACCGCGGCAGGGCCCTGGCGCGTCGCCCGCAGATGCTGGTTAACTTCCGGACACGTACGCGTTTTCCGCTCGTTGTCATGAAATCTCCCGCCGGTCACGCCGGTCACGCCGGTCCGGCAGGCTCGGCTCGCCGGCCGAGACGGGAGGTCGTCATGAGCGCTGACCGCAGGCCCAGCGGGCCGCCCGCTAGCCGGGCTCCGGATCGGCGAGGCTCGCGAAGGCCTGCAGGTTGGCCAGGCTCTCGCCCCGCTTGACCCGCCAGGCCCACTCGCGGCGGATCGAGGATGCGAAGCCGAGCGTGAGGGCCTGGTCGAAGTTCTCGTCCGAGTAGGCGAGCACGCAGCCGAGCAGCCGGTCGACCTCGTCGGCGGCGACGGAGGCCAGCGGCAGCCGCCCGACCAGGTAGACGTCGCCGACCGGGTCCAGCGCGAAGTGCACGCCGTACATGCGGCCGCTGCGCTCCAGCAGGAACCGGTAGAACGCGGCATGGTTCTCGTCCGGCTGCCGGCAGAAGAACGCCTCCACGTGCAGGCTGTGCGCCGCGGCGACGAGCCAGGTCATGGTGGCCAGCTTGTGCTGGCCCTCCAGCCGCACCAGATAGGCGCCGGGCCGCGGCGACTCGTAGGGCAGGCCCAGCTCGGCCAGGGCCGCCTCGATCGCCCGGCCAGCGTCGGCGGACCGCTCTTCCTCGGCGGCACCCGGCCCGCTCACGCCGTGTTCCCCGCTCGCCTCCGGCTCGCTCACGCGTCGACCGCCTGGGTCGCCTCGGACATGGCCCCCGCGTACAGGCCCAGCAGCCGGTCGACGGTCACGCTCCAGCCGAACCGGGACGCGTGCTCGCGGGCGCCCCGGGACAGCCGGGCCAGGGCGTCCGGCCGCGCGATCAGATCCCGGACTACCCGCGCGTAGCGGGCCGGGTCACGAGAGTCGACCAGCACGCCGGACACGCCGTCGCGGACCGCGGTGCGCAGCCCGCCGACCGACGCGGCCACCACCGGCGTGCCGCAGGCCTGGGCCTCCACGGCCACCAGGCCGAACGACTCCGAGCAGGACGGCACCATGACGACCGTGGCCGCGCGGTACCACTCGGCGAGCTCCGGCTGCGGGCAGGGCGGCTCGAGCCGCACGAGGCCGGGAGATCCCGAGCGCCGCGGCCAGCTCGGCCAGCCCGTCCGGGTCGGCGCGCCCGGTCCCGCTCGGCCCGCCCACGAACGCGACCCGGAGACGTCCGGCCAGGCCGGGATCGTCCCGGATCATCTCGGGCCGCCGCGTGCAGGACCAGGTGCGGGGCCTTGAGCGGCTGCATGCGGCCGGCGAAGACCAGCACGACCGCGTCGGCGGGCAGGCCCAGCCGCTGCCGGGCCGCCTGCTGGGACCCTGGCGTGAATACCGCCAGGTCGACGCCGGGGTTGATGGTCCGCACCCGCGACGGGCACGGCGTCGTAGAGCCCGATCAGCTGCTGCGCCTCGTCGTCGGTGTTCGCCACCAGGCGGTCGGCGGCGGCGACGACCTCGGCCTCGCCGCGCAGCCGCACCTCCGGCTCGGCGGCGTCGCCGGCCGCCAGCGCGGCGTTCTTCACCCGTGCCCAGGGTGTGCATGGACTGCACGAACGGCACGCCCCACCGTTCCTTGGCCACGGCGCCGACCTGGCCGGACAGCCAGTAGTGGCCGTGCACGATGTCGTACCGGCCGGGCGCGTACGCGGCCTCGGCCCGCAGCACCTCGAAGGTGAAGTGGCACAGCTGGCCGGGCAGGTCGGCCTTGTCCAGGTCCTCGAACGGCCCGGCGGCGCAGGTGCCGCACGAGCACTCCGGGAGCGAGCTCGACCACCGGCGGCAGCGTCGCGGGAGACCGCGCGGGTGAAGATGTCCACCTCGACGCCGCGGTCCGCCAGGCGCCTGGCCACCTCGACGACGTAGACGTTCAGCCCGCCCGCGTCGCCGGTACCGGGCTGCTCGAGCGGTGACGTGTGAACGCTGACGGTCGCGATCCGCCGGGGGTAGCGTCGCGGCACGGGCATGCACCTCCGGATGTGATCAACCCCGGCCCGAGGCATCCTGTTCCCGCATTCCGCCCCGGCCCGGCGGCATTAGGCCGCCGGCGGCACCCGTTAGGCTCTGCGCCATGGCGACACTTGGTGCTGATCCGGCACGGCGAGAGCGTCTGGAACTCGAAGGGCTGTTCACCGGCTGGGTGGATGTCGGCCTGTCGCCGAAGGGCGTCGACGAGGCCGTCAACAGCGGCAGGCTGCTCGACGAGGCGGGCCTGCGTCCCGACGTGGTGCACACCTCGGTGCTCACCCGGGCCATCCAGACCGCCCATCTCGCGCTGGAGGCGGCGGACCTGCTGTGGCTGCCGGTGCGGCGCTCCTGGCGGCTGAACGAGCGCCACTACGGCGCCCTGCAGGGCAAGAACAAGGCGCAGACCCGGCAGGAGTACGGGGACGAGCAGTTCATGCTGTGGCGCCGCTCCTACGACGTGCCGCCGCCGCCCATCGCCGACGACGACCCGTACTCACAAGCCGCCGACCCCCGGTACGCGTTGCTGCCGCGCCGACCTGCGCCCGCGGTCAGAGTGCCTGAAAGACGTCGTCGGGCGGCTGCTGCCCTACTGGTACGACGTGATCGTCCCCGACCTCGCGGCCGGGCGGACCGTCCTGGTCGTCGCGCACGGGAACTCGATCCGCGCCCTGGTCAAGCACCTCGACGACATCGGGGACGCGGAGATCTCCGGGCTGGACATCCCCACCGGGATGCCGCTGGTCTACGAGCTGGACGCCGATTTCCGGCCCGAGACCCGCGGCGGGCGCTACCTCGACCCGGAGGCCGCCGCGGCGGGCGCGGCCGCGGTCAAGAACCAGGGCCGCTGAGGCCGGCAGGTCAGCCGCCCCCCCGAGGCGGTGTCCCCGCAACGGGCCCGGCGTGGCCGGCGGTTATCGGGTAAGTGAACATCTCACGAATAAGAGCACGCTAAGAACCGCGGCCAGGTGCGCGCTGACGGGCCGCGGCCTACCATCAAAGCGTGGGTGTGGGGGTGAGTGTAGCCTGGGCGCGTGGGCCGCGTGACGAACGGACACGCAACCGCGCTCAGCCGTGCGTGGTGTTGGACGGCCCCGCAGCGGAACCCGCTGCTACATGAAGATCTGGGTGCCGTTGAAAACCCAAGCTGACCCCGCGGTGCGGCCCGAGCCTGCGCAGCTTCCGCCCGGAGTGGCCTCGGTTCTGTCGGTCCTGTCCTCCTCCGCCGTGGTCGTCGACAGCGCGGACCGGGTGCTGCAGGCCAGCGTCGCGGCGCGCGCCTACGGGCTGGTCCGCGAGGACGAGCTGGTGGTGCAGGAACTGCTCGCGCTGGCCCGCCAGGTCCGCCGGGACGGCGAGATCCGCGAGGGCGACCTGGAGGTGTCCACCAGGGGCACCAACGGGCTGACGACCAGCCTGGCGGTCCGGGTCGCCCCGCTGGGCGCCGTCGGCGACGGGGGCCTGGTGCTGCTGCTGGTCGAGGACCAGACCGAGAGCCGCCGGGTGGAAGAGGTCCGCAGGGACTTCGTGGCCAACACCAGCCACGAGCTCAAGACCCCGGTCGGCGCGCTCGCGCTGCTGGCCGAGACGGTCGAGGACGCGGCCGACGACCCCGAGGCCGTGCGCCGGTTCGCCGGCCGCATGCGGCAGGAGGCGGCCCGGCTCACCAACCTGGTGCAGGACATGATCACGCTGTCCCGGATCCAGGCGGCCGAGCCGGTGCCTGACCCGGTGCCGGTCAAGCTCGATGACGTCGTGGCCGAGGCGCTGGACCGGTGCCGGATGCGGGCGAGCGCGCGCGGCATCGAGCTCGTCGCCAGCGGCGGGCAGGGCCTGACCGTCCTCGGCGACGAGGACCTGCTGATCACCGCGCTGCGCAACCTCCTGGAGAACGCCGTCGCCTACAGCCCGGATAAGACCCGGGTGGACGTGTCGGTCAGGCTGGCGTCTGCGGACGCGGTCGAGATCAGCGTGGCCGACCAGGGCATCGGGATACCCGAGCGGGACCTGGAGCGCATTTTCGAGCGGTTCTACCGCGTGGACCCCGCGCGGTCGCGTGCTACCGGCGGCACGGGCCTCGGCCTGGCCATCGTCAAGCACGTCACCGCGGCCCACGGGGGGAAGGTCACAGTGGTGAGCACTGAGGGAGCCGGGTCCACCTTCACCCTCAGGCTTCCGCTGCGCTCCGATGCCGCGACCGTCAGGAGCGGCACCGTACCGGCGGCGGCGCGATCCGCCAGGAGGAAAGTGAAGTGACGCGAGTACTGGTGGTCGAGGACGAGGAGTCCTTCAGCGACGCGATCTCTTACATGCTCCGCAAGGAGGGCTTCGAGGTCGCCGTGTGCCCGACGGGCCCGGACGCGCTGGAGACCTTTGATCGCAGCGGGGCGGACCTGGTGCTGCTGGATCTCATGCTGCCCGGGCTGCCGGGAAGCGAAGTGTGCCGGACCCTGCGGGAGCGCTCCAACGTCCCGGTGATCATGCTGACCGCCAAGGACAGCGAGATCGACAAGGTCGTCGGCCTCGAGCTGGGCGCGGATGACTACGTCACCAAGCCGTTCTCGTCGCGGGAGCTCGTGGCCCGGATGCGCGCGGTGCTCCGGCGCCGCGGCGACACCGAGGAGCCGGCTTCGTCGATCATGGAGTCCGGGCCGGTACGGATGGATGTCGACCGCCACGTGGTCACGGTCCGCAGCGAGCAGGTGCAGTTGCCGCTCAAGGAGTTCGAGCTCCTCGAGGTCCTGCTGCGCAACGCCGGGCGCGTGCTGACCCGGATGCAGCTCATCGACCGCGTCTGGGGCGCCGACTACGTCGGGGATACCAAGACGCTCGATGTCCACGTCAAGCGGCTGCGGGCCAAGGTCGAGGCCGACCCGGCGAACCCGGCGCACATCCTCACCGTGCGCGGGCTCGGGTACAAGTTCGAGCCCTCGGTCTGAACCGGCCGCGCTAGGACGACGGGCTCGGCGTCGGCGTGGCAGTGGGCGACGCGCTGGCCTTGGCGCTGGGGCGCCTGCTCGGCGACGGGCTCGGGGTCGGGCTCGGCGGCGCCGAGAACGTCGAGTAGTACTGGGCCTGCGGCATGATCGGGACCACCAGGCTGAGGGTACCGGCGTTCTGGAAGGTCATGACCAGCCGGACGGTCGAGCCGCCGGTGAGGGGCCGGATCAGGTTCTGCAGGATGACCTCCGGCGCCGGGCCCGGTCAGCAAGACCGACTGCTGGCTCGCCAGGGGGACCGCGCCGCCCGGCAGCGTCACCGACCTGGCGGTGCCCGGCGCGGACATGCTCAGCAGCCGGTCCGCCGAGCCCTCGTTGAACAGGGCGAGGAACACGCCGGCCGAGTGACCGGCCGGGATATTCCGGCCGAGCGGCGCGCCGAGCACGAAGACGTTCCTGACCGCGATGTTGTTGTGCACGGTGCCGGCGCCGTCCGTCGGCTGGTGCCACTCCTGGGTCGGGGCGTTGTACCCGGCCTCGCACCCGGCGAGCGCGGGGATCAGCGCGGCAATCGCCAGGATGACCAGGCGGCGCGGCCCGGCGATCCTGAGGCTGCTCCGGATCACGGCGTGCTCTCCTCGTCTTCGTCAATCCAGGCACCGGACGTCGCAAAGCGTAGCCGCCGCGATCGTGGGGGCCGTCGCCGGCCCGGGTCTGCCGCCGGTCAGCGCCCGGCGAGCTCGGCCGAGCCGATCTGCCGCAGCCTGGCCTCGGCCTGCCGCAGCTTCGCCGGCTGCACCAGGCTGGTCACGACGGAGGCCACCAGGCCATCCGAGCGCACCAGGATCGCGGTCACCCCGGAATGCACGTACGTCGTGCCGAGCACGTCGTCGGCGTCTTCCGCGATCCGGTCGGAGTTCTGTCCGGCCTGGGCGGCCAGCTGGAACACCTGCTGCATGACGGCCGGGGTGCCCACAAGATAGAGGGCCACGTGCGCCTGGGCGGCCGCGGCGACGAGCTGCCGCAGCGTGGCCGCGCACGCGCAGTCCTGCGGGACCAGGGCCAGCACGGCGGCCATGGACGCCGTGACCGTGTGCAGCGGAACGCTCTTGGCCTCGACGATGATCTGCCCGGACGGCAGCGGCCCGCCGATCTTCCCGGCGGCCGGCTGGCTGGTCGGGTGCTGGGGCATGCCGGTCTGGTCGGCGGCGAACATGATCAGCAGGGTGCTGGCGACCAGGGCCAGGATGAGGCAGCCGGCCAGCAGCGGCAGGACCATCCCATCCCGGGTCAGCGGCCCGCGCAGTCGGCCAGCGCGCTGCCGCCGCCGCAGCGCCCGCAGCTCCCGCTGGTAGGCCTGCACGTCACGGTCGAGTTCCCGCGCGTCGTCGGGAATCTCGATGTCGACCGGCGGGAGGCCGAAGTCATCCCGGTCCGGTTCGCTGCCAGGGTTCACCCGCGCCCTCCGGCATGAGCGGCAACTTTCTCTCAGTATGAGCCTCCGGCCGACCGCTGTAACCGCCTGGCGGGCTGTTACCGGAAGGTCTTGGGGACATTTGCCGCGCGGACCCCCGGCCGGGCCGCGCCAGCCCGCCGAGGCGGTACCGCGGGGCCGTCGGTGCGGGCCACCCGAGGCTGGTCAGCGGGGTCACGCGGGCGGCCAGCCGAGGCACGCAACGCCGGTCAGCGGGATCACCCGGCGGCCAGCGGGGGCATCCGAGACCGGCGGCCGGATCGCCCGGGGCCGATCAGCGAGGTGGTGCCGGGCCGGTCAGCGGGTCGCGCGGGGCCGGCCAGCGGGGGCATCCGAGACCGGCAGGCCGGGTCGCCCGGGGCCGATCAGCCGAGTCGTGCCGGGCCGGCAGGCCGGGTCGTGCCGGGCCGGCAGCCCGGGTCGCGCAGGGTCGGCGAGCCGGGTCACGCGCAGGCGCCCGCCGGGCCCGGGCCCCCGCCGCCGCGCACGTCGCAATTTGTGGTTCGTGAATTGCGGCATTGACCTGCGTGTTTGCTGTCCCGGGGGGCTAATCGACCCAGTCCGGCGTGGTAACATAGGTCCAGCGGAAGGGGTATGTCCACATGTCTTTCAAGGTCGGCGACACAGTCGTCTACCCCCATCATGGGGCTGCTCGGATCGAGGAGATCGAGACCCGGACGATCAAGGGCGAGGACAGGATCTACCTCGTACTCAAGGTCGACAAGGGTGACCTGACTGTGCGCGTCCCTGCGGACAATGCCGAGCTTGTAGGCGTCAGGGACGTGGTCGGGCAGGAAGGACTGGAGCGAGTGTTCGAGGTGCTGCGCGCCCCGTTCACCGAGGAGCCGACCAACTGGTCCCGGCGGTACAAGGCTAACCTGGAGAAACTCGCCTCAGGCGACGTGAACAAGGTAGCCGAGGTGGTTCGGGACCTGTGGCGCAGGGACCGGGAGCGCGGTCTTTCTGCGGGAGAGAAGCGCATGCTCGCCAAGGCCCGGCAGATCCTGGTCAGCGAGCTCGCCCTGGCCGAGAAGACCAACGAGGACAAGGCCGAGGCCCTGCTCGACGAGATTCTCGCGTCCTGATCCTCGCGTTCCGCCGAGCCGGAGAGCGTCAAGTGCACGTCCAATCCCGGCGGGATAAGCGCCGTTCTGCAAGCGCCTCACGCGTTCCCGGATCGTCATGCCAGGCGCATTTCCTCAGGTAGGCGTCGGAACGGACGTCCACCCATTCGGGAACGGCAGGCCGCTGTATCTCGCCGGGCTGCTCTGGCCGGGCGAGCGCGGCCTGGCCGGCCATTCCGACGGGGACGTCGCGGCCCACGCGATCTGCGACGCCCTGCTCGCCGCGGCCGGGCTCGGCGACCTGGGCGCCCACTTCGGCACGTCCCGGCCGCGCTGGGCGGGCGCGAGGAGCACGGTGCTGCTGACCGAGACCGCGCGGCTGCTCGCGGACGCCGGGTTCGCGGTGGGAAACGTGTCGGTCCAGGTCATCGGCAACCGGCCGCGGATCGCGCCGCGCCGGGACGAGGCGCAGCAGGTGCTTTCCGACGCGCTGGGCGGGGCGCGCGTGAGCGTGTCCGGGACCACGACCGACGGGCTCGGCCTGACCGGCCGCGGCGAGGGCCTCGCGGCGATCGCGACCGCGCTGGTCGTACCCGGGCTCGCGGGCGCCTGACCGTTATGGCATCTGGCCCAGGCAGACAGCATCCTGCGCGGGACGACGCGGTATCTGGACCGCCGGCGCTGGCTCTGTATTAGAGCAGGGCGCCGGCCCGGGCCCTGCGGTAGCTGAGGCACGGGGGTGCGGATCATGGCTGACGTTGCTTGTTTCTGCGGATGCTGCTACTCGTTCGAGGGGGACGCGGGCGCCTGTCCGCGGTGCGGCGAGTACGCGGTGATCGCGACGACGGCGCACGAGGATCGACCGGCCGCGGAGAGTAGTGCCACCGGGCGCGAGGGCACGGACGGCGATGGCCTGCGGCGCCGCGGATCTCCCGAAAGTACCGAAAAATACACTATAGCCGGTGTTTCGGTACATTCATGAGGCCGTGGCCCGGGCGCCGGGCGAAGGTGGCCCGGCCGAGCCCGGCCCCGGCATGTTCTGCGGCCAGGGAGGCGGCCTGGCCGAGCCCGGCCAGGGGCGGACAACGGCGTCTCGCTGGACTACGCCGAGACCGACCGGGAGATCACGCCCCAGCATTATGCGTTCCTCGTGGGCGAGGAAGAGTTCGACGCCGCGTTCGGCCGCATCCGCGAGCAGGACCTGACGTACTGGGCGGACCCCGGCAGAACCCGGCGCGGGACGGTCAACCAGCGTGACGGCGGCCGCGGCCTGTACTTCGAGGATCCCGACGGCCACCTGCTCGAGATCATCACCCGGCCCTACGGCAGCGGCGGCTAGCCCAGCGGCCCTCGCCGAGCCCGGCTCGTCCGTGCCCGCGCGCCTGGCTCGCCCGGTGGCGCCCAGCCTGCCCGCGCCCGCCCGTGCGGCCGGGCTCAGAGCAGCCGGTCAGTGGCCGGGTCGGGCTGTCCGTCGAAGTACCGAGCGAGTACCTCGCCGAACACCGGCTCGTCCGGAGCCGCGCGCAGGAACAGCGTGACGCTGGACCGCAGCTTCAGCGCGTCGATGCCGCCGAAGATCTGTTCCGCGGTGCGGCCCGGGATCTGCGCCACGATCGTGGCGCACTCGATCAGCCGCGGGCCGAGCACCGGATGGGCCAGGTAGGCGCGGGCCTCCTCCAGCGAGCAGATCGCGAACGCCTGCGACACCGGGCTCCGCCCGAGGCCCGCGATCTGCGGGAACACGAACCACATCCAGTGGCTGGTCTTGCGGCCGGCGCGCAGCTCGGCCACGGCGCGGGAGTAGGTCCCGCCCGCGTCCTGGGCGGCCACGAAACGCTCCAGGTCATAGGGGTCGTCGGTGCTCATCGCCGGTCCTTCCGCCGGTGTCCGGCTACGGCGCGGCCTGGCGGGTCTCGGCCAGGCCGCCGGCGTAGAAGCGGCGGGCCGCGCCGAGCAGCTCGTCCAGCGGCGGCCACCACGGCCCGTGCTCCAGCGACCGGAGCGTGTCCAGCAGCCGGGAGGCCTGGGCCGGGCTGTCGGCGAGCCCGGCCACGGCGACCCGGCGCGGGCGCGCCGCGCGCAACGGGCCCAGGTACAGGTCCGGGCCGGTGGCGCCGCCCTGGGCCGGCGCGACGACCAGGTAGTAGTCGGGCAGCTCGAACCGCTTGTCCCGCCAGGCCGCCAGCGCGTCCGCGGCCTGCTCCTCGAACCCGGCTGCCCCGCCCGGCCCGGCCGGCACGTCCCACATCGCCCGCCACGCCGCGGCCACGCCGGCCAGCGGGTCGTCGGGCACGATCACGTACATCGACCGGTGCCGCGCCGCCTCCCGCAGGTCCAGGGCTCCCGCCTCCCAGCCGGGCCGCGCCGCCGCGGGCTCGCCCGCGGCCGGCGGGCCGGCCGCGGCCTCGGGCGCGCGGGCGACGGAGACGCCCGGTGACCGGACCAGCCCGGCCAGCAGCCCGTTGCCGATCTCGCCGACCAGGGCCACCACCGTCGAAGTCTCGCGTCGCATCGGCCCCGATCCTAGCCGGGCCGGCGTCCGCGGCGCGTGACGGGACCCGGGCGGACGCGTTGGTCTAGAGTGCGACGCAGGCCACGAGGAACCAGCCGGGTGGCCTGATCGGCGGGCAGCGCCAGGCACGGGGCGGTCAGGCCCGAGGGAGGACGGCTGCTGGTGTTCGAGACGGTAGTGGTGGGCGCGGACGGGTCTGAAACCGCGGCTGAGGCGGTACGCAACGCGATCGAGGTGGTTAAGCTGACCGGCGGGCGGCTGCACATCGTGACCGCCTACAAGCCGCAGCAGCTCGCGTCGGGGGTGAGCGGCGTTAACCAGTTCCTGAAGTCCCTCGGCTCGAGCCATCTGGCCGAGAGCCTGCTGGCCGATCTCGGATCCCGGGCCAGGATCGCCGGCGTCGAGGCGGAGACGCACGCCCTGACCGGTGCCCCGGCCGACGCGATCTGCGAGGTCGCCACCCGGGTCAACGCCGACCTCATCGTGGTGGGCAACAAGGGCATGCGGGGTGTGCGCCGGGTCCTGGGGAGCGTCCCGAACTCGGTGGCGCACCAGGCGCCGTGCGCGGTGCTGATCGCCTTCACGAGCTGAGCCAGGTAGCGTTCGTCGCGTGCCGACCTGCCCGAGCTGCGGGCACCAGAATCCGCCCGACGCTCGTTTCTGCAACCGCTGCGCGACCCCGCTGACCGCTGTCACCGCCGTCCCCGAGCAGCTGAAGACCATAACGGTCTTGTTCGCAGACGTGACAGGTTCCACGGAACTCGGGGAGCGGCTCGACCCCGAGGCCCTGCGCCGGGTGATGGAGCGGTACTTCGAGTTCGCGCAGCGGGTCATCACGCGGCACGGCGGCACCGTGGAGAAGTTCATCGGCGACGCGGTGGTCGCCGTGTTCGGCGTGCCGGTCGTCCACGAGGACGACGCCCTCCGGGCCGTCCGGGCCGCCGCGGACCTGCGCGCCGGGCTGCCGGGGCTCAACTCCGAGCTCACGCGGGACCACGACGCGACCGTTCAGCTGCGGACCGGAGTCAACACCGGCGAGGCGGTGACCGCGATCGACGACTGGCTGGCGGTAGGCGACGCGGTGAACATCGCCGCCCGCCTGGAGCAGGCAGCCGCGCCGGGCGAGATCCTGCTGGGCCCGGACACGGCCGGCCTGGTGCGGGACGCGGTCGCGCTGGAGCCGCTCGAGCCGATGACCCTCCGGGGGAAGTCCCGCCCGCTGGACGTCTACCGGCTGGTCGAGGTGCTGGTCAAGGCGGGACCGCCGCGCAGGCGCCTGGACACCCCGCTGGTGGGCCGGGCGCACCAGCTCCGGATGCTCGAGGACGCCTATGCGAACGTGGTCCGCGAGCGCACCTGCGGCCTGTTCACGTTGCTCGGGGTGGCCGGCGTGGGCAAGTCACGGCTGACGGCCGAGTTCACCCGCGGCCTCGACGCGACGGTCGTCCGGGGCCGCTGCCTCTCCTACGGGGAGGGCATCACCTACTGGCCGGTCGTGGAGGTCGTAAGGCAGCTGCTGGCCATCCCCGGCCTGGAGGAGGCCCTGGCCGGCCGCGACGATCAAGCCCGGGCGATCCGCGCGCTGCTCGGCGAGTCCGCCCCGGCCGGGACGTCGGTCGAGATCGCCTGGGCCGTGCGCAAGCTGCTGGAGCGGGCCGCCGCCCAGCGGCCGCTGGTCGTCGTGCTGGACGATGTCCACTGGGGGGAGCAGACGTTCTTCGACCTGGTCGAGCAGGTGGCGGACCTGAGCCGCGGCGCTCCCCTGCTGCTGCTGTGCCTGGCCCGGCCGGAGCTGCTGGAGCGCCGTCCCGCCTGGGGCGGGGGCAAGCTGAACGCGACCACGGTGCTGCTGGAGCCGCTCAACTCCGACGAGGCAGACGAGCTGATCGACCGGCTGCTGCCGGACCGGGCGCTGGCCGATGCGGCGCTCCGGGCCCGGGCCCTCGACGCGGCCGCGGGCAATCCGCTGTTCCTGCAGGAGATCGCGGCGGTCGTCGCCTCGTCCGGGGGCGAGGTGGTCATCCCGCCGACGATCCAGGCGCTGCTCGCCGCCCGGCTCGACCAGCTCGAGCCCGGCGAGCGCCGGGTGCTCGAGCGCGGCTCGGTCGAGGGCAACTCATTCCACCGCGGCGCCGTGGAAGCCCTCGGCCCCGGGGAGGCGTCGGTCCCGGCCACGCTCGTCACGCTGGTCCGGAAGGACCTCGTGCGCCCGGACGACGCCGCGTTCCCCGGAGACGACGCGTTCCGGTTCCGGCATCTGCTGATCCGCGACGCCGCGTACGACGGGTTGCCGAAGTCGGTACGGGCCCAGCTGCACGAAGCGTTCGCCCGGTGGCTGGACGAGCGGGCCAGCGATCTCGTGGAGCGCGACGAGATCATCGGCTATCACCTCGAGCAGGCGTACGGCTACCGGAGGGAGCTCGGCTCGGCCGACGCCACCGCCGAAGCGATGGCCACCGCGGCCGCGGGCAGGCTCCAGTCGGCGGGCCGGCGTGCACTGGAACGCGAAGACGCCAGCGCCGCCCTGAACCTCCTGGAACGCGCCAGCAACCTGGTCTCATCGAGGCCGGTCGACGTCTCGCTGGAGCTGAGCGTGGTCTGGGCCATGTTCCAGGCCGGCCGGTTCGCCGACGCCGCCGCGCGGGCCGGAACGACCTCGGCCGCCGCGGCCGAGGCAGGAGACGACATCGGCCAGCTCCGGGCCGAGCTCGCCCGCCGCTACCTGCTGGCTCACCTGGATCCCGAGGGCCGGCTGGCCCAGCTCCAAGACCTCGTCGAGCGGGCCCGGCCGGTGTTCGAGCAGGCCGGCGACCAGGCCGCGCTGGCGTCGTTGTGGACGGCCATCTGGGCCCTCGAGCACAACCGGTGCCGGTTCGGCGCCTCGGCCGATGCCGCCATGCGAGCGGCCGAGCACGCGACGGCGGCCGGCGATCAGTACCTGGCGAGCATGTGCCGGGTCAGCACGGCCTCGGGGATCGCGTACGGGCCGACGCCGGTCGCCGAGGCGCTCGGCTGGCTCGATGAGCAGGCGGCACAGCTCGACCCGCGGCCCACCTGGATCGACTTCTGGCGGGCCCGGCTGCTCGCGCTGATCGGCCGCTTCGACGAGGCGTGGGCGGCCTACCGGTCCAACCTGGAGCAGATGACCGAGCGAGGCGACCGGTTCGGCTTGGCGATCGGCGACTGCTGGGAGATCGAGATGCAGGCCGGCCAGTTCACCCGGGCCGAGGAATCGGCCCGGCATGCCTGCCGGCTGCTGGAAGAGATGAACGAGCGCACGTTCTGGTCGACGAAGGCCGCCGAAGTGGCCCAGTCGCTGTATGGCCTGGGCCGTTACGAGGAAGCCGAGACCTGGGCCCGGCAGGCGGCCGACGTCGGCGCCAGCGATGACGCGATCACGCAAATGATGAGCCGGCAGGTGCTGGCCAAGGTGGCGGCGCGCCGCGGCGAGTTCGAGAAGGCGCGGGCGGTGGCGGCCGAGGCGCTCGCGATAGCCGACGGGATGGACGCGCCGCTGGCCCAGGGTGACGTGTGCCTCGACGTGGCCGAGGTGCTGTGGCTGGCCGGCGACCACGCCGGGGCCGTCCGGCAGGCCGAGCGCGCGGCGTCGTTCTACCGGACCAAGGGCGCGACCGTCCCGCTGGACCTGGCCCGGCGCCTGGCCGAGTCCATCAGGAGCGGAGGTGAGGCGTCCGCGTGGCAGCGCGGCCGCTGACGGCGTGCCCGAGTACGTCCTTGATCACCACCAGGAAGGCGAGCGGCAGCGGCTGGCGCTGATGTCGCGGTTGCTCGACCCGACGCACCGCCGTCACCTCGAGCGGCTGGGCGCCGGGCCGGGGGCGCGAACTCTCGAGGCCGGCTGCGGCAACGGCTCGATCTCGGCCTGGCTCGCCGAGCGCGCTGCGCCCGGCGGGCGGGCGGTGGCGGTGGACCTCGACCTGTGCCTGATCGACGCGGACACGCCCGGGCTCGAGGTCCGCCAGGCCGACATCCTCGCCGGGCCGGTCGAGCCGGCCGACTTTGACCTGGTCACGGCCCGCGCCGTGCTGCACCACGTCGCCGACGCCGCGGCTGCCGTGGCGAACCTGGTGGCCAGTGCCCGGCCGGGCGGGGCCGTCCTGCTGATCGAGCCGGATTTCCTGCCGGTCAGCGTGGCCGAGCCGCCCGAGGTCCGGGCGTTCTGGCAGGGATGGCTGGCCTGGTCGCGCGAGCAGGGCATTGACTACTTCATCGGCCGCCGACTGCCGGCCATGCTGTCCGGGCTGGGCCTGGAGGACGTTGCGGCCACGGCGGAGACCGCGCTGTACCACGGCGGCTCGCCCTGGGCCGAGTACTGGCGGGAGACGGTCACCGAGCTGCGCCCCCGGCTGACGGCGTCCGGCCACCTGGACGACCGGTCCGTCGACGGCTTCCTCGCCCGGTGCGCCGACCCGGCGTGGTGGACGCAGACCATCGCGTTCACCGCCGTGGACGGGCGTGTGCCGCGCGGCTGAGCGGGCCGGTCATGGCTCAAGGTAGACCGTGAGCCCGTAGCCGTCGTCCCCCAGCGCGCTCGTCGTGGCCTCCAGGCGCCGGCCGGACCAGCCGCCCATCATCCGCACCCGGTGGTGCGCCCACCACGAGGCGATGCCGCCCGCGGACGGGCCGCTAGTCGAACTCGGTGGGCAGGGAGGGATCCCGGTGGTGGTCCAGCGCCCGCTCCAGCTGGCGGTGGTTGACACGGCCCAGCGACAGCGGCGGCAGCTCATCGAGGCCGAACCAGCCCACGTCGAGCGTTTCCAGCGCCGCCGGCGGCTGCACGGCGCCCTCGCGGCGGCACAGGAAGAACAGCTTGTAGACGTGGACCGGGAGCGGCGGCGGATTGCCCTGCAGGTCGCGGTCCCAGCAGGAGATCAGCTTGACCGCCACCGTGTGGTACCCGGTTTCCTCGAGAATCTCCCGGGTGGCGGCGGCCGAGGGCGCGTCCCCCGGATCGGCCCAGCCACCAGGCAGCGACCAGCGGCCGTCGATCCTCTCGCGCATGAGCAGCACGCGCTCGCTGTCGTCGAAGACCGCGCCGCGCACGTCGACCTTGGGCGTGGCGTAGCCGGAATCACGGCCGAGCTCGACCGCGAGGTCCGCCGCCGGGCGGCCGCTGATCACCGACAGCAGCTCCGCGGCCAGCCGGCTGACCTGCTGGTACCGGTCGCGGTCGTAGTCGCTGGCCGCGAAGGTCAGCCCGTCCTGCGCCAGCGCCGCCAGCCTGATCCCGATCCGGCGCACCGTGTCCCCGTCTGTCCCAGCCACCCAGGCATTATGACGTGCGCCCGGGCCGCAGCCCCGGCGGCCGCGCGGGCCACCGGCATAGGCTGGGGCCGGACCACGCTCCGGCATGCCCGGCCCGCGAACGGCATGCCCACCAAAACGAAGGGATGCGGCGGTGGCGTTCGCCAACACCGAGCAGGCCGAGTACTGGGAGCAGCGGGCGCCGTCGTGGCTCCAGACGGAAGACCGGATGGAGCAGGTCGGCGGCCCTCCCGGCGAGCTGGCCATGGACCGCCTGGAGTTGCGCTCCGGGCAGCGGGTGATCGACCTGGGCTGCGGCGCGGGCCGGACCACGCTGGAACTGGCCGCCCGGGTCGGGCCCGGCGGCGAGGTGGTCGGGGTGGACATCTCGGCCGGGATGCTGACCGCCGCGAGCGAACGGGCGGCGCGGGCGGGCGCCGGGAACGTCGAGTTCGTGCACGCGGACGTGCAGGTCTACGACTTGGGCGAAGCCCGGTTTGACGCCGCCTACTCGCGCTTTGGCGTGATGTTCTTCACCGATCCCGCGGCCGCGTTCGCCAACGTCCGCCGGGCTCTCCGGCCAGGGGCAGCGCTGTCGTTCGCCTGCTGGCAGACCGTGTTCGACAACGAGTGGATGCTCATCCCGGGCGCGGCCGTGGCGGAGGTCACCGGATCGCTGCCGCCGATGCCCGGCCCGGGCGAGCCCGGTCCGTTCTCCCTCGCCGATCCCGACCGGGTCCGCGCCGTGCTCGGCGCGGCCGGGTTCGGCTCGGTCGACGTCACGCCGCACGCCGACCAGATCGTGATCAGCGAGGCCGGGATACCCGAGGCCGCGCTGGCCGCCGTGCGGACCGGCGGCGCCCGCGAGGCGCTCCGGGACGCCGACGAGCAGACCCGCGAGCGCGCGCTCGCCGCGGTCGAGGAAGCCCTGCGCGCCCGCCTCCAGGACGGCGAAGTCCGCGCCTCCCGGGGTGTCCTGCTGGTCACCGGCCGCGCCTGAGCCAGCCGCCCGTTCCTGGGATCAAGGCGGTCAGCGAGCCGGCTCGAGCAGCACCTTGACCGCGCCGGTGTGGCGCGCGTTCTTCACCGTCAGCACCGCCTCGCCCCAGCGCTCGAGCGGGAAGCGGTGCGTGATCACCGGCGTCAGGTCGAGGCCGTCCGCGACGAAGTCGAAGTAGTGCTCCATGGCGTGCTTGACGACACCGCCCACGTCCTCGAGGCCGAAGCCGTTCGAGCCGACCACGCGCACTTCCTTGAAGTAGAGCAGGGTCCACTCGAAGCGCTTCGGCGGCTCGACGCCGGAGATGACGAGCGTGCCGCCCGTCGTGAGCAGCCGCAGCGAGGTCTCGACGGTCTCGGTCGAGCCGATCGTGTCGTAGACCACGGCCGGGCCGTCCTGCAGCCAGTCGCGCCTGCTCCACGGCTCGAGCGGTGCCGCGCCGACGCGCCGCGCGACCTGCGCGACCAGCTTATCCGGCGCGCACGACAACACGGCGTGGGCGCCGAGCCGGGTCGCGAGCGCCGCCCGGACGCCGGGGCGCGCCGCCGCCCATACTTCGGTGGCGGGATAGAGGTGGCGCAGCAGCGCGATCACGGCGAACGCGAGCGTGCCCGATCCGTAGACGAGGACGCTCTGGCCGTCACGGGGCGGCGCGAGCAGGATCGAACGCAACGACACGCTGACGGGGTCGGCCAGGACCGCCGCCTCGTCGCCGACACCGCGGGGAATGGCGAACAACTGCGAGGGGTGGGCGGCGAACCGCTCGGCGTGCGCCCCGGCCGCCGCCGCGCAGTTCCCGAGGTGGATCGATACCGGCAGGTCGCCCGAGCGGAAGTTGCGGCACCAGGGGTAGCGGCCGGCCCGGCAGGCCTCGCAGGCCGGGTCGATGCCGCGGGGGCCGCACGACAGCCACGGGTTGAGCACGACGCGCTCCCCGGTGTCCGCGCGCCGCCCGACGACCTCGTGGCCGAGCACGTGCGGGAAGGACACCAGCGCGGTGAGCGGGTTGTCGCGGGCGCCGTTCAGCAGGATCTGTTTCACGTCGGAGCCGCACAGGCCCGAGAACGTCGTCTGCACGCGTACCCAGTCCGCGGCCGGAAGCCGCGGCTCGGCGACATCCTCGACGCCGACAGGTGCGAAGCGGGAGACGAAGGCCCGCCGGCTGACGCGGCCGCCCACGGCCGAGGCCGCCTCGCGGGCCAGGCTGTGCCGGAATACGAGCGCCTTCACGCCGCCCCCCTTCGCCGGGCAGCCAACCTACCAAGACCCGGCGGGCAAATCGATCTGGCCTGACCGGCGGGAATGCGCGACCATCCAGGGATGGAGGTACGCCGGGGGGACGGCAGCGTGATCGCGGTTGAGGTCGTGGGCGAGCCGGCCGCGGCACCGGTCCTGTTCTGCCACGGCCTGGCCGACTCGCGGCTGTCGGCGCGCCTGTTCGCGCCGGTCGCGGGCGAGCTGGGGTTGCGCATCGTGGCCCCGGACCGCCCCGGCACCGGCGGGACCGATCCTCGGCGGCTGGGGCGGCTGGTGGACTGGGTGCAGGACGCGGCGCTGGTGCTGGACGCGACGGCGGCCGGCCCGGCGGCGCTGCTCGGGGTCTCGGGCGGCGGGCCGTTCGCCGCGGCGTGCGCGGCCGCGATTCCCGGTCGCGTCCGCAGCCTGACGCTGGTCTCGTCGCTCGGCCTGCCCGGGTGGCCGACCCGCGGGATGGCGCCCGGCGAACGGCTCTCCCTGGAGGTCGCCCGGCGTGCGCCCGCGTTCGGCGGCTGGTTCCTGGGCCGCCTGGCCGGGCTGGGACGCCGCTCGCCGCGGCTGTTCCTCCGCATATCTACCAGCGAGATGCCCGGCACCGACCGGCAGGCGCTGGATCAGCCCGGCAGCCGTGACGCGTTCCTGGCCAACTACCTCGAAGCCTTCCGCCACGGGGACGGGGGAGTGGCCCAGGACCTGCGGGTCCTCACCCGGCCCTGGGGATTCGAGCTCGGCTCCATCAAGGTTCCGGCCTGGGTCCACCACGGGGACGCCGACAACACGGTTCCGCCCCAGCACGCCCGGCTCTTCGCCGAGGCGATACCGGGCGCGCAGCTGAAGCTCCACCCCGGCCTGGGACATTTCTCGATCTTCGACGCCACCCGGGAGATACTGGCCGCGCTCCCGGGCTTATCGTGATCAGCTGTCGGGAAGCCAGCTGCCGTGGAAGCCGAGCGGGATCCGGGCCGGCACGTGAACGCGGGCGACCGGCTCGGCGGTGAAGTCCTGGGCGGCGAGGATGACCAGGTCGGCCGCGCCGCGGTCGGGGTTGTGCACGAAGGCCATGACGTACCCGTCGTCCTCGCCGGCATCGGGCGATGACGGGGCGAACACCGCCTCGCCCGCGGTGGCGTCCTTGCCGAACTCGTGGGCCTGGACGGTGCCCGCGGCCAGGTCGTGCTTGAGTATCGCGTTGGTGAACGCGTCGTCGCCGAAGTCGCCGGTGGCGGTGATGGCCCGGGTGACGTCGCCGATGACCGCGCTGTAGCCGTAACGGTGCCGCCGGGAGACGATCCGGTCGTCGACCCGGGGGAACTCCTGCCCCTGGTCGTCGAGGCGCTTCTCGGTGACCGTGCCGGCGGCCGGGTCGATGGTCCACCGGTCCAGGGTCACCGGCCCGTGGGCAGACCACAGCGTGGACACGTCGAAGCCCCGCTTGTACTGGCACAGGTCGACCACGATCTTGCCCTGGTCGTCGTCGTAGGCGTTGAGGCAGTGGAACACCCAGCACGGGTCGATCTCGATCCAGCGGATGGGCGAGCTGCCGTCGCGGCGCAGCAGGCCGACCCGGGCCTGGTGGGCGTCGTTCCACACGTACGGCAGTTCCTTGCCGTGCGTGGCCGCGTTCAGGCTGAACGTGACCGGCAGGTCCAGCAGCACCACGTAACGGCCGGTCAGCGCGAAGTCGTGCATCATCGGGCCGTCGGCGACCGGGATGTTGGTCGTGGCGGAGACCTTCCCGCCGGGGTCGACGATCACGTGCTGGACGTAGTCCCAGGCCCAGAAGTACGCGATCGCGTGCAGCTCGCCGGTGGCCCGGTCGAGCTTGGTGTGCGCGGCGAACCCGCCGGGCAGCGTCCCGCCGAAGTTGCACGGCCCGACGGTGTCCAGCTCCTCGCCGGTCATCTCATACGGCAGCGGCCCGGCCTCGACCGTGGCCAGGGTGCGGCCGGCGTGGGCGATGATGCACGTGTTGGCGGCGAAGTCCATGTTCTCGTGCACCGGCCCGGCCGGCCACTGCTCGTGGTGCTGCGCGGCCACGGCCTTGGAGCGGACCCACCGGTTGCGGTACCACTCGGCCTTGCCGCCGCGCAGCCGCACGCCGTGCACCATGCCCGCGCCCAGGAACCAGTGATAGTCCGGGTCGTCCAGGCCCAGCGGGTTCGGCCCGTTGCGCAGGTACCGGCCGGACAGCCCGGCGGGTACCTGGCCGGTGACCGGCAGGTCGAACGCGGTGATCTCCTCGGTCACCGGGGCGAACGACCCTCCCAGGAAGCGATGATCATCAGGCGTGGACACGGTTCCCTCCCCCGTCAGCGGGCACGGTGAGCTCACCGCGCTCAAGCCCAGGCCCGGCGTGGCCGGGCCTCACCACATTCTGGGGCGGGCGCCGCCGGATGTCATCTGTCATGTGACTGGGCGTGGCGGCCCGCCGGCTGACCCTTCGGGCGTCGTGGTCGCCGGCGCTGGCGTCACCAGCCTGCCCAGCTCGGTGTAGTCGTAGGCGGCCTCGGGGTGCGCGCGTACCGCCGCGTCGATCTTCTCGGCGTCCTCGCCGACCAGGATCCGCCAGGCCCCGGATCGCACCCCGTCGAGGATGACGGTCGCCGCCCCCGCCGCGCTGAGCGGCGCCTTGTCCCGGAAGTCGGCGGCCATCTGCGCCAGCAGCTTCCGCAGCTGATCGGCTGACGCGCCCTCGGGCAGCAGGCCCGCCTTGATCAGCCCGGCCTGCGCGTCGGCCGGGATCAGCTCCTCGATCTGAGCGTCGCTCATCTGCTCCGGCGGCCACTGGCCGCGGGCCCGGAGGCTGTTCGCGACGATGTCGGTGCCCACGTGGCCCGGCATCACGACGGCGACCCGGACACTGGGCGCGTTGCTGCGCAGGTCTTCGATGAGCGCCTCCGAGAAGCCCTTCACGGCGAACTTGGCCGTGCAGTAGGCGCTGTTCGGCATGCCCGGGCCCAGGGTCGCCCAGAAGCCGTTCACGCTGCTGGTGTTGACCAGGACCCCGTCGCCGCTCGCGATCAGCAGCGGCAGGAACGCGCGGGCACAGTAGTAGACGCCCCACCAGTCAACGGCGAACGTGCGCTCCCAGTCCTCCCGGTCGTCCTTGACGAAGCTCCCGGCGCCGCCGATGCCGGCGTTGCTGAACACGAGGTCCACGTGATCGCTGGCGTGCGCTTCGAGCAGCTCATCGCGGAACCGCAGCACCTGTGCCTCGTCAGAGACATCGCAGGCGTGGCTGGTGACCTGGACGCCGTCCGGGGCGTCCGCCCGGGCCAGGGTCGCGGTCTCCTGGGCCGCGGGGTCGTTGATATCGCAGGTCGCGACCGAGCATCCCTGCGCCGCCAGCTGGCGGACCAGTTCGCGGCCCATGCCGGAGCCACCGCCGGTCACTACCGCGAGCTTTCCCGTGAACGATTCCACAGCCCGGCACCTCCTCGCCAAAAAATTGATATCACTATGATGACACAAGCTCCGGCCGGCGCACGAGCGGGCCGGCGAGGTCACCGGCGGCAAGGTTACGGGCGTCCGCCAGAGAGCGGTTTGGACAGCACGACGAAGCGGAGGTCCGGCCGCTTGGGGGTCCCGAGCCGGGCGTTACCGTAAGGGAACGGCCTGCTCTCGCCGGTCCGCCGGTAGCCGCGCCGCTCGTACCAGGCGATCAGGTCACCGCGCTGGGCCAGGACCGTCATCACCATGGTGCTCGCGCCCCAGTCGTCACGGGCCAGGCGCTCGGCCTCGGCCAGGATTGCCCCGCCCCAGCCCCGGCCCTGGCGGCCGGGGGGCACCGAGAACATGCCGAAGTACACCTCGCCCTGCGGACGCTGCTCGAGCTGGCAGCAGCCCGCCAGCTGTCCGTCAGCCTCGGCCACGAGCATGGCGCTGCCGGGCTTGCGCAGCACCGCCAGCACCGCGTCGGCGTCCGTGCGCTGGCCGCCGAGCAGGTCCGCCTCGGTCGTCCAGCCCATCCGGCTGGTCTCTCCCCGGTAAGCGGACTCGATGAGATCAACCAGGGCTGGCGCGTCGCCCTCTTCGGCGAACCGGAACGCCAGCGTCACGTCTGCCATTATCCCGGTCCTCACCTGGGCAAGATCGCCGCCGTCGGCGACAGCGGTAAACCGCGGCCGGGCGCGCCCCGTCTAGTGACGGGCAGCGCATCGCCGCATCCGCGAAATCCAGTGGGCAAGACCCGTGACAAGGAGAAGAAGAGATACCCATGGCCGCCACGCTTCGCCAGATCCTGCTCGCGCCGGACACCCGGCCCCAGGTGATCGCCGACTGCTACGCGCTGATCGAGCAGGAGATCTCGGGCAAGTCAGGAATCTCCGGGACCGCGGTCAAGCTGGCCTACAAGACGGTGAACACCTTCATGCCGGGCCATGTCCGCCACATGGTGGAGTCCCTGCTTCCGGACATGGTGGACAAGCTCGAGCCGTACTGGGCGGACTTCACTACCTCGGGCGGCTCCGAGTTCGGCGATTACCTGGCCAAGCACGGGGAGGAAGTGTCGCAGGCCCTGCTATCGGTTACTGACGCCCGCGCGAAGGCCTCCGGCCGGCCCACGATCATCAAGGCGTACGGCAGCGTCCGCGGCGGCGCCACCAAGCACATCCAAGCCGCGCTCCCGCAGGTCGGCGACCTGGTGCTGAAGTACGCGGCCTGACCGCCACCCGCGCACGGCCCGGCCTGGAGCGACCCGCCGGTCTAGGTCACGGGACCGGCGCTGATCTCGCGTCCGGCGGGACCGGCGAGCTCTGCATCCGGTCGAACTGCGCCGTCGCCAGCGCCGGCGCAGGAGATGGCTCGGGCTGATCCTCGCCCGCTGGCTCCGTCCCAGCGAGCTCCGACTCCGGCCCGACGGATTCCGGCGCTGGTCCAGCGTCGGCTTCGGCTTCGGTCTCGGGCTCGGCGTCGCCCTTTGTCCCGGGCGGAGTCCCGGATCCGGGCGCGGGTCGGGTCTCGGGCTTCGTCTGCGGCTCGAGCTCCGTCTTAGCTTCGGGCACGGTCTGAGCCTCCGCTCCGGGCTCGGCCTCGGTCTCAGTTCCCTGTTCGCCGGTTCCGGCGTCGCTGGGAGCCGGGGACTGGACCGGAGTTGAGGACTTCACCGGAGCCGGGGACTCGGCCGGAGCCGGGGGCTCGGCCGGAGCCGAGGGCTCGGCCGGAACCGGGGCGAAGGCTGGCCTCGGGGACTCGCCCGGGGTCGTAGAGTCGGCCCGAGCCGGGGGCTGGGCAGGAGCCGGGGATCCGTTCGGGGCCGGGGACTCGGCCGGGACCGGAGGCTCGGCCGGAACCGGGAACCCGTTCCGGGCCGGGAGCCCGTCCGGGCCGGAGGACGGCCTCGGGCCGAACAGGACGTCGATGCCGCCTGACACCTCGGCCAGGCCGGATGGCTCCAGGAGGCCTTCTTCGTCCTGTCCGGCCGCCAGCCGCAGCCGGGCCTGCCGCAGGATGGCCAGCAGCAGGCCGAACCCGATCAGGACCAGCGCCCACGGGATGATCGCCGCTGCCGCGGCGGCCGGCTTGTGCGGCAGGCTGGCCCCGGTCGCGTGCAGGGTGTCGGCCCCGGCCGCCGCGACCAGCAGCACGAGCATCGTCAGCCACGCGTAGCAGCGCGACGGCAGCCCGGCCCCGCGCAGCGACAGGACGGCGGCGCACGCCACGACCAGCATCGCATCGAAGATCACCGGATAGAGCCTGGCCAGCCGCGGCGAAACGCCCGCGGACAGCGCGACGGCGTGGATCCCCGCGTACGACAGCACGAACGCCGCTGCCACCAGGAGCAGCACCCCGACCGCGACTGCGGCGAGCCCCAGCAGCCGCAAGGCCCGGCTGCCGTCTCCCGGCGGCCGGGTGTACGCCGTTCGCGGGTCGCTCATCGGGCCCCCCTCGTCCTTCCTCGCATGCTGTCGGGTCACGCCGCTGACTTATAGTCAGGGAACGGGAGCCCGCGCCGCCGCCAGGCCGCTGTACGGTTGCCGGCGTTACCGCTGGAATACCGAGGGCGAATGGCGAGCAGTCGGCCGGTTCCGCGCAGGCCCTCGCGGTTTCGGCGTCAAGGAGACGATATGCCGTACTACCGGGTTACCGGGGAGATTCCGCGAAAGCGACACGTGCGCTTTCGCCGTCCCGACGGGGGACTCTATGCCGAGGAGCTGATGGGCGAGGAAGGGTTCTCCTCCGATTCCTCGCTGCTTTACCACGCGCACCCGCCGACCGCCATCGTGAAGAGCGAGGGCCTGGACGATGCCGCCGACGCGGGCCTGGCGCCGAATCACCCCCTGCTGCCACGGCATTTCCGGACCCAGGAGCTGCCCGCGGGCGGCGACCTGGTACTCGGCAGGCAGCTGCTGCTGGCTAACGACGACGTGCGGATCTCATTCGCGGCCGCCGATGCCCCCTCGGAGCTTTACCGGAATTCAACCGGAGACGAATCCATTTACCTTCGCAGCGGATCGGCCCGCTTCGAGTCCGTCTACGGCTCCATCGACGCCATCGCCGGCGATTATGTCGTGGTGCCCCGAGGGACAATTCACCGCTGGATTCCAGGAACCGGCGGGCCGGTGCACGCGCTGGTCATCGAGGCGCGCGGGCACATCAGGCCGCCGCGCCGTTACCTGTCCGCCAGCGGGCAGTTCCTCGAGCACGCACCGTACTGCGAGCGGGACCTGCGCGGCCCGGACGGGCCGCTGACCGCCGAGGGCGAGGACGTGCCGGTGATCGTCCGCAACCGGGCCGGGCTGACCCGGCTGAGCTACGCCTTCCATCCCTTCGACGTGGTGGGATGGGACGGCTACCTGTACCCGTACGCGTTCAACATCGCCGACTTCGAGCCCATCGTGAAGCGCACCCACGCGCCGCCGCCCGTGCACCAGACGTTCGAGGGCCCCAACTTCGTCATCTGCTCGTTCTGCCCGCGGCCGCTCGATTTCGACCCGGAGGCCGTGCCGATCCCGTACAACCATCACAACGTCGACTCCGACGAGATGATGTACTACGTCGCCGGCGACTACGGCGCGCGCAAGGGTTCCGGGGTCGGGCTCGGGTCGATCACCCTGCACCCGTCGGGCTTCACGCACGGGCCGCAGCCCGGGGCCGTGGAGGCCGCGGTCCAGGGCCTGGCCGAGGGGCGGGTGACCACCGACGAGACCGCGGTGATGATCGACACGTTCCGGCCGCTGCTGCTCGCCCCGGCCGGCCGTCGCGCCGAGGACCCGGAGTACGCCTGGAGCTGGGCCCGGGCCGCCCGCAGCTGACTCGGCGCCTTCATGAGGCGTGGAGCGTCCGCTTCGGCAGTGCCACAGGTGCGGGCGAGCCGCGTACCCAGGCGGGTGCAAATGCCATAGCTATGTGCCATACACTTGCCCGGTGACCACGTCACGAGGGGCGCGGCTGGCGGCCGCCGCCGATGGTTGGCTGGTCACTTGCTGCTGCGCCAGCGCCCGATCGGCGAGTCCATTGACGAGCGATCACTGGCTTGATATCCATGGCACATGCCAGCGGCTAAAGACTCGACCTAATTTCAGAGTGTGCCAAAGATCCGGCGGTGAATCCGGCTGCGGAGAGCCCGAGGGCGCAGCCGAGTTCGAAGAGGAGCATGTGCCGTGACAGGGGAGAACTCGACCCTACGTCAGCGCGTCCTTGGGGCGCGCCTGCGGCAACTGCGTGCCGACCTCGGCTGGACTGTCGAAGACGTGGGAGAAAAACTTCTATGCTCCGCTACGAAGATTAGCCGCATCGAAACCGCGACGCGCCGCCCGAGCCTGCGTGATGTCCGGGACTTGTGCAGGCTCTACGAGGTCAACGATTCGGACACCGCTGAGCTGATGGAACTCGCCAGGATGGCGAGGGAACCAGACTGGTGGTCGCAATACGGCGACCTCAATCTTGACCCGTACATCGGACTTGAGCAAAAAGCGACGTCAATCACCTCTTATACGATGTACTATTTTCCAGCGCTGCTGCAGACTGCCGACTATGCTCGGGAGATCATCAAGGCTATAGCGCCGAGAATAGACCCGAAGATACATGAAGAGAGAGTCGAGGCTCGGCTGCGCCGCCAGCAATTGCTGGAGCAGGACAGTCGGCCGCGTTATCGCGTTCTGTTGGATGAAGCAGTGCTGTGCCACCGCATAGGTGGATCAGTGATCATGGCTGCCCAGTTTGATAAGGTTCTGAAGCTGGAAAGGGACGGGAGAGCGACCGTGCAGGTCCTCCCGTTTGACAGCGCTCATGTTGCTCAGGACAGTAACTTTGTCGTCTTTGATTTCGATGACCCTGCCCTATTTCCGGTTGTCTTCGTCGAAGGATTGATCAAGCATCAATACCAGGAGCGCAAGGCAGACATAGATCGTTATCTCGAGGAAGTTGAGAACTTGCGTGACTCCGCCTTGAGCCCGCGGGAGTCTATCGCGCGCATCGAAGAGATGCGAGAAGCCTACACAAGCGAATGACAAACCGCTTGCGTAGCTCCGTAATTCCGACGAAAGGAGGGTCAATGGCAATACATCCGTCAGTCCAGGGGGATCTTGCCTGGCGTGTCTCAACCACGTGTGATGGTGGTGCATGTGTCATGGTGGCGCGCCAGGGCGACTCAATCTTGCTCGGGAACACCAGCCGACCCGATGGTCCCGTTTACAGTTATAGTAGGGCTGAGTGGGAAGAATTTCTCGCCGCCGTTAAGCTGGGTTATTTCGACGAGAGCGACGAGATCGACTGACGCGTATCGGGCTTGTTGGGGCGGTGGGTGGGCAACGAGGTGTGCTAGCCTCCCACCGCCTCAACATGAGCCACACTTGCCACTTTTCTTTACTCATGCAACATGGCTGGCCTCGCAGATTGACAAGGTTGGATGACTCATGTTCCGCTCTGGCGGACGGACGAGCATTCTCGATCACTGGCGGGGTCTTAGTGGCTGGCGGACTGGCAGGCGGGCTGGAGTGGCACAAAGGTAGGCCGTGTGAAAGTGGCGCGTGCATAGAAGCCGCGGCGGTCGATGATGCCGTCATGATACGCAGCACGGCGAATCCCGGTCGAACTCCCTTGACCATGAGCCGCGACGAGTGGAGGGAGTTTCTTGCCGGGGTAAAGGATGGTCTCTTCGACGGACTGTGACCACTAGCGGAACGACCCTCTTGCGGGATTCTTGTCTCCTGCGAGATCTCACGCCCGGCTGAGGCTGACGACACTACCAGGGCGTATCGCAGCACCGACTTCTTGACTGCAGATATGGTCTGCACCCTGAGGACCGTGCGCTAGACCGGCGGGTGGCGTATCCTTTGGGTAGTTGGGGCGGCTTAGCCAAGAGGGGTGCGGTGACAGCGACGAGCCCGACCGTGCGACAGCGTCAGCTTGGTGCGCGTCTGCAGCAACTGCGTACCGGCCTGGGCCTGACGATCGAACAAGTCGGAGAAAGACTTCCGTGTCCTGCTGAAAAGCTTAACCGTATCGAATCCGGCCAGCATCGCCCGAACCTCCGTGATGTCCGGGGTTTGTGCACGCTCTACGGCGTGAGCGAACCGGAAGAGGCCGAGCTCCTGGAGCTGGCCAGGATAGCGGGGGAGCAAGGCTGGTGGTCACATTACCGCGACCTTAAGCTTGACCCATATATCGGCCTGGAGCAAGGTGCTTCGTCCATTACCGTCTTTTCGATGTACTACGTGCCGGCGCTACTCCAGACTGAGGCCTACGCCCGCGAGATCATCAGAACCATCGCGCCTAAAATGGATCCCGAGGTCCATGAAGAGCGAGTCGAGGCCAGGCTCCGTCGGCAGGAATTGCTGGAGCAGGATAGCCGACCCGGGTACCACGCTCTATTGGATGAAGCAGTGCTGCGCCGCAGGGTAGGCGGCCCAGTGGTTATGGCCGCCCAGCTGGATAAGATCCTTGAATTGGAGCGAGGCGGGAAAGCGACCGTGCAGGTCATCCCCTTTGCGGCTGGCGCGCACGCTGCCCAGGACAGCAATTTCGTGTTCCTGGAGTTCCAGGAGTCCTCGCCGGTGGTCTTCGTCGAACTCCTGAGCACCAACCTGTACCAGGAGCGCGATAACGACCTGGATCGTTACCGCGAAGCCGTGGAGTACCTGCGAGCCGAGGCCCTGAGCTCGCTGGACTCGGTCGCGCTCATCGCGGAGGCGCAGAGGGCCTACGCGGGCAGCGAGTGATACGCCCGCTCCCTCAGTCGTCTACCGACGCGACGAACATCCTGGAGCCCGGCGGGGCGATCTCCTGGTAGTCGGCCGCGGTCGTCTGCCCCTCGCCCGACGCGAAGGCCGCCTGAAGCGCGTCCTGGTCGGCGAAGTACAGCTCGGTGACCCGGTAGTAGGTCTGCTCGCCGCCGTCGACCGCCGCACCGATCCGGCCGGTCTCCGTCCGGAGCAGGCCGGGGATGTCGCTGACCAGCGGCATGTGGGTGCCGAAGTAATGCCGGTCGAAGGCTTCCGGATCGCTCGGCTGCGTGTACAAGACCACGAGTTTGACCGTCACGCTCCGGACCCTACTCCCCGGCCGCGGGCTACGTCACGGGGACGGGTGAGCAGGTCACGGCCGCATCGCGCGGGCGGGGAAGGGCAGCCCGCAGGCCGTGTCGCGGAACCGAGGCCGGGCCCGGGCCGGCCGTCGCGTCCCGTAGCCTGTCCGCATGACATTGCGCCTCCACGACACGGCCGCCCGCGCGGTACGCGAGTTCACTCCCCTGACGCCGGGGAAGGCCTCGCTGTACCTGTGCGGGGCCACGGTGCAGGCGCCCCCGCACATCGGCCACGTCCGGTCGGCCGTGAACTTCGACATCCTCGTTCGCTGGCTGGCCGCGAGCGGGTACCAGGTGACGTTCTGCCGGAACGTGACCGACATCGACGACAAGATCCTCAGGACCGCCCGCGCCGAGCACACGGCCTGGTGGGCGGTGGCCGAGCGAAACCAGCGCGCGTTCACCCGCGCGTACGACGCGCTCGGCTGCCTGCCGCCGGATGTCGAGCCCCGGGCGACCGGGCACGTGCCCGAGATGATCGTGCTGATGCGGCGGCTGATCGAGAGCGGCCACGCCTACGTGGCCGACGGCGGCGTGTACTTCGACGTGCTGTCCTACCCGTACTACGGCGAACTGTCCGGCCAGCGGCTGGAGCACATGCGGCCGGCCGACGACATCGACGAGGGCGCCAAGCGCGATCCGCGGGACTTCACGCTCTGGAAGCGGGCCAAGCCCGGCGAGCCCTCCTGGGAGACGCCGTGGGGACCGGGCCGCCCCGGCTGGCACCTGGAATGCTCGGCGATGGCCACCTGGTACCTCGGCAGCACCTTCGATATCCACGGCGGCGGGATGGACCTGATCTTCCCGCACCACGAGAACGAGATCGCGCAGTCCCGCGGGGCCGGGGACGGCTTCGCCCGCTACTGGGTGCACAACGGGCTCCTCGGCCTGTCCGGCGAGAAGATGAGCAAGTCGCTCGGCAACTCCCTGCTCGTGGACGCGATGCTCAAGGAAGTGCGCCCGGCGGAGTTGCGGTACTACCTGGGCCAGGCGCACTACCGGTCGGAGATGGAGTACTCGCCCGAGGCACTGGCCGAGGCCGCCGCCGCGTACCGGCGGATCGAGGGCTTCGTGACCCGGGCCGCTGAGGCCGGTCCGGCCGCTCCGGCGGCCGGCGCCGTGCCCGGCGTGGCGGCGGTGCCCGCCCAGTTCGCGGCCGCGATGGACGACGACCTCGCGGTGCCGCAGGCCCTCGCGGTCGTGCACGAGGCGGTGACCGAGGGCAACAGCGCGCTCGCGGCGGGAGACGTGGCCGGCGCGGCCAAGCAGGCGGCCGCGGTCCGCGGCATGATGTCGGTGCTCGGTCTCGACCCGCTGGACGAGCACTGGTCCGGCGACGTTGGCGGCGAGGGCCTGCGGCCGGTGGTCGACGCCCTGGTCACGGTGGCGCTGCAGCAGCGCCAGGCGGCCCGCGACCGCAAGGACTACGCCGAGGCGGACGCGATCCGGGCCAGCCTGCTGGACGCCGGCATCCTGGTCGAGGACACCCCGCGCGGCCCGAGGTGGGAGCTGCGCCGGTGAGCGGGAGCCAGGCGCGGCGGCCTGGCCCTGGCGGGCGCGCCAAGTCCGGCAAGCCCCGCCCGGGCACCGGCGGCCACGGCAAGCGCCGCCTCGAGGGCAAGGGCCCCACCCCGCCCGCGCACCTGCGCCCCGGGCACCCGGCCCAGCGGCGGGCGGGCGCCACGCCCCCGGTCAGAAATTCCCCCAACGAGACCGGCACGTCCGGACCAGGCCGGGTCGAGGCGGACCGTTATGGAGCTAAATCACGCCGGGCGGCCGGCTCGGCCGAGGTGGTCGCCGGGCGGAACGCGGTGCTCGAGTCGCTGCGCGCGGGCGTGCCCGCGACCGCCCTGCACGTCGGACCGCGGCTGGACCCGGACGAGCGGATCGGCGAGGCGGTCATGCTCGCCGCCGACGCGGGGATACCGGTGGTCGAGGCCGGGCGCGGCGAACTGGACCGGCTCACCGGCGGAGCGGTGCACCAGGGGCTCGCGCTGCGGATCCGGCCGTATGCGTACGCGCACCCCGCGGACCTGGTCGAGCGGGCCGCGGACGCGGCCGAGCCCGCGCTGATCGTCGCGCTGGACGGGGTCACCGACCCGAGGAACCTGGGCGCGGTGGCCCGCTCGGTGTCCGCGTTCGGCGGGCACGGCCTGCTGGTCCCGGCGCGCCGGTCCGCCGGGGTGACCGCCGGGGCGTGGAAGGCGTCGGCGGGAGCGCTGGCCCGGGTGCCGGTCGCCCAGGCCAGCAACCTGGCCGCGGCGCTGACCGGCTACCAGGAGGCGGGGCTGTTCGCGGTCGGCCTGTCCGCGGACGGCGACGCCGACGTCGGCGAGACCGGCCTGGCCGACGGGCCGCTGGTGCTCGTGGTCGGCTCCGAGGGGCGGGGCCTGTCCCGGCTGATCGCGCAGCGCTGCGACGTCCTGGCCCGGATCCCGATGCCCGGTCACGCCGAGTCGCTGAACGCGGGGGTGGCCGCCGGGATCGCGCTGTACGAGGTCAGCAGGATGAGGTCGCCCGGCGGCCGGTAATGGCCCGGTCCATCCCGCGGGCCTAGGGTGAGGCTCGGGAGGGTGGTGGTCGCCGATGACCAGAACCCCGGACGCTGCCAGGGCCAGGCTCGTTGACGAGCTTCGCGACAGCGGCAGGCTGACCAGCCCGGCCGTTGAAGCCGCGTTCCGCAGCGTGCCCCGGCACCTCTTCCTGCCGGAGATGGCGGCCAGCGACGCCTACCAGGACGAGGCGTTCGTGATCAAGACCGGCGCGGACGGCCTGCCGGCCAGCTCGTCGTCGCAGCCCGCGATCATGGCGATCATGCTGGAGCAGCTCGGCCTGGCCCCGGGGCAGCGGGTACTCGAGGTCGGCACCGGCACCGGCTACAACGCCGCGCTCATGGCGCAGCTGGTCGGCGAGAGCGGGTCGGTGGTCACGGTGGACATCGACGCGGACATGGTGGCCCGGGCGCAGGCGAACCTGGCCGCCGCCGGATACCTCAACGTGATCGTCGTCTGCGGTGACGGGGGATTCGGGGCCCCCGACTACGCGCCGTACGATCGGCTGATCGTGACCGCGGGCGCGTGGGACCTCGCGCCCGAATGGCTGGCCGAGCTCGGCCCGGGCGGGCGCATCGTCCTCCCGCTGTCGGTGCGCGGGATCCAGCTGTGCCTGGCCCTGGAGCGGGAGGCCGGGCACTGGCGCAGCCGCTCGGCCTGCCGTTGCGGCTTCATCCGCATGGCCGGCGTGTTCGGCACCCCCGAGTCGTTCGTCCCGGTCGGCCCGCAGCCCGGGCTGCACGTCCAGACCGACGACGGCAGGCCGCTGGACGCCGCGGCGCTCTACGCCGCGCTGACCGGCCCGGTCACCGACGTGCCGTCCGGCGTGCCGATCACCGGGCTGGGCGAGCTGGCCGAGGCGGATCTATGGGTCACGGTCACCGAACCCGGCCTGGTCCGCCTGACGATCACCGGCCGGGGCCCGGTGCAGGCCGGGGTGGTGCGCAGTTCGGTGCCGCTGCTGCCGTTCGGGGCCCTGGCCGGTTCCGACGGCCTGCGCGGGCCCCGGTGGGCCGGGGATTTCGGGGTGGCCGCGCTGATCCCGGCGCGGCCGCCGGCATCCGCGTGGGAGCGCCGGTACGCCGGATCCGGGATCGTTGTCCGGGGGTTCGGGCAGGCCGGAGCCGACCTGGCCCGGCAGCTGGCCGGCCGGGTCTCGGCCTGGGACGAACTCCGCCGCCCCCGGGTATCCGACCTGAGCGTGATCGCTTACCCGCTGCCGACCCCCGTGATGTCCCGGCCCGGGCAGACCATCCTGGACCGGCGGCATACCCGCCTGGCCCTGAGCTGGCCGTCCGCGGCGCCCTTGCCGCAGGCCGGGCCGAACTAAGCCGACGACGCCCTCTCGTGCGCGCCCTTGATGTCGGCGATGAGATCCAGGGAGTCCTGCGGGCTGAGCGCTTGCGAGCCGAGGTACCCGATCGCCTCGCGGTAGCGGTCGACCTCCTCCGGCCGCTCCTGGTAGCTGTTGGTGTACAGCCCCTCGACGAACACCACGGGCGCCAGCGCCGGGTCACCGAACTCGAGGAACTCAAAGTTACTGTCGGCGCTGGCGTGGGCGCCGGCCGCGAACGGGATGACCTGCACGGCCACCTTCCCGTCCCGGGTGAGCCGGAGCACTTTGCCGAGCTGCTCGGCCATGACGGACGCCCCGCCCACCCTCCGGTGCAAGACCGCCTCATCCACCAGGGCCCGGTAACGGGGCGGCTGCTTCCCGTCCAGCAGGTCCTGGCGCCGCAGCCGTGCGTCGATCCGGTACTGGAGGATCGTCGGGTCGACCTGCCGCGCGATGCGCGGCCACATCATCCTCGGACAGGCCCAGCCCGGTCCGCAGTTCGCGCAGGCGTGCGCCAAGCTCGCGCTGGCGTACGGTCGGTCTCACGCCGGCCCCGGCTACACCGGGTAGAAGTGGCCGGCCTTGGCCGCTACGAGGAACTCGCGCCATTTGTCGCGGCTCGGGATGAGAGATGCTCCGTCGGGGTTGAGGGAACTGCAGACGAGGATCGCCTCATCGAAAGCCGCGGCCTCGACGCACGCGCCCCCGTCACATTGGCTTCCGCGAAGCCACGCCAGCTCGTCTGCTGGTCTGCTGGTCTGCTGGTCTGCTATGGCCCCCAATGATGGTAATTAACTCGACACGGCCTTCCGGGAAGGTGTCCCGTAATGCCCGTAAGGGCCAGCGTCAAGGCGCTGGCCCTTACGGGCGGAGATGCTTCCCCGCGTTTACACTAGATCGTCAAAGTCTCCTAGCTTTGCGCCAGCCAGGAATTCCCTCCATTCATCTCTCGTATATGTGATTACCGGGCCGTCAGGCTGTCTTGAATTTCCAATCAGTACATAATCACCTTGGCGGGCCACCGTGACGCACGCGCCGCTCTCGCACGTGCGGGAGTCACGCCAGGCAATATCTCCCGCGGCCGGTGGTTCTACTGACACACGGCACTCCTCTCACTAGTCGTTTGACATGCGTTACGCCGGCTGAAGACCTTTTTGCTATCAACGTTGAGGTCGTTGTACTGCCTCCACCAGCTTGATTCTCGCGCCATCCGGGCGAGCTCCATGAGCTCAGCCGTTTCCGCCTCGCTCACGTCATAGAGCCTGCACAAATCCCGGACGTCGCGCAGGCTCGGGCGGCGCTGGCCGGTTTCAATCCGGCTAACCTTGGTGGCGGAGCAAAGAAGCTTTTCTCCCATGTCCTCGACCGTCCAGCTGAGGTCGTGCCGGAATTGGCGCAGACGCCTGCTAAGTTCGCGCTGCCGTAGGGATGGGCTCGTAGCCGTCACCGTACCCCGCTCCTCTTTGAGCCAAGCGGCACGGTTACCTCCGAGGGATAGTCCGCCCCGCCCCCGCTGCACGCGTCCTATGCATGGCCATCGTCCATGGCCAATGGCATGTGCCAGTACTACTACCACGGTCCCGCTCCGGTCAACCGACGATACGTCGAGAACCGGCCACGGCTCCGCGACGCGATCGCGTAGCTGAGCGGTCATCCTGCTGCCCCTGCCGCTACCGAACCTGATAGCCGGCCCAGGGCCGGACAGGGCCAGCCTTCGCTGGCCGTACTCCCTAGCGTCAGCGGCGAGCATGAGCGTGCCGTGGCCGACGAGCGCGGCACGTCCGCACGGCTGCCGTCTCCCGGGCGGGTGCCTCACGGAAGCCTCCAGCGGTCTAGTCATCCCTCTGCACTCAGCCTGGCATGTGTCTTCGGCTTGTGTCTCAGGCCTGTTCCAATAGCACAAGTCTGAAGCAAGTTTTCTGTTGCAAACCTGTGATGGCAAATGCCAAGAGCTTGTGCCATCCTGAGCGTACCGGCGCCACGGGGCGACCCCCGGTGACCGGAGAGGAGGTCCGGCCATGCTCGTGCTGATCTTCCTGGTAGGCATCCTCCTAGGCGTGCTCGGGGGAGGCGCCATCTGCGTCCGCTACCTGCGTCGAGAGATCGCGGCCGATATCGGCCCGTGCTTGCGGCGCATGCAGCTCCAGCTCGACAACCTCGACGCGGCTGTCAACCTCGCCCTGATGTCACGGTACGTGGAACTCAGCGAGCGGCTGCCGCGCGACCCGCCGCCGCTTCCGGGTCGTCGGCCTGCTGCCTGAGTGCAGGCCGGCGGACCCCGGGCGCGGGAACCACTGATCGGAGGCGTAGATGGGTCACCGCCCAGCTCAGCGGGTCGTCCGCCGTAACATCCGCGTGTCAGCGCACCCCCGCTCGGGGCGCCGGAGCGCACAAAGCCGGGATCGCGGGGGATTGCTGCCCGGCGGCCTGTCCCGCCGCGCGACGCTCCGGGGAAGACGGCCCGCTTACCGCCCGCCGTCCGGGCGGCCAGCCTGGTGGGCGCTGCTCGCGGGCGGGCTCGCTGTCGCAGCGGCGCTGGGCCTGACCGGCTTCATGATGATCAACGCGCGCCGGGACGCTTGTTCCGCCGCCGGCGACGAGATCATCTCGGCGCAGCAGGTGACGGCGGAGGAAGGCGCCGCCCCCAGCCCGCCGCCGGACCTGGTGAGTCAGGCGGACAAGTTCGCCACGTGCGGCGGGGGCGAGCTGATCATGATCCGTGGGGCCGGCCAGGGCGGCGTGCAGGCCGGGCCGCCCGTATCGCTGCGCGTCTACCGGGAGCCGGGCGAGGTCGAGAACGACCCCACGGCCCGCCAGAACAAGGTGCAGAGCCTGATCACGCGCGCCTTCGAGGCAGCCCAGGCGTCCCGGCCGCCCGGGGCCGGCCGGGACGTCATCGGGCTGCTCGCCTCGGTCTCCTCCGAGCTGGATCCGGGGACGAACGACGTGTGGCTGGAGACCCTTGGCCTGCCCACCGTCAATCCCGCCGACGCGCGCCTGCTCATGGCCGCGGACCCGGCCCAGGCCGTCGCGTCGATCGCGAGATGGATCCCGTCGCTGCGCGGTGCCCGGGTGCACCTGATCTTGTCGCCGCCTGCGGGCAACCAGCCAAGGTTCAATACCGCCACCGACGCCTGGCGGCGCGGATTCATGGTGGCGCTGCTGCACCGGGCCGGCGCGGACGTGGTCTCCGTCACCGAGGTGCAGAGCGCCGAGTCCCCGGCGCCGGGGGCTCCGCCCGCCCCGGTGATCCCCAACCTGCCCGAGCCGACCCCGCGGCTGCCGCAGCCCCGGCCCGGCCGCACCTACACCGCCAGGCTGGACAGCTCCGCGCTGTTCGTGCCGAACTCCGCGCAGTTCCTGACCAGCACGGCCCAGGTCGTGGCCCAGCTCCAGCCGATCATTACCGGCTGGAGGCTGGGCCTGTTCTCCCGTGTCCTCGTCGTCGGGCACTGCGCCAGGTTCGGCCCGCCCGCTGGCGCGCTGCTGCTCAGCCGGCAGCGCGCGGCCGAGGTCGCGCGGCTGCTGCGCCTGGGCGGTGTCGCCGCGGTCACCGCCAAGGGGGTCGGCTACGACCAGCCCCTGCCCCCTAACCCGCAGAGTGCCACCAATCGGGTCGTGATCGTCACGGCCTACCCGAAGACCTGACCTGCGGAGGTCTCCATGACCGGACGATTCCATCACGTACCGCTCGATCACCCGTACCTGGAACGGCTCGAAGCCGTCCACCAGATAGACCGCAACCCGGAGACCACGATCATGGCGATCGGGATCGTCGACGACGCCGTGGCCGCCGGGCACCCCGACGACAAGTCCGCGGCTGAACGGGTGCTGACCGGCGCGTCCGGCGCCGCGCACAGCCAGGCCGTGATGCAGCCGTACCTGGACGAGGCGATCGGGCACGACACGACGGCCGAAGAGCACGGCGCCGACGCCGTGCAGTCGGCCCAGGAGGCCCTCCAGGTCGCGGAGGAACGGCGCGACCTGGCCAGCGAGGCGGTGCAGCTGTCCGACGGGTCGTCGCTGACCCGCGGCCAGGTGCACGATCGCCACGACGGGATCCTGGGGGCCGCCGCGCAGCGGGAGGGCCGCGGTGACTTCGAGCACACCGTGCCGCCACCCGGCGTGGCGTCCCGCCTGCTGGTCGTCACGGTGCTCTCGGTGATCGAGGTGTTCCTGCTCATCTGGCCGGTGACCGACGCCTCCTGGGGCGACCCCAAGAGCGTGGCCTACGTGGCCGGCCTCGTGCTGCTGTTCCTGTTCATGAACGAGCAGCTGCCCAAGCTGTCCGGGCTGGCCATCCGCGAGGCCCGGGAGACCGAGCACGCGGCCTGGGAGAACACCCGCGTCGGGCTATCGGCCAATGATCCCGGCGTCGGCCGGGAGATCACGGGTCACGTCGACGAGCGGCTGGTCCGCCAGGCCGCCCGCCGGAAGGCCAGGGCCTGCACCATTCTCGGCACCGTGCTGGCCGTCTACTCGGCGGTGATGTTCACGCGCGTGGACCGGCTGGCCGCGGGGCTCGGCTGGCCGCTGCCCTTCGTCCTGCTCGCCGCGGCGCTGATCACCGCGTTCACGGCCGGGAGCGTGCTCGTCATGACCTGGCGGTGGTCACGGGGCAACAAGCTCGGCGACCAGCTTCGCGAGCACGGGACCATCACCAGCCAGAGCCGGGCCATCGCCGAGGACCTCGCGGGCCAGGTCCGCGAGCACGCCCGCGCCTCAGGCGACGACACCGACCAGGCGCACCGCGAGCTCGACCTCGCCGAGCAGGCCCTCCACCGCGGATACCAGGCCGTCGCGCTGGGACTGCAGAAGGCCGCGAAGATCCTCGACCAGGACCGCGTCCACACCCCCAGGCCGGAGAACCTCTTCGCTGCCGGGCGCCCGATCCGCGACCGCGTGATCGGCGACATCGCGCGCGCCCAGGCCATCCTGGCCCAGGCCGAGCAGATCCTGACCGGATCGCCGCCGTTCGACCCGGCCGGCCCGGCCCCCAACCCGTGGGAGTCACGCACCGCGCCCCGGCAAGCCCGGGCCAACCCCGCTTTCGTCGACCCCTACCAGCTCGGCACCCTGCACGCTCCCGGTACCGCACCTACCCCGCGTTGGCGCAGGCTCTGGGTCCGGGCGGCCGTCGGTGCCGCGCTGTTCACCCTGACCGCGCTGATCGCCACCGCGATCCTCATCCACCGCTAGTCGTCACGCGCCGCGGTCCCGGCCGGCGCCGGTCTGCCTCGCTGGGGCTGCGCGCTCCGCCGCGCGCTCGCGGTGCCGCGGCTGGCCCGCGGTGCAGGCCGTCAGGCAGGATGAGGTGGTGGACCGGTTGCGCGTGGGCACGCTCGGGGCCGCCCGGATCGCCCCGGCCGCGCTGATCAAGCCAGCCCGCCAGGTGCCGGAGGTGACGGTCACCGCGGTGGCGGCCCGGGACCCGGACCGGGCCCGCCGGTTTGCCGCCCGGCACGACATCGCCGTGGTGCATGACTCCTACGAGGCGCTGATCGCCGACCCCGACGTCGACGCCGTCTACAACCCGCTGCCGAACTCGCTGCACGCCCCGTGGACGCTGCGCGCGATCGCCGCGGGCAAGCACGTGCTGTGCGAGAAGCCGTTCACCTCGAACGAGGCCGAGGCGGCCGAGGTGGCCGAGGCGGCCAAGTCGGCCGGGCTGGTGGTGATGGAGGCGTTCCACTACCGCTACCACCCGCTGGCCCGGCGCATGCAGGAGATCGTCGCCGGCGCGGGTGATGGCGGTCGCAGCGGCGAGATCGGCGCGCTGCGGCGCGTTGAGGCGTCCCTGTGCTTCCCGGTGCCCCGGTTCTCCGACATCCGCTACCAGTTCGACCTGGCCGGCGGGGCCACGATGGACGCGGGCTGCTACGCGATCAACTGCCTCCGGCTGCTCGGCCCGGGCGAGCCGGAGGTGGTGTCCGCGCGGGCTCGGCTGCACGGCCCGGACGTCGACCGGGCCATGGTCGCCGACTTCCGGTTCCCTGGTGGCGCCAGCGGCCGGATCCGGACGTCCCTGTGGTCCAGGCAGCTGCTGCGGATCAGTGCGAGAGCCGTCGGCGAGCTCGGCGAGATGCGGGTGTTCAACTACCTCGCGCCGCAGGCCTTCAGCCTGCTCACCGTCCGGTCCGGCGCCAGCACCCGGTGGGAGCGCATCCGCGGCGAGGCCACCTACACCTACCAGCTGCGCGCGTTCGCCGCCGCGGTGCTGCGCGGCGAGCCGGTGATCACCACGCCGGAGGACGCGGTGGCCAACATGCGGCAGATCGACGACGTGTACCGCGCGGCCGGGCTCCCGCTGCGCGGCGCCCGCTAGCGCGGCCCCGGTTAGCCGGTCTCCTTCAGATCGGCGGTGACCGGCTCGGCGCGCCGCGCCAGCAGCCGCTGGGCCCCGACCGGGAACAAGGCCGCGGACAGCAGCCCCGCGGCGAGCAGCGAGGCGGCCGCGGTCGGCGTGATCTTCCCGGTGGCCAGCCCGATCTCCGACGCCACGATCACCAACGTCAGCGTGGTGGCCTGCAGCAGGCCCGCGGCCCCGGCCCGGCGGGTGCCGGCGAAGCGCCGGTACAGCAGCGCGGGCAGTCCCCGCACCACCAGCAGCGCGACGAGGAACAGCGGCACCTCCGCGATCGCGGTGGGGTTCGCGAGAAGCTCCTTGAGATGGAAGGAGACTCCGGTGGTGATGAAAAAGATCGGGACCAGGAACCCGAAGCCAATGGCCTCCATCTTGGTCTGGAACTGCGGGCGTGGCGTGTGCCCGGACAGCTCGACCAGCCGTACCAGCAGGCCGGCCGCGAACGCGCCGAGGATCCCCGCGAAACCAAACCGGTAGGCCAGCACGGCGCACCCGAGCGCCAGCGTGAGCGCGGCGCGCACGCGGATCTGGGCGCTCCGGTCCTCCAGCCGGGAGAGCAGCCGGTCCAGGCGGTGCAGCCGGAGCACCCGGGAGAGAGTCAGCCAGATCAGCGCCAGCAGGATCAGGAAGATCGCGAGTGACACCAGCTGGTCCGCGGTCGTCTTCGACGCGGCCGAGAAGAACAGCGACAGCAGCAGGATGGGCACGATCTCCGCGAGCGCGGCCGCGGTCATGACCAGCTGGCCGAACTCGGTGGAGTCTTCCCCCGCGTCCTTCAGCAACGGCAGCAGCAGCCCGGCCGATGTCGACATGAGCATGATCGCCAGCAGCAGCGGCTGGGCCCCCACGCCTGCCAGCCGGAAGGCATAAGCACAGAGCAGCGCCAGCACGACCGAGACGGCGAAGGCCGAGCCCGCCAGCCGCGCCAGCGGGCCGCGCAGCCGGTCGACATCGATCTCCAGCCCGGCCAGGAACAGCAGCATGCCCAGGCCAAGATCGCTCAGGACCTGCACCGGCGCGTCCGCCCGCACCCAGCCGAGCACCGAGGGGCCGACCACGATGCCGGCGATGACCTCGAGGACCGCGGCGGGCACCGGTACCTGCGGCAGGAGTCCGAGCACGACCGGAACCAGCACCGCGATCACCGCGATGATCAGGACACTGTTGAACGAGATGACGAGCATCCCCACCCCCGGCCGCCCCGGTTGCCCTCCTGCGTGCCCCCATGCAATCACGGAAGGATGGCCGGCACGGAGGGTGCTCGGCCGCCAGCGGCTACCCGGCGTGTCGTGCCCGCGCTACGAGGCCGAGCGCCGGCGCCGCAGGCCGAACGCGGCCATCGCGATCCCGGCCAGCGCGATCAGCGGCCCGGCGACCGCCCAGAACGTAACGCCGGTCATCACGCTGCCGCCGATGTAGCCGAGGCCCTGCAGCGTGAAGATGACCCCGGCGACGGTGATCACCGCCCCGGCGGCGATGAGCAGGCTGTTCTTCATGGCGATGCGCACTCCCTGGACGGCCCGCGGACGACTCATCCATGCTCACAACGGTCCAGGCCGCGCAGCGGTTCGGGTTGGCGTGGTGTAACGGTAACCGGATAACAAGCCGGCAAATTGTACAGTCGGCCTGTCGAGTGTGACGCAACCGACAGCGTGGGTAGAACGTCTAGAAATTAACAATTGGTTCAGCACGGCGCTGGTGGGCCCCGTGTTGGCCGCAGGTGCGTGGTGGGCACAGGCAAGGGAGAGACATGAGACACGCAACGTGGCGGTCGGTGTTCTCGTGGCGGTGGCTGCCCGGCCTGGGCGCCCTGGTCGCGGCCGGGGCCCTGATTCTCGGCCAGGCGGGGCTGGCGGCGGCCAGCCCGGTCGCGGCGGCGCGCGCCGCAGCCTCCGCGGCGTACGTGCCACCCAAGCAGATCCTGCGGCTGGGGATGCACGGCGCGGCGGTGCGCCGGCTGCAGTTGCGCCTCGCCGCGCTGAAGTACTACGCCGGCCCGGCCGACGGCCAGTTCGGCCTGGACACGCTCGAGGCGGTGTGGGCGTTCAAGGAGGTCCAGGGATACCCGGTGGACTGGGCGAACCAGGACGTGGTGTCCCGCGCCACCGAGCGCGCGCTGGTGCATCCTCGGGCACCGAGGATCCTCGTTCCGCGCGGCGGCAGCATGCGGATCGAGGTGAACATGAACGACGAGGTGCTGGTCCTGTACAAGCACAACAAGCCCGAGCTGATCAGCCACGTCTCCACCGGGGCCGGCTGCCTGGCCGGCCAGGGCTGCGGGTGGAACACGCCGACCGGGAATTTCCGCACCCTGGAGTTCCTCCCGGGCTGGGTCACCGTGCCACTTGGGGAAATGTACAACCCCGTCTTCTTCATCGGCACTTCATATGCCATTCACGGGGAATACAACACCAGCGTTCCGTTCTACCCCGACTCGCACGGCTGCGTCCGCATTCCGATGGACATCGCGAACTTCTTCCACAAACTCGTGAAGATTCCCGGGACGCCGGTCTACATCAGGGGCTGAAACAGGCCGCCGGACACCCGTGGATGTACCGGAGGGCGGGCTTGGGGGCTGCCCATCGGTACATCCACGGGGCTTTTCAAATCATCCGCGACTTTTCACGCGTTCCGGTCGTATTCCTGGGTGATATGCGTGCTTCGTGGTCGCGGAGCGAGTGAAGAGCTGAAAGATGATCTTGCAACGCGGGCGCGCCGGGCCGCTGGCCTCGGCCCCCGTGGCGGGCCCCGGGGCCCCAGGATGAGGTCCGGCTGACTACCTCGGCGCAGGTCCAGAGTCAAGAGGCTCCGAGCCTGGTCACGAGACCAACCCCGGTCTACAGTCCTGAAAGAGCCGTGATCATCCCGACTTGACGCACTGGAGCGTGAATCATGCGGAGGATCAGTAGATATCCCCTTATGGTGGCCTGCGCGGTCGTGCTGGCCGCCGGCCTGGGCGTGGCGGCCCCGTCGCTCGCCTCGGCCGGATCCGGCCCGGCCGCCTGCCCCACCACGGCGCGCACGCTGACCGGCACGCTCGCCGACGGGGCGACCTACGAGATCCAGGTTCCCGCGAACTGGAACTGCACCCTGTTCCTGTACAGCCACGGGTACGTGGCGCCCGGCGAGGCGAACCCCGCCCAGGACGTCGGTGACCCGGTCACCGGCGGCTGGATGCTCAGCCACGGCTACGCCCTCGCCGGCTCGTCCTACGCGACCACGGGCTGGGCGATCCAGCAGGCCCTGCCCGACCAGATCGCCACCCTGAACGTCTTCGACCAGCAGGTCGGGCAGCCGTCGCAGACGATCGCCTGGGGCCACTCCCTCGGCGGGATCATCACCGCGGGGCTCATCCAGGACTACCCGAACCGGTTCACCGCGGCGCTGCCGATGTGCGGCGTGCTGTCCGGCGGCGTCGCCACCTGGAACACCGCGCTCGACTCCGAGGTCGCCGTCCAGCAGCTGATCGACCCGAATCTGCAGGTCGTGAACATCACCGACCCGGACGCCAACCTGGAGGCGGCCGACAAGGCGGTCACCAGCGCGCAGGCTACCCCGCAGGGCCAGGCGCGGATCGCGCTGGCCGCCGCACTCGGCGACACGCCCGGCTGGTTCACCCCGCTGTCGCCCGAGCCGGCCGCGAACGACTACACCGCGCAGGAGTACAACCAGTACCTGTGGGACACCGAGATCGACTTCCCGTTCGTGTTCGCGCTGCGGGCCGAACTGGAGGGCCGGGCGGGAGGCAACCCGTCCTGGACTACCGGCGTGAACTTCGCCGTCCAGCTGGCCAAATCGCCCGACCTGCGCGAGGTCATCGCCTTGTACCAGGCTGCGGGCCTGAGCCTGCGGGCCGACCTGGCCACGCTCAACGCCACGACCCGGATCAGCGCCGGCCCGGCCGCCGTCCAGTACCTGGCCAGGTACATCTCCTTCAACGGGCAGCTCGCGGTGCCGGTGCTCACCATGCACACCACCGGCGACGGGCTCGTGATACCGGAGAACGAGCAGGCCTACGCCAGCGTGGTGCGGCAGGCCGGTGACTCGCGGATGCTGCGGCAGATCTTCGTCAGCCGCGCCGGGCATTGCGCGTTCACCCCGGCCGAGACCATCACCGCAGCGCAGACGCTGCTGAACCGGCTCGCCACCGGTCACTGGAATGACCAGGCCCTGCAACCAGCGAACCTGAACGCGAACGCCTCGGGGCTAGGCCCGGACTATAACGTCTTCACCAACAGCAGCGGGTCACTCGTCGCGACACCGCCGGCGTTCGTGAGCTACCGGCCCTACCCGTACCCGCGGCCGTTCGACCTGAACGCCTGGGCCGGGGCGGGCGCGGGGTAACCCGCGGGCCCAGGCCGGGTGATCATGCCGCGGCCCGCCGGCGCCGGGCCGGGCTTGATCCCTGCCGCAGCCTGCGCCAGGTGATGAACGAGAACACCACCGCCAGCACGACCATCATGCCCATGTCGAGCAGCCAGGCATGCGAGGTATGCGCCCACAACGGGTCCTTCACGGCGCCCGGGGCCGGTGGCGTGATCACCCCGAGGTTCGTGCTGGACGCGACCGCGCCAAAGCCCCAGCGGGACGGGGAGATCCAGGCGAGCTGCTCCAGCCCCGGCTGCCCGGCGATCGCGATCACCCCGCCGGTGAAGACGACCTGCGCCATCACCGAGATGAACAGCAGCGGCAGGCTCTTCTCCGAGGTGCTGACGGCCGAGGAAATCAGCAGGCCCAGGGTCATCGACGTGACCGCGAGAAAGGCCATGGCCAGCACGATCTCGAGTTCAGGCGCGTGCGTGAGGAACGACCCGGTAGGCGGCATCTTCCGGCCGAGCAGCCCGACCACCGTCATCAGCACGGCCTGCAGCGCGCTCAGCACGCCCAGGACCAGCAGCTTGGACCACAAGTACGCGCCGGAGGACAACCCGGCGGCCCGCTCCCGGGTGTAGATCGGCCGTTCCTTGACGATCTCCCGGATCGAGTTGAGCGCCCCGGTGAAGCAGGCGCCGATGGCCAGGATCAGCAGGACGGCCTCGGCATTTTGATTGGTGCCCGGCGGACCGGTCAGGCCGTCCGGCGTGGAGACCAACTGCAGGATCGCCGCCAGGACCAGCGGGGCCCCGACCAGGAAGCCCAGGTAGACCCGGTCGGAGGCGATGACCGCCAGGTAGCGCCGGCACAGCGTGCTGAGCTGGCTGAAGAACCGCTTCCGCCGCGGCGGCGGGGTCGGCGGGGCCAGGCGCCGCGGCGCAGCCGGGGCGGCCACGGCCATGGCCTCGGCCACGTACTGCGCGTACAGCGGGGATCGCCTGTACTCCCCGGCCCAGTCCCGGCCCGGATCGTTCTCGAACGCCTGGAACACCTCGGCCCAGCCCGGCTGGCCGAAGTGGCGCAGGCCCTCGCGCGGCGGCCCGAAGAAGGCCACCTTCCCGCCGGGCACCAGGACCAGCAGCCGGTCGCACAGGTCCAGGTTGGCCACGCTGTGCGTGACCACGATGACCGTGCGGCCGTCGTGGGCGAGCCCGGCCATCATCTCCATGACCGACTTGTCCAGCCCCGGGTCCAGCCCGGAGGTCGGCTCGTCCAGGAACAGCAGCGAGGGCTTGGTGAGCAGCTCGAGCGCCACGCTGACCCGCTTGCGCTGGCCGCCGGACAGCGACTCGGCCCGGGTGTTGGCGTGCGCGGTCAGCCCCAGCTCGCCGATGACCTCGTCGACCCGCTCGTTCCGCTCCCGGGCGCTGGTGTCGCGCGGGAACCGCAGCTCGGCCGCGTACCGCAGCGCCCGCCGCGCGGACAGCTGGGTGTGCATGATGTCCTGCTGCGGGACCAGCCCGATCCGGTACTTCAGCTCGGCGTAGTCCTGGTAGAGGTCGCGGTTGTCGTAGAGCACCGTGCCCTCGGTCGCGGGCTTCATCCCGGTCAGCGCGCCGAGCAGGGTGGACTTGCCGGCGCCGCTCGGGCCGATGACGCCGAGCAGGCAGCGCTCGCCGAGCGGGAAGCTCACCTCGTCCAGGAGCACCTTGCCGCTGGGCAGGCGGACGGTCAGGTTCTGCACGCTCAGCGAGACTTCGCCGGTATCGATGAACTCCTGCAGTTCCTGCCCGACGAGGTGGAACGTGGCCGGCCCGATGCCGATGCTGTCGGCCTCGGTCACCGGGGCGGAGGTGATCCGCTGGCCGTTGACGAACGTGCCGTTGTGGCTGCCGAGGTCGGCGATCTCGAACCCGCCGCGGCTCGACCGGCGCAGCTCGGCGTGGTAGCGGGAGACGCTGAGGTCGGAGACGACCACGTCGTTGTCGGTGGCGCGGCCGATCCGCAGCACCCGGCTGGGCAGCCGCATGATCGCGCTGGGCTGCCGGACGATGCTCGAGCTTCCGGGGGCCGCAGCGACGAGGGGGCCGCGCGAGCCGGCGACGGGCGGCGGCGGCCGGCGGCGGGCGGGCGGGCCTGCCAGGCGGGGCTGCGGCGGCGCGGCGGGCGGACTCCGGCGGTGCCGCCGAGGTCCGGGGCGTCATCACCTCGGTGGACGAGTCCAGGCCGACCGCGGACGCGAGCTGCGTGGCCGGCCGGGGCGGGGGCGCGGGGGAGCACCATAGCCGCTGCCCGTCCTCCGGGTGCCCGAGCCGCAGCACGCAGTCCTCGGTGATCTCCACGCGCTGCACCCGCTGGGCGCCGAGGAAGGTCCCGTTGGTGCTGCCGACGTCCTCGAGCAGCCAGGTGGCGCCCTCGTTCCGCAGTACCGCGTGCCGCCAGGACACCCGGGCTTCGTTGACGACAATGTCCGATTCCGGGTTGCGGCCGATGACATAGCTGCGCCCGGCCTCCAGCGCTGCGATCAGATCCCTGCGTGCGCACGTGCACCAGCGCCCGGGTTCGACGAGATTTCCCGCTCGATCGTCATCTCACAACTCTAGAGTGATTCATAACGCAGGAGAATTGCCTGGCGCCGACGGAGAGTCAAGTCCGGCTAATCCAGGGATCCCATCTTCCGACGGGCGCCCGCATAGATGCCGATAGTGACCTAGGGTTCATCATCAATCGCACCGAAAGCAATCTGCCTGACCTCGGCTCGCCCGGCATTCGCTGCCGCGGAGATTTGGCAAAAGCGCCTGCGGATCGCGCGGCGTCAGCCGAAATGCTAGCTGGATCAGCCGGGGGGTGTGGCGTCCCCTCGATGCTTGGTTTCGGATACCGTCGGGGTGACTAGAGGAGCGGAGCGTTGAGCGGACGAGTTTCCCTCGGCATTCAACGAGTTTACCATTGGCTCGCAGATTGCCGGCTATCGGCTCGAAGAGCAGATAGGCCGGGGCGGGATGGCCGTCGTCTACCGCGCATACGACTCCCGCCTGGACCGGCACGTCGCGCTGAAGATCCTGGCTCCCGGGGCTGGCGCTCGACGATGCGTTCCGGCAGCGGTTCATCCGCGAGTCGCGGGCCGCCGCGGCCGTCGATCACCCCAACATCATCCCGGTGTTCGACGCCGGCGAGGCGAAGGGCGTGCTGTTCATCGCCATGCGCTTCGTCCACGGCGGCGACGTCCGCACGCTGCTCGACGCGGTGGGCCCGCTGCCCGCGGCGCGGGCCGCCGATATCACGTCCCAGGTGGCGTCCGCGCTCGACGCGGCGCACGCGCGCGGGCTCGTACACCGCGACGTGAAGCCGGCCAACATGCTGCTCGACGCGACCGCGGGGGGCGGCGACCGCCAGGATCACGTCTACCTGTCCGACTTCGGGCTCAGCAAGCAGTCGCTGTCGCAGACCGGGCTCACCGCCCAGGGCCAGTTCCTGGGCACCCTCGACTACGTCGCGCCCGAGCAGGTCGAGGGCCGCGCGGTCGACGGCCGGGCCGACCAGTACGCGCTCGCGTGCGCGTCCTTCGAGTTGCTGGCCGGAACGCCCCCGTTCAAGCGCGGCGAGGGGCTGGCCGTCGTCTGGGCCAAGCTGTCCGAGGACCCGCCGCTGCTGAGCCCGCGGCGCGAGGACCTGCCGGCCGCGATCGACGACGTCATGACCCGGGGAATGGCCCGGGTGGCGGCCGAGCGTTTTACCAGCTGCGGCGAGTTCGCCGCGGCCCTGCGCGACGTGCTCGGCCTCCGGTCACCCGATTCCGGCCCGAGGTCCGTGTCGCCCGTGTCGCGGCCGCCGACCGAGATCGCGATGCCCGCGGTCCCGCCCGCCGCACCGGCTTCGGCTCCTGGCGTCGCCGCGCCGGCCGGCGCCTCATCGGAGGCCGGGCCGGCCGCCTCACTCGCGGCTGGTTCCGCGGCCCTGGCCGGCGCCGGCGCTCCTCCGGGTCACGCCGCGCCCTCCGGGCCGCCGCCTGCCTCAGCCGAGCCGTCCGGCCCGGCCGGGCCGCCCACTGAGGTCGCGCGGGTCGCCGGGAGCCGGTCGACCAGGCCGGGCCTGACCGAGCCGTCGCCGCAGCCCGGCTACCGGCCCCCGGCCGACTACCCGGTGCCGCCCGACTACCGGGCGGCGCAGTCCGGTCCCTCGCCGGTCCGGCGCGTGAACGGGCCGCGGGGCGCGGGCACGGTCGTCGCGCCGAGGCCGCACCCGTCGTGGTGGCGTTCGCGCGCGTTCCTGGCTGCCGCCGCGGCGGTCGTCGTCCTCGGGGTGGCGGGCGGGGTGTTCGCCGCCCTGCACCACGCCGCCGGCAGCACCGGCACCGGGGGCGGTCACGGGACCAGCCCGGTGGCCGCGGCCCTCACCGCTCCGGGGTGCACCACCACGGCCGCGTCGGCGCATCAGCTCTCCGGCGTCCGCACCCAGACGACCGCGCTCGGCGGCAGCCCGTTCGGCGTCGCCGTCACGCCGGACGGCAAGTACTCGTTCGTCTCGCTGGGCAATTCCATAGCCGTCCTGAGGAACCATAACGGGTCGCTGGCGGCGACTCAGGTCACGCCGGTTCCCGCGGCCGGAGCGCAAAAGACGCTGGCCATCACCCACGATGGCCAGTACCTCCTGGCCGCGGCGAACAGCGGCGCGTACGTGATCAGCGTGGCCAAGGCGGAAGCCGGCGACGGCAGCGGCGCGGTGCTCGGGACGCTCCCGGGCCCGCCCGGCAACCCGTCCAACGAGGTGCTGGCCTCCGCCGACGGCAAGCTCGCGTTCATCACGTTCCAGAACCACGGCGACGTGGCGGTGTTCAACCTCCAGCAGGCGATCGACGGCGGCTTTGGCCAGGCCGGCGTACCTGGGACTGGTCCAGCTCGGGGCAGGGTCAAAGCCGCAGGCGATGGCGGAGTCCCCGGACGGCCACTGGCTGTACGTGACCGGCGAAAGCCAGCAAGGGCGGCTGTACGTGGTCGACATGACCAAGGTCGCGACGGACCCGCAGCACGCCGTGACGACCTCGGCCGCGGCGGGCTGCGCGCCCGCCCGCGTGATCGTGTCGCGCAGCGGGGACGTATGGGTCACCGATCGGGATGCCAACACGCTGGTCGCCTTCTCCGCCGCCAAGCTGCTCAGCGATCCGTCGCACTCGATCATCGCCCGGGTCAGCGTGGGCCAGACCCCGATCGGCCTGTCCTTTGTCGATGGCGGCCAGGACATCCTGGTCGCCGACACCAACACCCACGGTGCCCCGAGACGCCAGCGGCATTCCCCTCGGCCGCGAGGGTCCCGCCGTCCAGGTGGGCGGCGGCATTGCATCGGTGCTGGGCAGGCGGCTCGGACTCAGCCAGGAAAAAGTAAAGCAACTCATCCCGGCTGGAGCGGCGGCGGCCATTGCGGCCGCCTTCAACACTCCCCTGGCCGCGGTGCTGTTTGCCCTGGAAGAGGTGATGGGCGATCTGCACGCTCCCGTGCTGGGCCCGGTGGTGCTGGCCTCCGCGTCCTCCTGGGTCGTGCTGCGCCTCATCCTGGGCAATAACCCCTTGTTCAGCGTGCCCCAATACCGCTTGGTCCATCCCTTGGAATTCGCCATCTACGCGGTGCTCGGCATTGCCGGCGGCCTGGTCTCCGTGGCCTTCACCAGGCTCCTTCTCCGCATTCGCAAAATGTTCCTCCACTTTCCCCGAAAAACGCTGTGGTTCCAGCCCGTGGCCGGCGGCTTGTGCGTGGGATTGATGGGCTGGTGGGCGCCTCAGGTCCTCGGCGTGGGCTACGGGTATGTGGGACAGGCGTTGAACTCCTCCTTGCCTCTCAAGCTCATGGTCCTTTTAGTGGTGCTCAAGCTGCTGGGAACCACCGTCAGCTACGGCTCCGGAAACGCCGGCGGCATCTTCGGTCCCAGCTTGTATCTTGGCGCCATGCTGGGGGGCGCGGTGGGCAGCATGGCTCACCATTGGCTGCCCGCCTATACCGCCAATCCGGGCGCCTACGCCCTGGTAGGAATGGGCGCCATGTTCGCCGGCATTGTGCGCGCTCCCATGACTTCAGTCATGATGATTCTGGAAACCACGCGGGACTACACCGTCATTGTCCCCTTGATGATCGCCAATCTGGTCAGCTTCTTCATCTCCTCGCGGCTGCAGCGCGAACCCATCTACATTGCCCTCGCCACCCAGGACGGAATCCATCTCCCTACCCTGGAAACGCGCAAGGAGCGTCGCCAGTTTATGGTGGGCCGCGCCATGACCGTTGCCCCCGAGCTCCTGCCCGCGCACCTGTCGGCGGCCAGCGCTCTGGAGCGCGTGCAGTTGAGCGCGTTGCACGCCTGGCCGGTTATTGAGGGGCGCGACGTGGTTGGCGTGGTCAGCCTGGCCGCGCTCGAACGCGCCTGCGCCCAGGGCGATAGCTCCAAGCCTCTGGCCGCCCTCCTGGACTCGAGTCCCTTTCCCCACGCCCACGCCGACCAGGGACTCGATCAGGCGTTGGCGCACATGGGTGCAGCCCATGTCGATGTTCTCCCCGTAGTCGGCCGCGGCGACGTCAACCATCTGCAAGGTGTCATCACGCTCAAGGACACCCTCGACGCATTCGGCATCCGCATCGATCTACCGGCCGCCGCAGGAGCGAGCGACATTGCGCGAACGGTTGCCGCCGAAAGCTCGGAAAGCCAACCCCCCGTCCAGAATGACGCCGCCGTTCCCCGATAGCCCCGCCAATCCCGCGGCCCGTCCATCCCCGCCTGCCGCCGTCATGGCCGTGCCAGAATCTCCTCAATGTTGCGTTCCACCTCGCCCTTGCTCGCCAATCCCCTCACGCACGCAACCACCCTTCCATCCCGCCCAATGTAGTACGTAGTCGGCAGCACTTCCGTCGCTCCGTAGGCGGCGCTGGCGCGGCCATCGTCCACCAGCACCGGATAGTCCATCCCCTCTTTCCTCACAAACGGCTCAATCGCCGCCGCTCCGCCCTCGTCCATATCCACGCCGATCACCACCAGTCCCTGCGCCCCGTATTCCTTTTCCAACTCCACAAACCAGGGAATTTCCACCCGGCACGGCGCGCACCACGTCGCCCAGAAATTCAGCACCACTGCCTTCCCCCTGAAATCAGACAGCCGCACCGGCGTCCCGTGCAAATCCCGCAACGTAAAATCCGGCGCCGGATAAGGCTTCAACGGCCGCCGCATTGAAACGCTCCCCGCCACCACCAACAGCACCGCGCAAGCCACCACCAGCCCCACGCGAATCGTAATTCGCATCCTTGTTTCGCCGGTCTCGCGCCCATCGCTAGCCAAGGAAAACTCACTCCATCGGCGGTCACTTCCGAACCCCGCCAGCAATTATTGTCTCCCCTTTTTCAGCCGCGACTCACACCGCCGCCTCCGCCGCCGGCAAAGGCTGTCATCCAGCATTAAAGCCCGTCATCATGAATTAAGGGCCGTCATCCAGAATTAAAGCCTGTCATTCCAAATTGAAAGGCCGTCATCCTGAGCGGAGGTCGCCGCAGCGACCGCAGCCGAAGGACCTGCATTTGCCTTTGCAATTGCTTTTGCCTTTGCCCTTGCTTTTCTTTCTGTCATTCCCCGAAGGGAATCTGCTTTTCGAAGCTGTGCCCCGTGTATGACAGCATCTCCCCTTGTCAACTGAAAATCGGGCACAGCTTCCCGTGGTGGTCGGGGCGGTGTCAAGGGCGCCGTACTTTGGCGTTCATCTCGACCCTTGACACCGCCCCGACCACTGCCACCATTGAGCTCGGTTCGAATCTCGGACGTACTTTCTGAGATTCGAACCACTATTGGAAAACCGTCTTGCATTCGCTAAACGACCCCGAGCTCGCATCTTGATTCTCAATCACCTTCGATGGCAACCATCCGGTTCCACCAACCATGTATTCGGCCTGGTACAGCACCATGATTTCCTGTTCAAACTCTTCCCTCGCGGAAAGAGGCGAGGCGTCCAATCATTCAATCGGTCCCTTACTGCGACCAACGGGGCACTCGGACTGCCTCGCATGCGAACCGCGCTCCTTCATCTGTCCGTAGTCCTGCCCGGAGCGCAACATCCAGTACAACCTCACCGCCAGCTTGTGCGCGATGGCCACCTTCGCCACCCCGTGATGCTTGCTCATCGACAGCCGCACATACTGCCGATGCCAACTGGGATCAAACCGCTGGGCCGTAGTCGCCGCCTCTACCAGCAGCCAGCGAAGCAGCGTGTTGCCTTGCTTGGTGATGTGGCCCATCTGCTGCTGCCGCTTGCCGCTGGAGGCCTCCGAGGGAATCAACCCCAGGTAGCTGCCCACCTGCTTGCCCCGCGGAAATCGTTCCCAGTTCCCCACAATCAGCACGTACGCCAGTGACACCACCGGACCCACTCCCGGATGCGTCATCAGGAGACGCGCCTGGTCATCTTGCCTGGCCGCGGCCTCCACCGCAGCGTCCAGCGGCTTGATGCGCAGTTCCAGCCCATCCAGCAACTGCAGCAGATCCGCCCGCCGCTTCGCATACCAGCCCGTCAACGGCAATGCCTCGATCTGCTGACGGCGCTTGCTCGACCAGCTTCGCGAACCCGTCAGCCCCTCGCTCTTGGCCATCGAGTCCAACTGGTTCTTGATCCGTGTCCGCATCCGCACCAGACGGCAACGGTGATACAACAACTGACGCTGCTCCTCGTTGCCGGCTGAAGGCTGCCAGACAGCGGGAAACCGGTTCTCCTCCAGCAGCCTGAGAATGTGCCGCGCATCCCGCTTGTCGGTCCGCTGCTGGCGCGGCGCCGAGGCATGAATCGCGCTGGCGTCTCCCACCAGCAATGCATGGCCCGCCTCGCTCAACAGCCTGCGAAACCAACGGTCGTTCCCCGTCGCTTCCATACCCACAACCACTTTGCTGCCCGCTAACGATCCGTAAAACCGCACCGCTTCCTCGCGATGGTTCAACCGCCGCTCACCGCACTCCCCGGTCTCCTGATCCACGTACGCAATCTGCTGGAAACTGGGATGAAAGTCACAGCCTATAATCAGCATGCTCGGCTCCTTCTCCCGAGCTACATGGTCGTCTAGCAGCAACCAGTCTACTCAGCCGAAGGAGCCGACGCTGTCATGCAATCATTCATCGCAGTTTCATCGCGATGAGCGGGCGTCGTTCTTGCCTTCTGTCATTCCCGCAGAGCATCTGCCTCCTGCAGCTTTTTTCCCCACACAAACCGCCCCCCCGGCGATTCACCGGCCCTCGCTCAGTGCGCTCCCCATCCGTTGTGCCGCACTGCATTCGCCGCCGCCAGTGCGGCACCCAGCTTTTCGTGTTCAATCTCCCCCAGCCGCCGCACAATCTCTCGGTCCTCTTTGCGGTCGAGAACCTTCCCCGCATATTCGTGCAATTGCAACCAGTCGTGCCACTCTCCGGCCACGTCTTTCACCCGCGCAAATGCTCGCAGCGTGTGCTCGTCCATCCCGGGCGCCAGTTGCAGCATGTACCGCAGTTCCTTGGCCTGGATCCGGAACTCGTGCAGGTTGTCCGCTCTCAGCCTTGGCCAGTGCTGCAGCTGCGCGGTCAGCATTCGCGTTGCCGCAAAGAGGACCGAGAGATTGTGCTGCGGCTGGGGGAGATTGAACACGAAAAGCTCGGTGCCGCTCTGGCGGCGGCGAATGCAGTGCGGCACAACGGATGGGGAGCGCACTGAGCGAGGGCCGGTGAATCGCCGGGGGGGCGGTTTGTGTGGGGAAAAAAGCTGCAGGAGGCAGATGCTCTGCGGGAATGACAGAAGGCAAGAACGACGCCCGCTCATCGCGATGAAACTGCGATGAATGATTGCATGACAGCGTCGGCTCCTCCGGCTGAGTAGACTGGTTGCTGCTAGACGACCATGTAGCTCGGGAGAAGGAGCCGAGCATGCTGATTATAGGCTGTGACTTTCATCCCAGTTTCCAGCAGATTGCGTACGTG
>CAWIDQ010000045.1:0-74495 GCA_963834695.1 uncultured Actinomycetota bacterium
GCCGCGGCCATGGAACTGGTCTCGGGGACGTACGCGCTGATCATCGACCTGCGGCAGAACCACGGAGGCTCGCCGCTCGGCGTGGCCTTTTGGTGCAGCTACCTGTTCCCCGACGCCGACACCCACCTCGGCGACATCTTCCGCGCCGATACTGGGGAGACCAGGCAGTTCTGGAGCCTGGCCTGGGTCCCGGGCTCCCGTTACCTGGACCGGCCGGTCTACCTGCTGACCAGCAACGAGACGTTCTCTGGCGGCGAGGACTTCTGCTATACGCTGCAGGCGCAGGGCCGCGCGCAGGTGATCGGCGAGACGACCGGCGGCGGGGCGCACCCGACCCGGACGATGCCGATCTCGGAAACCATGGCGGTCTCGGTGCCGTTCGCGCGATCGGTCAACCCGGTCACCGGGACCAACTGGCAGGGCACCGGCGTGGTGCCGGACACCGCGGTGCCGGCCGCCGAGGCCTACGACGTGGCGTATGGCCGGGCGTTGCGGCACGTGCTGTCGATCACCGTGCCCCGACCCGTGGTGGCCGAGGCCCGCTCCGCCCTGGCCGGGCTGCCTGCCGTAGCGCAGGACTAGACGGGCAGCCGAACTAGCCGCTGGCTCCGGCCCGCAGCAGCGCGGCGTGGGCCTGGCAGCCGGCGTACTCGGGAAGCAGACCGGCCGCCCGGGCTTCCGCCAGCGAAGGGGCGGCCGCGTCCTTGTCGGACAGGATCGCCGGCACGTCGTCCGGCCAGGCGATGCCGATGGCCGGGTCGAGCGGGTGCACGCCGTGCTCACGGCCCGGCGCGTACGGAGTGGAGCACAGGTACAGCACGGTGGCCTGGTCGCTCAGCGCCGCGAACGCGTGCCCGAGGCCCTCGGCGATGTACAGCGCGCGGCAGCTCTCGTCGTCGAGCCGCACCGCTTCCCAGCGCCCGAAGCCGGGGGAGCCCACCCGGAGGTCGACGACCACATCCATGATCGCGCCGCTGACGCACGTCACGTACTTGGCCTGGCCCGGCGGTACGTCAGAGAAATGAAGGCCCCGGATGACCCCGCGCCGGGACACCGAGCCGTTGGCCTGGGCGATCTCCATGGGGTGCCCGAGATCCGCGCCGAGCTCGGCGTGCTTGAACCACTCCAGGAAACTGCCCCGGTTGTCCCGGTGAATACGCGGAGTGAACAGCCAGGCGCCGTCGACGCCGAGTGCCTCCACCGCTCAGCCCAGCCGGGCCGGATCGGCCAGGCCGGGCGCTGCCCGGCCGGACGTGGCAAGGTACTGGTCGTCGCCGTGAGTCATGTCGATTGAGGATCATAGCCGCGCCAGGCGGGCATGGGTCACCACTCCCGACGGCAGCGGCGGGACCGGGTCACCGGTCCGGGGGCAGCAGCGGGACCGGGACGTCGACGTACCGGGACCGCAGGTACTCGCCGAGCCCCTTGGCCTGCGGGTCGGGCCGGGTGGATGCGGCGACCCCCAGGCCGAGCAGCCCGACCACAACGAAGTTGACCGCGCCCAGGTTCGCCAGCTCGTACCGGCGCACCTCGAGGCCGGCGGCTTCGGGCAGCAGTTCCCGGAACCTCGCCGTATCGAGGTAGCCGCGCAGCCAGGCGTAGGCCCGGGGATCCTGCACCCACAGGCCGACGTTCGCGTTCCCGCCCTTGTCACCGGAACGTGCGCCGCAGACCAGCCCCAGCGGGGCGCGCCGGGTCGGCCCCGCCGCCGACGCCGTGACCGGTCCCGCCGGCCCGGGCGGTTCGCCGGGCGCGGGCCATTCCGCGGGCCCGGGCGGTTCTGCTGCTACGGACGGTTCCGCGGGCTGCGGGCCGGCCCCCCCGGCCGGCGGGATGGTACGGCGGCTCCCGTCGGGCAGCACGACCACGTGCTCGACCACGGCGGCGGGCACGAACGTCGGCCAGTAGACGCCGTACGCGCTCTCCGCCGCCGGCGGGGTCGTGGTGTAGAAACCGGCGTAGGAGGCCAGCGCCAGCTCGACGGCGGCGTTGGAGAACGACCGGCCGACCTTGGCCGGATCCGGGTCGGCGACGGTGATCCGCAACTGCGCCGTGGCCTGCTCGTTGGTCGGCGCGTCGGGCCGGTCGGAGCGGATCAGCCGCACGTCGACCTCAGCGAACCGTCCCTGCCCGCCCAGCAGGTCGAACAGCATCGTCTCCGCCCGGGCCGCCTTCGCCTCGATGTCCAGGCCGGTCAGGACCATGGTCATCGTGTTGCGGTAGCCGCCCAGGTAGTTCAGCGCCACCTTGAGCTCCTGGGGTGGCGGGCCGCCGCGGGTGCCGCTGATCCGCACCCGGTCCGGGCCGTCGGCGTCCAGCCGCATCGTGTCGAAGCACGCGATCACGTCGGGGTTCGCGTAGTCCGGCTCGGCCAGCTCGTACAGCAGCTGGGCGGTGACCGTGCCCGGCGACACGAGCCCGCCGGTGCCCGGGTGCTTGGTGATCACGCTGCTGCCGTCGGCGGCGACCTCGGCGATCGGGAACCCGGGATAGCGCCAGTCGGGCAGCTCCTCGGGGAACGAGTAGTTGCCGCCGGTGGCCTGCGGGCCGCACTCGATCACGTGCCCGGCCGCCACCGCGCCGGCCAGCTCGTCCAGGTCGCCGGGACCCCAGCCGTGCCAGGCCGCGGCCGGGCCGACGACCAGCGAGGCGTCGGTGACCCGCGGGCAGACCACGACGTCCGCCCCGGCCTGCAGCGCGGCCGCGATCCCCCACCCCCCGAGGTAGGCGTTCGCGGTCACCGGCGTGATTCCCGCCTTGGCCAGCGGCTCGCCGGTCTCGGCGTGCGCCAGCGCGTGCCCGGCCTCGGCCAGCTCGCCGAGGCGGCCCAGCAGATCGTCGCCCTCGACATGGGCGATCTTCGGCGCCAGGCCGAGCCGCCGGCGATCTCGCGCAGCCGGGCCGCCAGCCCGGCCGGGTTGAGCCCGCCCGCGTTGACCACGATCGTGATGCCGCGGTCCAGGCAGGTGCCGATGACCTCCTCGAACTGGCCCAGGAACGTCCGCGCGTAGCCCGCGGCCGGGTCCTTCTGCCGGGCCTTCCACAGGATCAGCATGGTGAGCTCGGCCAGGTAGTCGCCGGTGAGCACGTCGATGGGGCCGCCCTCGGCCATCTCCCGCGCCGCCGAGGCCCGGTCGCCGTAGAAACCGGAGCAGTTGGCGATGCGGACCGGGCGCCTCATCCCCGTCTCCCCGGTCCGTGCCGGGCCCGTCATGACCATTCCCCGGCGTGCCTAGTAGTGCAGCTGGCGCTCCCAGCCCCGGGGAACCCTTCCGGCCGGTCCTGGCACCGGCTGATCGCGTGGGTGATGCTCCGGCGGGGCAAGCTCCGGACCGTTATAGGTCTCCTGGGTGTCGTAGCTGAAGAACCAGTTCTCACCGGGCTCGAAGCTGCGGATGAACGGGTGCCCGGTGGCCTTCGCGTGCGCGGTCGCGTGCTGCGAGGGGGAGGTGTCACAGCAGCCGATGTGCCCGCACTGGGCGCACCGGCGCAGGTGCAGCCACCAGCCGCCGGCCTCCTCGCATTCCACGCAGCCGGTACCGCTCGGCGGGACGGACGGGTCGATTCCCGGCACCGTGGTCATCCGGCTTCCTCCTCGTGCGATTCCGGGGCGGCGCCGGGATCGGGCTCGCCGGGAACGTCCAGGTCGCGGTCGGGTTCCGGGGAGGTCAGCGGCAGCCATACCCGGAACCGGGTGTCGCCGGGGACCGACTCTACCTGGATGGCCCCGTGGTGCTTGTTCGCCACGATGCGCCAGGAGATGTCGAGCCCGAGCCCGGTGCCCTCGCCCACCGGCTTGGTGGTGAAGAACGGCTCGAATATCCGCTCCTTGATTTCCGGGGGGACCCCGGGACCGGTGTCGCCGAACTCGACCACCAGGTACTCGTCGCGCTCGCGCATGGTGCGCACGGTCAGCGTGCCCGTCTGGCCCATGGCCGACACCGCGTTGTCGATCAGGTTGGTCCACACCTGGTTCAGCTCGGCCGCGTAGGCGGGGATCTTGGGCAGGGTCCGGTCGTAGTCCTTGACGATCGTGATCCCGGGCGGGATCTTGCCGCCGAGCATCAGCAGCGTGCTGTCCAGCAGCTCGTGCACGTCGACGACCTGGTGCGGGGCGCGGTCCAGCTGTGAATACTGCTTGGCCGCGCCGACCAGGGTGGAGACCCGCGTCGTGGAGTCCTCGATCTCGTTCATCAGCAGCTCGGTCTCGACCGTGTAGCCGAGCCACCGCAGCGCGCTGTCCAGGGTCTGTTCGTCCACGGTGGCCTCGACGTGATCGAGCCAGGCGGTGTCCAGGCCCGCCTGCACGAAGATCGGGGCAAGATCCCAGCCGGTCGTGATGCCGCGGTCGTCCATCCAGTCGGTGATCGCGTCCTCGCGGTCGGACGCCTCGATGGGGCCGAGCGACGGCGCCTTCGAGACCAGTTCGACGGCGCGTTCCTGGAGCTGGATCAGCGTCTGCAGGGCCTCCGCGCTGAACCGGCCCCCCGCTATCATGCCCAGCTTGTGGCGCATCCCGGCGACCCGCTCGCGCAGCGCGGCCGTGGCGCGCACCGCCGCGGCCGCCGGGTTGTTGAGCTCGTGCGTGAGGCCCGCCGACAGCGAGCCGAGCGCGAGCAGCCGTTCCCGCTGGGCCACGACCTGCTGGGTGGTCCTGGTCCCGAAGAACAGCCCCTCGAGCAGGTGCACCGGCATCGGGAACCATTCCTTCATCAGCTGCGCGAAGTCCCTCGCGTCCAGCACGAAGAAGCGCGACGGTTCCGACACCCGGACCGAGTTGTTATAGACCTGAGCCACCCCGTCCAGGTACGCGTTGAAGGCCCCGGAGTAGGTGCCGCGGTTAGACGTCCTGGAGATCTCGAGATCGTCCGCGCCGACCCGCCGCAGCAGAATCGTGGTGCCGTCCAGCAGCACGTAGAAGCAGGTGGCGGGGTCGCCTTCACGGTAAAGCAGCCCGGGCTCGATGAGCTCGACGTGCCCGTGGCTGCACAGCCAGGCCAGCTGCTCCTCGTTCAGCTTCTCGAACAGGAACAGCGTGCGCAGTTCCTCGGGGCTGCACGTCATCTGCTCGCCCTGGGCGAAGCACACCGGTTCCTGCCGGGCCTGCTCGGTCATAGTTTCTCCAAATAACGGTGAACCAGCATGACGGCCATGGCGCCCTCGCCCACCGCCGAGGCGACGCGCTTGGCCGACTCGGACCGGGCGTCGCCGGCCACGAACACGCCGGGAACGCTGGTCTCCAGGTGGTACGGGAGCCGGTCCAGCGTCCAGCCCCGGGGCCTTTCTCCCTCGACGGACAGGTCGGGGCCTGCCACCACGAACCCGCGCTCGTCGCACTCCACGAGGCCTTTCAGCCAGTCGGTGAGCGGGGCCGCGCCGATGAACAGGAACAGCCATTGTGCGTCGACGGTCTCGGTCGTGCCGGTGGAGGTGTCGCGCAGCGTCAGGCTCTCCAGGTGCTCGTAGCCCTGCGCCCCGATGACCTCGGTGCAAGTGCGGACCGAGATATTCGGGATGTCCCTGATCTGCTGGATCAGGTAGTACGACATCGACGCCTCCAGCGACGACCCGCGGACCAGGATCGTCACCGACTTGGCGCCGCGCGAGAGGTAGACGGCGGCCTGCCCGGCCGAGTTCGCGCCGCCGACGATGAACACGTCCTGCCCCGAGCACGCGGCGGCCTCGGTGAGCGCGGACCCGTAGTACACCCCGCGGCCGGTCATCTCGTCCAGGCCGGGCGCGGCGAGGCGGCGGTAGGAGACGCCGGTCGCGAGGATGACGGTGTGCGCGTCGATTCCGGTGCCGTCCGCGAAGCGCACGCCGCGCGCGGACCCGTTGATCTCCAGGCCGACCACGTCGCGCGTGGTCAGCACCTCAGCCCCGAACTTGGCCGCCTGCCGCCGGGCCCGGTCGGTCAGCTGGGCCCCGGACACCCCGTCCGGGAATCCGAGGTAGTTCTCGATCCGCGAGCTCTGGCCCGCCTGCCCCCCGGTCGCGGTGCGCTCGACCAGCACCGTGCGCAATCCCTCGGACGCGCCGTACACCGCCGCGCCCAGCCCGGCCGGGCCGCCGCCGATGACGATCAGGTCGTAGAAGTCCTCGGAGGGCGTGGTGGCCAGTCCCACCTTGCTGGCCAGCTCGGCGTCGGTCGGCTCCACCAGCGCCTCGCCGTCCGGGGTGATCACGAGCGGGAGCCGGAGCCCGTCGCCGTCGGTGGTCTCGATGCCGGCCGCGCCCAGCAGCCGCTCCCCTTCCGGCTCGTCCGAGGAGTACCAGCGGTAGGGCACCTGGTTGCGGGCCAGGAACTCGCGCACCTCCGACGAGCGCGCCGACCACTTGTGGCCGACGATCTTGGTCTCGGGGACCGCGCGGTGGTCCGACGTCAGCCACGCCTCGAGCAGCTCGTCCACCACGGGGTAGAGCTTCTCTTCCGGCGGGTCCCAGGGCTTGAGCAGGTAGTGGTCCAGGTCGACGACGTTGATCGCGTTGATCGCGGCGTCGGTGTCGGCGTAGGCGGTCAGCAGCACGCGCTTCGCGGCCGGGTAGATGTCCATCGCCTGCTCGAGGAACTCGATCCCGTTCATCTGCGGCATGCGGTAGTCGGCCAGGATCACCGGCACCATGTCCCCGCGCAGCTTCATCTGGCGCAGCGCGTCCAGCGCCGACTCCCCGGACTCGGCGCGCACGATCCGGTGCTGCTCGCCGTACCGGCGCCTCAGGTCACGGGCGACCGCGCGGGACACCCCGGGGTCGTCGTCCACCGTGATGATCGCCGTACGGGGCGCACCGTCGGTCTCCGTCACCGGCATCGGCACTCCATCCGGTTCGTCCGGTTCGCAGGTTCGCGGCCAGGCCTGTGCATCACCCCATCGTAAGTTCCGCACCCCGCACTCCTGTTCCCCCGGTACCCGCAGAAATCGCTAAGAGCAGAACCCTGCCCAACCGCGCCCTCTCATGATCATTTCGGCTCTGCACGCGTTCGGTGCCCACAATCCCCGGCATATCGTCCCGGCGAACGACCGGAGCGCGTGAAAAGTCGCTGCCGGTAGGATTCCCGTGGCTACGTCCAGGCGGGAGGCCAGGGATGCGCGTCGGGGTCGTGTTTCCGCAGACCGAGATCGGTGCCGACGTCGGCGCGGTGCGCGCCTACGCCCAGCGGGTCGAGGAGCTCGGGTACCGCCACGTGCTCGCCTACGACCATGTCCTGGGCGCGGACCCGGCGGTGCACCGCGGCTGGCAGGGGCCGTACGACGTGACGACCACGTTCCACGAGCCGTTCGTCTTGTTCGGCTACCTGGCCGGGATTACCTCGCTGGAACTGGTCACCGGCATTATCATCCTGCCGCAGCGGCAGACCGCCCTGGTGGCCAAGCAGGCCGCCGAGGTGGACCTGCTCACCCGCGGGCGGTTCCGGCTGGGCGTCGGGCTCGGCTGGAACGCGGTCGAGTACGAGGCGCTCGGCCAGGACTTCGCCACCCGCGGCCGGCGGATCGAGGAGCAGGTGGACCTGCTGCGCCGGCTGTGGACCGAGCCGACGGTCACCTTCCACGGCCGCTTCGACGAGGTGACCGGCGCGGGGCTGGCGCCGCTGCCGGTACAGCGGCCGATACCGGTGTGGTTCGGCGGGCAGTCGGACCCCGCCTACCGGCGGATCGGCGGCTGGCCGACGGCTGGTTCCCGCAGGTCCCCCCGGGGCCGAAGCTCGACCAGGCGCGCAGCGTGGTCGAGCAGGCGGCCGCGGAGGCGGGCCGGGACCCGGCCGGCCTCGGCCTGGAGGGCCGGGTCAGCTGGCGGGACGACCCCGGCAAGCTGGCGGAGCACGCCGCGACCTGGCGCGAGGCCGGCGCCACTCACCTGTCGGTGAACACCATGGGCGCCGGGCTGCGCACCGTCGACGACCACCTCCGCGCGCTGGAAACCATGGCCGAGGTCCTCCAGCCGCAGGCCAGCAATGGCCCGCCGGCGGTTGGAGGTCATCCGTAACGCGCGGACGCCGTCATTCCAGCAGCTCGACGGTCACGAACCGGATCGGCCGCTCGCCGGCGTTCTCCAGGTCGTGGATCGCAGCCTCGTCCGGGGTGGGCTCGGAGTAGCTGGTGTCGGCCGGGTCGAAGGTGCCTTCGCTGATGATGGTGGCGGCCATGTCATCTCCTCGGGATGCAACCGGATACCGGACTATCCATAACGGTCAGCGGCCCGGCTCGTGCAGCCCGAAGATGAGCCGTGGGTCGCCGGGGCGGAAGGTGCCAGAGAACTGGGAGCTGTCGCCGATCTCGCGGGTGCGGGCCAGCACCCGTCGGCCGACCTCCAGCTGGCGCCGTTCCCAGGCGACCAGCGCGGCGGGGACGTTCCCGCCCGCGACCGTCAGTTCCTCGGCGAGAGCCCAGCCGTCGTCCGCGGCCTTGGCCGTGCCGGCTCGCCGCATGCGGCCGCAGGGCGAAGGCCGCGTCGCCGATGAGGCAGACCCGGCCGGACGCCATCCGCGGGACCTCGATGTCGTAGATCACCTGGACGAAGGGCTCGGCCACACTGGTCACGACCTCGGTGATCGGCACGGCGAACACCTCCGCCGCCGCCCGCCGCATGGCCGCCACCGCCTGGTCGGTCGCGGCGCCGGGGGGCAGCGACACGGAGCGGCGGATCCCGTCCCGGCCGGTCATGAGCCGGTCGAGGTCCGGGCAGGCGGCGACGTTCACGTACCAGACCATGTTGATCAGCCGGTCGCCCTCGGCCAGCGACCCGTCCAGCGCGGGGATCGGGTAGACCAGGATGTGACTGTCGGCCAGGACCTGGTAGATGATCGCGTCGTCGAAGGCCTTGCGGGTGGCCGGCGAGAGGCTCCGCTCCGGGAGCGTGCCGCGCCAGGCGACGTAGCCCGCGTACGACGGCGCCACGTCCGGGAGCAGTCGCGCCCGGGCGACCGAGCTGACCCCGTCGGCGCAGACCAGCAGGTCGCTGCGGGCCTGCGACCCGTCGGCCAGGGCGACGCTGACGCCGCCCCCGTCCTGCTCGAAGGCCACCACCTCGTGGCCGAGCAGGTAGCGCCCGGCGTACAGCAGCGGGAGCAGCGCCCGGTAGATGGTGTTCCACGACGAGAACCGGTAGCGGTGCCGCTGCTCGTACTGGATGCTCCCGTCCGAACGCAGGAAGCGGATCCAGCCGGTCGACGAGCAGACGTCCTCAGGCCGGTAGCCGCCGCGTTCGACCAGGTAACGCAGCGTGGCGTCGAGCGCGGCGATGCCGGCGCCGCGCGCCTGCAAGGCCGACGAGGACCGCTCGAACACGCGGACGTCACAGCCCGCGTCGCGGAGCACCAGCGCCGCGGTCAGGCCGCCGAGCGAGCCTCCCATGACGATGACGCCGGGCATCCCGGGCCCGGCGGGCGCGCGGCCGTCGAGGTCTACGGGCGGCCGAATGTCGCGACCTTCACGACGTCGAGTTCGAACAGCACCCGGCGCTCGTCAAACGACGGATCGCGCAGCGCGTAGGGCGGCTCGTTGCCGGTGTACTTCACCCAGATCCGGTCCAGCTGCGCGGTGACGCGCGGGCCCTCGACCGGGTCGTCCTCGGAGATCTCCCGGGCCACCTTGGTCTTGATGCTGACCCAGTGGTACGCGTTCTCCGGGTTCATCAGCAGGAACGTGGCGTACGGCGTCTTGCGGAGCCAGGGCGCCTTCTTGCGGTGCGTGGCCAGGTTGAGCAGCACCGTGTCGCCCTCGTAGTCGAACCAGACCGGGGTGAGGTTCGGCAGAGCGTCCGCCCCCAGCACCGCGATGACCGCGGTGACCGGGTCGTCCAGCAGCCGCTTGTAGCTGGGATCGAGATCGGCCAGGCTGGCCACGCTTTCCCGGTCCCCGATCGTGAACTGCCCAGGCTGGGTCCCGTCGGCCACATCCTTGAACTTCGCTACCGTTATGGTCACTGCGCACGCTCCTGTTCGCTGTACCGGTCGATGAGCTGTCGGATGATGACGTTGCGCTGAATGTCGTTGGTGCCTTCGCCGACCACCATCAGCGGCGCGTCGCGGTAGTAGCGCTCCACGTCGAATTCGGCGGAGAAGCCGTAGCCGCCGTGCACCTTGATTGCGTCGGACGTGACCTGCAGGCAGGCCTCGGACGCGAACAGCTTCGCCATCCCAGCCTCCAGGTCGCTGCGCCGGCCCGCGTCCAGCGCGGCCGCGGCGCGCAGGGTCAGCAGCCGCGCGGCGTCGACGCGGGTGGCCATGTCGGCCAGGCGGTGGCCCACGGCCTGGTGCCGCCAGATCGGCTGTCCGAACGTCTCCCGCTGCTGCGCGTACCGCATCGAGTCCTCGAACGCCGCCCGCGCCACGCCGACGGCCCGCGCGGCCACCTGGACCCGGCCGAGCTCGAGCCCGCCCATCATCTGCCGGAACCCCTGGCCCTCCTGCGCGCCGAGCAGCGCCCCGGCTGCGCACTCGTACCCGTCGAAGACGATCTCGCAGCTCTCCAGGCCCTTGTAGCCTAGCTTGGGCAGGTCGCGGGAGACCGTGAAGCCCGGGCCCTTCTCGGCGAGCAGGATGCTGATCCCGCGGCTGGCCGGGACCGCGTCGGGGTCGGTCTTGCACAGCACGGCGATGACGTCGGCCGTGCGCGCGTTGGTGATCCAGGTCTTCACGCCGTCGAGCCGGTAGCCCGCGCCGTTCGCGGCCGCCCGGGTGCGGATGGCCTGCAGGTCCGAGCCGCCGGCGGGCTCGGTCAGCGCCATGGCCGCGCGAGCCTCGCCGCTGGCCAGCCGCGGCAGCCAGCCGTCCTTCTGAGCGTCGGTGCCGAACATCGCGATCAGGCGCGCGACCACGCTGTGCCCGCCCATGGCCCCGGCCAGGCTCATCCAGCCCCGGGCCAGTTCCTCGGTGACCAGCGCGAAGCAGGGGGTGGAGACCCCGGAGCCGCCGTAGGCCTGGGGCACGGCCAGCCCGAACACGCCGAGCCGCTTCATCGCGTCGATGAGCTCGCCCGGGTAGGCGTTGGCGTGCTCGAGGTCGCGCGCGACCGGGCGCACGCTCCCCTCGACCCAGTCGTGGACGACCGAGACGATGTCGCGCTCGTCCGGGTTCAGGTCGGAGATCTCAGGTGCGGCCATGTCATTCATTTTCCTGATCCATAACGGACGGCAGCGTCCCACTCTGGTCCGGCGCGCCGGCCGCCGTCGCCGCGGGTCAGGTCGAGCAGGGCCGGGTATCCCGCCGGGCCGACCCGCGCGTCGATGAGCGTGGGCCCGTCGCGGGCCAGCGCCGCGGCCAGCGCGGTCGCTAGTTCCCCTGGGCTGGTTACGGAGGCGGCCGTCGCGCCCATCGCCACGGCGGCCGCGGCGAACGAGGTCCGGGCGTAGCCGACCGCCTCGGCCCCGCCCTGGCCCGTTGCGCTTTGCTTGATCTTGATCAGGCTCAGCGCGGCGTCGTTGAACACGATCACGATGACCCGCAGCCGGTGCCGGACCGCGGTCTCCACTTCCATCAGCGTCATCCCGAGGCCCCCGTCCCCGGTGAACGCGATGACCGGAACGCCCGGCGCGCACAACGCCGCGGCGATCGCGGCCGGCAGCGCGAAGCCCATGGTGGCCAGGCCGCTGGAGATGAGCAGCCGGCGCGGCTCGTCCACCGGCCACAACGGCATCACCGCGAGCATGTGGGCACCGGAATCCACGGTGACGATCGCCTCGGGCGGGGCCTGTGCCCGCGCCGTGGTGGCGACGTCCTGCGGCGTCAGCGATCCCGGCGCGGGGACGGCGGCCTGGCGCAGCCGGGCGGTCACGTCCTGCTTCGCGGTCCGGCCTGCCGCCGCAGGCCACCGGTGCCCGCCCCGGCCGTTGGCCAGCACGTCCAGGGCAGCGGGCAGCGGGGCGACCAGTTCGGTGCCGCCGGTGAAGTACCCGGCGGATCCGGCCGGGTACTCGGTGACCAGGAGCGCGCGCGCGGCGTAGCCCCAGGCCGCGGGGATCAGCTCGACCGGGTCGACGCCGAGGCCCACGATGAGGTCGGCGGCGGCCAGCAGCGGTGACTCCATCGTGCCGCCGGTGAACAGCCCGGCCGCCTCAGCCCCGGAGTCGGGCACGATGCCCCGGGCCCGGTAGGTGTGCAGGGCCGGGATGCCGCGACCCGCCAGCACGGCGCGCACCGCGCCCGCGTGACCGAGAGCCCCCAGGCCCAGGAGCACGGCGGGCCGCCGGGCCGCCCGCCACGCGTCGGCGAGCGGCGTGAGGTCATCGCGCGGATCCGCCCCGCTGGCGGCCGCCCGTGCGCCTATCTCCAGCGCTCTGCTCGCGGCGGCCGTGTCCGGGTCGACGTTGACCACGACCGGCCCGGCGGGCCGGGCAACCGCCAGCCGGACGGCGAGGTCGGCGGTCCGGTCGGCCTCGTCGCCGCCGAGCGTGAGCGTGGTCTTGGCCACGGCCTGGCCGAGCGTGTCCTGGTCCAGGCGCTGGTGGCTGATCCGGGCTCGGTCCCCCGCCGGGACGGTATCCGCGATCACCACCAGCGGCAGCCGGTCCAGCGCGGCGTGGGCGATGCCGTTGACCGCGCTGGCCAGCCCGGGTCCGCGGGTGACCACCAGGGCGCCCGGTGACCCGGTGAGGTCGGCGCAGGTGGCGGCCATGATCGCGGCGGCGGTCTCGCTGTGGGCGAGGACGAAGCGCAGGCCCGCGTCGGCGGCGGCGCCCACGACGTCCAGGTTCGGCCCGCCGCCGGGCAGGCCGAACAGCAGCCGGGTTCCGGCCGCGGCCAGCGCGTCGGCCAGCGCGGCCGCGGCGCGCCGCGAGGCAACAGGCGCGCCAGGCGGTGCCGGATCGGGGGAGCGGGCCGCACCGGGCGGCTGGCCGGGGAGCGGGCCGCACCGGGCGGCTGGCCGGGGGAGCGGGCCGGGCGCCGCAGCAGGTCCCCGGTCACCGCGGGCCCGCTCCCGGGTCGGCCGGGTCCACGCGACGCAGCTGGAGCCGGTAGGAGTAGCGATCGGGGTTGAAATGGTTGACGGCGAGTTCCAGCGGCCGCAGCTCGCGGTCGCGGTACAGCCGGTCGATGCGCAGCACCGGCAGGCCCGCCGCGCAGCCCAGCCGCCGGGCCAGCTCGGCGCTGGCCGCCTCGGCGGTCGCGTTCTGCAACGCGCCGTGGATCGGGTGGTCGCTGACCCGCTCGATCAGGCCGATCACCGTAACCCGGCCGCGGGCCCCGGGCTCGGCCAGCCCGGCCAGTTCGGGGAGGTCCCGGAGCCTGCGGCCCAGTTCCATTGGGACGTGGACGCGGGTGTAGCAGAACGGCGCGCCGTCGTGCAGCCGCACGAACGACATCGCCATCACCATGTCGTCGTCGACCTGGAGCTGGCCGGCCGCCTCGAGGCTGGCCAGCACGTGCAGCGGCTCGACCACTTGCATCTCGGTATCCAGCGACAACGCCATCAGGTCGTCGACACTGCCGAACGACCGCAGGTACTTCCCGTCGCCGGGCACCGCGAACGTCCCGCGGCCGCGTACCCGGTAGATGGCGCCGTCGGTGACCAGCTCCTGGAACGCCCGGCGCACGGTCTGGCGGCTCAGCCCCGTGGCGGTGACCAGCTCAGCCTCGGTGGGCAACCGCTGGCCCGCCGGGTACTGCCCGGCGGCGATCGCCCGACGCAGACCGGAGGCCACCTGGCGGTACGCGCTGCCCGCGGACGACCCTTCCGGCACGGCGCGCAGCGGAGGAGAAACGGCTCTGGCGGTCAACCCCGGCTCCTTGTCCTCCCCGCGACTGTTTACGCACTCTGAAACTGAGACCGACAGATGAAAAGGTTCACTTTAGACGGCCATAGTGCGGACCGCCGGTGCGTTCCGTCAAGGCTTGACAGCGATATCCGCCGCTAGGCTTACTGAGATCCGGGCCGATTTGGCCGGTCGAATCCGTGACGTCCCGATGGCATCCTGGAGTGTGCAGTGGAGATCGTTCCTGACGGCCGGCCGCTGGACGGGGTACTCGTGGTGGCCTTGGAGCAGGCCGTCGCCGCGCCGTTGGCCACGCGGCATCTCGCCGATCTCGGCGCGCGGGTGATCAAGATCGAACGTCCCGGCCGCGGCGACTTCGCCCGCGATTACGACAGCGCCGCCGGGGACGGATTCTCCAGCTGGTTCGTCTGGCTGAACCGGTCGAAGGAGTCGGTCGTGCTGGACCTGAAGACCGATCCGGGTCGGCAGGTGCTCGCCGCGCTCATCGCCCGCGCCGACGTCTTCGTCTGCAACCTCGCCCCTTCGGCGGTCCGGCGGCTCGGCCTGGAACCCGGCCGCCTCGCCGCCCGTCACCCGCGGCTGGTCGCGTGCCAGCTGTCCGGATACGGCGAGGACGGTCCCTACGCCGAGCGCAAGGCCTACGACCTGCTGGTGCAGGCCGAGGCGGGCGTGCTGGCGGTCACCGGGTCGGCGGAGGCCCCGGCGAAGGCGGGCATCAGCGTCGCCGACATCGCGGGCGGCATGTACGCCTACAGCGGCATCCTGTCCGCCCTCCTGCAGCGCGAGCGCACCGGCCGCGGCGGCACCGTCGCGGTGTCGCTGTTCGGCGCCCTCGCCGAGTGGATGTCCTCCCCGCTGCAGATGGTCAAGCTCACCGGCCGCACGCCGGCCCGCACCGGCGCCCGGCACGCGAGCATCGTCCCGTACGGCGGCTACCTGACCGCCGACGGCGACGAGGTGATGCTCGCCGTCCAGAACGAGGCCGAGTGGGCCCGGCTGTGCGGCGATGTCCTGGACCTGCCGGACATGCTCGACGGCCGGTTCGCCGGGAACCAGCGCCGGATCGACCAGCGCGACGAGGTAGAGCGGCGGCTGGCGGCCGCGGTGGCGCGGCTGTCCACCGGCGAGCTGCTGGAACGGCTCGAGCGGGCCGGCCTGCCCTACGGCTCGGCGAAGAGCGTTCCCGAGGTGGCGGCGCATCCGCAGCTCGCGTCGCGGTGGACGGCCATCACCGCGGGAGACCGGCAGGTAGACGTGCTCCCTCCGCCGGTCCGGCACAGCGGCTTCGGCCCGGCGCTCGGGCCGGTCCCCGCCCTCGGCCGTGACACCGAGGCCGTCCTGGCCGAACTCGCCTCGAAGCCCGCGCGCTGATTCCCGGCCCCGGTCACCTGCGCCATCAGGTAGCCATCGCCTCTCGCTCTACGGCAATATCTGCCCGCTATGCGAGGGAGCTCTGGTCGTTGTGCTGAAATTAAGCTCACCCGACTAGGCGCACGGGAAACGTGAGGATGTCATGAGCGAATACGTGGACTACGGTCCCGGGGTCACCGCGGCAACGCGTGATCAAACCCGCACCCTGTTCGGGCAGACCATGGGATTGGTCGCGGTGACGACCGGCTTCTTTGCCCTCTTCGCCTACCTGGGCCGCAACATGACGGGCGGATTGGCCATCCTGTTCTGGATCATTGCCTTCATCGCCCTGATCAGCATGAACTTCACGGTGCGGCGGTCCCCGGGCCTGACCGTCGGCCTGCTGTTCCTGGTCGGCGCCCTGCTCGGCCTGGCGCTGGCCCCCACGCTCGCCTACTACGGGGCGATGAACCCGCAGGCCGTCTGGCAGGCCGGGGGAGCCACCGCGCTGTTCATCGCCGGCTTCGGGGCTGCCGGGTACGCCACGCGGCGGGACCTGTCGGCGTTCTACCGCCTGTTTTTCTTCGCCCTGATCGCGCTCATCGTGTTCGGCATCGTGCTGATCTTCGTGAACATTCCGCACGGAGACCTGATCTACTCGATCCTCGGCCTGGTGATCTTCGCGGGCCTGACCATGTTCGACTTCCAGCGGCTCCGGCGCACCAAGGACATGGCCTCGGCGCCGCTGATCGCCGCGTCGATCTTCCTCGATGCGCTGAACGTGTTCCTGTTCTTCCTGCGGATCTTCTCAAGGAACAACTGACCCGTGCCCGCGGCGAGGGTCTCGCGGAAGTCCGATACGTCAGGGACCTGAGGTCTAGTTGGGGCTGTAGGGCGTGTTGCTGAGGTCCGGGGCGGGGGTGGACGTGAGCGTGCGCAGCATCGCCGTCTCCCGGGACAGCAGCGCGCGTTCGGCGGTCAGGCGGCGCACCGCGTCCGGCTCGGCCAGCAGGGCCTGGCGGTCCGGCAGGTCGGCGATGACCGAAGCGGCCACGAGATAGGAGAGCGCGATGGGCTCGGCCGGCAGCTCCGGGATGCTGACCTGAGTCACCCCCCGCGCGGTGAGCGCGTCGATGTAGGTGCGGAACACGCGCTGCACCGCCTCGACCGCGAGCGCGGCGGCAGCCTCGTCGCCCGTTTCCTCGGGCAGGAACTCGACCTCACCCTGCAGGTACGGCCGCGAATGGTCGAGCGCTGCGAGCCGGAACCGTTCCGCGCCGATAGTGACCAGGTCGAACCGGCCGTCGTCGCGCTTCAAGACCCGGCGCACTGTCGCGGTGCAGCCGACCTTGTGCAGGGCCGAGACGCCATCCACGCCGGTGTCGCGGCCCTCGCGGATCGCGATCACGCCAAAGCGCCGGGGCTCTGAGCGCTCCAGCAGGTCACGGACCAGTTGCCGGTACCGATCTTCGAAGATGTGCAGCGGCAGCAGCAGGCCAGGGTAGAGGACCGTGCCCAACGGGAACAGCGGCAGCGTCTGGGTCATACTGCGACAGTACTCGTGGAGACAGGGCGAGGGCCCGGAGCCGCGTACGACCGCCACATGAGGGTAGGCCCTGAGCGCATGAACGAGAACGGCCAGAGCGCAGGCAGCCGGGCAGAACTGGCCCGGCAGGAACTGCCGAGGGAAGTTGCCGAGCTGGTCGGGGAGGTCAGCGAGGAAGCGCCGCTGTCGCGGCGCCGCAGGTTCAGCGCGCAGATCTCCCGGCTCGCGCGCCGCAGCGGACGGGCCGGCTGGCAGGGAGCGCGCTCCAGCAGCCGGTGGCTGACGGCCGAGGTGCTGGCCATGGCCCCTCGCCTGCCCGTGCGGGACCAGCAGCGGCTTCGCGCCCAGTTTCCGGGGCTGGGTCCCGAGGAACTCGCCGACGAGCTGATCCACGGTGCGGCTCGCTCCGCGGCCGTGGTGGGCGCGGCGGCCGGCGCGGCCATGGTGCTGCCCCTGCCCACCGCCCCGGTGGAGATCCTGGTCGAGACCATGGCGGTGGTCGGCATCGAGATCAAGCTGGTGGCCGAGTTGCACGAGGTCTACGGGATGCGCGCGCCCGGCTCGACGCCCGAGCGCATGCTGGCCTACGTCGCGGCCTGGGCGCACCGCAGCGGCGTGGCCCTCGCGCCCGCCGGGCTGATCCTGGTGGCGGGCTCGCCGCTGCGCAGGCGCCTGCAGCGCAGGCTCCTGGCTCGGGCCGGGCGCAGCACCGTGTCCCTCGCGCCGCTGCTCACCGGCACCATGGCCGCGGCGCTGCTGAACCGGCGCGAGACCCGCCGTCTGGGGAAAGACGTGCGCGATGACCTCAGGCGCCGGTCTCCGTACACGATGCACTGGACAGCCTGACCACGGCGAGGCGGACACTGGACCCATGCGCTATTTAGCCAACGACACGGTGCAGCGGATTTCCAAGATCGGCCTGGGCACCTGGCAGTTCGGGTCCCGGGACTGGGGGTACGGCGAGCCGTACGCCAGCCAGGTGGCGGACTCCATCGTCCGCCGCGCACTCGAACTGGGCGTCACCCTGTTCGACACCGCTGAGATCTACGGCTTCGGTCGCAGCGAGCGGATCCTCGGCCGGGCTCTGGGCGGCAGCCGGGAATCGGCGTTCCTCGCGACGAAGATCCTGCCGATCGTGCCGGTTCCCCCGGTGGTCGAGCAGCGCGCCGTGGCCAGCGCGGACCGGCTCGGAGTCACCCGGCTGGACCTGTACCAGGTACACCAGCCGAATCCGCTGTTCCGGGACGGCACGATCATGCGCGGCATGCGCGCGCTGCAGCACATCGGGCTGGTCGGGGAGGTCGGCGTCAGCAACTACTCCCTGGAGCGGTGGCGCGCCGCCGAGGCGGCACTGGGCCGGCGGGTGCTGAGCAACCAGGTCCGCTACAGCCTGGTCGACCGCTCGCCCGAGCGTGACCTCATCCCGTTCGCGGAATCGAACGATCACATCGTGATCGCCTACAGCCCGCTGGGCCAGGGACTGCTGTCGGGCCGGTACCACCGGGACAGCAGGCCCGCGAACCGGGTCAGGGTCGCAAACCCGCTCTTCCTGCCCGACAACCTGGAGCGCGCCACGGACCTGATCGCGGCGCTGCGCGAGGTGGCGAGCGCCCACTCGGCCACCCCTGCGCAGGTCGCGCTCGCCTGGGCCATCCACAGCCCCGCCGTCGTCGCCATCCCGGGCGCGTCCAGCGTCGAGCAGATGGAGAGCAACGCCGCCGCGGCCGAGATCGAGCTGACCGACGACGAGTACCGGGCGCTGCAGGCCGCGTCGGACCGGTTCCGTCCGGTGACCGGGCCGGCCGCGCTTCCCGGCCTGGCCCGGGCCCGGCTCGGCCGCTGACCAGGGCACCGCACGCGCGGCACGCCGGTATCGAACGTATGTTTGACACCGCGACCGCCGTGGGGCAAGGTAGCACTGCCCCGGCCGGGGACCAGCCGTCGTAAGGACGCGGCTCTCAGGCGAGGAGCGCCGCAGAACCACCGCGACGGACGTGCGGACGCTGACGTGCAGGAGGCGTGCTCAGTGGGTGTCGGGGCTGCTACTGGTCGAGCACCCGGGCCAGCGTGGCCTTGGCCGCGATCTCCGTGGCGAGCGTGGACACGGGATTGAGGGCGAGCACGCCAAGGAGGCGGACCGCTTCTCGCCGTTCGCCGCGCCCCAGCAGGATGAGGGCCTTGTCGATCAGCAGCATGCCCCTTGTCTCACCGTCAGGCCGTGCGTCGAGCCCTTTCGAGATCGCTTCCCAACGGGCGTCGGCGTCCTCTAACAGCGACGCCAGTTCCTTCCGTGCGGGGGCGAACCCGGGGTACTGTTCCACGATGCCCTGGAGGATGGCCTTCTTCCTCGGCAGGTCATCGAGCCATTCGAGGGTGGCGAACGTCCGGCAGAAGCCCGCGGGCAGTTCCCCGGCCCGCTCCCGGCGCAAGCCGTAGAGCGCGGTCTGGCAGGCGAGGAAGCCGCGCGGGGCCAGGCGGTCGACCTCGGCGTAGAGCTTCTCCGCCGCGGCGGCGTCCCCCTGGAGCAGGCGGGTGCGCGCGGCGTCATAGACCGGATAGGGCCAGCCGGGCGCGAGGGCGCGGGCGCGCTCGAGGAGTTCGAGAGCGCGGTCGGAGTCGCCCCGCGTCCCGGCTATCTGCGCCTTCTGATGCAGGTGCCTGGCTTCCGCCGGCACGGACTCGCTGCCCACGGTCGTCCACTCGACCTTGCCGGTGACTCCGGCGAGGTCTCGCGCGGTCAGTGTCCGCCCGGTGGTGTCGGTGAACACGAGACTGTCAGGGCGCATGTTTAACACGAAGTGTCACATTAGCCGGGGTAGGCCGCCTGTCAAGATGGTTTGCCACGCTTTGCGGAGCCCGCCGGGCGGCTCACGACAGCTGCGGGATCACCTCGCCGGCCAGGCGTTCCATCTGCTCTTCGTCATCGAAGAGCGGATTGACCAGGATCAGCCCGGCGCCCGCCGCTGCGACGTCCCGCAGCCCGCGCGCGCAGGCTTCCGGCGGCCCGAACACCGATACCGGCGTCATGTCCCCGAGGCCGAAGTACCCGTAGAGACGGTCGAGCGCGGCCGCCATCCGGTCGTGGCCGCGCCCGGGGTCGTCGTCCACCACGATGTAGACGCGCTTGGCGATCGGGAAGCTGGCCGGGTCCCGGCCATGGCGGGCAAGTTCGCCGCGCACGATCTGCACCTGCTCGGCGAACTGCACGGTGGTCTGCGATCCCGCGCCGAAGAACCCGTCGCCGAGCCTGACCGCACGCCGCAGCGCCGCCGGGTGGCTGCCGCCGAACCAGACCGGCGGCCCGGGCTTCTGGAACGGCTTGGGCTCCATCGCGGCGCCGTCGAGCTGCCAGAAGCGCCCGGTGAACTTGATCTTGGGCTCGGTCCAGAGCGCCCGCATCAGCCGCAGGCCCTCGGTGAACCGGGTCACGTAGGTTTCCGGATCGACCCCGAACGCGGAGAAGGGCCGGTGCGGACCGCCGGTGGCGATGCCCACCTCCAGCCGTCCCCGGCTGATCTGGTCCAGCGTGCTCAGGCTCTTGGCCAGGTGCACGGGGCTGTGCAGCGAGGTGATGAACACCGCGCAGCCCAGGCGCATCCGCTCGGTGCACGCCGCCGCGTAGGTCAGGGTCTCGACCGGGGCGAGGTGCGGGATCGTGCCCAGGACCTGCTCCTGGGTCCAGGCGCTGGCGAAGCCGAATTCCTCGGCGCGCGCCAGGTAGCGGCGCATGCCAGCGGGATCGAAGGTGCCGTCGGCCACGTACTGCGGAATGGAGATGGCGAATTGCACCCGTCGAGCCTAACGTCGCGGTGGCCGGCCATGCAGGTGGCCAGGAGCTGGTGTGGCCCAAAGTGGGTGTGGCCAGGCACGGTCGCGGTCTTCGAAGACCTCTACGGCCATCGCTGGGACCTGATCCAGCCGTCCTGATCAGATGAACCCGGCCAGCCGGTACCACGCCGACCAGGGACCGGGGCGCAGCCGCCGGATTCGTGGCCGCGGCTACCCGGACGTACGGTCGCAGGGTGACGGCATCGCGCTTCGTCGTGCAGGTCCACGACGCGACCACGCTGCACTACGACCTGAGGATCCAGGTCGGCGGGGTGCTGCGCTCGTGGGCCGTGCCGAAGGGCCCCTCGCTGGACCCCGCGATGCGGCGGCTGGCGGTGCCGGTGGACGACCACTCCCTGGAGGCCGGGGACTTCGAGGGCGTCCACGAGGGGCAGCGGCGCGGCAGCGGCGCGGTGATCATCTGGGACGAGGGACCCGCGGACATCGTGCGGGACGAGCCCGGTCACCTGGTGTTCACCGCGCACGGCGGCAAGCTGTCCGGCGGCTTCGCGCTGACCCGCACCGGTCCGCGCCGCTGGGTTCTGGTGAAGACCCGGGACGGGCAGGCCCGGCCTGGGTCGGACATCACCGCGGAGCGGCCGGAGAGCGTGCGCAGCGGGCGGACCTGGCGGGAACTGGCTGGCGAGCAGGGCGACGGCGGCGGGTGACGCTGGCCGGCGATGTCATGAACATCTGGCGAGCGATTGACAACCGGGTCAGCCATGATCGCCTATGATCGCTCGCCTGGGTATTGCACCACCTCAGCGTGCCGATCTAGATAGACCCGTCCACCGCATCTTCGAGGCGCCGCATGCACCTTCTGGCTGCCACCGGCTCGTCCAGTGCCCCCGGCATCTGGGCCTACGTGGCCGTCTTTGCCGCGGCCGCGGGCACCGTGTTCGTGGTGTCGGTCGGTGCGGGCGCCTACGGCGTGGGCAAGGTCTCTGCCGGCCATCACGACCCGGCGAGCCTGGCCATGCTCATCGGGGGGGTGGCGGTCGCGGTCCTGTGCATCGTGCTCGTCCGGCGCCGTATCCGCCGGCACCAGGCCCGCCTGCCCGTCGCCGGCCGCCGCGAGACCCTCACGGCCGATCGGGTCGGTCGCCTTCGGCGTTTCCGCCGTGGCCGGCTACATCAGCCCGGTGACCGGCCAGCTACGCAACGCTGACCGGGCGAACCTGGGCACGCTGGTGGGCGCGGTGTGCTTCTTGATCGGCGCGCTGCTGCTCCCCGAGCGCACCGAGGAAGCCGGGTAACGGTGCCGCGCTGGCCCGGCGCGGGTCGGCCCCTGCGTGGGTACGGCGACCGGTCAGCGGAACAGCTTGTCGACGTAGTCGGCGCCGATCCCGTTCTTCTCGTAGTGGTTCCTGCACAACGCTATGTAGTCGAATACGTCGAAGTGGCCGGTGACCTCGCCCTTCTCGTCCAGCCAGAGCAGCGGCCCTGTGACGTTGAACGTCACCTTCATCGGTTCCGGGGACTCGTAGGCCACGAGCGTGTGGGACTCGCCCGGCGCCTCGTAGATCCAGTCCCCGGCGGTCGCCACCCAGTCGTGCTCGAGGTAGCCCCACTTGCCGGAGATCGTGTACGCGAACACCTGCTGCGGGTGGTAGTGGCGGTTCACCAGGCCGGCGCCCCGGCACATCAGCACGTCGCACCACCGGTTCTGGCTCGGCGAGATCCACAACGGCCGGGTTCCCACGGTCTCCGACAACGGAGCGTAGAAGCGCTCGTCGTCGGTGGCCGCGTCCGAGACGTAGGCCTCAGGCACCGCACCGGGGCGGAACACCTGCGCGATCGGCTTGAGGTCCCGCCAGAACTCCGCGCCTGCTGCTTCGGTCATGGTTCCTCCCGCACCTGTTCTCGGCCTGACCCCGGCCGTCATGATCAGGCTCCCACTCCGGGCCGGCCGCGGCAACAGGCTCGGCCGTCACCGCCGCCGCGTCCCGTGCCTCGCATGCTGACAGACTTCCTGGCATGCCAGCAGAACTTGTCCGCAGTACCCGGCTCTTTCCGGGAGCGCCGTACGCGTACGCCGCCACCGCCGCCGGGACCGGCCTGGTCTTCACCGCCGGCGCGTGCCCTCTCGACCGTCAGGGGCGGGTGGTCGCGCCGGGCGATATCGCCGCGCAGATGCGCCAGGCGCTGGACAACCTGCGGGTGGCGCTGGAGGAGTGCGGCGCCACGGTGAGTGATGTGCTCAAGACGACGGTCTACGTCTCCAGTGCCCGCCGGGAGGACCTGGTCGTGGCCTGGAATGAGGTCGCCGGCGCCTTCGGGGATCACGATCCCCCGAGCACGCTGCTCGGCGTCACGGTCCTCGGCTATCCGGAGCAGCTCGTCGAGATCGAGGCGACCGCCTTCGTGGCCCGCTGACGGCTACACGTAGTGCAGCTCGGGGTGCGGTGACTCGTTGTCGACCAGGCGGTCGCAGGTCGGGCAGTACCAGCGGACCTGGATCGGGGTGCCGCACTCGGGGTGGCGAGGGGTTTCGGCCGGGTCGGCGTGCCTGGCCCCCCAGTGCGCCAGCAGGCGCAGCGCGCCGGCGAGTTCCCGGCCCTCGGCGGTCAGCTCGTAGGCGGCCCGGGGTGGCCGCTCGGAGTACGGCCGCGCGACCAGCAGCGCTTCCCTTTCGAGCCGCTTGAGACGCTCGGACAGGATGTTGGCCGCGAGGCCCGGGATCTGGCCGAGGAGGTCGTTGAACCGGCGCGGCCCGGGCAGCAGCGCCTCGACGATCAGCAGCGTCCACCGGTCGCCGACCCGGGCCAGCGCTTCGGCGAGCGGCGACGGGGCGTCTTCGGGTCCGGTCATGCCAGCGAGCATAGCCGCGTTGACACCCCCGTAGTTAGTAGTAGATTGCAAGTTACTACTCACTGAAAGGTGTGCACGGATGGCAATTCTGGACGAGATTCAGGCAGGGATCGCGGGGCTGGCGGAAAGCGCCGGCTCCTCGGTCGTGGGCATCGGGCAGCGATGGGGCGCAGGCTCCGGCATCGTGCTCGGCGAGGGACGTGTGCTGACCAACGCGCACAACGTGCGCGGCGACGAGGTGACGGTCACCTTCGCCGACGGGCGCACCGCGCAGGGGCGCGTGGCCGGGCGCGACATCGACGGCGACCTCGCGGTCATTGAAGTCGACACCGGCGGGGCTGCCGCGCTGCCGTGGGCCGACGGCGCGGCCGCCAGCATCGGGACGCCCGTGTTCGCGCTGGCCAACCCCGGCGGGCGCGGGCTGCGAGTGACGTTCGGGTTTGCCTCCGGCGTCGACCGGTCCTTCCGCGGGCCCCGGGGACGCCGCATCACCGGCAGCGTCGAGCACACCGCGCCGCTGCTGCCCGGCTCCTCGGGCGGCCCGGTCGTGACGGCCGACGGGCGGTTGGTCGGGATCAACACCAACCGTCTCGGCGAGGGCTTCTACCTGGCTATACCCGCTGACGAAGCGTTGCGGGGCCGGGTCGACGCGCTCGGCCGCGGGGAGTTTTCCACGCCGCCGCGGCTCGGCGTCGCCATTGCCCCCGGGCACGTGGCCAGGCGGCTGCGGCGGGCGGTCGGCCTGCCCGAGCGCGAGGGCCTGCTCATCCGCGAGGTGACCGAGGACAGCCCGGCGGCCCAGGCCGGCCTGGCCCAGGGCGACCTGATCGTCGCGGCCGGCGGCCAGCCGGTCCGTACCATCGACGACCTGTTCGACGCGCTCCAGGCGGCGGGCGAGGGCACGGTGGAGCTCACCGTCGTGCGCGGCGCCGAGGAACGAGCCATTCAGGTGTCGCTCGGCGGCAACAGCTAGCCAGCCCGGCCTCGGACGGCGCCGAGGGGACCTCGCCGTAGTGGCGAGGGCCCCTCGGCGGCAGGTACTCCAGGCCGCTCAGCCCGGGCCGTGCGACAGGCCGGCGAGATCGTGGTCCAGGATCGCGTACACCCGCGAGCACTGCCACTCCCCGCGCGCCCAGTGCACCGGCTCGCCCACGACGCCCCAGTGATACCGGCTCGGGTGCGCCGCGTGCATCATCTCGTCGTCTTCGCTGGCGCTGCGGTCCTGCTTTTCCAGCAAGTCCCACACGTGGTTGAACAAGCTGGCCGCGAGCTGCCGCTCGCCGCCGGGGTCCAGGCTGAACGAGGTGCCGGGCATGGCCTCTCCCTGGCTGGTACTTCCGTCGTGAACGCCGTGGGCGCCTGCTGAGCGCACACTACTCGCGGCGCAGCGCGACGGCGGGCTTGATCCGGGCGGCCGACCACCCCGGGCCCGCCGCGATGGCGTTGGCGAGCAGCAGCGTGACCGGGATCATGAGCGCGATCGCGCCCAGCGGGACGGCGGCGGCCGGGCCCACGCCGACCGACCCGGCGAACAGGGCCCAGGCCCAGCGCCCGCCGGCCACGCCCAGGGGCAGGCCGATCAGCAGCGCCACCGCGGCGAGCGCGGTCGCCTGCCACGCTACGGCCGCCGACACTTGCCGCCGGAGGAATCCCAGCGTCTTGACCACGGCGAGATCCTTGCGGCGGCGCCGGGTGGTGGTGACCAGTACCTGGGCGAGCAGGGCCACCGCGAGCAGCGCGAGCAGCCCGCCGAGCACCAGCGGCGTGGCCCGGACCCTGGAGTAGTTGCTGATCGCGGCCGGGGCGGCCGCGGTAAGCGCCTGGCACGTCCCGGCCGGGCAGCCTCCCGCGGTCAGCGCGGACACGAACCGGCGGCTGAACGCCGATATCACCGTCCCGGGTGTCCCCGGCCGGAAGCGGACGAGGAAGAAGCCGTAACAGGCGGCGTGCCTCGGGCAGGCGATGGAGCTGGGCGGGAGCAGCGGCGCGAAGACGGCCGCGCCGTCCCCCAGGCCCGTGGGCGTGTAGGTGCCGACGCCGAACGAGGGGAAGATCGCTTCTCCGACGACGTGCATGACAACCGGCCGGGCGCGGGGCGTGACCTGCACCGAGACCACGTCCCCGACGTGCTGGCCGAGCCGCCTCAGGGTCCGGGCTCCGAGCGCGATCTCGTCCGCGGCGGCGGGGGGCCGCCCGTCGAGCAGGGTGGGGAACACTTCGGCGCCGTGCAGCGGCCGGACCCCGATCGCGGCCACCTGCTGGCCGTCGACGCTGATCTGGCCAAAGTTGCCGCCCGAATAGGCGGCCACGCCGGGCACCCGGGACAGGACCGTGCCCACTCCTGACGGTCCCGAGGCGGGGACCGAACCGAATCCGAGGCTGAGCCCGAGCGTCCAGTCCTGGCCATAGAGCCTCGGCGTGTCGACCAGCCGGACCAGGCTGGTGCCGAAGACCAGCGCGGCTACCACGGCGGCGACCGCGATCACCGTCCCGGTCAGCGCGCTGCGGACCGGGACCGCGCCGCGGCCCCGCCCCGGTTCGAAGGCCATGCCGGCGCCGATCGCGGCGCTCGGCACGCCGCCCAGGCCGGCCAGGGCCCGGGTCAGCCATGACCACGTGGCCGGTTCGGGCGGCGCGGCACCCCGGATGGCGCCGGTGCGGGCGACGTGTCAGGCCACCGGCGCGATGACCAGGACCGGCAGCACCGCGACGGCGGCCAGTCCCAGGCCCAGGATGGCCACGTTCACCTGCACGCCCGGATCCGGCTCGGCCAGCCGGGCGGGCCCGATCGGCATCAGCGGCGACGCGGCCACGGCGATCACCACCGCGATGCACGCGCCGGCCGCGGACACCAGGCCCGCACGGGCCAGGGCCAGCGCGAACAGCGGCCGCAGGCCGGCCCCCAGGGCGCTCAGCACGGGATAATCCGAGGCGCCGGCGATTAGCTGGCGGCTGAGCAGCTGGGCGATGACCATCAGGGCGGCCAGCCCGGCCAGCACGGCGAACAGGGCCAGCGCGTCCGCTTGCGGCTGGATGGCCTGCTCCACCTTGACCTGCTGGTCGGCCAGGTCGAGCACCCCTACCCCTGGGTCTGGGGATAGCGGAGCGCCAGCTGGGTCGCGCGGCGGGTGAATGCCCCGGGGCTGGCTCCAGGGCGCAGCCGCACCAGCGCCTCGTCGCCGGCCACGGCAAAGAACCGGAACGCCGGGCTGCGGTAGAACGCGGGCGTCAGCGCCAGCAGGGGAAAATGGTCGAGGGAGGCAACCGGGACGACCTGGTTGCTGAACACGACCACGCCCGCCACCCGGAACGTCAGGATGGCCCGGCTGGCCGGCCGGTCCCCGGCTCCCGGCTGGACCAGGAGCAGGCGCAGGGCGCTGCCCGGGTGCAGGCCGTACCCGGCGGCGAGCTGAGGGTCGATCACCACCTCGTCCGCGCGGCCGGGGCGGAACATCCGGCCCTGCAGCACTTTGAAGCGGTCGACCGAGGTACCCCACCTCCCGTCCGCGCTGACGTCCGCGCCGATGGACGGCACCCGGGCGCCGCCGGGCAGGACCAGGGACATGTACCCGAGCTCGCCCGCCAGCACCCGGGCCAGCCGGCCTACCTCGGGCAGCCGGGCCAGGGCCTGGTCATAGGCCTGCGCGTTGCCGTTCGCGGTGACCGACACGTCGGCGGCGTGACTGGCCTGCAGCAGGCGCGCGTACGCCGTGCCGGTCCGCTGCGCCCCCGCGGCCGCGGTCAGCACGACCCCGCCGGCCAGGCCTGCCACCAGGGCCAGCGCCAGCCATGCCGCCCAGCGGGCCCGCCACTCGGCGCGCAGGACCAGCCCGGCCAGCCGCCGCACCGGGTTGCGGTCGGCGGCTGGCCGTTTTCGCTGGACGACGACCTCAGGGCGCGGTCGGCCCGTTATGGTCACAGGGTCCATTCATTCATCGCGGGATCGGGTCTTCAACGGTGCTGGCACGCGTGTGCCAGGCGTGCTGGCCCCACCTCGGGAGCCGCCGCGGCCCGGCAGCTAGTCCGGTAGCAGCGCCAGCCGCAGCCGTCGCAGCCGGCCCGGATCGCCGATCACGTCGATCGCGGTGATCCGGTTCTCGGCGCTGACCGTCAGGCCCAGCGCGACGTGCAGCCGGCCTGCGGGCGCCCACACGATGCCTACGGACCCGTTGATCAGGGCCAGCCGGGAACGCTCGGCCCGGCTGGAGGCCAGGATCGCGCCCCTGGCCACCCTGTCCGCGCCGTGGAGCACCATCGGCCTGCCGGTGGGGACCGTGGCGCCGTCACCGGTCAGCGTGACCTCGGAATCGAGCAGCGCGACCAGGGCCTGCAGGTCGCCGCCGCGGGTAGCGGCGAGGAACGCTTCGGCCACCTCCCGCTGGCGGGCGAGGTCGGCGGCGCGATCCAGGCTGGACGCGCGGGGCGCGCCGCGCACCCGGCGCCGGGCCCGGCTGGCCAGCTGCCGTGTCGCGTCCGTGGAGCGCCCGAGCACCCCCGCTACCTCGGTGAACGGCATCGCGAACATGTCGTGCAGGACGAACGCGAGCCGCTCGGCCGGCGTGAGCGTGTCCAGCACGACCAGCAGCGCGAGGCCGACCGAGTCCGCGAGCTCGGCCTCGTCCTCCGGGTCGCCGGCCCGGCCGCCCGATCCGGCGCCGCCCGGCCCGGCCAACGCGCCGTCCCGGGCCGCCATCTCCGCGGCGCCCGGCCAGGAATCACCGACCGGTTCCTCGTTCCGGTGCCGGCGCGACCGGAGCATGTTGAGGGATACCCGCGCGACGACGGTCGTCAGCCAGCCGCCGAGGTTCCGCACCTCGCCGGCATCCGCGGCGGTCAGCCGCAGCCAGGTGTCCTGCACCGCGTCGTCCGCGTCGCTCATAGAGCCCAGCAGGCGATAGGCCACCGCCCGCAGGTGATCACGGTTCTCCTCGAAGGCCGCCGCCAGCACGTCACTGTTAGCCATCGGGTCACGTTCCCTCGTCGCCAGATGTCACCACACTGACACCTGGCACCCCCCGGAGGTGACACGCGGGGGCTTGGCCGGAACACTCAACGGCAAGGAGGAGCGATGACCTCACGCGTCCTGGTCACCGGCGGCACCGGCACGCTCGGCCGCCAGGTCGTTCCGCGGCTGCAGAAGACGGGCTGCGACGTGCGGGTGCTCAGCCGGCGCGCTCGCGAGGCCGCGGACGGCATCGAGTACGTGACCGGTGACCTGGCCACGGGCGAGGGAACCAGGCCGCGGTGGACGGGGCCGGGATCATCGTGCACTGCGCGGGCAGCGCCAGGGGCGACGAGGCCAAGGCGCGGAACCTAACCCGGGCCGCGTCGCGGTCCGGAGCGCGGCACCTGGGAAGACTTCCTGGCCGAGCGGGTCGTCGGCCACCATGCCTGAACGGCGGCCATCTCCGCCGGTGGCGAGGGCTACCCGCTGGCCGCCGGGCGCTTGGCGAGCAGGCGCAGGCCAGGTACCAGCTTGGGCACTCGCTGGCGGTAGCGCGGGTAGTCGTCGGGAAACTCGGCCAGCATGAGCTTTTCTTCGAAGGGGATCTTGATCTCGGTCAGCACGAGGAAAACGGGGAAGGGCAGGATCCACCGTCCGCCCCCGGCCAGCAGCAGCGAGCCGAGCATCATGCCCAGGATCCCGGTGTAGATGGGATGCCTGGTGATGGCGTACGGCCCGGTGGTGCGGAGCTTGTGTTCCTGCTTGACCGCGGGCGCGGCGCTCCACATCGTGCCGAGCGTGAACCGGGCCCAGAGTGCGAGCGCCGTGGCGGCCAGCAGGATCGCCAGCCCCAGGATGCGAGCCCAGGTCGGCAGGTGCAGCGCCAGGGAGCCCCAGTCCGCCCTGGGCACCGCGGTCCAGGCCACGGCCACGACGATCCAGCCGGTCCCCCAGGTTCCGAGCCCGGTGCGGGTCCGTTCCGCCGGCGCCCGGGACTCGTTGTAGATCGCGCCGACGAGCCAGGTCAGCCCGAATGCCCCCCAGCACACCGCGAGGCTGACCACGGCGAGCAGGTCCAGCTGCTGCGACGTCACGCTGTCAAGTTAGCGACGGCGCGGCCTTTGTCAACAGCTTCCCTTCGGCACGAACAACAACGGTGCCCATGGACATGCGGCACCGCTGGTCATGGTCGTTTCAGGTCACTCGTGGTAATAGACGCTTGAATTGGCTGCCTCGACGTGGGCGGTGGTGGCGTGCGCGGCAGTCGCCGTGGATATCGCCGTGGTGGTCAGGATTGATCCAGCCGCGCCTAGCGCTAGGATGGCTGAGATGATGATAGTTCGCCCGGTGCGCATAATTCCTCCGCGAATCCCGAGGCCAGCGGCCTGTGGCGTCGACCGGCAGCCCAAGCGGCGGGCCCGACCACCTGGCATCCCTTTTCCCTTATTTTGCGGCGGGATTACAAGATATTGCAAGATACCGCGACTATCTTCTGGGCTATCTTCCGGGCTACGATTACCTTTCTCGAAAATGAGAAACCCGGCGCTACTGTCATTGTTTTCTTGCGGGAAATACTCGCTTCCTGATGCAGGGAAAATTAATGCAGTCGTGCGCTGCAAGGATTCGGGCAACTTTCACCGGTAGTTGCGGAGCGCCGGCCGTGCCACTACAGTCAGTTGACACCGGGGGGAGTGGCGAACTTTGTGCCCGAAAAGACCCTTGTATCCCTAATGTTCGAGTAGTAGAGTTAGACCTGTGCCTGTCGTGCCGACCGCGGCCTTCAACGGCGCGCTGATTGGCCGCGACGCCGAGATGGCCGTGCTGGTCACGCTCGCGCGGGAGGCGGCCGGAGGGTCGGGCCGGTCGGTACTGATCGAGGGAGAGCCGGGAATCGGCAAGTCCGCGCTGGTGCGGGCGGCCCTGGCCGAGGCGTCAGAGGCCGGCAGCCAGGTGTTCTGGGGGGCCGGGGACGAGCTGGGACAGGCGTTGCCGCTGCTGCCGTTCCTCGAGGCCCTGCGGGTACGCGAGCCCTCTGCGAGCCCGCGGCGGAGCACGATCCTTCAGCTTCTGCGTGGCGAGCTGGCCGCCGATCCCGGGCTGGATGTGTCGGCCGCGCTGGCCGAGCAATTGCTGGCGCTCATGGCCGAGCAGTACACCGCGCAGCCGGCCATCCTGGTCATCGACGATCTCCAGTGGGCCGATCAGGCCAGCATTGCGCTGTGGGGGAGACTGGCCAGATCGGTGCGGCAGGTGCCGTTGCTCCTGATAGGGACGATGCGTCCGGTTCCCCTGCGGGATGATCTGCTCGCGCTCCGGCGGTCGGCGGGCGATGCCGTACGGCTTCAGCTCACCGGGCTCACCGAGGAAGCCGTGGCCGAGCTGGTCGCCGCGCTGGCCGGCGGCAAGCCCGACGACAAGCTATTGCGGCTCGCCAACGGTGCCGCGGGCAATCCCCTCTACCTCACCGAGCTGGTCGCCGCGCTGGCTCGCAGCTCCGGCCTGACGGTGACCGAGTCGGGATCCGCCGAGCTGACGAGCGGTTCCGCGCCCAGTTCCCTGTCCGCGGCCATCGCGGACCGCCTCGGCTTTGTTTCCGGGCCCGTGCACGAGGTGCTGCAGGCCGCCGCCCTGCTTGGGGTGGATTTCGCCGTGCCGGACCTGGCCGTAGTCCTGGGCCGCAGCGTGGCGGACCTGGTCCCGGCCGTGGACGAGGCGTGCGCCGCTGGCGTGCTCGCCGAGTCAGGCTATGGCCTGGGGTTCCGGCACCCGCTGATCCGGGCGGCGCTATACGACGAGATACCGGTGCCGGTGCGCGCCGCCTGGCACCGCGACGCCGGGCGCGCCCTCGCGCAGGCCGGCGCGCGGCCGACCGGGTGGCCCGGCAGCTACTGCGCGCCGTGGACGGGTCCGGCGGCGCACCCGAGCCCATGGATCCTTGGATCCTGAACTGGCTGGCCCGCAACGCCGACCTGCTGGTCGGTCAGGCGCCCCAGGTCGCCGCCGACCTCCTCCGCCAGGCCGTGGCCAGCGCTCCGGCCGGCTCGGCCCAGTACGACCGCCTGGTGGCCCGGCTCGCCGATGCCCTGTACCGGGCCGGCGACCTGGCCGGGGCCGAGCAGGTGGCCAACCGGGCCCTGGCGCACGCTGCCGAGTCTGATCTGGTCGTTGACCTGCACTGGACGCTAGCCCAGTGCAGCATGCGGGCGGGCCGGTCCGCGGAATCCCTGGCCACGCTGGATCAGGCCCTGGCGGCTCCGGGCACCTCGGCCCGGCACCGGGCCCGGCTGCTGGTGCTGGCGGCCCGGACGCACAGCCATCTGGGCGAGGTCGAGAGGGCCGGCCAGGTGGCCTCCACCGCGCTCACTGCCGCGGAGCAGGTGGGTGACAGCTGGGCAATGGGCTGGGCCTTGCACGTGCTGGCCCTCGTGACCGCGGTGCAGGGGCAGCAGACCGACGCGCTGCCGCTGTTCGACCGGGCGCTGACCGTGACCGAGGCCGATCCGGCGCTGACCGACCTGCGGCTGCTGCTGCAGATCAACAAGGCGGTCGTGCTGGGCGCCCTGGACCGGTACGAGCAGGCCCTGACCACGGCCTGGCAGGCCCGCCGCCTGGCCGACCAGGCCGGCACGGTCATCCGGCTGGCCCAGGCGCACAGCGCCCTGGGCCAGCTGCTGTTCGACACCGGACGCTGGGACGACGCACTGGCCGAGGTACACGCTCTGCACAAGGACCAGAAAGAAACGGGCGCGGCCTGCTGCGACCTCGGCATCGCCGCCCTGATCTGCTTGCACCGTGGCGAGACCGCCGCGGCGCGCAGTCATCTCGCCGCCGCCGTCCCGCACGCTGGGCGGATCCGGAACCGGGTGATCGGTCCGCTGGCCCTGGCCCGCAGCCTGGACTGCGAGCAGCGCGACGCGCTGCCGGCCGCGCTGGCCGAGCTGACCTCCGGGTTCGACGATGACGCGGAGGAACTCGAGGAACTCGAGGACCTGCTGGCCGACGCGGTCCGCCTGGCCACCGGGATCGGCGACCTCGACACCGCGAAGGCCCTCGCGGACCACGCCACCGGGCTTGCCGCCGAATCGGAGATCCCGCACCGGCAGGCGACCGCGCTGTACTGTTCCGGCCTGCTCGACCAGGACGCCACCCGGCTGCTCGCGGCGGCTGAGCGCTATGACCACGCCAGCCGCCCCCTGCCGAGTGCGAAGGCGCTGGAGGCCGCGGCCGGGAGCTTCGTCGACGCCGACGACCGCGACCAGGCCCGGGCCGCGTTCACCCGGGCCACGGAGATCTATGCGTCGCTCGGTGCCGCCGCCGACGTCGCCCGGCTCCAGGCCAGGTTCCGCGCCCACGGCATCCGCCGCAGCCCGCACACGAAGCACCGGCAGGCCCGGAGCGGGTGGGACAGCCTCACGCCGACAGAAACCAAGATCGCCGCTCTGGTGGAGGAGGGATTGTCCAACCCGGAGATCGCCGCCCGGCTGTTCCTGTCCCGCCGCACCGTCGCGACCCACGTCTCGCACATCCTGAAGAAGCTCGACGTCCATTCGCGCATCGACATCGCCCGCGAGGCGGCGTTGCGCAACCTCGCGTCGGGGTAACGGCGATGCGGGAGCCGGGGCGGTCGCTGCGCGGGAGCGGGCGAGCGCGGCCGGCCTGGCTCGCTAGTTACCAGGCGTAACCAGCGCTGTCTCGTGCGCGGCAACCGTCGCCGGCGTCGGCCTCGAGCGCAAGCTCGAAGTAGACCGCCTTGCCCGCCCGGGTGCGGTAGCAGCCCCAGTCATTCGACAGGCTGGCGACCAGCATCAGTCCCCGTCCGGTCTCTGCGTCGGCTGGCGCGTTCACCAGCGCCGGCATGGCGCACGACGTGTCGTGGACGTCCACGCGAAGCTCGCCGCAGGCGCAGCCGATGTCTAAGACGATGGTGTCACCCGCCTCGTGCCTGATCGCGTTGGTCACCAGTTCGCTGGTGAGCAGCACCGCGACGGACGCGTCGACCTGAAGGTCCCAGGCTAAGATCGCCGTCCGGACCTCGGTCCGGGCCTGTCCGGCCGCGGCCGGCCCCGCGCTGAGCGAAATGCGGCGCAGACGTTGCTGTTGCTCTGCCGGGCGGATGGGGGTGGTCGTCTCCATCTGGTTTCCTTGCCAGACCACGGGTGGGTTGCGCTCGCGCGCAACCCACCCTGTGCGGCCAGTCCAGGGAGATCCGATCTGGCTGCTTACGGCGGATCGCCCCGGATACTTGCACAACAAATCTCCTGCAATTTTCACTTCAAGACATCGGTCAGCTGACCGATATTCGAAGCCCGGCCAACGCCGAGGGAGTTTGCTCCGGTATGTGCGCGGGCAGCACAAATTCGCCCGGGATTTGCCGCTCGCGGCTTTGGCCGGCGGGGCAGATCTGCTCGGGCGGTGGGTCGCGGCACATTGTCCGGGATCCGGCACCCAGCCCCGGTATGAGGGACCAAGTCACGCCGGAGCTGGGCCGTGCCGGTTGCACGACAACTCTCCTGCAAGTTGCAGCACAAGACATCGGTCAGCTGACCGATATCCGAAGCCACGCGCCCGCGTGAGAGTCGTGCCCCCGGTCTGGCCGTACGGAAACGGGCTGGTCATGGCGATGGCCTCGCCCGGGTGGGCAGAGGCCATCGCGACGGACTCCGGTCGACAGCCACCCCGGCGCAGCGCGCTACGGACTGCGCCGCAGCGGTTACTTCCTGCCGAACCTGTCGAACTCTCCGTTTCGTACTCCGCCGAGGAAGGCCTGCCACTCATCCGGTGTGAACTTCAGAACCGGACCCTCGGCGTCCTTGCTGTCGCGAACACCGATCTGGTCGCCGGGGAGGCTGGCCACCTCGACGCAGTTACCGTTGGACAAGCTCAGGGAGCTCTTTGTCCAGCACAATCCTGAACCGAGCCCTTCCGAGCCGCACCCAGGCATAGCCGTTTCCACTCTGGTCCCCTTTGCTGGATGTCATGCTGTTCTTGCCCAAAACCGGGACTTGGCCGGGATCCTAGCAGTCACTTATGGCACTGACGGAGCACTTGACCAATACGACTCAGCCGTCTCGAGGAGTAGCTCCCGGGACGACGCCGGGTCGAGCGCCGCGTCGGCCAGCCTCTGAAACGCGATCCGGTGCAAGTAGGTGTCGCTCTCGCGTTCCACGGAGAACGCTTCCTTCATCTGCTCGGCACTTACCACGTCTTGGAGCATAGCGTCATTTTCTGGGCCAAACTGGAATAGAACGAACGACTCCACGAACACCGTGTGCTGCGCGTCGAGGGGGAGGATCTGCAGCGTGACGTTGGGCCGGTCGGCCTCGCGCGCCAGCCGCTGGAGCTGCTCATGCATCACCAGTTCCGTGCCGACACGGCGTTTCAGGACCGACTCATCAAGCACGACCGACAAGGTAAGCCCGTGCCCGGGATCGAGCACCTGCTGGCGTCGCATCCTGACCCTGACCAGGCGCTCGATCAGACCGGGTGCGACGGGCTCGACCTGGTTGCTGATGACATGCCGGGCGTAGGCCTCGGTCTGCAGCAGGCCGGCCACGACCTCGATGTGCCAGATGGAGATCGAGCTTGCCTCGTGCTCCAGGCCGATGAACTGCTGGTAATCAGGGCTGAGGCTGTCCGCGAATTCTTCCCACCAGCCCCTTCGGGCCGCGTCCTGCGCCAGCGTCAGCAGGAGCTCGCGGCGGGACCCCGTGATGCCGTAGTAGTCAAGCAGCCTCTCGACTTCCCGCGGCTTCAGGCTGGTCCGGGCCAGCTCGTACCGGCTGACCTTCGACGGCGACCACCTCAGTGCCGCGGCCACCGCGTCGCCGCTCTTTCCCTGGCTTTCCCTGATCTGCCGCAGCTCCGCGGCTAGCCGACGGCGCCGCACCATGGGGCTCCCTGGCGTGGACATCGTTACGGTCCTCCCTCCGATGCCGCACTAGCAGGACCAGAGTCACGGCTGCGTAGGTTATTGGTATTTATACCAATAAAACATTACTGCAACTTTCATTACACCTTACGCTGAGAACCACGCAAACTGAAAGTCCTCGCTGGTGAGAGCGGACCTCAGGGCCACCCGGCCACCAGGGCGCGGTCTCAGCCGAAGATCACGTAGATGCTGTTGGCGATGAGCCAGAAGCCGAGGATCAGGCTCCCGAGGATGATCACCTGGTCGGTGTGGCCGTCGATCCACTTCCGGAGCCTGGCCAGGAACGCCTGGCTCTCCTCCGGGCGGAAAGCGGCGTAGAGTTCCATGGCCACGTAGGAGGACGAGGCCAGGACGCAGAATCCGAACAGCGCCAGGTAGCTCTCCCAGCTGGACAGCTTGGCCTCCACGACCGTGGCCGCCCCGGCCGCGATCAGGCCCCAGGGCTGGAGGGCGGGGCCCAGGGCCAGGGCGAACCACGGGGACATGTTGTCCACACCCGCCTGCCACTTCGGCGGCTTCTTCGGCGGCTTGGGCTGGCCCATCCTGCGGCGGTGCCGGACCGCGATCACGACCAGGACGGCCCCAATGAGGATCTTGACCGCCAGCGACGCGAGCGAGGGCGCGGTGTTCGGCTTGGGCGGGTTGTTGCCGGTGGCGAGCACGGTGATCGCGACCACGATGGCCAGGGACACCAGCCATCCGAACACGAAGGCCGCGCCCTTGCGCACGCCGCCCCGGGAGGGCAGCAAGATCATGAAGCCGGTCAGCGGCAGCGGGTCGAGCGCTATCGCCACGCCGATCAGCAGGAGGTTGAGCACCATGGCCGCGGCCGGTCGTCAGACGCCCTCGACGGCTTCCAGCCGCCCAGAACGGACCGCATCCACGAAATCCTGGTAGTCACGCTCATTCTGGTCCGCGTAGCGCTGCGAGAAGCCGGTGATCGACTGGTCGAACGCGTCGGTCTCGCCGAGGTACTCGGCGATGGTCACCGGGTCGCCGGACCGGGCGTGGGCCCGCGCTAGCGTCCAGCCGCAGATCTGCGCGTAGTACGTGAGCGCGAGCGGTCTCATCGCCTCGACGATGGCCGAGCCCTTCATGTCACGCAGCTGCCGCCAGTAGAAGTTGCGGCGCACGTCCAGCCCCTTGGTCCAGCCCAGGTAGATGTCGCTGGCGGCCTGCATCATCCGCTGCCCCTGCACCACCCGCTCGCCGTGCTGCTTGTACTGGCTCTTGCGCACGTAGGGCTCGAGGACCGAGGCGGTTGCCTCCTTGGCCTGCAGGAACAGTGGGTCCTGCGCGTCGCGTCCCTGGAGCAGGACGATGAAGGCCCGGGTTCCGACGCTGCCCACGCCGACGACCTTGCGGGCCGCGTCCACGATCTCGAAGCGCTCCAGCAGCTTCCGCCGGTCGTCCTGCAGGGTGGCCCGGTAGGCGCGGAACTGATCGTGCAGCACCGGCAGGACATCGTCCGGGGACAGCCCGTAGGTGGCGGCCAGGTCGCGCCCTGGGACGACGACCGGCGGCTGAGAGACGATCCGGTAAGTGCCGTCGACCAGCTCACCGAGCTTGGACAACGCCTGGAGGCTGTCGCGGGTGTGCGCCTTCTCCAGGTTCTTCTCCGCTCGCTTCTGCGCCGCCTTTGCGTATTTCTCCTCCTGACGGTCCGCCTTCTCCTGCTTCCTCAGCCCCTTCGCCGGCTTGGCCTTCTCCTGCTTCTTCGCCGCCTTCTCCTGCAGCGCGGCCCCGGCCAGCGCGTTGCGGATCCCGGTCCTGAGCTCGCCCTCGTCCAGGTGGGCGTACCAGATGTCCATCGTCCGCATCTGCGCGAACTCCGCCATCGCCTCCCGGTAGGCCCGCACCGACGCCAGCGTCACCGCGTGCGCGTCCGCCTCGGAGAACCCGTTGTTGCGGGCCGCGATCGTGAAGCTCGCCGCCATCCGCTTCACGTCATACTCGAACGGCCCGGGCAGCGTCTCGTCGAAGTCGTTCAGGTCGAACACCAGCCGCCGCTCCGGTGAGGCGAACGCGCCGAAGTTCGACAGGTGCGCGTCGCCGCACAGCTGCACCTCCAGCCCGGCCACCGGCGTCTCGGCGAGGTCGGCGGCCATGATCTTGGCCGCGCCCCGGTAAAAGGTAAACGGCGAGACCATCATCCGGCCGTGCCGGACCGGCACCAGGTCCGGCTCCCGGGTGAGGTTCTGCTCCTCCAGCAGGGCCACGGGATCGGGGCGGTCTGCCGCAGGGCCCCACTTGGTATGGCCCGACAGCGGTGCCCCGTCCCGGGTCTCCAAGCCCCTGGCCTTGCGGTCATCGACGCTCAGGTACTTGATGGTCTTCACGGCCATTGTGGCCACCTCCCCTTCGCAATGAGCCGCGCGATACCGGTCATGGTGTGGTCGGCAGCTCCACGCGATGCACGTCCACCACTTCGAGCTGGAGGCCGATGACCCGCTGCACGAGCCCGCCGAGGGCGCCCTGGTCGGGCAGCTCGGCGCGGAGGGTCGTGGTGCCCGGTCCCACGGTGATCTCGCAGTCGTCGAATTCCGAGCGCAGGGTGGTGTCCGCCTGACCCGCGAAGGTGATCTCGTACGTCTGCGGTCCCACCGGGGCTGCGCCTCTCGGTCCGGTTCATGGATGCGGCCAGCGTGCCCCGAAGCCAGGCTCGCGTCATCACCTTCCGAGGGTGAAGCGGGATCATGGCCTGACCAGCGGGACTTTGGTCCCTAGCGGACTCGGCGCCGCGCATGATCGACTGACGGGTCAATTCGTGCTGGGGGGCTGGGTTGTGGCGGAGAGCATGATGGCTGGGCCCGGCACCGGGCGCGGCGTGCGATTCGCGCGGCCCGCTCATCTGCATCACTGTCCATCACCGAAGCCGTCCCCGGGGGCGCGCGGCCGGAAGCGGACTGGGAGAGCACGTTACCGACGACGAGTACAGCAGCCGCTGATCACGCCTGGGACTGGTCGAGATCGATCAGCGCGGTCCCGATATCGGGATGCATCACCTTGCGCAGCTCCGCGGGGGTCTCGGTCACCACGACCTCCAGGGTCGGGAACACCCGCCCCTCGAGAAGGTGGCCGCCGCGCGTCGTCCCGTCCTTGAGGCCGAGCACCACGTGTATGTGCACGATCGGGCCGTCCTCACCCTGGGCGACGTCGCCGAGCAGCGACAGCACCTCGCACTGCTCGCCCACCCGGATGCGGCGGTAATCCTTGGCCGCCCGGTCGAACCAGCCGACGGTGGCGTGCTCGAAGGCGCCGACGCCGGTGATCTGCGCGGCTTCGAGCTGCTCCGAGCGGGCGAACTGGTTCAGCACGTCGACGGCCTCGTCGCCCGGGTCGCACACCACCACGTAGGTGACGACATCGGCATCCTCGACCACCTTGCTCTTCATGGCTGCCTCCTTCGCAACGGGCCGCAACCAACGTAACCTCGCCTGCCGGGCCTGGCCGGGGCGGGTCAGGTCCAGGACCGCGGTGGCGAACGCCGCGGCCCGCGACGCCCCGGCCGTTTAGCCGCCTTGACGATGTGGGGCGCCGGGGCCGGCCGTAGCGTCGTTAGCAAAGCCAGCCGCGCCTGCCGCCCAGGCACGGCCGTCCTCCCACGAAAGGTCTGCTATGCCCGAGCGACCGGTCATCGTCTTCGACGTCAACGAGACCCTGCTCGACCTGGATTTCCTGAAGCCCGTCTTTGCCCGGATTTTCAACGACCCCGCGGCCATGCGCCTGTGGTTCGCCGACCTGATCCTCTACTCGGAGGCGCTCACGATCGCCGGCGTCTACGTTCCGTTCACCGACATCGGCGCGGCCGTGCAGCAGATGCTCGCCGCCACCCGCGGTATCAAGGTCGGCGACGCCGATGCCGCCGAGCTCACCGACCGGTTCGCCACGATGCCCCCTCATCCCGAGGTCCCCGCGGCCCTGCGCCGGCTGCGCGATCACGGCTTCCGGCTGTTTACGCTCACCGACAACACGCTGGGGATCTCCGGGCGGCAGCTGGAGCACGGGGGCATCATCGACCTGTTTGAGCGCCGGTTCAGCGTGGATGAGACCGTGAAACGCCACAAGCCAGCGCCGGAGGCCTACCACTCGGTCGCCACCACGCTCGGGCTCGACCCCGGCGACATGTGCATGGTCGCGTCCCACGTCTGGGACACGATCGGCGCTGGCGCGGCCGGCCTGCAGACCGCGCTCATCCTGCGCGAGGGCAACGCCCCGCTCGGGGTCGGCCCGCAGCCGGACTACATCGGCAAGGACCTCGACGCGATCGCCGACCAGCTCATCGAGCGGTATCCCGCGGTGGCGAAGGCCGGTTGACCAGGGCCCTGACCCTCACCGAGCCGCGGCCTGTCCGTTGCGATATAGAGCGAGGATGACGAGGAACGTCCTTAACCCGCCGCCGTCCCGCGGGCCAGGGCCGCATCGAGGAGGGTGGCCGCGGCGGCACGGGCGGCTGCGGCGGCGGCGGGGTCGTGGTCGAGGCGCGCGGACTGGCCGCTGCCGTCGTAGAGCAGGTGCAGCTGGCGGGCCAGGATCTCGGGCTCGGGCGCGCCGGCCTGGACGGCCAGGTCGGTCAGCAGGTCGCGGACCCAGCGGCGGTAGGCCTCGGTGGCCAGCTCGGCTGGGTCGCCAGGATGGGATTCCGCGCTGGCCCGGGCGAACGCGCAGCCGCGGTAGTCCGGCTGGGCGAACAGCTCTCCCTGGCCTTCGAATACGGCCAGCAGGCGCTCGCGCGGGGTGTCGTAGCGGTCCACCGCGGCGGTGATGGCCTGGGTGACGGCGTCGTGGCGGGTCTGCAGGTAGGCGCGGACCAGCTCGTCCTTGCTGCCGAAGGTGTTGTAGAGCGAGGCTTTGGCCACGCCGGCCTGCTCGATGATGCGGTCGATGCCGACCGTGTGCACGCCCTCGTTGTAGAACAGCTCGTTCGCCGCGGCCAGCAGCCGCTCGCGCGCCGACGGCCGGACCGCGGTCGCTTCCTTGACAGCCATGACGGCGGCCACCTTCCTAGACAGACTTGTCTATCGTATGCCCTGGGCCGGGCAGGCGGCTGGCTCCGCCACGCGGCCGGGCCGGCTGCGCAGCAGGCCGAACAGGGCCAGTACGGCCAGCGCGATCACCGCGGCGCCGTAGTAGCGGGCGGTACTGATCAGCCCTCCGCCATGCACCACGCCGAACCCGGCCAGCACGGCGGGCACGCCCAGCCCGAGGTAGGACACCACGTACAGCAGCGAGACCACGCCGGCCCGCTCGTGCGGCGCGGCCAGCGGAACCACCGTGCGGATCCCGCCCTGGAAGCCGCCGCCGAACCCGGCGCCGGAGATCACCGAGCCTGCGAAGAAGAGCGCCGCGGAATGCAGGCTCACGGCCATGACAGTGACGGCCACGCCGGTGATCAGGGCCGCGATGCCGAACAGCATCACCATCCGGGCTGTGGCCCGGCGCAGCACGATGATCGCGACGACGGCCGAGGCGGCCAGCACGAACAGGCTCAGGCTGCCCAGCACCACGTCGCCCGAGCCGGTCAGCGCGTGCACCAGCGCCGGACCGAGCGCTCCGTACAGCCCGGCCAGCGCCCATACCGCGAACAGCACGGGTACGGCGGTCAGCACCGGGGCCCGCAACGCCCGCGGCAGGGTGATCTCCGGCCGCAAGCTGGCCAGCGCGCCCTGGGCCCGGGTGACGGTCTCGCGCATCACGGCGATCGCGGTGGCCTGCAGGGCGAGCACCCCGATCAGGGCCAGGTAGATCAGGTGAGTGGGGTCAGGTAGGAAGCGGACCGCCAGCGCGGACAGGATCGCGCCGCTCGCGGTGCCCATGCCCGGTGCCACCGCGTTGGCGAACGTGCCGAGCTCGCGGTCCATATCCAGCATGGCCGCGCCGATCGCGCCTAGGGCCGCGCCGGTGGACAGGCCCTGGACCACCCGGGCGGACAGCAGCGCAGGCACCCCGGTGGCGGTGGCGAAGATCACCAGCGAGGCCGCGTGCACGCTCATCGCGGTCAGCAGCACCGGCCGGCGCTCGACGTGGTCGGACAGCTTGCCCAAGGTCAGCAGGCCGGCCAGCACCGCGATCGCGTACGCCCCGAACACCACCGTGGTGGTGATCGGCGTGAAGTGCCATCGGGCCTGGTAGATCGCGTACAGCGGGGTGGGGGCGGCGGAGGAGGCCAGAAGCGCCACGATCAGCGAGGCCAGCACGAACACGGCCTGCCGCCCGCTCAGCTGGTGACGGCCCAGCCCGCGCAGCCAAGGCTGGCGCGCGAACGGGTCAGCCGGCAGGGCCGCGGCGGTTCCGCTGGCCGGACGGCGGGCCGGCACGACCTGGGCACTGGCGACCCGCTCGGCCGGACGCAGGGGCAGTGCGGCCTGCGCGATGCCTGCCGTCGGCCCGGCGCCGTGGTGCATCGTCATGTCTGGTTATCCACCCTCATTGAGTAGACAGGTCTGTACAGTTGATATTAGACAGACAGGTCTAATCAGTCAAGAGGGTAACGCTGAGTAGCACCAGGTCTTTAGCCCATCCCCGCGGGCCAGCGGGCTACGGGGCTAAAGCGCGTCCGGGCGCATCGGGAAGGAGCAGCGCTACTGCTGCTGCCGCTCTTCCTGCCGTTCTGCTCTAGCCCTCGATCAGCACGGTCCAGGTGCCGTTGTCGACCACTCCGGTCTGGGCCAGCTTGAAGGCGCGCTGCTGGGCCTTGACCGCGGCCTCCGTGTTCGGGCCGAAGACGCCGTCGATCGTGACCGGGCTCCCCAGCGCGGTGAGGAGGCCCTGCAGCCGGTGCACCATCCGGTCTTGCGGCTTGTCCTGGTCGCCGGCCTTCAGTTCGGGAAGAGTGATATTCACCGTTACCTCCTGCGATGGCAGTGGCGAAGCCCCTGACAATACGGCTCTCCCGGATCGTAACAAGCGCACCCTGCCACCATGGACACCGGCACCGTAGTCGCGGCTCGGGCACGGAGTGTCAGAACGGAGCGGCGGAAGTGTTGCTGTACTTCGAAGCTGTGCGGAGGCCCGAGACTGCTCACGGAGAACGCGTGCCAAGCCGCCGTTGTTCGCCGGGTTCCTAGAGCTCTTTGGCGAACTCCCGGTAATGCCGGCTAACCCGTTCGCTGGTGCCGTAGTAGGCGTGCCGACTCATATCCGCGCTGAACCGGCTCGCCGGCGGCGTGCGGCCGAGTGCCTCGGCCATCGCGCGGACGTGGTGGGGTGCGCAGCCGCAACAGATGCCGAAGTAGTTGACTCCGAGCGCAGCCGCCGCCGTCGTGAACGCGCCCATCTCGTAGCGGTTGGCTAGGAACGGGTCGAGCGCGGTCGGGAATGGCCGCCCCTCCGGGATCAGGTCGCAATCTTGGTCGGTGAGCGATTGGAACGTTGACTCGGCCTCTGTCGTGCGGTACGGCACCGGCAAGGCGGCGATGTAGCCGTCGCACGCGGCGCGGATTTCACCGAGTAGCGGCAGCATGGTGGCGGGCCCGCGGATGCAGTTCAGCCCGACCACATCGGCCCCGGCGTCTTGCAGGCGACGGCATGCCTCGCCGATCGGGCTGCCCCCGCGGACGATGGGCTGGCGATGAATAGTGAGTGTGACCACCGCATCGAGGTCGTGCGCCTTGATTGCTTCCAGCGCGAGCAATGCCTCGCCGGGATAATCGATGGTCTCGGCGATCACGAAGTCGACGCCAGCCTCGGCGGCCCACCCGACCTGCTCGGCGAACATGTCGCGGACGGCCTCATGCGTCGCGGGATCGTCCGGCTCGTAGACGTTGGTGTTGCAGATATTGCCGGCCACCAGGGAGTCGTGCTCCGCGCCGACCTCCTTGGCGATTCGCAGCGCCTGCCGGTTCAGCGGCTCGAGGTCGCCCTCGCGGCCGATCACCGCCAGCTTCTCGCGGTGGGCGTAATAGGTGAATGCCTCAACCACGTCCGATCCGGCATGCACGTATTCTCGGTGCAGCCCGGCTACCATATCGGGCTCCTCGAGCACTACCTCCGGTACGAACGCCCCGGCCTGCAGGTAGCCGCGGCGCTCGAACTCGAATAGGTACCCCTCGGCGCAGATCACCGGTCCGGCGGCGAGCCGATCGAGAAGCTTACCCATGCACGACACCTCCAGGGTCTTATAGTCGGAACGACTGTACCGGGAAAATTTAGATGTAGGGATGCCTCGATGAAATCTTCCGCGCAGGTGGTCGTCATCGGCGGTGGTGTGGTTGGCGCCTCGGTCCTGTACCACCTCACCGAGCTGGGCTGGACGGATGTCGTGCTCGTCGAGCGCAAGGAGCTCACCGCCGGCTCGACCTGGCACGCTGCGGGCGGCATGCACACGCTCAACGGTGACCCTAATGTCGCGAAGCTGCAGCAGTACACCGTCGAGCTGTACCGCGAGATCGAGCAGCGCTCCGGCCAGAACTGCTCCATCCACATGCCGGGCGGACTGATGCTGGCCGGCGACCGGGAGCGGATGGACTGGCTGCGGATGGCCCAGGCCCGCGGGCGCTACCTCGGCATGGATATGGAGATCATCTCGGCGGCCGAGGCCAAACGGACGTTCCCGCTTCTGGAGGAGCACTACTTCATCGGTGCGCTCTTCGACCCGGCCGAGGGTCACGTCGATCCGACCGGGGTTACCCGGGCCTATGCCGGCTGCGCGCGGCAGGCCGGCGCTGAGATCTGCCAGCACACCTGGGTGAGTGACCTCCGTCAGCGCCCCGACGGCACCTGGGACGTCATCACCGACTCCGGCGAGATCCACGCCGAGCACATCGTCAACGCCGGCGGCCTGTGGGCACGCGAGGTGGGCCGGATGATCGGCCTGGAGCTGCCCGTGCTCGCGATGGAGCACACGTACTTGATCACCGAGGACATGATTGAGGTGGCCGAGTACAACGCGGCCACCGGACACGAGCTGCCGATGGGCCTGGACTTCGACGGCGAGCTCTACATCCGCCAGGAGGGCGGCGCGATGCTGCTCGGCACGTACGAGCAGGCGTGCGTGCCCTGGTCGCCGCGCGAGACGCCGTGGACCTTCGACCAGCAGTTGCTGGCCCCCGACCTCGACCGGATCGCCCCGTCGCTGGAGATCGCGTTCAAGCACTATCCGGCGCTGGCTGACGTGGGGATCAAGAAGGTGATCAATGGGCCGTTCACCTTCGCGCCGGACGGCAATCCGCTGGTCGGCCCGGTGCCCGGCGTGCGCAACTGCTGGATGGCCTGCGCGGTGATGGCCGGTTTTTCGCAGGGCGGCGGGGTTGGCCTCACCCTCGCGCGCTGGATGGTCGACGGCGATCCGGGCGAAGACATCTGGGCGATGGACGTGGCCCGCTTCGGCAACTGGGCGAGCCTCGCCTATACCAATGCCAAGGTACGGGAGAACTACAGCCGCCGGTTCCGTATCACCTTCCCCAACGAGGAGCTCCCGGCCGGCCGGGCACTGCATACCACGCCGGTCTATGACCGGCTCACCGCCCACAACGCGGTATGGGGCGCGAGCTTCGGGCTTGAGCATCCCCTGTGGTTCCAGCGGCCTGGGAAGGAGCCGCGCGAGGACGTGACGTTCCGTCGCTCCAACGCCCACCCGGTCGTCGCTGGAGAATGCACCACGGTGCGCGAACGCGTCGGGCTCACCGAGTGCTCCAACTTCGCCAAGTACCGCGTGACCGGCGCCGGCAGCGCCGACTGGCTGCAGCGGCTGTTCACCAACCGGCTGCCGCGAGTCGGCCGGATCAACCTCACCGCCGCCCTGGATCCCAACGGTCATATCGTCGGGGAATTTTCCGTGGCGCGGATCGGTACAGACGATTTCTTCCTGTTCGGCTCGCAGATCGCCGAAGCGCATCACTCGCGCTGGTTCCTTGGCCACCTCGCTGATGGTGTGCGGTTCGACGTGCTGGGCTTGTCCCTGGTGGGCCTCTCGCTGGCCGGTCCGCGCGCCCGCGACGTGCTGCAATCGGTCACCAATGCTTCTCTGGCTACCGAGGATTACCCGTTTATGACGTTCCGCCGGATCGACGTTGGGATGATCCCCGCTTACGTCGGCCGGATGACCTACACCGGGGATCTTGGCTACGAGATCTGGGTCGCGCCGGAGTACCAGCGAGCACTGTTCGATCTGCTGTGGCAGGCCGGGAAGCCCTACGGCATCGGCTTGTTCGGGTTCCGGGCGTTGATGTCGCTGCGCATGGAAAAGATGTTCGGTACGTGGGCGCGCGAGTACCGTCCGATCTACACGCCGGTAGAGGCGCGAATGCACCGATCGCTCAAGCTCGATCACGACTTCATCGGCCGCGCTGCGGTGGAGGCGGAGCTGGCGCGCGGCCCGGCTCGAACGCTCGGCTACTTCGACATCACCCCCGATCCGGCGGAACCGGCTGACGTCCTCGGCGACGAGCCGATCTGGCACGAAGGGGCGGTGGTGGGCTGGGTGACGTCCGGCGCGTATGCGCATTACAGCCGCCGCTCGCTAGCGTTCGGCTACGTGCCGAGCGAGCTCGCGGTGCCCGGCGCGATGTTCGAGGTGGAGATCATCGGCCAGCGCCGTCCGGCGAGGTTGCTACCCGAACCCGTGCTCGACCCGGCCGGCCAGCGCATGCGCGTCTGATGGGACGCCATCCTGACCTCGAACGACGGGCCGAGCTCCTGGACGAGGTGGTCGGCTACCTCGGCCGGCACGGTGTCGCCGGAGTATCACTGCGGCCAGTTGCCCGCGCACTGGGTGTGTCGGTCAACGCGCTGGTACATCACTTCGGCAGCAAGGACGAGCTGGTGGTCGCCGCATTGCGGCGGGCCGCTGAGATTCAGCGGGGAGTCGAAGGGCGGTGGCGGCGGCAGGTACCTCACCTCTCCACGGCGGAGCTGCAGCGGCGCTGGTGGCGGTGGATCAACCGCAGTCCGGAGCACTTGGCGCTGGTGCGACTCGGTCTCGAAGCCGCCACGCTCGACGCCACGGTCAGCGGTCTGCCCGGCGATGTGCGCGCGGAGCAGATCTCGTTTTGGCGCGAGGACATTGCCGCTGGCCTGATCGCTGACGGCATCAAGCCTGAGGACGCTGAACGCGAGGCGTCGCTGGTCAAGGCGACGTTCACCGGCCTGGTGCTTGACCTGCTGGCCACCGGTCACCGCAAGCGGCTCACCGACGCGCTTGAATGCGCCCTCAGTCGCCTCGACGACCTGAGGCAGACGGCCCCGTGAGGGCGGCCGCAGAATCGGGCAAACTAGCTGGTCACCTTGACAAGGAACAGCCACGCGTTGACCACGCCGCCGAGCAGGCTCGCCACCCGCCTTGCGAGCCAACCTGGGCGAACAGCGGCAGCTACCGGATGACGCGGTAGCCGACAAGCAGATGGCCACTGGGTGAGGTCGCGCTTCGGATCGATTCGAGCTGAATCGGTGGCAACCCGTCGAGGAGCCTTCGTCCGCTGCCAGCGATCCTCGGTGCGATCACGAGCCTGAGCTCGTCGACAACGTCTGCGGCAAGCAGTGTCTGGGCCACCGAGATACTGGCGTGGACTCCGATGTCGCCTCCAGGCCGGGCTTTCAGGTCACGGGCGAATTCGGCCAGCCCGCCGCCGGCCACGGTCGCATTGGCCCACTCCGGCTGGAGCGGTGCGGATGTCACGACAAACTTCGCGACCCCGTTGATAAACGTCGCGAATGGCTGGATATTGCTGCCCGGCCAGAACTCAGCCCACTCGCCGTAGCTGCGACGGCCGAGGATGACCGCGTCCTGCGTTGCGATGACAGCAGCGAGGTTGGCCTGCATCACCTCGTCCCAGTCGGTGAGGAAGGCGTCGGGATCCTCGGCGACGCCGTCGAGAGACAACAGTTCGTAGACGACGACCTTGCGCACGCTCAACACCTCCGGTTGACCTACCCGATGCTGCGTCGACGGTTCGCGCAGCCAAAACTCATCGGTCGTCGTGTCCCGGGGAGCCAGCGGGGGATGCCGCCCGATGAACGACTTGCCGGGCCAGGCGAACGGGGACGGACAACCGGGTAGCGATCATGCCAGCTCATGAACCGAGCCGGACAATGCTGAACGCTTGACAGGTATCTACGGATCTGAAGCGTTGGGGTTCGAGTCACTCCGAGCGCGCCGACGCCTTCCCAGTTCAGCGCCTTTAGCCTTCTGGGCCCGCTGCGGGCGCAGTGCCGCGAGCAGGTCATACTGACAATGATGGACGGTGCCGGGCAACCATGATCTTGCTACGGACCGGGAGGTCGGGGATGGCAGGCTCAAGGGCAGCCGCGCTGCGGTTTCGTGCATCGCGCTCAGCGGGAGGTGCCAGCGATGGCCGGGCCGGAAGATGAGACGTCAGCAGGGGCAGGAGGCCGAGGTCACCTGCTGGCCTCGCACGCCGACCGGGAGCGGGTGATCGGCGTTCTTAAGTCCGCGTTCGTGCAGGGCATGCTGGCCAAGGACGAGTTCGAGCTGCGGGTGGGCCAGACGCTGGCGTCGCGGACCAATGCGCAGCTCGCCGTCCTCACCGCTGACCTGCCCGCGGGGCTGGCCGCGGCAAAACTGCCTCAGCCCGCCCGGGCGCAGGGCCGTCAGGCAGTTGTGCGGCCTGGCCGGGTGATCGAGGTGGCCACCGCGCTGTATGCGGGCGAGTGGGCGTGTGTGCTGTTCCTGTCCCCGCACAGGGCCCATACCTCCTGGGCCCCGCCGGTGCTGTTGCAGGGCTTTATCGTCTACTTGGGCGTTCTGCTCATTTGTGTGGCGGCGATCCTCGTCAACCGGCAGGACAGGCGTTCCGGTGGGCGGCCACCGAGGCGGCCTGGCGTGAACGGTCGGCTATCCCGGCGCCCGCCGCCAGCCGGGCCGGGCAGGCAGCTCCCGCCAGCCGGTCCCGCTCACCGGCGTACCGCGGAGGCTGGGCGAGGACGTCGTCCCCGGCCGCCGTGGCCGGTTCGTGGGCCCTGCACCGCTAGCGCCCTCGCGGCCGGGATGGTCTCGGCCAGCGGGTGACTGCGGCCAGACCCGGGCCGACTGTCTACGGACCAGAGGGTCGTGCTACGTGCCCGTAACCAGGGTTAGCTACGGCGATTCACGGTCAGTCACGGAGCAACCGGCAGCGCGCTTGACCTGTCCAGCCACAGGTCCGTATGTCGCGGCCACCACCTTTGCAAGCTGTCAGGGGGTCACGGGCCCCGTCATGTGGCGTCTGGATCCGCTACGCCGTGTTTTCCTCAGCTACGACGCCGCCCCTGAGGGTGCCGAGCGCAGCGAACTCAGGCTTCACAGGGGGCGGATGAGCTGTTCGTCGTACTGGCGCCAGTCTTCCGGGGCGTCCGGCCAGCGGACCAAGGCCGCCCACCCGGCCGGGCTTCTGGCCCACGCCAGGACCTCGGCCAGCCGCCACGCGCGGTCGGTGTAGAGCACTTCGACCCGGCGGTGCCGGGGCTCATGCCGGGTACTGTCGATCATCACGCCCGCGGGGATCCGCGTCGGCACCGGCATGTGCGGAAAGCTTGCGCGGCACGCTGACCGCTTGGCCTAGGTGGGCCGGGCTCTGGCCGGGTAGCCAGTGTGTCATTTCCTGGCTGCGGGGTAGCCGAGCGCTGCGGCGAGCCCGAGGGCGCTGCGGGGGGCGTACGCGATGCGCCACAGTCCGCCGTGCGCGGCCCCGTGTGCCTCATCCTGCCAGGGATGCGCGTGTGCCGGCCCGCCGCTGGTGTGCAGGTCATGGACGAGCAGCGCTGCCATGAGGACCTTGCAGGTGGCGGGTTCGAAGACCTCGACGCCGAACCGGTGCGCGCCGGCGTACGCAGCCGCCAGCGCGCGGTTCTTCACGACCGACTGGGTGCGGGACGGCGGGGCGACGTTCATCGACACGGTCGCGCCGCCGTCACGGGCGAGTGTGGCGCGCCAGCGGTGCAGACGCTTGGCGAGCGCATAGTTGGGGCCTTGCTGGCGCACCAGGCTGTCGTTGATGCCGGGGTCAGCACCGGGCATGTAGGCCCGGCGAAGCAGGCGTCCGCCCGACAGCGTCCGCAGCGGGCGGCCGGCGAGTTTGGCTGCTCGCGACCGGGTTGCCCAGGCGCGGGCGGACTGCGCGACCGCCTCGGGCGGGACGGCGAACACGTCGGTCGGCGTCGCGAGGAACGCGAGTGCGACATCGTCACGTCCGGCCTGTAGGCGCATGGTGAGCGCGTCGGCGGCGGCGGCCAGGCGCACGTTGGCCGCGCCGTCAGCGTAGACGTAGTTCCCCAGTATCAGCGGGCCGTCAACAGCGGCCAGCCAGTCGGCGATGGCGGGGACGTCGCTGATCAGGTCAAGGCCGGCGCGTTGCGCGATGACCTGGTCGCTTTCCCCGGGCTGGCGCTGGCCCGGCTTGCCGCCAGCGACGGGAACCAGAAGTGTCCCGCCGCTGCGCCGCGCCGTGTCCAGCAGGCGCTCCCAGATAGCGGGACGGGGCAGGTCGATGGCGATGACCCGGGCGCCCCAGCTCAGCAGCACAGGCAAAGGACCCACCTCGGCGCCCGCACCGAGCACGGCGACCGTGCGGCCGGGAAGGCGCAGCCACTCCGGATGCGCCGCGACCGTGCGGACCGCGTCAGCGCATGACGGCTCGATCACGCCGTCCTCCGCCCACGTCTCCAGCCTGCGCAGCAAAGCGCCGCCGCCCAGCCGGTCGCCGTGGTAGGGCAGTGACAGCTCGCTGCCGGTCTCCCCGGTGCCCGGCACCGTGACCGTGGTGACCAACCGCTGCGCAGGTGCCGATAGCAAACCGTCGAGTCCGGTCTCTGCGCCGCCCTGGTGCGCGACGCGCATTTGCCGGTGCACTGACTCCAGCCCGCCGCGGGCAACCGATACCGCCGCGTCCTTCGATGTCAGCCCTGCCTCGACGAGCCGGCGAAAGTGCACCAGGTAGCCCGTGCGCCAGTTGGCATCGTGCTCCGCATCCCGTGCCCCGGCCGGGTCGACCTGGCGCAGCGCGTCAGCAACTACCGCCCTGCCCACCGCTGACGTGCTCCTGCGTCCGTCCGCGGACGCCGGAAATACGACCCCTGCTACCTCATCGCGGTTCATCGCGCTCCTGTCATCGTCACGAGACAACCACGCTGAACCTGATCCCGCCACCACCGGCCGGCCGCCACCGCGGCGCCGCTGCCCGTCGCCGACAGCAGCCCAGGACCGGACCTCGGTGACGCGGGCATGAGCTCAACAGATCACAAGATCACCGCATCGGTGACCTGCCGGTTCTTCCGGGGTCGGGATGCCCGGGCGGGCGGCACGCAGCGTCCAGCTGGCCCGCACATGCGGCATCCGCAAAGTGCAGTAGTGCTGCGGATACCCCGGCCGCAGCCTCGCGCCGCAGGCTGGTGACAAGACGACGCACCGCTCGTCGCGGGCCGGTCCGACGTGGCTGACTGTAGCTAGATACCTGGTAGCGGACGGAAATCGAACGCTCAAGTGGGCCCTGTGTAGCCTGGTATGGGCCGATGATGGCTCCCCGGCGACTGGGGAGTGACGAGACCCGCATGCCGATATTCAGGCTGGGCCGACGTGGTCCTGATGCTCCTGCCGGGCGAGTTGCACCGCTCCGATAACCACGCGATGGCGACCAAGCAGAGCGCCACTGTATGCGGGGCGACTCCGGTCAGCGGATCTGCCGGATGGTTTCGCCGTTTCCCCAGCCGGTGTCCGCCGTCCACACGATGGCGTTCAGGCGGCGTCCGAGCGCGAGACATAGCCGGTCGGCGAGCGACAAGCCGCTTCCGGGTGTCCAGGTGACGGCGGCCAGTTCGGCGTCCTCGACGCTGACCGGCTCGAGATGAAGGCCGTAGCTGGTGAGCAGCGCCCTCGCCAGGTCCCAGTCGCGGTCGTGCGCCCTGACCTTCTGGGCGACCTCGGACCAGTTGGCCGTGCCGCACGTACCGCCGGCGCTAAGACCCGTCTCGACGGCCGCGGAGCCATCTTCTCCCTGCAGGAACGCGAGCAAGGCGGATGCGTCGAAGACGTTCACGCCGCGTCTTCGGTGGCCGCCTGCCGCCGCCGATCGGCGAGCAGCTCACCGACGAGGTCGAGTCCGGCGAGGTCTTCTCGCACGAGTGACTTCAGCTGCTCTCGCCCCACAAGGAGCACCCCGCCCGGAGCGGCGATGAGCACAACTGGGGTGCCTTTGGTGAGCCCGGCCTGGGCCCGAAGCTCGGCCGGAATGACCAGCCTTCCGCGGTCGCCCATCGTGACCTGGTAAGTCCCATCCACCTTCTCAGCGTACCACTCGATGCATTCCGGTGGGAGGGTGCACTGCCGACGCCGCCGCGCCCGCTGCTGGTGCCGGGCCCGCTGGGCATCGGTGCGGGCGCGCAGTTCGGCGATCGTCCACCCGTTGCGGCTGGCCATGCCGTTGGTCACCGCGGCGACGTACTTGCCCGCCTGCAACCACGGCTCCACCCGCACAAAGCACCCGCGCAGCAAGCCCAGCAGCTCAGCCCGCTGCTGCCGGCCCAGTCCAGCACCTATCCTGGCGGCAGCAGCCGCCCCCGATCTTGTTGTCGTCACACACGCATGATCGTGAGGCGGCTGCGCCTATGTCCGGGTTTCCCCGCGCTCGGCCGCAGGTCACAAGCCGAATGGAGGCTGCCGTACTAGGCTGCGCCGGGCCGCTATCAGGTCGGCGACCCACCTCTCGGTCGGGGTGAGGACCAGGCCAGCTTCCGGCGGCAGGCGCGACCGCTGGATGGCCGGGAGACCTTGGCGGTCGCGTGACGGTTGAGGGGTACAGAAGAACCGGTTACGTGGCCGGCGGGACTCCGCCGAGGGCGAGGTCGATGGTCTGGTCGAAGCTGAGTGCCATGCCGCGGGTGTGGGCCTGCTGGAGTTGCTCGCCGCCGAGGGCCCGGCGTACTTGATTGAGGCTTTGCTGGCGAAGGCGCGCCTCGAATGGTTCCCACTGGATTCCTGTCTTGTCGAGCAGGGTTTGCGGGGCGGCGTGGAGCATGGCGGCCCGGTGCCGGTCACCCAGATCGCCGGCCAGGCACGCCAGCCCGAGGATGGCGCCGACCAGGGTGTACTTGTCGCCGGTCCGGCGGCCGATCCGGACGACTTCCTCGAATGCGGATCGTGCGCCGTCGAGGTCGTGTTCGGCCCGCAGGACCTCGCCCAGGCTCGCCAGCGCAGGGAGGTATGAAAGTCCGATTTCCCGCGCGGCCTGTATCGCGGCTTCGAGATGAGCCCTTGCACCCGGGGTGTCCCCCATCTCCAGGGCAGCCCAGCCAGCAGCATTGTGAAGGTAGGCGTTGACAGCAAAGTCGCCGGAACGCTCGGTGCAAGCGATGCCCTCGGCGTACAGCGGCCCGGATACCGGCGCACCGATGGCTGTGGCGTACGCGAACAGGCTCCAGCCCAGCAGCACGTCGTCGCCGAGTTTGCGAGCTCGCTCGACCGCCTGCTGTCCTAGCCGCCGCGCTCGCTCCAGCTCACTGGCGAAGTAATACGTGCTGCACAGCATCCGGAGCGACAAGATGCACAGCCGGTTGTCGCCGAGCCTGTCGGCGACCTCGTCAGCCTGCTCGGCGAGCTTGAGGCTTGTCGGCAGGTTGCTGTGCAAAGTAGAGAGCGCGGCGACGACCAGCGCTTGTGCCAGCAGCGCGGGGTCGGCGGCGGCGTCGGGCCGCCTGAGCACGGGCAGCAATAGCCCGGCTGCTTCCTCGTTCCGGTACAGCGTGTTCCAGTACCGCTGCAGCGCGACGCCGAAACGCAGGACCTGCGCGGTCCCGTCCGGGCGACTGGCTACGTGCCGGGCGGCGTGGCGCAGGTTTGCCTGGTCGGCGTCCAGCCGGGTGAGCCAGCCGCCCTGGTCGGGCCCGGTCAGATGGCAGGAAGCGGTCTCGGCCACAGACAGGTAATACGCGCAGTGCGCCGCGGCCGCGGTGGCGGCCTGGCGGTCGCCGGCCTCGGCGAGCCGGTCGGCGGCGAACTGGCGGATGGTCTCCAGCAGCCGGTAGCGCAGCGCTGGCCCGGCCGGCTCGGCCACGACCAGGCTCTTGTCCACCAGGGAGCCGAGCAGGCCGGTGACGTCGGATGCCTGGATGTCGCCGAAGCCGCAGACCGCTTCGGCGGCGTCCAGGTCGAAGTTCCCCGCGAACACCGAAAGGCGGCCCAGCAGCAGCTGCTCGGCGCGGTTGAGCAGCGAGTAGGACCACTCGACGGTGGCCTGGAGGGTCTGCTGCCGCGCTAGGGCGGTGCGGCTTCCCCCGGTCAGCAGCCGGAACCGTTGATCCAGGCGGTCGGCCAGGTCGGTGAGCGACATCGACCGCAGCCGGGCGGCGGCCAGCTCGATGGCCAGCGGCAGCCCGTCCAGCCGCGCGCAGATCGACACCAGCAGCGGGGCGGTGGTCTGGTCGACCGGCAGGCCGGTGCCCTGCGCCCGGACCCGGTCGGTGAACAGCGTGACCGCGTCGCAGGACTCCGCCGCCGCCACTCCGGACTCGCCGGGCCCGGGCAGCGACAGCGGCGGCACCCGGTAGATGGTCTCGCCGCCGATGCGCAGCGGCTCGCGGCTGGTGGCTACCAGGCGCACCTTCGGGCAGCGGCGCACGATGGCGTCGGCGGTCTTGGCGCAGCCGCCGATGAGGTGCTCGCAGTTGTCCAGCACGATCAGCATGTCTTGGGGGGCCAGCGCATCCAGCAACACCTCCAGGGCCGGCCCGGCAGGGCGGCGATTCCCAGCGCCTCGCTGATGGCCGGGGCGACGGCGTCCTCGGCGGTGACCGCGGCCAGCTCCACCAGCCAGACCCCGTCACCGGATCCGTCGAGCAGCGGCCGGCCAGCTGCAGGCTGAGCCTGGTTTTGCCGCAGCCCCCGGCCCCGGTCAAGGTGACCAGGCGGCAGGATTTCACCAGGGCCCGGACTTCGGACAGCTCCTTTTCCCGGCCTATGAACGTCGCCAGCTGGGCGGGCAGATTGCCCGGCAGCGCCCGGGCCGTCGCCGGGAACGCCCCCGGCATACCTTGTACGGCGGCTAGCACGTCGCCGACCGGCGCACGCCCGCGGGCCGCCGATACAAACAAATCGCCCGCTCGCCCGTCCAGGCCCAGCGCGCCGGCCAGCAGCACCGCGGTGTCCTTGCGGGCGGTACGGTTGATCCCCCGCTCTAGGTCGCTGATCGCCCGCTGGCTCACCTGCGCGGCCTCGGCCAGCTCGTCCTGGGTCAGCCCGGCCTCATCCCGCAGGCGCCGTAACAGCCCGCCGAAACCCAGCCCCGCCTGCTCCGCCGGACCATCGACCACAGGCCCCTCGCCCCCTCCGCCCGGCCGGCGCCAGCCCCCACCCGGTTCCAGCGTCGGCACGGCCTTGACGCCCAGCCTAATCCTGTGCCTCTCCTGTGCGCGGCTACGTATGGTGACCGCCCGCCCCGGCCCGCGACAGTGGAGCACAACGACAAGCCCGCCACCGCGGGAAAGGAGATGACCGCCATGTACCAGCTCACCCAGCTCGGCCATGACCTGCACCGCGAGCGGCTCGCGCACGCCGAGGCACAGCGCGCCGCCGAGCGCGCGCTCGCGCTGGCCCGGGCCACCCGCCGCGCCGAGCGCGCCGAACGGCGCCTGCGCCGCGCGCAGCGCCACGCCCGGCGGCTGCGCGCCCAGCTCCACGTCCAGACCACCAGCCACCAATGATCACCCGGCAGCCAGCGCCGGCAACACCAGCCCCAGCGACCACCAGGAGGTCACCATGAACCGCACCCGTCCATTCCGCCCCATCCGCCGCCTCGCCGGCGCCCTGGCCGCCCTGGCCGCCGCGTTGCTGGCCGCCGCCACCGCGGCCCCGGCCGCGTTCGCCCTTCCCGTGCCCCCCATGGGCGGCGGCGACGGGACCGTGCCACCGCCCCCGGTGCAGACCGTCGTCGTGGGCGGCACGCCCGGCTGGCAGATCGCCCTCATCGCGGCCGGCGCGGCGATCTTGGCCGCCGCCGTAGCGGTGGTCCTCGACCGGGCCCGGGGCGCCCGCCGGCACCAGGCCGCACCCAGCGCCTAACCCGCGCCGACCCCAGCGCCCGGCCGCGCGAGCCCACCCAGGCCACGCGGCCGGGCGCCATCAACCCGCCCCACCCTCCCAGCCCGGACCAGCACGAGGCATGCCGGACTCCGGCCACCTTGATCGCCATGAGCCGCATCCGCCGGGCCATCGGCACACCAGCCGCGGCCCCGCGCCCCTAGCAGGAAGGACGCAACCCCGGTGCGCGATGACCCGCCGGTCACCGGCCTGGTGACCCGCGCCAAAAACGGCGACAAGCAGGCGTGGGATGCCCTCGTCGAGGGGTACGCCCCGCTGATCTGGTCCATCTGCCGCAGCCACCGGCTGAGCGGCGCCGACGCCGACGACATCAGCCAGGCCGTCTGGCTGAACCCTGGTGAGCCAGCTGGACACGATCCGCGAGCCGGGCGCGCTGGCCGGCTGGCTGGCCACCACCACCCGGCGCGAATGCGGCCGGGTCCAGCGCGCAGCGCGCAGATCGCGCGCTGCGCGGCAGGTGGCCGACGTCGAGACCATCTCCGACGAGCAGACCGGGATGGCCGAGCACGACGCAACATCAAGCGCGCAATGGCCCGCCCGTAATCGGCAGGGAGGCCGTATGGCGGTCAGGCTCAACGTCACTTTCTGTGTTGTTGGCCCAGCCCTGGCTCACGCGCCCCTGCTGTTAGAGACGAGAGCGCGGACTCGAGCCCTAGGTCCACGGGGTAGCCCAGATGTTCGTGTCATGGATTGCGTCCTTGGGCCGGGGATGCCGGGGTTCTGCCCGAGCAGCGCGAAAGCTGGCCGGAAGGCCGGGTCATGACGCCCGACGAGAGGGCGCCAGTTCCGTCGCGCGCCGTGGCCCAGGCCATGAGTGCCCGGGCGCCTCCGCATAGCCGCCCGCGAGCTCAGCCGGCGGGTTCGGGGACGACAGAGTGGATAAGGAGCCTGCCGGCGCGGTGAGGGTCGCGTGACCAGGTGAGCCACCAGCGGCTGCGGGGCGTGTCGATCCAGATGGTGAATGCGGCCACCTCCGACGGGACCGTGCTGTCGTCACCGATCCGGTAAAGGTGCCGCCTCGCCCAGCGGCTGCCCGGGCCGCCAGCCAGATCCGGATCATCGCTGTCTTCGCTGTACGGGGCCGCGGCGATCAGTCGCTTGATGGCCTCCCGTACTCGTTCGTACTCGTCTCCGCCTGTTTCCTTCAGGGCCGCATATGCGATCTGGGAAGGGGGGCGGCCATCGATCAGATCATCTTTGTCCGCATAGAACGCGACCGAGTACGGTGCTGTCACAGATCATCAGCAGCCAGGTCGGCAGCCACGCCGTTGTCGGCGGCCGCGGCGTTCAAGGATGACGCGATGCGGGCGGCCTCGCGGGGGTTGCGCTTCCACATGAGCGCTTCGGCGCGGGTGACATCGGTTGGTATCGGATGCAGTGTGATCACGCCGTCCTCATCCTCGAACCGCATGTACGGTGTCCGCGGGTGACCTAGTGGCCCTCGTCCGCGGTCGTCGGTAAGAATCACTTCGGCCGGTGCCGTCATGCTCTCGGCCTCCGTTCTCCGGCGCTGTCGGCTGATGCTTCAATTCTACCCCAGGGGGCAGGTGCCCCCGGGGGCCTCGGCATCTTCTCTGCGCTACTGTTCCCGGGGGTCGATCACCTCGGGCGAGGAGCCATGGGCCCATCGGCGTTGTGCCGGTGCTGCTGTCCTACCTCATCGGATACGGTGTCTGCTTGCATGCCGGCGCCGTTTCCGGCCGGATGTGGAGCGAACGCCACGGGCGCCTGGGCGCGGCTACCCGCTCGGCCAGACGGCAGACCACCCCCGACCGGTCCGACATGGCACAGAGCGCGCCCGGAAGAACGGAGGGACCGGGCGCAGGGCCGGTTCCGGGGACGAGGTGACAAGGTTGAGCGAGGCGGATGACCGGAACATCGGCCGCGGGCAGCGGCGATGCGAAAGAAAGCTCGGGGTGGCCTCGCACTCAGAAGCGATCGGGCGGGCAATCGAGCTGGGCTTACTCTGACACCACCCTCATAGCCCAGTACTCGGGGCGAGATCCACACACCGAACAACGCTTGCCGTGGCGCAGGCCGCACCGAGCAGGCGGAAGGTCACCCTCCCATGGTGATGACACCCCAGACCGCTCCAGGCACGGTGATGTCAAGATTCTCGCCATCCTGACCTGGGAGGGTCGACATTACGTTGGCAGACGGCTTGGCGCAGGCACGTGCCACGCCCGCGCGTGTGACGTAGCCGGTAACGTGCAACCCGACGTGCCACCTCCTCGCAGTCGAGTCGGAGGATCCCCGCGTGGCCCAAGTGAGGGGGCCGGAAGGATTCGAGAAGGAATCGACAATCTTGGGCTTGGAGCCACGCAGATCTAGGGAGGAAGGGAAATGCCACAGCCTGCGACAGGAGAGTCCCGGCCGGGTGTCGCCGTGGGATCAGCGAGTGAGTTCAGCTTGTTCTTCCATGTCAAGCCGGGGCACGGCGAGGCCGCGCGTGAGGCGATCCGGGCGCTTCAGAACAGCCCAGGGTACCGGCCGGGGGACTACGACCTGCCCATAGCGAGCATTCATGAGGCCCGGTTCGTGCTGTTCGACGACGACACCCGGCTGCTTTTCGCGACCAGTTTCGATGGCCCGTGGGACGCTTACATGGAGGATTTCGCCGCCGGTGGGCTGCAGCTTTTCGACGCGATCTTCCGGCACGTCGAAGGGTATGACGGCCTTCCAGATGTCGCGGCGGTGGAGGAATTCGTCCTGAGCGCCCAGGTGACCGCGGCCGCCTATGCGCGCAATTACCCCGGAGCGGTAAAGGAGATCCGGAAGGCCGAGCGCGTGAACAAGGCGTTCCAGCAGGTGCTCGATTCCCCCCAGGCGGGCGAGGCGCTGCAGCACCCGGCCCTGAGGCCACTGCTGAATGAGGCTGCTGACTAGCCAGGGAGCGCGACTGGGGAGGGGCGATGTCGGATCACATCTCGGGACCGCGGGCCTTGGCCGAGCCGATCGCGGACATCACCGATGTCTACGCCTTCCCGAGCCCCGAGCGGCCGGGCCATCTGGTGCTCGCAATGAACACCCTGCCGTTCGCCAAGCCTTCCGAGCCGTGCTCGGACGCGCTCATCTACCGGTTCCGGTTGCGTCCGCTCACCTTGGCCGCCCATGGCGATCCGGTGCCATTCACCTGTGGGGCGAAAGAGTATGTCTTCGATGTCGTTTTCTCCGCTCCCGTGGACGGGAACGAGAGCCGAGGGCCCGCGCAGGAAGGCGCGTGCAGCACCCCGGCAGGCGAGACGGTCTCCTTCAGGGTGAACGACGAGAAGCCCGGCTGGGCCGGCGGCGTGCGCCTGTTCGCTGGTGCACGCTGGGATCCGTTCATCATGGACGCCGCGGCGGCGCTCAAGACGATCTCGACAAAGAGGCTCGCCTTCACCGACCCGGGCTCGATCTTCCTCGACGGCAAGAACGTGCTCAGCCTCGTCGTTGAGCTGGACTGCGCGAAGATCCTTGACGGCGCGGAACTGGTCGGCGTGGTCGCGGAGACCCTGACGAGAGGCAAGCTCAGCGTCCGCCTCGAGCGCGTCGGCAGGCCTGAAGTGAAGAACCTGATGCTGGCGCCCAAGCAGTTCGACCCGGTGAACCGCGATCTGGAGATCCGCGACCTCTATAACGCGGAGGACGCATTCCATCTCGCGCAGGCCTACCAGGGCGCCTATCGCGCGCGGCTGAACGCCAACCTGGCTTTCTGGGACGGCCTCGACGGGCAGCTGGACTGGCCCGCGGACGAGCGCGGCGCGCACCCGCTGACCGAGCTCCTGCTCGCGGACTACCTTGTCGTGGACGTCACCAAGCCGTATGCCGAGCAGGGCTCCTTCCTGGAGATCGAGCTCGCCGCCCGCGCCGGCCGCGGGCACCAGACCTGCGGCGGGCGGGCCCTCAACGACGATGTCATGGACACGATCTTCACGCTGCTCGTGAACGCCCGGAACGGCCCCCGGATCCGTGACGGCGTCGACCGGGCGACCCGGTCCGCATCGCGCACGTTCCCTTACCTTGCACCGCCGAATCCAGACCCCCCTCAGCCTCCTGAACACCTCTGACGATCGAGGACCCTGTGAACGCACCAACCACCGCGGCAGGTATCAGCCTGGAGCTCGACGACATCCAGCGGGGCGCGCTGCACCAGCGCCCGTCCCCTTACGTCGGCACCTACCTGCTGCTGCGCATCGACGCCCGTGATGCTGGGCGGGAGCTGGTACGGCGGCTGCTACCGGTGGTCGACTCCGCCCGGCACTCATCCGACCCGGCCCGCGGCGCCTGGGTCACGGTCGCGTTCACCTACCAGGGCCTGAAGGCACTCGGGGTGCCGGAAGACTCGCTGGCCAGCTTCGCGCCGGAGTTCTGCCAGGGCATGGCGGCCCGCGCGGCCGAGCTGGGCGATGTCGGCGAGAGCAGCCCGGAGAACTGGGAAAAGCCGCTCGGCACCCCCGATGTCCATGTCGCGCTGGCGGCGCTGTCGCCCGACGCCGCCCGGCTGGAGGCGGTCCTGGACCGGGCCCGCCGCGCGCACCAGGAACTGCCCGGAATCGAGGCCATCTGGCGGCAGGACTGCTACCAGCTCGAGACCGGGCGCACCTCCTTCGGCTTCAAGGACGGGATCGGCCAGCCGGCTGTGGAGGGAAGCGGTATCCCCGGCACGAACCCGGGCGAGCCGCCGATCAAAGCGGGCGAGTTCATCCTCGGCTACCGGGACGAAACGGGAAGCCTGCCGCCGATGCCCGCCCCCGAGGCGCTCGGCCGGAACGGCACGTACATCGTCTTCCGCAAACTGCACACGCGGGTCGCGGCGTACCGGCGCTACCTTCGCGCCAAGGCGCTGAACCGGGAGCAGGAGCAGCGGCTGGGCGCGAAGATGGTCGGGCGCTGGCCAAGCGGCGCGCCGCTCGCACTCTGCCCCGAGCGGGACGATCCTGCCCTCGGCGCGGACCCTCACCGCAACAACGACTTCCGCTACGCAGATGATCAGCGGGGATTCAAATGCCCCGCCGGCGCGCACGCACGCCGCGCGAACCCGCGCGACGCGCTGGACCACGAGGGGAACGTCGATGTCCGGCTGCATCGCATGATCCGGCGCGGCACGAGCTACGGGCCAGCGCTACCCCCCGGCGTGCTCGAGGACGACGGCGCCGACCGGGGCATCATCTTCGTCTTCGCCGGCGCGCGCCTGAAACGCCAGTTTGAGTTCATCAAGACCCAATGGCTCAACGACGGCATCTTCATCGGGGCCCCGGCCGAGAAAGACCCGCTCGCTGGGGCGAACGACGGGTCCGGCATGTTCACAATCCCGGAGCGCCCGATCCGCCGCCGACTTCAGGATCTTCCGCCTTTCGTCATCACCCGCGGGGGGGAATACGGCTTTGCCCCGGGCTTGCGAGCGATGCGCTGGCTGGCCGAGCTGAAGTCCTGAGCTGGCGGATATCCACTAAAGGAGACGACGTGACAACAAGACCGGCACCATCCGAACGATGGAGCGCACTCGACTTCGGCCCGCCGCCCTCCGGCCTGGCCGAGCCCGAACAGCCCGTGCTCCTTGACTACGCCGCGGGCGGGCAAACAGCGCTCATCACCTTTAACCGGCCGCACGCCGACAACGCGATCACCACGGAAATGGGGGGGCGGCTGACGGAAATACTGGAGACGATCGCCGTCCGTCCCGCCGTCCGCGTCGCCATCATCACCGGGGCCGGCGACCGGGCCTTCTCCGTGGGCAGCGACCTGCGCCAGCGCCGGGACATGACGAAGGAGGACTGGCTGCGCCAGCGCCAGGACTTCGACCGCACCCTGTACACGCTGCGCCAGCTGCGAAAGCCGATCTTCGCCGTGGTCAACGGGATCGCCTACGGCGGCGGTTGCGAGATCGCGCAGAGTACAGACTTCATCATCGCCTCTGACAACGCTATCTTCGGCCAGCCCGAGGCGATGCTCGGCCTGGCCGCTGGCGGCGGCTCGCCGGCGCTGCTTCCCCGCCTGCTCCCGCCCGGGAAGGCCCTGCAGATGCTGATGACCGGCGACCCGATCACCGCCCAAGAGGCATACCGGCTCGGGATGGTCAACGAGCTATACTCCCAGGCCGACCTCATGGACGCGGCGCACCGCATCGCCGAGAAGATCGCCAGCAACTCGCCGACGGCCGTGCAGGCGGTCAAGCGGGCCGTCAAGATGGGCGAGGGGCAGCCGATCGAACAGGCCGTCGCGATCATGATGGAGGCGCACTGGCGCTCGGCCGTGCACCCGGATCGCCTGGAAGGTATCGGTGCCTTCAACGAGGGCCGGGAGCCGAGCTTCGCCGATCCCGACTACTAATCAGCGGCTGCGTGGGCCCGCGGCTGGACGGAGACAGGTCATGCTTTCTGCTGGTGATGAGATAAATGGCCACCACGACGTCGTGGTGATCGGCGCAGGCCCGGCAGGTGAGGCGGCGGCGGAACTGGCCGGGAATCTGGGCTATTCGGTGGCACTGGTAGAGCGAGACACCGTCGGCGGGACCGTGGTCACCAACGGCGGCGCGCCGACCAAGACCTTTCGCGAAGCCGCTGTGTACCCGTCACCATCCTCGACGCTGCTCCCCGGCTGGCCGCCATCATGGATGGCGAGATCTCCGCCCGGCTCGGGCAGGTCTTCCTGGCGCGGGGGAACCAGGTCGTTCTGGGGACCGGCATGATCTCGGCGCGCCGTGACGGCGACAACCTGGCCGTGGACCTGGCTGACGGACGGCAACTGCGGCCCGACGCACTGCTGTTCGCGGCGGGCCGCAGCGTCATCACCGCGGGCCTTGGCCTGGACAAGGCCGGTGTCGAGGTCGATGAGCGCAGCTGTATCGTTGTCGATTCTGAGAAGCGGACCAGCTGCCCGTGGGTTTTCGCCGCTGGCGACGTAACCGGCCCCGATCTTGCCTCGGTCGCCATCGACCAAGGGCGCCAGGCACTGTGCGGAGCACTGGGCTTGGACTTCTCGCTGCACGTGGACCAGATCCCGGTAGGCGCGATATACGGCGTCCCCGAGGTAGCCCGCGCAGGCAAAAGCGAGGACGACTGCGTTGTGGAGCGGATCCCCTACGAGTGCGGGCGCTGCGAGCTTGGCGCCATCCCGCGCGGCGTCATCGGTGGCCAGCAAGGGCCGCTCAAGCTGGTCTTCCACGCGCGCACCGGGGTCCTGCTCGGCGTTCACGCGATCTGCGAGATCGCCTCCGAGATCGTCGGAACCGGCCAGGCCATGATCCATAACGGGGCGACCGTCGAGGACGTGATCCGGATGGTCTACAACACCCCGACCTACACCTACGGCTACAAGCTCGCCGCCACCGACACCCTGGCCCGACTGGACCCGGACGTGCTGCACGCCATGCACCTGCCCTCCCGGGCCTACCAGGTCCGGGAGACTGCAGACGGAGACACGGCGGACTCCCGTCGCTGAACCCGCTTTGGGCAACACGCGCCCAGCAGGCGCGTAGGCGTTAGTGCAGGTGGATCAGGATTGCCGCGGTGATGATGGTGCCATATACCCCGGCGGCGCGGCGGCGCCCCGAGTTCCTTGCGCCAGCCTCCAGCCGGAATCCGCCGTCCCCTGCCACGAAACGCCCGTCCACGCTGGCAGCGTGCCGCGTGATGGCTCCCTCGACATCACCCTGCAGGGAGTCACCTGGATCTGGGGGCGCGGGCTGACCAAGCGATGTCCAAGCGATGTCCAAGCGACCAGGCCACGGTCGGATGACGGTCAAACGATCTTGGCCACGATCAGCAGGTCATAAATCCTTGCCCTGACCTGCTGGTTTGGGTCAGGTCTTCACGTTTGGCCCTGAGCTGCGCAAAGAGAGGCCGATCGCGGAGTCGCCCACGGGTTAAGCGGGCCGCACTCACAGTGTTATGGAGCGTTGTGTCCGGTATTGTCTGCAGCGGCCCTGTGCTTGTGCTGCCAGCGGGGGTCGGCTTCGAGGGCGGCGGCTCCGAGGGCTTCGAGCTGGGCGAGCAGGTCGCGCAGCCGCCGGTCGTTGTCGATCCAGGCCTGGTAGTCGTGCTGCTGGTCGGGGCTGAGCCAGCGGCAGATGGTCCTGGCGGCGATCTTGCGGGTCCATTGCCAGTAGGGGCCGTGCAGCCGGGGCGGGTCGGCTCGGCAGGCGCAGTTGCGGTGGCCGCAGCGGGTGGCCCGCTGGGTGATCGAGCCGGGCAGCACCATGCCGGTGCGGGCGATGGCGGCGAGCTCGGCGGCGATTTTCTGAGCCTGGTCCTGGTGGCTGGCGGCGACACGCACTGCTTCAGGGTGACATAGGTCCGTGATCCCGGCCATGTCATACTGTATATCTACAGTATGAGCGGGCGGGAAGCGCCTGTGCTGCCAGGGCCAGAGGCCGCCGGCTGACGTCGCGTCCTGGCAGCCGTCCTCGGTGAGCGCCGCGGCGGCCGGCTTCGCCCGGGTCGTGGTGACGGCGGCGGGACCGCACGGCCGGGACCGCGCCAAGAACCTGCTCTGGGCAGCGGGCAGGCTTGCCGGCTGGGCGATCGGCCTCGGGCTGGAGCCGGTCCCTGAGGTGCTGCTGCACCCGTCGGTGATCGAGCGGTTCACCACCTGCGCGCCGGGCCTGTCCGGCCCGGCCCGCCGCACGCTGCGCACCAACCTGCGGTTCCTGGCCCGGAAGGTGGTCCCGCAGCTGTGCCCGGCGGACGCGCCGCTGCCCCGCGAGCGCGCCAAGGTCCCCTACACCCCTGGCGAGATCGACGGCTACCTCGCCCTCGCCGCCGCCCAGCCGACGGTGGCGCGGCAGATGCGCGCCGCGGGCCTGATCTGCCTGGGCGCCGGCGCCGGGCTGATCCGCGCCGACCTGCGGCACGTCCGCGGCACCGACATCACCTGCCGCTCCGGCGGCGTCATCGTGGACGTGCGCGGACCCAGGCCACGCGCCGTGCCCGCGGCGGCCCGCTACCACGACGTGCTGCTCGCCTCGGCTGAGTTCGCCGGGGATCAGCTGGTCACCGGGGGCACCAGCCCGGACCGGGGCAACATCACCAACCCGCTGGTCACCGCGCTGGCCGGCGGGTCCGGGCTGCCCCGGCTAGACACCTCCCGGCTGCGCGCCACCTGGCTGGCCGGCTGCGCGGAACTCCTGGGCCTGGCCACGTTCATGCACGCCGCCGGGATCACCTGCAGCCAGCGGCTCGGCGACCTGCTCGCCGCCCTTACCCCCGGCAGCGAGGCTGAGGCGGTCGCGCTGCTCGGGGCGACGGCACGATGACCAGCCCGGCCGTACTCACCCGGCTGGAGGACGTCATCGACGCCTCCGGCACCGCCGCGCGGATCGAGGCACTGCTGCCCACCGGCGTGCGGCACCGCCAGCTGCGGGTCCGCACCTTACTGCTGGGCATGCTGCTCACCCTCGCTGACCGCCGGCCCGCCTTCCTCACCGAGGTGCATGCCGCGCTGATCGCGCTGCCCGGGCCAGACCAGGCCCGGCTCGGCGTGACCGAGGCCTGGAAGACCGGCCCGCACCAGCTCACCTACCGGCAGGCCGAGCGCACCTTTCACCTCATGGTGGACGCGCTGGCCAAAGACCATCCCGACGGCGCCCCCTCCAGCGTTCTCGCCCGGACCGGCGATGACCTGCTGGAGGCCAGCATCCCGGGCCAGTACAAGGACGCCAGCACCGCGCTGGCCGTCGACTGGACCGACGTGGAGAGCTTCTCCCGCCCGCCGCCCCGCGGCACCACCGGCTGCGCCGACCCCGAGGCGTCCTGGGGGCACCGCAACAGCAACCTGCCCGGCCCCAAAGGCGAGATGTTCTTCGGCTACTACCACTCCGCTGGCACCATGACCCGCGAGGAGAACGGCCCGGCCGTGCCCGAGCTGGCCCGCCGGATGACCCTCACCAGCTGCGCGCTGGACCCGGCCCGCGCCCTGGCCCCCGTGCTGACCCGCATGCCCGAAGCCGGCATCCCCCTCGGCGACATCCTCGCCGACTCCGGCTACGCCCACCGCGACGCCCAAGCCTGGGCCATCCCGCTCCGCGCCGCCGGCGCCCAGCTGGTCCAAGACCTGCACCCGCACGACCGCGGACCCCGCGGCACCCACCAGGGCGCCATCATCGCCAACGGCAACCTGTACTGCCCCGCCACCCCGAAACCACTGCTGGAACTCGGCCCGCTGGCCCCCGCTGCCACCCCACAGGAAACCGCCGCGCACGACACCCGGGCCGCCGAGCTGGCCAGGCACAAACTCGGCCGGACCAGCGCCGGCGATACTGACGGCTACCACCGGGTCATGTGCCCGGCGGTCATGGGCAAGATCCGCTGCCCGCACCGGCCAGACTCGATGAAACTGGACCGCGGCCGACCCGAGATCCTCGCCCCGCCGCAGCACCCGCCGGCCTGCTGCACCCAGCAGACCATCACCGTCCCCCCGCAGATGGCGGCCAAGACCCGCCAGAAACACGACTACCCCTCACCGCAGCACCGCCGCTCCTACGCCCGGCGCACCGGCGCCGAACGCACCTTCGCGACCACCAAGGACCCCGCCAGCAACAACATCAGCCGCGGCTGGTGCCGCCTCACGGGCCTGACCCCGCTCTACCTGTGGCTGACCTGCCTGCTCACCGTCCGCAACCAGCGCATCCTCGCCGCCTGGACCGCCCGCCAGGCCGACAACGCCCGGCGCGCCGCCGCAGGGCTCCCGCCCAGGACCAGGCGCCGCCGCCGCAAGACCCTTGCCATGCTCGCCGCCGCCCCGCCATAACGCCCCCGGCCAGCCACCTGCAGCCCAGCCGCCCGGCAGCGCTCCTCACCATCCAGCCAAGCCGCGTCAGCACTCACACGGCCAAGACCAGCATCCCAAGATCAACCCAGGCCAAGAAGCGGGTATTCGACGCCCGGGCAATGAAAAATGTCAGACCCAAACGTGAACATGGACACTGGTGAAACGTGAAGACCTCCTGGTGGAGCTAAGGGGACTTGAACCCCTGACCCCCTCGATGCGAACACAGTGCTCCACCGGCGAAAAGGGCCTGATAACGGCGTCCGCACAGGTCAGGGACCTTCGCATGGTCACGCTCACCGCGTCTGACGTTGCCTGACCGAGCCTCGCCGCTCCCATTCTGCTCCCAAAATCGGACAGCCGCGCTGGCCCTGCGCAGCCAGCATTGACCATCACCACGCCCGACTATGCCTCCGGGTTATCACCTCCCCGCTGATGGTCTGGATCGGGCTACGCCGACGGGCAAATCTCGGTGAGTGAAGCAGAAGGTCAGGCAGAAGGCGCGTCGACCGCCACAGGCGCTCCGGGGCGACCGCTCATGCCGAAATGAGGGCGTCGCTCATGCGACGCATTTATGCACAGTCATGCATCATCTTCCATGATTTGGCCAGCGTCTTTATGCTGTGGCGGCAATCGCTGCCCAACCTTTTCGTATGGACACATAGAGCCAGATCGCCGAATACCGACGCTATGTCATGCTCACGGTTAAGGTAGGCCGGGCGCGCAGATCGACCGGTTCTGGTCTTCCTGTGCGGCCCTGCTGCGATCGGCTTCAGTCGGCGTCGGTCACCATGCGGTCGGCGGGACGGCGGACGCCTTGTGCACGATCGCAGCGCCTTGCCGCGTGCTCAGCTGCCGGCCGGGCGCGCTGTCCAGTCCAGCTGTCCAGGGTGGTCATCGGATACCTGCGGTTCTGCTGCCCGCGCGGCGCGCTGCATGCCGCGGACCGGCCTGTATTCGATAACGGTTCTCGCGGCCGAGGTTCAGGGCTGCGGGAAGCCGAGCGACCCGCCGCGGCCATGACGCTCGCCACCGCCGCCGAGTTCGCTGTCATGCTCACCGCCGCGGGCCTGCAGGAACCGCTGGCAGCACCGGGAGCGGGACAGCTCAGCCGCCGCGAACGCGAACTGGTCACCCTCGTCGCCCAGGGACGCACCGATGCCCAGATCGCCGGGCTGCTGTTCATCAGCATCCGCACTCTCCGCTCGCACCTGGACCGGATCCGCGACAAGACCCGCTGCCGCCGCCGCGCCGACCTGATCCGGCTGGTCCTGCAGGCGGGCCTGGTCTGGCCACCCGCCCGCGGGCGAGCACCTACAGTCGGCTGTCGGTAGTTGTACCCCGGCCATAGCCTCGTCCGGCCAGGCCCGGGCCAGTTCTCACGGTGTGACCGCCGGCCCGGCGAGGTCGAGACGGCCGTGCGCCAGAGCGCCGGGGATGCCGGAGAGGCGGCCGGCGTCGCGTAGCAGCGCGCCGTTGCCGGCGGTGCCCTGGCTGAGCCCGGCCTTGACCCCGAGGTAGCGGGTCGGGCAGAGGGCCGGGTCGGCCGCGGCCGGCGACGTGGCCGGGACGGAGGCGGGCGCGCTGGGCGGGGAGACCGGGGTCGCCGTACATCTACCAGGTGATCGACTTCACGAACATCTCCAACGTCACCAAAAGGTGCATGTTGCCCCAGCGCCCCAGGCGGACAGCGGGATACTGGCCACATGGTTGACGACATCGCGCGGGAACGGGCCATCTACTAAGCGCTGAAGGCGGTCGACGAGGTCGCCGCGGCCCTTCAGGCGCACCTCATCGAGGAGCACGCGGCCGACCCGGAGCGCGCAGCCGCGCATGGTCCGGCGAGCGACTCGCTCATGCTGCTGCGGCAAGCCCGCGAGCGCCTGGGCGAGGGGCTGCGGGCCATCGAGGCCGATAACATCAACGAGTCTGACGACATTTCCCTGCGCAGCTAGATCCTGAACTGCTTCTCGCCGGGCTGGGGTCACGGCCCCTGCACCAACGGGCCTCGAAGATGTAGTTGTCTACTCGATTCCGCCCGCGGTGTCGGGGAGCGCTTTTTCCCGCCTCAGCAAGATGACGCTGCTCACCAGGACGAAGATCAGGAACAGCACGAACCCGATGAGGTCGAGAACTAGCCCGAACGAGGCGATGACGCCGCCGAGGCCGAAGCCCTGGAGGAAGAACAGGATCCCGGCGAGGATCGAGGCCCACCCGAGCCAGCGCGGCAGGACGCCGCTGCCGATCACGAGCAGGCCTGCTGCGAAGGCAAAGAGGCTGCCGAACACGTCCCCGACGCTGTCCAGGCCATAGGTCATCAGGTACAGCGTGTAGGACACGCCCTGATCGTGGTGGAACCCGAACGACGCGAGTTTCGCGCCGAGCAAGCCGAAGATACCGATGTCGCTGACGGCATGCAGGGCAATAAAGAGCGCGCCGCCAGTTAGCACCAGGGAGCCAAGGAACCGCGGCCGATCGGTGTCCCGGCGCAGCAGGTCGTGCAGCTTGGTCAGGTAGATCAGGAACATGGCGGCGTAGACGACGGATAGGTATGTGATCACCAGCAGCTGCCCGCGGTGGTCGTAAAGCGCGTTCGTGATCTTCGCCGCCGAGGCGTTCTGGCTCGCGCCGCCGCCGAGCAGCCCGACCACGGTCTCCGCAATCAGCGCGATGACGTAAAGGATGCCCGCTGCCCAGGCATACCGCTCCCACGCGCTAGAGGTCCGCGTCGCTGCCACCATGCCATCTTCCCCCGTCCTCCCGTTGCGGGCCATTACGACCCGGCGTTCACCAGAGACCTACGTCCATGCGAGCGGCGAAGACCTGCAACGGGGCCAGGTGCCGCTCGCCGTTTAACATCACCCCGGCACTGGTCGGCCGCGAGGTGCTCGTCCCCAAGGTCGGTGTTCGTGGCGCCTGCCCGTGGACGACGTCAGAACCCGCGAGCGCCTGTCGCGTGCATGCTGGGCGCTCGCGCTGCTGTCGATGGCGACATCTTGGTGAACATGGTGCCTCCCCGGGATCTGCCCGGTTACAGCGATCAAGTAAGAAGAGCGGGCGCCACGGAGAGTGAAAATTTCACCTGGGCACACAGCTGACAATCAGCGCATAACGAGTGGGATTGCACGCTCATCTACGCCCGGGGGTCGATCATGCAAGGTGGAGGGGCCTACGATCCGGGCATGGCCCATGACGAGCTGCTGGCCGGGCGGGTCCGCGACTGCCTTCGAGAGGTCGCCGGGGTAGGAAATGAACCATGGCTGACGTCCCGCTGATGGCCGGGAAGTTCATTCTGGTCACCGGAGGCACCGGCGGCATCGGCCAGGCCACCACCGCCGGGCTCGCCGCGCTGGGTGCCCGGGTCGGCATCACCGGCCGCGATCAGGCCCGCGCCGAGGCGGCCGCGGCCGGCATCCGCGCCGCGCCGGGGACCCCGGCGGTGGATGTGTTTGCCGCGGACCTGTCTGTCCAAGCGGGGGTGCGCCATCTGGCCGCCCTGGTGCTCGACAGCTACCCGCGGCTGGACGTGCTGGTCAATAACGTCGGCGGGTTCTGGGCTCACCGGCACCTCACCGCCGATGGCCTGGAGCGCACCTTCGCGGTCAACCACCTCGCGCCGTTCTTGCTGACCAGCCTGCTGCTGGACCGGCTCACCGCGAGCGCACCCGCCCGGATCGTCACCGTCTCCTCCGCCGCCCACGCCAGCGGCCGCATCGACTTCGACGACCTGCAGGGCGAGCGGAACTACTCCGGGCAGCGTGCCTACGGCCAGTCGAAGCTGGCCAACGTGATGTTCACCTACGAGCTGGCCCGCCGCCTGGACGGCACCGGGGTCACCGCCACCGTGTGCCATCCCGGCGTGGTGCGCACCAGCTTCGGCGCCGAAGACCAGGCGGCGCACATGGCCGGCGTGATCCGGGTGGCGCGCCTGTTCATGAAGACCCCGGCCCAGGGCGCGGCCACCCCGGTCTACCTCGCCTCCTCACCCCAGGTCGAGGGCGTCACCGGCCGGTACTACGCCAACCGCAAACCCAAGACCTCCAGCACGGCCTCCTACGACACCACAGCCGCCGCGCGGCTCTGGCAGGTCAGCGCCGGCCTGGCCGGCCTGGGAGCAACCGCCTAGCGCCCCGGCGCAAACATCCGGCAGTCTCGAGCACGCCCGCTGGTTCATGGGCGCGACAGATCAACTCATATGAAAGGGACCCCTGGAGCAGCGCCGGTCAGGGCCGCGTCCGGCGCTCCCCGCGCCGGGTTCTGCCTTGAGGAGGGCGCCCGGCGCGCCGGCGCCGTCCAGACGGTCGAGTCGCGGGCGCGGGCGCCGGGACGTGGCCGCAACGAGCGGAGATCTCTTACAGCTTTCTCACGGACTGGGCGGGACAGCCCCCGGACTCAGGCGCACATCCTAGACATCCGGCGGATTCTGACCTGCGAATACCGATCCTGGCGCACTGACCGGACAAGCCGCCGCATTGTCCACGGATCTGAAGGCTGGGGTTGGAGTCCCTGCGAGCGCGCCCGCTCCGGCCAGAACGCTTTGGTCACGGCGCTGGCAACTGCGGGCAGCAGGGCCTGGGTCAGCTCGCGGACCGTCTGTTCGCCACTGGGCCGGATCATGCAGGCCTGCGGCCCCAGACCAGGAACAGCAAGCCAGACATGACCACCGTGCGAGGGTCCTCAAGGTGGGGCGTACCGCCGCGTCCAGCTCGTCGAGCTCCTGCGCGCTGGCCAGTCCCATTCCCGGGCAGTAAGGCCAGCTCAGGCATCGGGCTGAGGGTGGTCGCAAATGCCTTCGGCTTGCCCGATGAGGAAGAGGTCACCGGCACCGCGGTGCTGTCGGCCTGACCGTGCCTGGCCTGGGTTATGGTGCCAGCCTGAAGGGCGGGTACCGATCGGTGACCAGGGTGAACGCGTAGGCGACGACGCGGTTGTGCCAGCGGAAAACGCCTTCGATGAAGCTGAAGATGCCGCGCGGGTAGCGGCCGGTGAACAAGATGGCGAACCAGGTCACGATCAGTGCGAAGAACGCCGCGATGTCCAGGAAGAACAACACGATGTAGTGCGGGATGGCCAGCAGCCATTTGACCAGCGGCAGCCACCGGTTGAGGTCGGCGGCTGCGTCCGGGTAGGCGTAGTCCAGCTCGACCCACTGGTGGTCGTCGGTGGACGGGTAGTTGTCATTCATCAGGGCCAGGTAGGTTCCGATCCGGTTGCCGAACCGCTGCAGCTCGAGATTCCAGTCGAACCACCACCGGGGGTACTTCTGCCTGAACAAGATCATCAGCAGCGGGGCGAGGAACAGCAGTCCTCCGGTGGCCACGCCCGTGTCCACGCCCCCGTGGATCATGATGCCCGGCGCGTGGATCATGCCGGAGTGGCTTCCGGTCGACTGCGAGGTTCCGCCGGTAATGGTGGCGAGCACGATCAAGATCGGAATGATCATGAAGATACGGAAGAATGATGTCAGCCGGTTAAGCGGCCTGTCCGGGTACTCGACGGCGAAGTGAACCGGATACTCAGCTGGATACGGACCCTGATCCGCGGTCATGGTGCTCTCCTTCTGGCCAGTTCCGCCACCTCACGCCGGGCAGTCCGCGCCTGGGCGGATGCGCCAGGCTGGAGGTGTTTCCCCTTGGTATATCAGCGGTGAATTCAGCGTGCCGTTGCTCCAGCCGCACGCATACCCCTTGCCAGGCGTAGCTACAGCAGAGTGATGGCGAACCGAGGACCGTGTGAGTGGCTGAGGAAACCGAGGCCGCTGGCCGCCTGCTGTGCCGATCGGCATCGCGACAGCGAGCCTGCAGCTCCTCGCGGCCCCCGGCAGTCGAAGGCGCTGCTGCTGGCCGGGTTCGCGCTACAGTCCGAGGAAGCGAGGAGGGCGGCCATGGCCGAGACGACGCCGTTCACGATCGGGGCCGACGCCAGCTGTGCCGATGGGACCTGCGGCAAGGTGACCCAGGTAGCGGCCGGCCCGGTCGCCCGGGCGGTCACCCATCTGGTGGTCGACCGGCATGGTAAGGCCCGGCTGGTCCCCCTGGATCTTGTCGGCGCCGCAGGAGGTGAGATCCGGCTTCGCTGCACCCGGGCGGAGTTCAACAAGCTCCAGCTCGCCGAGACCAAACAGTTCCTGCCGGTCAGCGGCGGCGGCGCGGACCTGGGCTACGGCCGGGACAGATGCTGTGGCCCTACTACGGCCCGGGCGGCCCGCGCATAGCATTTCGGCGGGAGTGCGCGCCTCACTCAAGTAGAAGGCCGATCATCAGCGTGAGCAGGAGCGGGGGGGTATGCCGACGTTCCGCTGCGCTAATGCTCGCAAGCAACTGATTTCTTGAATCCTAAATGCCGCCTATTCGGCAGCAGATTCTCACCAGCAGGCGACGCCAGCCGGATCACTCGCATTGTCCAGGATCGGCAGCCACCTTGGTGGGCGGCCAGCCACTTCACCGCCCCTTCCCGCAGCGCTTCCAGCGGAAGCACATCCGATAGCGCCGACTGCAGCGCGACGGCCAGGGTGGCCTTTGCCCGCGTCGATGCCGGCGGGCGTGGCGGCAGTGGTCCACCAGGTCACAGGTCAGGGTGTAGTCGCCGGTGTGCTCGGCGGCCCAGTGCGTGGCCAGGGTGCTCTTGCCGACGCTTGGGTCATAGTACTGTTAGATGTGCACGCTTTGGCATGGTCTGTCTGGTAATGCCCATGGCTATCGGCGACGGAGCCAGTTTCGCATTCGCCTTGGCCGATGCGACCGGCCGAGAAAACCGGTTGACAGCCAGCGATGATCCGTGGATCGGCGCTGCGGCACCGGGGATGAGGGATGCGTGACGGTTGCCGCCGGCCACGTCGTAGCCGGATTATATGGTCGATTCGGACACGTGGCTTGCCTGGCCCATGCCGTGTTTCGCCGATGATGCGGGCCTTCGAGCTAGCCGCTTCGCTTGGCGGACGGTGCTCGATGCAGCGGCTCAGGCAAGGTGAAAGAACAGCAGCACGCCGATGACGAATGTGGCGGCAGCGCCGGTCAGTGTCAGGATGAGCAGAATTCTCGAAGCGGCTCTGGTGTATGCGAACGTCAGTCCGGCAGAAATCACCAGCACGGATCCCATCAAGGTGTCATGCCAGTCCATTGCCATTACAATGTCCTTTTCTGGTAGCAGTCATCGAGCCGGGCCAGGAGCTGTTAGGCCCTGAGTGGACAGGTCCGCGGATACCGGCCGGGTTGCGTGGCCTGGCCGGTATCCGCAGCTGCGGCGCCCTATTCAGCCGGTGTGTACTGCGCCGGCGTTCTGCAGGGTCTGGTAGACCGATCCGGCCAGGTCGGCCAGGTCATGTTGCCGGTCGCGCTGTTGACCGCCAGCGCGATGATCATGCCGGATCGGGGGAAGTACAGGTGCTCGACCCGGTAGCCGTCGGTCTCGCCCTCGTAATCCCAGTAGATGCCGGTCTGGCTGTTGATTTGCTGCGTGACGCGGAGCCCGTAGCCGACTGGGTCGGCGAGGGTGGTGCGGGCGATGGGCTTGCCGGTGGCCTCGGACACCAGGGATTCGAGCTGGTGCTGCTGGCGGGGCGGCAAGAGCTGGCCGGAGTAGAGGGCGCGGTCCCAGGTGGTCACGTCGGCCAGTGAGCTGACGATGCCGTCGGCGCCCTGGAGCCAGGTCAGGGCGAGCGGGGGCATGGCCTGGCCGAGCAGTGACGGCGGGGCGCCTGCTATGTAGAGGTACCCGGCGGGCATCTGGGCCGCGTCGGACGGGGGGCAGGTGTAGGGCGCCAGGCAGATGGCGCGCAGCCGCAGGGGGGTGATGATCCGCTGGGTGAGCTGGCTGGCGTAGGTGTCGCGGGTGACCTTCTCGATGATCATCTGGGCGAGGAGGTAATCGGTGTTGGTGTAGTGGTATCCGGCTGGGCCGAGGGGCAGGCCGGTGACGTAGGAGACCAGCTGGGCGGTGGTGAAGGGGGCGGACAGGTTGGCCGCGAGCGCGGCGACGAAGGCGGGCTGGCTGGCGTAGTCGGGGATGCGGCTGGTCATGTCGAGCAGCTGGCGGATGGTGATGTGGCGCCAGGCCGGGTACTGGGGCAGCCATGTGCCGATCGGGTCATTGATGGAGAGCTTGCCCTCGGCTTCCAGCTGGAGCAGGATCACCGCGGTGAAGGCCTTGGTGTTGCTGCCGATCTGCCACAAGGCGCTGGCGGATACGGGCGGCCCGCCGTCGTAGCGGGTGGTCCCGTCGGCCAGGCTGATGGCCGGCCGGCGGCCGACGAAGGTGACCGCAGCGACACTGCGGAGATGTGCTCGGCCGTGCGCCTGGCCGTCAGGTAATCGCTGAGGTCGCGGCGCAGTGCCGCCCGCAGCGTGGTGCCGGCCTGGCGCGGCGGGGCGGCCAAAGCGCTGGCCGCGCTGGCGGACAATAACGCACCTGCGCTGAGCAGGCCGCAGGCGGCCGCGGCAGCGGTCAGCCGGCCGCGGGTACTCCTGTGTGCGGTGCGCGGGATAGCAGATCTCATGTCAGCTCCTCGGGTCTGATGCGGGCGGCGGGACAGGTGACATTCAGTGACGGGCCCTTCTGATCAGGGCTGCCGTGCCGTTCAGACGGAGTAACCGGGGAGGGGAAGTCCTCGGTG
>CAWIDQ010000046.1:0-16673 GCA_963834695.1 uncultured Actinomycetota bacterium
CGGCGGCGGCGAGCGCCTTGGAGGCATCGAAGGCCTCATCCGCCGGCCACAACGGTGTGCTCCGCCTTCATCAGGTCGGCCAGCCAACGGGTTGGATCTGGGGGCTGTCGGGACATCAGCTCGCTCCAAGATAGGCAGTCGAGTAGGACGAGCCGCCCCGCGCTCGCGGGCCGCGGTCCCACCGGTCGTCCCACGCTGAGGCCGTTCGAGCATACCCGACGCCCCCGTTCCACTCAATGAACACCGCTGTCCGGTCAGCCTGACGGGCAGCCCTTCCCCGGTCGCAAAGTGGTCGCAGGATAGATCACCTTCCGAGGCGAGATCCGTTGTAGTGCTCAGCTGCCGGCGGTCACGGCTCGTAGTTCGGCCATGGAGGCCTTCATGATGGCGGGGAGGCTCTGGTCATCGTCGCCGTTCGCCCAGCGCTCGATGGCCACACGGAGCACCGACATGCCGGCCTCGGCGGCCAAGGTCGCCTGCAGTTCGCCTACGCCCCGCTGGCGCAGGGTGGCGGCGACTGCTGCGGCGTAGTCGGCCAGCTTGGCCAGTTCGCGTTCTCGTAGCTCGGGGTTGGCGGCGATCACGGCCTGGCGCTGGGCGGCGAGATCCCGGCGGGCTTCGCCGAGCAGGGCGGCTGCGGCGTCGAGACCGCGGGCGACTGCCTCGAGGGGCGCATGCCCTCTGGGCGCCCCGGCGACGCCGGACAAGATCCGTTCTTGGAGGAGCTTGGAGCCGCCGAATAGCACTTCCCGCTTGTCGGAGAAGTGCCGGAAGAAGGTGCGCTCGGTCACACCGGCCCGGGCGGCGATCTCGGCGGCCGTGGTCTGATCGAACCCGCGCTCTGAGTACAGGGCCAGGGCCGCCTCCTGCAGCCTGCCCCGACTATCCGGCTCCCATCGACCCATGATCGCCATCCTAGGTGTTGACAGTCACTGACATCAGATCTACAGTGATGACTGTTACTGACATCACTGTAGCTCGCTGGAGGTCCGTCATGAGAATCTTTGTCACCGGCGCGTCGGGATGGATCGGCTCGGCCGTCGTCCCCGAACTCCTCGGGGCCGGCCACGAGGTGGTCGGCCTGGCCCGCTCCGACGCATCCGCGCAGCGGCTGGAAGCCGCCGGCGCCACCGTCCAGCGGGGCGACCTCGATGATCCCGAGGGCCTGGCCAAGGCGGCGGCCGACTCCGACGGGGTGATCCACCTGGCCTTCCAGCACGAGGTGGCCTTCGGCGGCAACTTCGCCGCAGCCGGAGCCGCCGACCGGCGGGCCGTGGAGGCCATGGGCGCCGCCCTGGCGGATTCCGACCGGCCCTTCGTTCTCGCCTCGGGCATGATCGGCCTGACCGCCGGCCGGGTGGCCACTGAGGACGACGGGCTCGTCGCGAGCCCCGAGGTTCGGGCCAACCCCGCCGGGCGCCGGGCGGCCACCGCCCTGCTCACGCTGTCGCTGAGGGGCATCGGCGTCCGCTCGTCGGTCTTGCGCTTCGCGCCGACGGTGCATGGCGACGGCGACAACGGGTTCGTGGCCACGCTCGTCGGCATCGCCCGCCAGCGAGGCGTCGCCGGATACGTGGGTGACGGCACGAACCGGTGGCCGGCGGTGCACCGTTCCGACGCCGCCCGCTTGGCCCGCCTGGCCGTCGAGGCCGCTCCCGCCGGCTCGGTCCTGCACGCCGTCGCGGACGAGGGTGTTCCCTTCCGGGAGATCGCCGGGGCGATGGGCCGCCACCTCGACATCCCGACGACCTCGGTGGCCCCCGAAGACGCCCCGGAACACTTCGGCTTCATGGCCCACTTCGTCGCCTTGGACAGCCCCGTCACCGCCACCATCACCCGAGAGCTGCTCGGATGGGAGCCGACCGGGCCGAGCCTGCTCGAAGACCTCGAGCAAGACCACTACTACCGCTCGGTGTAATCCCCGACCGGACAACCCCATCACGGGTGCCCCGGCGAAGGACGCACCAATCGTGCACCTCCAGCTGCGGTCTGCGGTCGCGTCCCCGCGCCTCTCCGTCGCGACATCCCGGCCTGCTGTCGTCCTTCGAGGCCCGGCAGCGGCGCATCTACGGCGGCGTCCCGGCGTGACGTGCAGTGTCTGAGAGCGCATCCCGGCCGGCGGACCGGCCGGGATGCGAGTCCTCGTTCTAGCGGGAGAGCGTGAGGGTTCCCTGCGGGGCGGCGGTGTCCCGCAGAGGGTAGTCGGTGTCGGTGCCCTGGCCGCGGGCGCCGGTGAAGATGCCGGTGCTGTCCGTGCCGTCGGCCGCCCAGACCGCCTTGACCTGAGGACCGACGCCGGGCTGCGGACATTGCACGCCAGCTTCGTGCAATACGAGCGTGCCCTTGCTGGTGACGATCGTGCGGATGATCCGGTTCACCCACTGGGACTTGGCCCCGCACGGCGGCTGGTTGCCGTCGGCGGTGATCACGGTGGTGAAGGTGACCGGCCCGTAGGGGGCCAGGGTCCCGGTGCCGTGGTTGCGGATGATGCAGATCCCGCGTTTGCATACCTGCGGGGCGGTATAGCTGACGGTCAGCCTAGCGCCAATATGAACGGTGTGCGGTCCGGCGGCTACGGCGACCGGGGCCGCGGCGGCCGGGACCGCGGCGAAGGCGATGCCCCCGACGGGGATCGCGGCCAAGAGAATGCGCCAGCGGTTGAGCGTCTTCATGATGTTCCTCCATAGGTAGGCAGCGCCGTCGGCAAGGGGCACTGCGGCCTGGGGCCGGCTGTGGTCATCGCCCGCCCGGTGCGAGCGCCCGCAGCTCGGGCTGTTGCTGCCAACGATGCAGTTCGGGGCCCCCGGCTCGCGCCGGGAGAATCCCTGGCATGAGCAGGCCGATCCCTGGCATTGCCGGGCATACGGCCTTGCCGTACGGTGATGATGTGCTCGTGGGACGGGGCGACGAGTGCGGGCGCATCGAAAGACTGCTGGCCGACGCGGCCGCTGGCATCACGCGCTGTCTTGTCGTCGAGGGCGACCCGGGCATCGGAAAGACGGCGCTGCTGGAGTATGCGGCGGCTGCGGCCGACGGGTTTTGCGTGCTGTCGGCTACGGGCATCCAGGCCGACGCGGGGCTGGGCTTCGCCGGGCTGCTGGAGGTGACGCGCCCGGTCAGCGAGCTGCTCGGGGTCGTGCCTGAGCCGCAGGCGGATGCCGTCCGCGGAGCATTGGGGCTCGGCGCACCTCAGGAAACGAGCCGGTTCCTGGTGGCGGCCGGGCTGCTCAGCTTGCTCGCGGCGGCGGCGGAACGGTCGCCGGTGCTCGTTCTGATCGATGACCTGCAATGGATTGATCAGCCGTCCGCGCAGGCGCTGCTGTTCGCGGTGCGTCGGCTGCGGGCCGACAGGCTCGGCGTGATCATGACCATCCGTAGCGGGGAGACGTTGCCGGTCGGTATCGACGGCATGGCGCGCATGACCCTCGCCGGCCTTGGCCAGGACGCGGCGCGCACCCTCCTCGCCGTTCATGCCTCAGACCTCGGCGGGTCAGTCGCGGACGAGCTGCATGCGGCAACCGGCGGTAACCCGCTGGCGCTGATGGAGATCGTGCGTACTCTGACGCCCAGCCAGCGCGCCGGGCATGATGTGCTGCCTGAGCCGCTACCCTCCATCGCCGCCCTCGAGGCGATCTACGCGCACCGGGTGGTGGCCCTCGGCGCGAACACCAAGCGGGCACTGCTCGTGGCGGCGTCCTCCGGCGGCACCGTCCTTGGCTCACTCGGGCCTGCCCTGAACCGCTGGCACTGCACTGTGGCTGACCTGCAGCCGGCGGTGGACGCAGGGCTGATCACGATGGAGCGGAGCCGGTTGAGCTGGCGGCACCCGCTCGTGCGATCCGCGGTCTATTACAGTGCGCCCGCAGCCGACCGGGCTGCGGCGCACCGCGCGGTCGCGGACGGGCTGCCCGAGAGCGAGCCCGGCTGGGCGTGGCATCGCGCGGCGGCCGCCGAGGGTCCGGACGAGCAGGTCGCAGCCGCGCTGGACCGGATAGCGGCCGATGCGTCACGGCGAGCCGGGTTCGCCACCGCGGCCAGAGCCGCCGAACAGGCGGCTGGGCTGTCGGCCAGTCCACAAGATGCGGCGCGGCGGCGGCTTGCGGCGGCCGATGCGGCGTGGCTGGCCGGGGACGCCGAGCGCGCGGAGCGGTTGCTCGACGAGGCCCTGGGCGGCACGAACCAGGATGACCTGCGCGGCCGTGTCCTCCACCTGCGCGGGCACACCGAGTACGCCGTCGGCCATGTCCGCCGGGCCTGCGATCTGTTCGCCTCCGCCGCCGCGTTGCTCGAGCGCGACGCTCCGGACGCCGCCGCCGACGCCCTGGCCCATGCCACGCTCGCTCGCTGGTGGAACGCCGATCCTGACGGCATGTCCGCTGCCGCCGGACAGTTGCGTGCCCTAGCCAAGGCGCACCCGCACCTGGTCTCGCACGCTGATTTCTTCACCGGGCTGACCGCGATGTTCACCGGACACAACCGCGAAGGAGCCGCGCTCATCGAGCGCGTGCTGGCGGCAGAACCGCCGGACGGCCCAGGGGCCTCAGACGGTCCGCGCAGCGTGCAGAGGCTGGCTGGCCTGGGCTGGCTGGGCCGGTGCGGCGAAGGGCACGATCTTGGCGTTCGGCGCATGCGCGCCCTGCGCGCCCAGGGGGCATTCGGCATGCTGCCGCGGCTGCTGAGAATGACCGCCTCTCAGGGTCTTGACGATGACCGGTGGGCGGAGGCCGTGGCACTAGCCAACGAGGCGCTTGAGGTGTGCGACGAGCTCGGCCAGCCCGCACACCGGCCCGAAGTGCTGGGGATCCTCGCCACCGTGGCCGCCTTCCGCGGGGATACCGCAGCGTGCCGCAGTCATGCGGATGCGGCGCTTGAGGCAGCCGAGCGGCACGGTCAGCAGTGGGCCCGGCTGATCGCGCTGCGCGCCTGCGGATTGCTGGCGCTTGGGCAAGGCGACCTAGCCGCAGCAGCGAGCCTGTTCGAGCAGGTGGTAGCGGTTCCGCTGGCTCGCGGCCTGCGCGGCCCGACGGTGGTCTCGCTGCCCGACCTGGTGGAAGCCCTGGTGCGCCTGGGCCGGCACCAGGAGGCGGTGATCCGGGCGGCAGAATTCGAGCGCAGGGTAACGGATGTCCCTGATCCCCGCGTGCCCGCGCTGGTGGCGCGCTGCCGGGCGCTCGTCGGCGCCGGGCCCGACGCGGGCGCGGCCTACCAGCAGGCACTGGATTCCCACCAGGGCGATCCGGATTCATTCGTGATCGTCCGAACCCGATTGCTCTATGGTGAGTGGCTGCGCCGCCAGGGCGAGCGGCGGTCAGCCCGGACCGAGCTCGACGCGGCCCTTGAGGTCTTCGAGAAGTACGGCGCGGCACCGTGGGCGGAGCGGGCCCGTGCCGAGCTGCGGGCCACCGGGGCCGTACTGCGGTCGCAGCCGCAGGCTGGACTGGAGCTCACCGCAGCCGAACTGCGGGTCGCGCTGCTGGCCGCGGACGGGCTCACCGACCGCGAGATCTGCGGCCAGCTTTACCTCAGCCCGAAAACGGTCGAGTTCCATCTCGGTCGCGTCTACCGCAAGCTAGGCGTACGCGGTCGCACTGAACTGGCCCGCCGACTGCCGGGCCGTGAAGAATCCGGCAGTGGGTAATCCCTCCGGCCGGACGGCCAAGGCCCGGGCGGTCTGAGGATGCGGTCAGCGTACTGGACAAGCCGCCCCTTCCGGGCGATGGGTGCGGCGAGGAAGAGGGTGTCCAGCGCGGGACAGTCGAATCCTTCCCCGGCGTATGGGCCGGTCGCCACGGCGAGCAGGGGCGGGCCGCCAGGCTGGGGCTAGGCGAGTGCGGCGGCCCGTGCCTTGCCACGCCTCCGGCCGCAATTGGCGGTGCAGATCATCCGCGCCGGGTGGTGCCTGCGTCCGCGGGCGTTCTTACGATGATCGCGAGTTGCACCAGGTTTTCTGGTGTGGCCGCCGCCGCTGGTGCCCCAGGGTTGTCGGCACCGGGCAGGCAATGACGAGGCAGATGGAGAGGGACGCCACGGCTGACCTGATCGCCATCGGATATCCGGATGAGACGACCGCGTTCGCTGCCGCCGATGAGGCGCAGCGGCTGGCCGCCGACCTGATCATCCAGCCGGACGCCATCGCGGTGATCGCGCGGGACAAGGACGGCAGTTACCACGTCACCACCAGCCACCACCCGATGACTAAGGGAGCGAGCTGGGGCCTGTTCTGGGGGTTCTTGTTCGGCCTGCTGTTCTTCATCCCGGTGTTCGGGATGGCGGTGGGAGCCGGGCTGGGCGCGCTGATGGGCAAGTTCGCCAAGACCAGCATCGACCAGCAGTTCCGGGACCAGGTCCGCGACATGGTGCAGCCCGGCACCTCGGCATTGTTCCTGATGCTGGAGAAGGTCACCCCGGACAAGGCCGTCGAGGCGATGAGCAAGTACGGTGGCACGGTCCTGAAGACCTCCCTGTCCAAGGACGATGAGAAGGAACTTCAGGACGCCCTGCATGGCGCCCAGGCCGATACGCAGTAGTTTTCGCGCTGGGCTGGTCAACTCTGGCCGATGCCCGAGATGCTGCCCGGGTCCGTCCCGGGATGATGCTGGTAGCCGGTAACCGGCATGCGCGGGCGGTCGTCCGGGTGGCCGTCGACCATCACGAGGAGTGGTCAACCGCGGTACCCGGCCCAGGCTCAGAAGAGAGTCGGCGGTCCGGAGGGGATCGGCTCTGGGAGCGGCTCGACCTCGGGCACCCGGGCTCGCACATCGTCGTGGAATCGGCGTGCCAGCTCGAGCGCGCCAACGTTGTCGGGCGTGTGGATGAACACGGTCGGGGAACGCCCCTCACGCAGCCAGCCGGCAACTGCGTCGAGCCAGTGCTGCCATCCCGCGACTGTACGTGCCGCGTCGTCCCGGCCGATGTAGCGGACGACAGGATAGGAAGTGAGGGCCCGCGACCGGCGGGGCAGGCGTGGCTTCTTCGTCCACGCCTCCCGTTCGGCGTCGCTCAGCGGAGGGCTCTCGAACAGGACGGTGGTGTCGAAGGTCACCCATTCGGCGCCGACGTCACCGAGAGCACTCTCAAGCTGTTGTTCCGATCGCGGGTCCTCGAAGAACGCGCGGTGCCGTACCTCGACGCAGTACCGGTACTCGTGCGGGAGACGGCGCAGGAAGCCGGTGAGAGCGCCGAGGTCGGCGGGGCTGAAGGACGGCGGCAGCTGAACCCAGAGGGCGTGGGCACGCCGCCCGAGGGGTTCGATCGCGGCCAGGAAGGCGCGGAGCGGGTCGTCGACGTCGGCGAGGCGGCGCTCATGGGTGATCGGTTTCGGCAGTTTGAGGACGAACCGAAAGTCAGGGGCGGTCTGCCCGGCCCACGATCTGACCGTGTTGGGGGCCGGCGTCGCATAGAAGGTCGTATTGCCCTCTACAGCGTTGCACCAGGTCGCGTAGGCGCTGAGGCGGTCGCGCGGTGACAGCGAGTGAGGCAAGTAACGCCCTTGCCAGGGTGCGTATGTCCACATCGCGCATCCGACGTGGAGTTTCATGGGCCCGAGGGTACCGGAGCTCAGCAGACCGGAGCTCAGCAGACCGGAGCTCAGCAGACCGGAGCTCAGGAGACCGGAGCTCAGGAGAGGAGAGATGCGGATGTCTCCGGCGTCCGCAGGTGGCTGGCTCCCATTGCGACTTGAGCCGCTAGACGCAATTTCGAAAATGTCGTGGGCCGTACTGGATTTGAACCAGTGACCTCTTCCGTCAGGGAAGTCCAGGGCCGTTTTGGGTGTCTATCACCGTCGGACTGAGTCGGACGGGGAGCCCTTGGCCTGCACCAACATTCTGAGTACGTCGCGCTGAGTCCGGAGGCGGCTGATTACGTTGGCTCCCATTTCTGGCTGCCACTGTCGGCGGCAACCGCGAGCTGTCTACGCCGAGGGATCTTTGAAGGAGGCTCACGCGGCGGGTCATGAAGTCGAGGTCTGCACCTTCGGTACAAGGGGATCCGTCGGCTGACCAACGTGGTCGGCATCTTCGCCCGCCGCGACGCCATCATCCGCCTGGCGGGCGCGGTTCTGGCTGAGCAGAACGACGAATGGACTGAATCCTGCCGTTTACATGGGAAGAGAATCCTGGCGATCTGGAGGAAGGCCGTCCCGCCGACATGGGGAAGAATTACACTAGTGGGACTGGATTGAGAATAGAGGAAATTGCCGTTTGGGTAGAGGCAGATCGGGGGTGGCCATTTCACACGCCACCTCCCCGGGACGTGGCCTAGTCGCAGCAGTCCAAGGGCGTGCCGAGGTGCATCACATCTGAGCGTTCAAGGACCTAGCCCAAAAGGGAAGTAGCCGCAGCCCGCATGGGGCTAAGCGGATGGCAGCACGCCACCGCGAGACCCTCCTCGTCTGCCGCGGCTGTCCGCGGCTGTCCATGCTGGGCGCCTCGGCAGCAACACGCAGGCAAAATGAGTACTGGGGAGCCAGCTGCCACAGAAAGCGGGTACGGGTAACTAGGAGACCGTGGCCGGCCTCCCCGCCACCCGACCGCCACCCTCCGAGGCGATACGCCATGCCTCATCAGCGCAAACGCCAGACTCCTGAATGATCAAAGATGAAAACGCTCAGTGCTCTTTGTCGCTGAGCTACAGTGGAGCGCACAGAAGACGACAGTGGCATGTGTGCGAGCCGATCAGGTGCCTATGGACCAAGTCTTTCCGTTTGCACCTGCGGCCAACCTTGGTGCGCGTTCGTAATGTCAAGGCACAATTGTGACGTTAGTGGAGATTGCGATGTGGACAGAGCTTCTAGGATATAAATTCTTTTCGCGTTATCTAATTATTACTAGGAGATTTCCGAAACGGAAGCATAGGATTGCGCGGCGTGCGGTGGTGCCCTAGTGGGAATGTCGGCTGAGCAAGCGCCGCGGCTCCGGATAGGCAAGGTGCCTCCGCTGGCCAAGGTATTTACTGACCGTCCCGACACCGTTTGCGGCATTGTGGACACTCTCGCCCCGGGCTCTACCATGGCGCTAGTGCCGAACTCGGTATCCGCCGAGGACCCGTCGGATTGGCTCGGCGCATGCGGCAAGACCCAGATCGCGGTAATGATCGCGGAATCATTGTGGCGATCGGGCGCCATCGACATGCTGATCTGGATCACTGCAACCAGTCGGGCGTCTGTGCTGTCCACGTTCGTGGAGGCTTCGGTTGCGGCCACTGGTTTTGAGCCCACCGGTACGGCTGAATCAGTCGTGGTGCGCTTCATCAGCAGGCTGGGCGAAACGAGTCAGCCCTGGCTGGTGGTGCTCGATGACCTGCCGGAGGCCGCGTACCTGGACGGGCTGTGGCCAGAAGGGCCGGTGGGCAGGCTGCTGGTCACCAGCACGCGCCCCGCCATCGCCGTGGGTCGGCGCGGGACGCAGGTCATCCCGGTCGGATTCTTCAGCGTCCGCGAGGCCCTCAACTGCCTGACCGAACGGCTTAACGCGAACCCGGTCCAGCGTTTGGGCGCCATAGAGCTCGTAGAAACGCTCGGCCGCGAGCCACTGGCGCTCGCCCAGGCTTCCTCGGTGGTCGCGAGCTCCACCTTGGACTGCCTGGGCTACCGGGATCTTTTCGTCCGCAGGCGGCAGCAGATCTGGGTTGAGGCCGGTGAGATGCCATCGGCGGTCATGCTGACCTGGACGCTCTCCCTGGCGTGGGCGGAATCGCTGTTGCCCGGCATGTCGGTCCGGCTGATGCTGGTCCTTGTGGCCCTTCTCGACGGTCACGGGATCCCTGGAGCTATCTTCGATACGGCGGCCGTGGCCGCGTACCTGGGCGGAGCCGCCACCCCATTCTCCGCGGTGACCGATGCGAAGCCGACCTGGGACACGCTGCTCGGCGTTGAGCGAGCTGGCCTGATCAGCGTCGATCGGAGCGTTACGCCACCGACCGTCCTGATGAGCTCAGCGGTCCAGGCGGCGATCAGGCTGGCAGCGCCCGCCGAGGTCCAGGAACCTGCGGCGCACGCGGCCGCGAGTGCGCTGCTCGAGGTCTGGCCCGCCGATGATCCGGCACCTTGGGCAGCTGATCGCCTGCGGGCGAACGCGGCCAGCCTGCTAAGGTCGGCCACCGATGAGCTATGGGCCGACGGATGCCATCCGCTGCTGCTGCGGGCCGGCCGGAGCCTCGACGAAGCCCGCCTGGTCGGGTCGGCCGTTGAATACTGGCGGGAACTGGCCACCCGCTGCGACACCAAGCTGGCACCCGGTCACCCGGATGCCCTGGTCGTAGCCGCTCAGCTGGCCGCCGCGTACCTGGCGGCCGGGTATGCGGGAGAGGCCGTTCTCTGGTACCAGCGGGTGCTGGCCGAGCAGCGCCGCGAGCTCGCGCCCGGGCACCCAAGTATCGCGGCGGCTCGCGTTGGCCTGGCTCAGGCCTTCATCATGGTCGGCGAGCCCGGGGACGCGGTGACGGTCTTGCTCCGGGCCGTCAGCGAGTGCGAGCAATTCCGCGGCCCCGGTCATCTGGATACCCTCGGCGCGAGGGATGAGCTCGCCTCCGCCTACCATGCCGCGGGTGATTTCGTGGCGGCCAGTCGCCTGCTAGCGCGCAACCTGAAGGATCGTGAGCGTCTGCAGGGTCCTCGCGATGTGCAGACCATGGCCACCAGGGACCGGCTCGCCGAGGCCTTCCTGGCCGAAGGCAAGATAAAGGACGCCGTATCGCACTACAAGCGGGTGCTGGGCGACCGCGAGAGGGTCCTCGGGCGCGGCCATCCAGATACGATGGCGACCGCCGAGAGCCTGTCCGCCGCTTATCATGCGGCCGGACGGATGCCGACCGCACTGCAGCTCTCCGAGCAGTGTTGCGCGGATTCGGAGCGTGTCCTCGGGCCCGACCACCCGGACACGCTGGCCCGTATGACGAAGCTGGCGCAGTTGTACAACGAGGTGGGGCGGGTGGGAGACGCGGAGGCGTTGCTCCGCCGGACCGCCGCACCATCCGAGCGCGTCCTGCCGCACACGTGAACCGTGGCCGGGCTACCAGGATCGCGATCCCTTCCTGCTCGGTGCGGGACCGGAAACGGCCCGACCGCGGGTAACAATGGTTTATCCACTCTGACCTATTCGTATCGCCGATAGCGGTCCGCTGTTGTGGCAGTCGTGCTAGCTTTGGGAGCTGGGCAGGCGACAAGGTATCTGTGCCAGGTCCTGGTCGGTGACCGTGAAGGGGTTGTCCGTGACCGACTTTGTTCACTTGATTTCCTTAATTTCGCTGATCGGCGAGCCCGATGGCCAGGTGCGGACTGGGCATAGGCCGCTGCTGGTCTCCCTGCTCGAGCATGACAGTGCGGACCCGGATATGCCGAGACGCGTCCACTAGGTGGCAGGCCCGTCTGGACGGTCCGCTCCCGCCAAGCCCAAGGGCAGGAAGGGGAGGGCTCGCGTGTCTTGGAGGCACGATGGGCGATGAGAGGCCGGGGGCCTTCGGGTTCTCGACCGGCTTCCCTATCGGTGCACGGATCGCCGGGTACCGCCTAGAGGACCAGATCGGGCAGGGCGGCATGGCGGTTGTGTTCCGCGCCCAAGATGAGCGGCTTCAGCGGCAGGTAGCGCTCAAGATCCTCTCTCCCGCGCTAGCGACGGATGAGGCATTCCGGCACCGCTTCATTCGTGAATCCAGGTCTGCTGCGGCAGTGGATGACCCGCACATCATCCCGGTGTTCGAAGCCGGCGATGCGGATGGGGTGCTATTCATCGCGATGCGGTATGTGCCTGGCGGCGACGCGGGGACGCTGGTGCGCCGACAAGGACCGCTGGCCGTTGCGCGCGTTGCTGGCATCATATCCGCGGTGGCCTCAGCCCTGGATGCCGCCCATGCCGCCGGGCTGGTGCATCGTGACGTCAAGCCGGCCAACATGCTCGTGGATGCGCGGCCCGGTCGGCCCGATCATGTATACCTGTCAGATTTCGGGCTGACGAAAGCTGCCCTGTCGTCGGCCAGCCTGACAGGGACTGGTCACGTCCTGGGCACGCTGAATTACTGCGCGCCTGAGCAGATCCAAGGTTGTCGCGTCGACGCACGTACGGATGAGTACGCATTGGCGTGCGCGGTCTATGCGTTGCTGACAGGCGAGCCGCCATTTCCCCGGGACGAAGGCATGGCGGTGCTGTACGCGCACCTATCGACGCCGCCGCCACCGCTGACGTCGCGGCGGCCCGGTCTTTCGTTGGCGGTGAATGACGTCCTGCTGCGCGCCTTGGCCAAGGCTCCCGAGGGCCGTTATGCCAGCTGCGGGGAGTTCGCCGACGCGCTGCGCGGGGCGCTTGGGCTCCAGCGGTACGACTCTGACGTGGCAATCGCGCTACACGAGCGGTCTTTGGTGGATCAGCAGCACAGGCTAGGGCTGGATCACGCGGACACGCTGGCTACTCATGCGAGTTCGGTAGCGGCCTGCCAGGAGGCGGGGCGTTCGGGCGAGGCAATCGCGCTACACCAGCAGACTTTGCTCGATCAGCAGCAGACGCTAGGGCTGGATCACCCGGACACGCTGTTTACCCGGTTCAGCATCGCCCAGGATATGGCGGCGCGCGGCGAGCATACCGCGTCGGAGGGCGCGTTCCAGGAGGTGCTGGCGGCGCAGCAGCGGACGCTAGGCCCGGATCACCCGGACACGCTGGCCACCCGGTTCGCCATCGCACAAGAGATAGCGGCGCGCGGCGACCACGCCGGAGCGGAGATCGCGTTCCAGGAGGTGCTGGCGGCGCGGCAGCGGACGCTGGGCCGGGATCACCCGGACACGCTGGCGGCCTGGTTCGCTATCGCCCGGGAGATGGCGGCGCGCGGCGACCACGCCGGAGCGGACAAGGGGTTCCGAGATGTGCTGGCGGCGCGGCAGCGGACGCTGGGCCCGGATCACCCGGACACGCTGGCGGCCTGGTTCGCTATCGCCCGGGAGATGGCGGCGCGCGGCGACCATGCCCGGGCGGAGGACGAATTCCGAGACGTGCTGGCGGCGCGGCAGCGGACGCTGGGCCCGGATCATCCGGACACGCTGGCCACCCGGTTCGGCATCGCGCAGGAGATGGCGGCGCGCGGGGATCATGCCGGGGCAGAGGACCAGTTCCGGGCCGTGCTGGCCGGCCAGATGCGGACGCTGGGTCCGGATCACCCGGACACGCTGATCGTCCGGTTCAATATCGCCCGGGAGACGGCGGCGCGCGGGGATCATGCCGGGGCGGAGGACCAGTTCCGGGATCTGCTGCCCCATCTGGAGCGGAGGCTGGGCCCGGATCACCCCGATACGCTGGCCACCCGGTTTAGCATTGCCCAGGAGATGGCGGGGCGCGGGGATCATGCCGGGGCGGAAGGCGAGTTCCGGGATGTGCTCGTGGCGCGACTGCGGACGCTGGGGCCGGATCACCCGGATACGCTGATCGTCCGGTTCAGCATCGCGCAGGAGATGGCGGCGCGCGGGGATCATACCGGGGCGGAGGGCGAATTCCGGGGAATGCTGCCCCACCTGCGGCGAAGGCTGGGCGCGGATCACCCGGACACGCTGGCCACCCGGTTCAGCATTGCCCGGGAGATGGCGGCGCGCGGCGATCACGCCGGAGCCGAAGACGAGTTCCGCGACGTGCTGTCCCATCTGGAGCGGAAGCTGGGGCCGGATCACCCGGTAACGCTGGTCCTCTGGTTCAGCATTGCCCGGGAGATGGCGGCGCGCGGCGATCACGCCGGGGCGGAGAAAGAGTTCCGGAGTATGCTGCCTCATCTGGAGCGGAAGCTGGGCCCAGACCACCCGGACACGCTGGCGGCCGCTGAGTGGATCGACGACATGCAGTATAGCAAAGACCGTTAACAGTTGTTAAAGACCACCACTAAGAAGATTCCCGGTCCCGTCATTTTTTCTGTAACACATTCTGTGTGTTACATCCACGCGCGAAGTGACGAACGCCCATCCGCCCCCACAACCAGCCGGGCACGCACTTCACCAGCGCGGTCGGATGAGTAGTTAATCGAGACATCCTGTCCGGCGCTCATTTGGACGTCATGAACGCCCCGCACCACCGTCGCACCGGCCGCCGCCGCCGCGTCGATTAGGGCCCGGCAGGCGTCAGGGTTGATGCATGGCAGGCCAGCCGACTGATGCCCTGCGGTTGCCCGATCCCGTCCCGCCCGATCCGGCCTTCCTATAGCGCTCGCGTCGGGTTCCTCCGCATCACGATGGCGCCGAGGGAGCTGCATCCAGATACGTACCAGTGTCGAAGGCCTCGTCGAGGCCCGCGAGCAGCCATCGGTGCTTTTCTGCGATGGGAAGCCTGGGTGCTCGGAGGCTCAGTGCTTCAAGAATCTGGACCGCGTCTCCCTCGATCGTCGCGTCCGCATCTTCCGGGACGCCGAGATGAACGGTGACTTCACTGCCGGCCTCCACCGTCAGCTCGATCTCCGGGTGGCGCCCGATCACGCCGAGCGACCCTGCTGACGTCGATCCGGCGGCGGCGCGAAGCCCCGGCCCGAGCGCAGCGGCGTAGGCAAGCGACAGGAGGACTTCGTTGAACTCGACGGCCTGCTGGCGTGAGAGCGGGACAAGGATGTCTCGTTCGTGCACCCACGAATCCCAGAGCGCGTGCAGTGCCACAGCGCGAATCGCTAGGTGCCCCGGAGGCGCCTCGGCTGGCTTGTCCCAGTCTGCGTCGGTGAGCGAACCAACGAGGGTCCCTAGCTCTGCATTGGTCGCCTGGAAGCTATCGAGGGTCACGGAAGCGCTGGCGCCGCGGGCCGCCTCCACCATGGCCGCCGGAACCCGCACCGGATCGAAGGACGCCAGAAGCCGGGTCGGCTCGCCACGCAGGCCGGCCTGGATCGATAGCGACCAGAACCGGTTCACCCCGACCAGATGCTCGACGACGTCCTGGACGGTCCATCCGCCACATCGACTGGGCGTGTTCCATTCCTCGGTGCTGAGTCCGCGGAGCGACTTTGCGAGCCGTGCGCGCTGGCGGACCAGCGCCGCGGAAGGGGAGCGCACCACGGCATCGACATTAATGACGGCCGCACCCTCGTAACGAGGCGTAATCCGCATTGCCGCATCCTTTCAGCGGTTCGACTGCGGGGAGGAGTATCCGGTCCTCACGGTCAGAGATGTCCTGACCATACGTGAAGGCCAACCTGGTCATCACCATCCTGCGCCTGGCCGGGGCAACCAGCATTACCGCCGCCCTGCGCTACCACGCCCGCCGACCCAGCCGGCCCCTACGCATGATCATGAAGTGCTAACCGACGTCGAGGAGAACCGCACCTGGCTCGGTCCGGAGACGCTCGCTCAGCTGCCGGACGGCGTGGTCCCGGACGCTGTGGTCGGCGGGGTCGGCACCGGGGGCACCATCGTCGGCGTGGGTCAGTGCTTCCGCGAGCGCAGCCGCTCCTGCCGGCTGGTCGCCGTCGAGCCGAACGAGTCATGCATCCTGATGTGCGGCGAGGTCGGCCGGCACCTGATCGAGGGCATCTCCGACGGCTTCGTCCCCGGCATCTTCGCCAGGCACGGGCACATCATCGATGAGATAGTCGCGGTGGACAGCGACGCGGCGATCAGCGAGATGCGCCGCCTGGCCCGTGAGTTCGGGCTGTTCGTGGGCCCGAGTTCCGGCGCGCACCTGCTCGCCGCCCGCGAGCTGCGAGCGCAGTACCCGGACCTCCGGCACGTCGTCACGTTCTTCTGCGACGAGGGGGAGAAGTACATCAACGACTACTTCCTCGGCACCCGATCAGGCGGGTGATGCCCGGCGCGTTGAGGACAATGAGCGGGGCTTGGAGGGCAGGTCTTCGGTTGAGAGGTGCGGGCGGCGACCTGGCAGAGTGGGTGAGGTGGGCGATGGGCTGCTGACCCTGTTCTTGTGCGGCGACGTGATGACGGGCCGCGGCGTGGACCAGGTGCTCCCGCACCCTGGTGATCCGGAACTGCGGGAGAGATACGCCGGCGATGCGCGGGCGTACGTCCGGCTGGCGGAGCGGGCCCGTGGCCGGATCCCGCGGCGGGCGGGCTTTGCCTGGCCCTGGGGGGATGCCCTGCGGGTACTGGAGGATGCCGGCCCGGATGTCCGGGTGATCAACCTGGAGACGAGCATTACCCGTAGCCGGGACTTCGCGCCGGGCAAGGCCGTTCACTACCGGATGAGCCCGGGCAATGTTCCGTGCGTGGCCGCGGTCCGGCCCGATGCCTGCGCGCTGGCGAACAATCACGTGCTCGATTTCGGCCGCCGGGGTCTGGAGGACACCCTGGAGGCCGTGTCCGGTGCCGGGCTGCGGGCGGTGGGCGCCGGGCGTGACGCCGGTGAGGCCCGGCGGCCGGCGGCCGTTCCGGTGCCTGGTGGCGGCCGTGTGGTTGGCTATGAGCGGTACCGGGGCGACCTGCGGCTGCTGTACTTCGCGTCGCTGCACCCGGGAACGGGCACGCTGGCCGCCCTGCGGATGGTGCCCATGCAGGCCAGGAAACTGCGGCTGCACCGCGCCCGGCAGGCGGACGCGCGGTGGCTGGGGATGGTGATCCAGCGGGCCAGCAGCCGTTTCGGCTCCCTGCCCGACCTCCAGCCGGACGGTCTGCTGGCGCTGCGGTCCGGGCAGTCATGAGCCGGGCCGCATCCCCCTCGGACCTGGTCGCGGCGGCCCGGGCGGCTGGCATCGGCGATGAGCGGGTGCTGGAG
>CAWIDQ010000047.1:0-3407 GCA_963834695.1 uncultured Actinomycetota bacterium
CTCGGGCACATCCGGCTCCATCACGTGGCGCTGTGGTACCAGCTGGTGCTTGCTACTCGCAGCTGATCCCGATCCTGGGACCAACGCTGTCCCGGTTGCGGGAGTATTCCTGCGACCGGAACGGCGCAGCGCTCGAGCCGAAGGGCGAGCTGGGCATGATCTTGCTGACCGCCGGCCGGTACGCGACGGATAACGTGCAGGCCAGCGAACTGGTCGACCAGGGACGCCACCTCGGCGGTCTCTGGGTGGGGATCTCCCAGCTGCCCCGCTCGCACCCCTGGACAGTGCGGCGGATCTGGCGGCTGCACCAGCTGGGCCTGTTCGGTCCTGCCGACACCGTTGACCAAGCGCACCGCTCCCAGCCCGTCGCGTAACCCGGTCGCCTACGATCGGCGCTAGCCGGGCTCACTCACAGTGGGGAATCGCTCACCTGCCTACCACTGCGGATCTGCGCCAGCCTTGCATCACACTCCGCGGCGCAGGGCCGTTACCCTCTCCGGGCTGGCCAGCAGGTCGGCCTGTTCGACACGCCGATCGTCCGATTGCATAACGAAGGCAGGTGCTTGCCTGCTGACATGGTGCTCGGCCTTGAGCTGACCCGGGCCACGAGTTTGAGCTACGGCCATCGGACCCGTGTGAATCGTTCCAGGCCGAACTGGCAGTAACGTCTCCAGCATTTCAGACGAGGCCAGGCTGGGCCAGCGGACGTCGTTGACCATGGGACGCGCTCTCGGGTGAGTGCCCGCGACCTTGGCTGCTGCCTGCCAGATATCCGGGATTGAGCTGACACTCCTCGTAGTCGACGGGGACCGCTGGGCCCGCCGGACTCACAGTCGGAATGCCAGGCCGTTCATGGCAGGCGAGGGGCCGCAGCGCAGTCTAGGTGGCCCAGATGGTCGCGGTGATGCCGTCCGCGCAGTGCCGTCAGAGACGACATTGTTCACCGCCAGCCCGCCGATACCTGGCAGCGAGTCGCAACCCAAATCTAGTGGGCTGGGTACCAAGGTGGCGCTGCTGGAGAGCCCGCGCATAGCCGAGGTGGCCGCCTTGGCCTCAGATCTCCGGAAGGCGCGGTCGGCCTGGTGTTAAATTGCCGGGTTCGCGGTGAGCTGGTAGGTGATGGGCCGGGTGTCGCCTGGCATCTGCGGCGGGACGGCGTTGATCTGGTCGAGTGAGCAGGGCCAGGGCGCGGGCGACGCGGGGCTCGGCGGGCTGCTGGAGGGTGACGGTGATCGTGTCGGGGGCGAAGGCGATGATCCCGGCGGTGCCGCGGATGATGGTTTCCCGGGTGATGGCGCGGTATTCGTCGTCGTCGCGCAGGTAGGCGTTGAGCTGGCCCGAGAGCCAGTGCTCGGCGTTGTGCGCGAGCAGCCGCAGCACCATCTGCAGGCCGCGCCGGCCGGTGCGCAGCAGCGCCACCTGCGCCTGGGGGTCGATCTGGTTGGCGGGCAGCTTGGCGGGGATGGCGTCGCGGGCCTTCTTGGCCGCGCCGAGCTGGCGGCGGGCGGCGGCGATCTGGCGTTCGGCGGCGGGGATCAGCCTGGTGTTCTTGTCCGCGGGGGTGATCGCCGGGTCGGCGAGCAGGACGGCGAGGCCGCGCTCGGCGGCGGCCAGGTTCTTCTCGGCTTCGCGGACGGCGGCGTTGGCTTCCTTGCGGGCCGGGTTGTCTGTGATCTTGGTGTTCGCCTCGATGTCCGCGGCGTAGTCGCAGATGGCGTCGATGCCGTAGTTCTCGCTGGCGTACTTGAGGAAGTTCTCCTCCCGCCACCGCGACTTCAGCCAGCCCAGCAGCGCGGCCGGGCACGCATCGGAGTCCGACGTCAGGATCTGCAGGACGACCCGGCCGTGCTCGAACAGGGTGATCTGCCGCGCGTCGCCGTAGTCCTTGAGCTGCACGTCCTCGTCGGTCCAGGCGACGGCGCGGGTCTTGCCGTTCACGGTGACGATGGTACAGGACCGGCAGCATGGCCGGGGCGGCCAGCGGGGCGCGCCGGTAGGTCACCCAGTGCACGTTGTTCGCCGCGGCAGTGCGCGAACACGGCCGGGTAGGCGCCGCCGCGGTCGAACCCGAGCATGATCTCGCGTCCCGGGCGGGACGGTCTTCTTCAGCTCGGCCAGCGCCTTGGGCAGCGTGACGGACAGCCCGGACGGCTCGCCGGTCACGAAGCACACCGCCCGCCCGTCGTGCGTGGTCACGTGCGTGTCCGCCCGGCCCCTCTCCGCCCGGCCCCGCTTGTTGTTCCACCCCTTCCCCACCGGCTTGGCCCCGGCGTAGGGGACGAAGTGGTCATCGACGTAGTACACCCCGGAGGTCTCCGGGTTCGCCGCCAGCATCGCAGCCGCGAACGCCGCCTGCAGCTCCAGCGGGTCGGCGGCATCGGCGATCGCGGCCAGCCGGGGCCGCAGCGTCCGCAGCGACGGGAGGGCGGCCAGCCCGGCCAGCGGCCCCGCCTCGGCCGGGACCAGATGCTTGAACTGCTCGGCCGTCGCGGCCCCGAGCGCGAAGCACATGCTCACCGCCGACAGCAGCGCCGCCTCCCGCGCGTCGCCGCCCGCCGCGTCCGGCAAGATCTCCCCGGCCTGCCCGGGATAGGCGTGCAGCAGCATCGCCCCCGCATACCGGGAGAACACCCAGCTGCCCTCCGCCGCCGGCGCCGTCCCCGCGAACCCCGGCGGCACGGCACCCGGCTCCGGCCGCAGCGCGGGCTCCGGCGGCTCGGGCTCGCGCCCGTCGTGCCCCGGCACGGCGTCCGGTCCGGGCTGCGGCGGCTCTCTGCGCTCCTCCTGGCCCGCCGCCAGGCCGGGATCAGCGGCTTCCTCCAGCGCCAGCTCGCCTTGCACCTGGGCCGGGCCGAGCCGCCGCAGCACCGTGGACTGCTGCACCCCCAGCCGGCGGGCGATCTCCGCGTCCCGCACCCCGGCCGCGCGCCAGGCCCGGGCCCGCTCCCAGTCCTGCTCGGCCACCGTGCGGGGCCGGCCCCGCGGCCGGACCAGCCCGGCGGTCCCCTCCCGCTGCGCCCGCTGGTGCAGCGTCGCCACGTAGTTCGGTGTCAGCCCCAGCGCCGCCGCGACCTGCGTGCCGGAGAACCCGATCTGCCGCAGCGCCGCCACCGCGATGTTCCGCATGGCGGCGTCGCCGTCGGCGAACCGGAACAGCACGGTCTTCCCGGCGAAGATCCACGTCACCCCGTCCGAGCGCAGCACCCGCAGGTCGGCAGCTTCTGGCATGCCCTCCAGGATGGCAGACGCGGCGGCTGACAGCATGCCCCAATCGTACCATTAGTTAACACTTTAAACAAGAACTGCATACACATCATCCCAGGTCAGGATGGGTGCAAGCCCTCACCTTCCGGAGATCTGGGCCTACAGGCGGCAGCAGCAATACGCTGAACGAAGTGTAGGCCGCA
>CAWIDQ010000048.1:0-6168 GCA_963834695.1 uncultured Actinomycetota bacterium
AGACCCGGGCCGCTCGCGCCCATGGTCACGGCCCCGAGCTTGAGCTGTCGGTGGTTCATGCTGGTTGTCCTCCGTCGTACTCGGCGGCGCCCGCGGGAACCGTCGCGGGCGGCCGGTACCGGTCACGGCGGCTGGCTTCCTCGCGGACCAGCGGCAGCAGCTGCCGGCCGTAGTCGATGGCGTCGTCGTAGGGGTCGTAGCCCCGGATGAGCAGGGTGGTCACCCCGATGCCCACGTAGTCGAGCAGGGCCTGGGCCACCACCTCGGGCGTCCCGACCAGCGCGGTGGAGTTCCCGGCGGCGCCGGTGGCGGCGGCCAGCGGCGTCCACAGCGCCCGGTCGTGCAGCTCGCCCTTGGCCGCCGCGGCCAGCAGGCGCTGGGAGCCGCGGTTCTGCGGGTGCGCGCCGCCCAGGCCGCCGGTCGGCCGGCGCCACTGACCGCGGAATTCCTCGATGTTCGCCCGCGTCGTGGCGAGGATCTGGTGGGCCCGCTCGCGCGCCAGTTCCTCGGTCGGACCAAGAATTGGACGGAACGAAACGCTGATTCTCGGGGCCGTGTCACGGCCCGCCGCTGTGGCGGCGGCATGCACCGAGGCGATCTGCTCCGCGGTCTCGGCCAGCGGCTCGCCCCACAGGGCGTAGACGTCGGCGTGCTTGCCGCCCACCCGGTACGCCGCCTCCGAGGAGCCGCCGAAGTACAGCGGGTCGCGATATGGTGCCCGTTCCATTCCCGATCAACCTGTTTGTCCGTGCGGACGGCACCCCGGGAGCGGCCAGCCGAACATGGTGAATGGGCCGTTGTACCAGAAAGAACAGGTACAACGGTCCATCAACCAGGTGACCAGGGCCTGCCCCACCCGGCACGAAAGCCGCACAAGGGGACAGAGGCAGGCCAGCAAACCACATCACGGGCCCCGAACGCCTCCCAGCGGCGGGTTGAGGTGCCCGAATCCGCGGCGGGAGGACGGATTGCGGGTGTCCTGGCTGAGTTGTTTCCCATGATGGGAACCGAACTGGTCCGCTGCTGCGACAGGGAGGGCATGGGAGTGAGGCCGGGGGCCGAGGAGCGCGATGACGCGGTATTGCTGCGCGCCGTGGCGCGCGGTGATGAGGAGGCTCTTGCCGCTCTGTATGACCGGCACGCGGGCTGGCTGACCGTCCGGATGACCCGGCGGTGCGCGCTGCCGGATGTGGTCGACCACGCCGTCCAGGACACGTTTCTCGCCTTGTGGCGGGAGGCGGGCGCCTATCGCGGGGGCGGGGACGTGGCCGCGTTCATCTGGGGCATCGGCGTCCGCCGCCTGATCGACGCGATCCGCCGGGAGAGCGGCGCCCGGCGGCGGCTGCCGTGGCGTGCGGCCGAGCCGGAGGTGGTGGTCTCGGCGGAGGATCAGGTGCTGGTCGGCATCGAGCACGGCCGTCTGGGCCAAGCCCTGGCCGGATTGTCGCCGGAGCTGCGCGGCGCCCTCGAGGCGACCGTGCTGGACGGCCTGACCTGCGCGGAGGCGGCCGTCCTGCTGGGCGTGGCGGAAGGGACCGTCAAGTCCCGGTGTCACCGGGCCCGGCTGGCGCTGCGCGCCGCGCTCGCCGATCAGCAACCCGGACCCGAACCGCCGGCGCATCGCCGAGAAGCCTGGGGAACATCATGACGAGCTCATTTCCCGGCGTGGCCGGGCCTGCGGCCGGAGCAGACGGGCACATAGGCGAAGACCTGCTGGCCAGCTACGCCGCCGGGACGGTCGAACCAATCGCCGTCTGGTCGGTGGAGGCCCACCTGACCGGATGCGCGCGATGCCGCTCGGTCCTGTCGGCGCAGGTGGATGCCGATCGGCTGGCGCGTAACCGTTCCGTGCTACTGGTGCGCGCCGCGATCGGCGATGGGGGACGGGTGCGGCGCCTGCTGCGCCGGTGCGGTGTCCCCGACCATGTGCTTCGCATGCTCGCGGTGACCCCGTCGTTGCGCATGTCCTGGCTGCTGTCCGTCATAGGGGTGCTGGCCGTGGTGGCCGGGGAGGCCGCGGCGGTCAGGTACGGCCGGATCCCGGCCAGCGGGCCCGGGCGCCTGGCCGGGTATCCGGACCCTGAGGTCCTGGCACCGTTCCTGCTGGTGGCCCCGCTCCTGGTGCTGGCGGGGGTGGCCGCCGCGTTCCTGCCGATGTTCGACCCCGCCTGCCGGCTGGCGGTCGCCGCTCCGTTCTCCGGCTTCACCTTGCTACTGGTCCGCACGGTCTCCGCGCTGGCCGCCGCGCTGGTCCCGGTGGTCGGCGCCGCCTTCGTCCTGCCCGGGCCTAGGTGGCTGCCCGTCGCGTTGCTGCTGCCGTCGCTGGCGTTGTGCGCGCTCGCGCTCGCGGCCGCGACCCTCATGGATGCTGGCGCCGCCGCCCTCGCGGCGGGGGCGGCGTGGGCGCTGCCGGTGCTGCTGCTGGCGTCGACTTACGTTCCGTTGCTGATCGTGCAGCGGAACGCCCAGCTGACGTGCGCCGCCGTGCTGTGCGCCGCTGCCGTGGTGCTGCTGGCGCGCCATGACCGCTTCGAGTCGGGATGGATGAGATGACCCTGAACGTGCGCGCCGCGGCTGTCCGAGCCGACGGCCTGTCCCGGCGGTACGGGGCCACCTGGGCCCTGGACGAGGTCGACCTGACGCTGGAACGGGGGATCACCGGACTGCTCGGGCCGAACGGCGCGGGGAAGACGACGCTGCTGTCGATCCTGGCCACCGTCAACGAGCCGGACGCGGGCCGGGTGTCGGTGTTCGGCCTGGATCCCCGGGAGGCGGCGGAGCGGGTCGAGATCCGCCGGCGGCTCGGCTACCTCCCCCAGGAGCTGGGGTATCACCGGCACTTCACGGTCGCTGCCTTCCTGGACTACGTGGCGATCCTGAAGGAGATCACCGACCGGCGCCGCCGCGCCGAGGAGGTAGCCCGGGTCCTGGCCGCCATCGGCCTGGAACGCCGCGCCCGCACCCGGATACGCGCCTTGTCCGGCGGGATGCGGCAGCGCCTGGGGATCGCCCAGGCGCTGCTGGGCGAGCCGGAGCTGCTGATCCTCGACGAGCCTACGGCCGGCCTGGACCCGGAGCAGCGGCTGCGCTTCCGGGAGCTGCTGTCGGGTCTGCCCGGCGACCCGGTGATCGTGCTGTCCACCCACCAGGCCGACGACATCGCCGCGATCTGCCCCCACGTCGTCGTGCTGCTGCAGGGACGGGTCAGCTTCGCCGGCACCCCGGCCGAGCTGGCCGCCACCGCCGCCGGGCGGGTGTGGGCGGCGGACGGGCGCGACGGCCGCGCCCACCTGTCCTGGCGCGGCGGCGACAACCGGTGGCGGCACATCGGCGAGGATCCGCCGGCCGGCGCCGAGTCGGTCGCGCCGACGGTCGAAGACGGCTACCTGCTGTTGTCCCACCCCGCAGGTGCGCGATGACCGCCCCCGGGGGCCGGTCTGCCCTCCATGGCCCGGAGGCCGCCGCCCCCGCCGTCCGCGACGGCGGGTCACGCGGCGCCGCGCCGCCCCGGCTGCGGACGGTGCTGGGCCTGGCCAAGGTGGAGGCGTCGCTGCTGGCCCGCAGCGTGCTGGTGCTGGCCGGGCTGCTGGCTGGTGCCCTGGTGATCTGGCTCTTCATCCGGTCGGCGGAACCGTTGTGGTGGCGCGCTGACTGGGAGATCGGCGGCGGCCAGCTCGTCCTCGGCATGGCCGTCCTGGTCGCCGCGCAGCTGGCCGCCGGGCGGCCCCGGCGCAACGCCATGTCTGATCTGTACGCCAGCTTCCCGGCCACGGCCGGCACCCGCACCCTCGCTCACCTGACCGGCCTGGCGGGAGCGGTGCCCGCCAGCCTGCTGCTGGCCGGTGCCGCTGCGGTGGTGGTGCAGGTGCGCGGCGCCATCGGTGCCCCGAGCATCATGGTGCTGGCAGGCGGGGTGCTGGTGGTGATCGCCGCCGGAGCGGCCGGGATGGCGATCGGCACGCGATTCCCGCATCCGCTGGCCGGGGTGCTCGGCGCCCTGGCGTTGTTCACCACCGCCGCTACGACCCACCTGGTGCCGGGAGCGGGCATCTGGCTGCTCCCGTCGTCGGTTTTGCAGAATCAGCTGGGCGGGCTGCCCGGCCCGCTGGCCGGATATCCGCCCGCCGGCGCGCACGCGGCGGAACTGGCCGGCCTCGCCGTCCTGGCCGGGATCGTGGCGCTGGCCATGACCGTCAGCGGCGCCCGGGCCCGGGGCGGGCTGGCCGCGGCAGGCATCGTGGCCGTGGCGGTGACCGGCTTCGCGGGGGCCGTGCAACTGCGGCCCATCCCCACCGCCGAGCTGAACCACCTGGTCACCGAGATCGCCGACCCGGCCTCCGTGCAGCACTGCACCACCGCCTGCGAGGTCAGGTACTGCCTCTACCCCGGCTTCGGCCGCGACCTGCCGTCGCTGGAGGCGCCGGTTAACGAGGTGCTTGCGTACCTGCCCGCCTGGTCCGGCCTGCCGCTGACGGTCCAGCAGGTCGCATCGCTGGACATCACCGACCCGTCCCTCACGCATGGCCATCCAGAGCGGCAGATCTCCCGGTGGAACGCGCAGGTGCAGAACGCGCCGGGCCATGCCCTCACGGCCTCGGCCATCTACCTGCCGGTCGGCTCGTGGCCCGCAGGCGGCGATCAGCTGGCCGACGCGCATTTCGACCTGGCCCTGGCCACCGCCGAATGGGCGGTCCGCCTCGCGCCCGCCAGCGAGAGCATGCCATGCGTGGCACTGGATCAGGCGCGGGAGCCGATCGCGATCTGGCTGGCCATCCTCGCCACCCACCCCGCGGCGGGCGAGCTCCAGGCTGGCCTGGGCGCCCTCGAGACCGGTCGTGGCTTTCAAGGGGTGGAGGTCCGCAACACCATGGTCCCCGTCTGGAACTATCCCGGCGCGGCAGCCGGGCCCATGCCATCCGGGCCGCAACTCACCGCCGTCGGGTACCTGCTGGCCAAGGCCATGACGAGCCTGCCAGAGCAGAAGGTCGGCCACGTCCTGGCGGACGCGTGGGGCAGCTGGCTGAACTGGCGCACCACCGACGCTCAGCTCGCCGCCGCGCTCGGCATCCGGATGCCGAACGTCCCCCTCCCTCCGTCCCTCGGGCCGGATTCCGAACCCCCGCCAGGACCCCAGAACCCGGTGTGCACCACCTGAGCGGAACCCGGGATCAGTGCCCAGTCGGCGAACCTTCCCGGAGGTGCCAGTGACTCTGCGGTGCCCGAACATCTCGCCCGCCGAGGGCGCGCCACCCGCCCTCCGGCGCACGCGGGGGCCTCGCCCGTCCTGGCTCCGCGCGCTGCCCCTCCTCGCCCGGCCCATCACCCGGACGATGCCCTGGGTCACGCTGATCACCGGCTGCCTGGCCGGCACCGTCTTCCTCGCCGTCCTGGCCCACGTCGCCGGGACCTCCCGCGGGCCGCTCGACCAGGGCACCGTCCGCCTTGCCTTCCTCCCCGCCGTCGCGGCGCTGGCCTTCGTCCCCCGCGTCCCGCTCCGCCCGCTGACCCAGACCGTCCCCGTCCCGGCCTGGGTGGCTCCGGCTGGCCACCTGCTGCTTGCCGTCCCCGTCCTGGCCGCGACCTGCTGGGCGCAACTGCGCCTCGTCGCCCAGACCATCCCGCCGCACGTCCTCGGCCACCCGCCCGCCGTCTACCCGCTGATCGCCCAGCTCACCGGGTGGTCCGCGGTCACCGTGGCCGCCGCGGCCTGCGCCGGCCGCTCCCGCTACGCCGACCTCGGCGGGGCCATCGCCGCCCCGATCAGCTTCGGGGTCATCGCGCTCGCCTGGTACCTCCCCGCCAGCGCGAGACTCCTGGCCGGGCCCCCCGCCTCCGCGCACGGGGTGACCGTCGCCTGGTACGCCGTCGCATCAGCCGCACTGGCCCTGACCTGTGCCGCGATGCGGGACCCATGGCACCGCTACGCACGCAACCTGCACCGATCAGTCGCGGGGTGATCGCCGGGACCAGCCAGGCCGTGGGCGGGGAGCCTGGTCACGGTGCCGATCGCCTCGTCGTCGCTGAGCGTCCGGCCGAGGGCTCCCCGCCTCCGGCGATCCAGATCGCGCAGAAGCCCTCGAGCAGGGCGTTGAACGCCGCGGCCGGCTTCGGCCGCGATGTCGGCGATCTTGGCGTCGAGGTAGCCGCCGCGGATGATCGCGGCCGTGG
>CAWIDQ010000049.1:0-13253 GCA_963834695.1 uncultured Actinomycetota bacterium
AGCAGGTACAGGATGGCGTCGAGGTAGCGGCACGCTGAGCGAGGCGTCGGCGGCGTCCCGCACCGCCGGCTTGGCGTTGAACGCGATGCCCAGGCCGGCGGCCGCCATCATGTCGAGGTCGTTGGCCCCGTCGCCGACCGCCACCGTCTGGCTCAGCGGCACGCCGGCCAGGCGCGGCGAAGCGCCGCAGCGCCGCCGCCTTGCCCGCCCGGTCGATGACCGGGCCGGTGAGCCGGCCGGTCAGCTTGCCGCCGTCGATCTCCAGGGTGTTAGCCGCCGCGTAGTCGAGGCCGAGATCGGCGGCGAGCCCGTCGGTGAACTGCGTGAAGCCGCCGCTGACGATGCCGCACTTGTAGCCGAGCCGCCGCAGCGTGCGGATCAGGGTGCGCGCGCCGGGGGCCAGCCGGAGTTCGGCCCGGACCTCGTCGAGGACCGAGGCGTCCAGCCCGGCCAGCAGGGCCACCCGTTCCCGCAGGGCCGTGGCGAAGTCCAGCTCGCCGCGCATCGCGGCCGCGGTCAGTTCGGCCACCTTGGCCGCGCACCCGGCCCGCGCCGCGAGCAGGTCGATGGCCTCGCCGCTGACCAGCGTGGAGTCGACGTCCATCACGACCAGGCGCATGGCCCGCCGGTGCAGGCCGCCGCGCTGTACCGCAACGTCAACGCCGCGGTCGGCGGACTCGCGGGCCAGGGCCGCGCGCAACGCGGCCGGGTCGGCCCCGGAGATGTCGAACTCGATGCAGGTTACCGGGCGATGCGCGAGCCGGGAGATCCGGTCGATGTTCGCGCCGCTCGCGGCGATCCGTCCGGCGATGCCCGCGATCGCGGCCGGGGCCAGCAGCCGGCCGAGCACGGTGACGTGCAGGCTGCCGCGCCGCAGCGCAGGCTCGGCCGACCCGGCCGTGATCTCGGCCTCCAGGCCCAGGTCGGCGGCCACCGCGCTCACGTGGCGGTGGATGGCGGTCAGGTCGGGGGCGCTGTCGCAGGACAGCAGCACGCCGAGCACCAGGCGGCCGCGGATCACGACCTGCTCGACGTCGAGCACGCTCAGTTCGTGCGCGGCGAGCACCGAGAACAGGCGGGAGGTCACGCCGGGCCGGTCCCGGCCGGTCACGGTAATGAGCAGCGTCATCTGCGGGCTAGACATCGCGCGTCCACGCTACCCGCGGGCGGCCGTCCTTGCCGCCCGCGGGTAGCCGCCACCCAGCCGCCGCACGAATGTACCGATGGGCGTGCCAGAGGCCGCCCGATGGTACTTACGCGAGCCGGTCAGGAGTGGCGGCGGCGGCTCAGGGATGCCGTCTGGCCCGGACGGGCCGCTACGGCAGCAGCAGGTGCAGGTCGCCGAACTCGTGCCAGAGGTAGCCGCGCTCGATCGCGGCCGCATAGCAGCGGCTGAGCAGGTCCAGGCCGGCGAACGCGGCGAGCATCCGCAGGTGGGATGAGCGGGGCTCGTGCAGGCCGGTGATCAGCCCGTCCACGGCCAGCAGCGGGGTATCCGGGGTGACCACGTGCTCGGTCCATCCGGCGGACGGGAGGACCTGCCGGGGCCCGTCCGCCGCCGGCCCGGCCACGCGGGCGGCGGTCTCCAGCGCCCGTACCACGGTGGTGCCCACGGCGATGACCCGCCCGCCGTGCCGCCGGGTCAGGTTGACCAGCCGGGCCGTGGCCGGAGGCACGTCGTAGGGCTCGGGGTAGGGGTCCTCGTCGCCCTCCAGCGACGAGACGCCGGTGTGCAGGGTGAGCGGCGCGAACGTGATGCCCCGCGCCACCAGCCTGGTCACGACCTCCGGGCTGAACGGGCGGCTCGCGCTCGGCATCTCCGCGCTGCCTGGCCTGGTGCCGAACACCGTCTGGTACGCACTCGATCGGCCACGGCCGCCGCACGTAGGAGTACCTGATCGGCTCGCCCCAGCGGAGCAGGTACGGCAGCACCGCGGTGGACAGCCGGGCCCGCCACAGCCGCGGAGTGAACCGCGTGTCCAGGGTCAGCACCGCGCCCGCCGGGTAGCGCCAGCCGCTGGCCGGGCGACCCGCCGCGGTCCGGCACCGTCGCGGCGCCGCCCGCCGCGCGCAGCTCCACCAGCCAGTCCCCCTCTGGCAGCGGGGTGGAAAAGTGAACGGCCGGACTGCCCGGCGGGGAGAGTGAACGGCCGGACCGCCCGGCGGGGGAGAGTGAACGGCCGGACCGCCCGGCTGCGGGAGAGACTGAACAGCCCGGCCGCCGGGCAGCGGCACGGCCGCGGGCAGCGTGGCCGACGTGTTGACCACGAGCAGGTCGCCGGGCAGCAGCAGCGCGGGCAGGTCGGTGAACGCGTGATGGCTGATCTCGCCGGCCGTGCCGCGGCTGACCATCAGCGCGACCCCGTCCCGCGGGACGCCGCGAGCCTCCAGGGGCTCATGGGCCTCGCGCTCGGCGGGCAGGGTGAAGTCGAGCGCGACGCGGGGATCGGCGGCGTCCAGCGTGGCGGCCGCGGTCATGACCGCGCTCCCGACGGCATCAGCTCGGCGGCGCGGTACCGGCCGTCCGGCAGGCGCTCCGTGATGAGTTTCCGCAACGCGGGGACCACGGCCTCCGGCAGCGGCCGATCGGAAATGTCCTCGCCGGGGAAGGCCTGCTGGTGCATCTGGGTCCGCAGGTCGCCCGGGTCCACCCACCAGACCCGGACCAGGTTCTCCTCGGCGGCCAGGATGTTGCTGGCCTGCTCCAGAGCGGCCTTGGCCGCCCCGTAGCCGCCCCAGCCCGCGTACGCCTCGACCGCGGCGTCGGAGGTAATGGACAGGACTGCGCCGCCGCGGCGGCGCAGCGCGGGCAGCAGCAACTGAGTGAGCGCGAGAGGAGCCAGCACGTTGACCTCGAACGCGTCCCTGAGCTCCCCGATGGGGTAGTCGGCCAGGGCCGGGAGCGGGCTGGCGCCCAGCGTGCCCGCGTTGTTGACCAGCAGGTCAGGCCCCCCGAGATCCTCTACGGCCCGCGCCAGGGCAGCGCGGTGGGCGGGATCGGTGATATCGCCGGGCAGTACGGTCACCGTGGTCCCGGGGGGCAGGCTGGCCGCCGCGGCGCGGAGCGCGACGCCGTCCCGGGCGTCGATCACGAGCGACCAGCCGTCCTCGGCCAGGCCGCGCGCCAGCGCCAGGCCGAGGCCGCGCGACGCGCCGGTGATCACTGCGTTCTTCGTGTTCGTCATGACTTTCACGCTAGGCAGCGGGCCGCGGCGGCACATCGGGCGCGCGGCCGGACCGGCCTGGTCCCATGGTCCTAGGACCTGCGGCCGGTCCCTTAGGCCCGCGGCGCCGGTAGCGTGCGGTATATGAGCCGGGGTGCGAGCGAGGCGCGGCCGCGGGACGGTCGGCCGGCGGCCGGCAGCCAGGACGACGTGCTGCAGCAGGTGAGCGAGGTGGTGCTCGCGGTCGCCGCGCAGCGCTCCGCCCGCGACGTGCTGCAGATGATCGTCAGGTCGGCCCGCTCGCTGGTCAACGCCAGGTACGCGGCGCTCGGCGTGCCCGACGACCAGGGGTCGTTCGCCGAGTTCGTCGTCGACGGCATCTCGGAGCGCCAGCAGAAGGCCATCGGGCCGATCCCCCGCCAGCACGGCCTGCTGGGCGTGCTGCTACGCGAGGGAAAGCCGCTGCGGTCCGACGACATCCGGGCCGATCCCCGGTTCGAGTGGTGGCCGCCCGCCCATCCTGACATGTCCGACTTCCTGGGCGTCCCGATCCGGGACGACAGCGACGTCCTCGGCATCATCTTCGCCGCCTGCAAGCGCGACCCCGGCGGCTTCACCGAGCGCGACGAGCAGCTGCTCGCGCTGTTCGCGTCGCACGCGGCCATCGCGCTGACCAACGCCCGGCTCTACGAGCGCGGCCGGGAGCTCTCGGTCCTGGAGGAGCGCGCCCGGCTGGCCCGGGAGCTGCACGACGCCGTGTCGCAGAAGCTGTTCAGCATCCGGGCCAAGGCCCGCGCGGCCGGGGTGCTGGTCCGCCGGGACCCGGACCGGGCCGTTGCCGAGATCGAGAGCGTGACCGCCCTGGCCGGCCAGGCGCACGCCGAGCTCCGGGCGGTGATCGACGGACTGGCGCCGCCGGACCTGGCCGCCGGAGGGCTGGCCGGGTCGCTGCGCAGCTACGCGGTGCTGGCGGGCCGGACCTACGGGGTGGAGGTGCGGTTCCAGGCGACGCCGCTGCCCGCGCTCGGGGCGCAGCGCGAGACGGTCATCTACCGGGTGGCCCAGGAGGCTCTGCACAACGCGCTGCGGCACTCCGGCGCGACCGTGGTCTGCGTGTCGCTGGCAGCCCGGCGGCGCCGGGTCATCCTGGAGGTCAGCGACCACGGCCGCGGGTTCGCGCCCGGGGACCCCCCACCCACCTCCCCTTACCCCTCCTCTGGAGGCCTGGGCCTGGCCTCGATGCGGGAGCGGGCGGCGTCGGCGGGCGGGACCCTGACCGTGCGCTCGGCTCCAGGCGAGGGAACGCTGGTGCGGCTGGAGCTTCCCGCATGATCACTGTGCTGATCGCTGACGATCATCCGGTGGTCCGGCAGGGGCTGCAGGTCCTGTTCAGCGTGCAGGACGACATCGAGGTGGTCGGCGAGGCGGCCGACGGGGGCCAGGCGCTGGCCCTGGCGGCGCGGCTGGACCCGGACGTGATCCTGCTGGACCTGAAGCTGCCGGTCCTGGACGGCATCGCGGTACTGCGGGAGATGCGGGCCTGCGGGCTCAGGACCCGGGCCCTGGTGCTGACCAGCGCGGCCGACCGGGGCCTGGTGACGCTGGCCGTGCAGGCGGGCGCGGCGGGCTTCCTGTACAAGGATGTCGACCCGGACGCGCTCGTGAGGGCCCTCCGGTCGGTGCACGACGGGAACACTCTGCTCGCCCCGGAGGCAGCAGGTTCGCTGGTCGTCCCGGCCGTGCACGGAATCGGCGCGCTCACCGACCGCGAGCGGGAGGTGCTGGGGCAGATCGCCGATGGCTGCTCCAACCGGGAAATCGCCCGGCGGCTCGGGGTATCGGAGAAGACCGTCAAGACGCACGTCAGTTCGATCCTGGCCAAGCTCGGAGTCGCAGACCGGACACAAGCGGCGCTCCTTGCCGTCCGGCAGCTGGAGAGATAGCCTGCGCCCGACCCGATCGAGCGACCTCACGTTCCGAGCCGGGAATGGCGGTGTGCCAGGAAGGAGCCGCATGTCCGACGAGGTGCTGCGGCTTCGCGGGGTAGGGGTCCGGCACGACCGGTCGATGCTGCTCAGGGACGTCGACTGGACGGTTCGCAGCGACGAGAGCTGGGTGGTCGTCGGGCCCAACGGGGCCGGGAAGACCACCTTGCTCCAGGTCGCGGCGGCGTTGCGGATGCCGACCGAGGGCACGGTGGAGATTCTCGGCGAGCCGCTCGCGGAGGCAGACCTCCAGGACCTGCGGACCAGGGTCGGATTCGCCAGCGCGGCCGTGGCGGACCAGGTACGGCCGGCCGAGAAGGTCATCGACCTGGTGCTGACCGCCTCGTACGGGATCCTGGGCCGCAACGAGGAGGACTACGACTCCGGCGACGTCACCCGCGCGGTGGAACTGCTCGACGCGCTCGGCTGCGCGCACCTGATCCGGCGCCGGTTCGCCAGCCTGTCCGAGGGCGAGCGCAAGCGGGTCCAGATCGCCCGGTCGCTGATGCCCGACCCCGAGCTGCTGCTGCTCGACGAGCCGGCCGCCGGACTGGACCTGGGCGGCCGCGAGGACCTGCTGCGCCGGGTCTCCGCGCTGTCCACTGATCCGCAGGCGCCGATGATCGTGCTGGTCACGCACCACCTGGAGGAGGTGCCCGAGGGCTTCACGCACGCAATGCTGCTGCGCAAGGGCACGGTCCTCGCGGCCGGGCCGGTCCAGGAGGTGTTCACCGAGCGGAACCTGTCCCGGTGTTTCGGGGTCCCGCTGCTGATCGAGCGCCGCGCCGCCCGCTGGACCGCCCGGGCCGCCCCGCGCTGACCGGCGCCGCAGGTTTCCGCCCCGGCCAGCCCGCGCCCAGCCCAGCGGCCTGCGCGGGCCGCAGCGCCAGCCGGGCCGACCGTGCCCCGAAAAGTAGCCAATGTCACAGCGCCGGCCGGGAGACGAGCCCGGCGAGCCGGCTTACGATTTGGTTCGTGCGAGGGTCATGTGGGCCCGGCTGAGGCGCTCGCCATCCTCTCGGCCGGAGCGGCCGCGGGCGGGGTCAACGCGGTCGTCGGGTGCGGGTCGCTGATCACTTTTCCCACGCTGCTGGCGTTCGGCTTCCCGCCGGTCATCGCCAACGTGTCGAACAACATCGGCATGGTGCCCGGCAACGTGAGCGGCGGGTTCGGCTACCGGCGCGAGCTGGCCGGGCAGCGCGGCCGCCTGCTCCGGCTGGGCGTGGCCTCGGCGGCGGGCGCGCTGGCCGGGGCGCTGGCGTTATTGTCCCTGCCGCCCGGCGCGTTCACGGTCATCGTCCCGGTCCTCATCCTGGGCTCCTGCGTGCTGGTGCTCCTCCAGCCCCGGCTGAACGCGTGGCTCCGGAGCCGGCAGGACGCCCGGCGGGGGCGGGCAGGCCCCCTGCTGTCGGCCGGCGTCTGCCTGTCCGGGGTGTACGGCGGGTATTTCGGCGCCGCCCAGGGCGTGCTGGTGATCGGGCTGCTCGGCAGCTTCCTCGATGAGACCCTGCAGCGCGTCACCGGGGCCAAGAACGTCCTCGTCGCCATGGTCAACGGCACGGCAGCGGTCGTCTTCGTCGCGCTCGCGCACGTCTCGTGGGCGGCCGTGGCGCTGCTCGCCGCCGGGTCAACAGTCGGCGGGCTGCTGGGCGCGCGGTACGGGCGCCGTCTCCCTCCGGCTGCGCTGCGGCTGCTCGTGGTGGCCATCGGACTGGTCTCCGCGGCCAAATTGATCTTCTTCTGACTCCCGGGTTGTGACCGGTGATGTTCCGGGTACGAGACTCACAGAGGCGTCGGCGCTTTCCGCCATCGGCGCTGAGCTAGCCGCCACCTGCCGCCTGAGAGACTCGCCCGGAGATCAGCGGGAGGCTAGCGATGAAGGGTGACAAAGTCGAGATAGTCGTCGATGCCGGCGACGCGCCGGTCAAGACCTACGAGGTGGAGGCCACCCGCGCCGGGCGCCGGGTCGAGGTGGTCACCCGGCGAGGCCAGGTGGAGGTCAGCGAACTGACCAGGGGCGGGTCCCCGGTCCGGACCGCCCGTTTCATGGCGAGCCGGGTGATAGCGCTGGTCGAGCACCCGGCGCCGCGCCGTGCGGGCCGACGGCCCGGGCGCCAGGCCGGCGAGCCCGACCGGCCGGCCCGCCAGGCCGGCTAATCCTGACCCCGGCTCGCGCGTCGGGCCGACCGGCGCCACGGCGGCTAATCCTGCCGCTGGCTCACGCGTCGGGCTGACCCGCGCCGGCCAGCGGGCTACGGCGTGGTGGCACCGCCGGGAGGCGGGGCGAGCAGGCCGTCCCGCACGGCCCGGTCCACCAGGTCCCTGGCATACTTCCCGAGCGTGGGTGAGCCGTCCTCGATCAGCGGCGCCACCTTGGCGAGCACCTGGTCGGCCGTGATCCCGTGTTCTTGCCAGGTCCCCCCGCCGACCTTGAAGTTCTCCAGCATGGGCTGCAGTCGGTCGAGCGCGCGCGCGAACCTGGCCTCGGGGCTCCGGCGTTCCTCGAACTCGTCCCACAGGCCGCGGAAGCTCACGGCCTGGTCCGGAGGCAGCAGCGCGAAGATCCGGTCGGCGGCGGCGCGCTCGGCCGCCTCCTGCCGGGCCTGCTGTTCCTCGTCCGCGTAGACGAACAGGTCGCCGGCGTCGATCTCGACCAGGTCGTGCACCAGCACCATGGCGGTCACCCGGCCGATGTCGGTGCCCGGCGGGGCGTGGCCGGCCAGCGTCAGCGCCATGACCGCCAGGTGCCAGGAATGCTCGGCCGAGTTCTCCCGCCGGCCGGGCTCGGCCAGCATGGTCTGCCGCAGCACGCCCTTGAGCCGGTCGATTTCGGTGACGAACCGGATCTGCTGGTCGAGGCGCTCCATGCCTTGCAGGCTAGGCGACGGGGGCTCAGGACAAGCCGTGGCGCTCCCTCAAGGCCTGGCGGTACTCCTCCACGACCAGGTCGGTCAGTTCTTCGACCGATGTGTCCCGGCTCGGCTTGTCGAAGGTGATCTTGCCTTGCTGCAGCAGGTTGACCCGGTCGCAGATCTCGAACACCTGGCCGTAGTTGTGCGCGATGATGATCACCGAGACGTCGCCGCGGCGCTTCAGATCCTGCACCAGGTCCAAGATCATCGCGCCTTCCTTGACGCCCATGGCGGCCAGCGGCTCGTCCAGCAGCAGGATCTTCGCGTTCTCGAACACCGCCCGCGCCACCGCGATCGCCTGCCGCTGCCCGCCGGACAGCTGGGCCACGCTGACCTGGACCGAGGGGATGTTCACGCCCATCTCGTCCAGGTGCTCCCGGGCGATGCGGCGCATCGCCCGGTTGTTGAGCAGCGGCCAGCGCACCTTTTCCCGGTTCAGGAACATGTTGTGGTAGACGCTGAGCCCGGGAATGAGCGCGAGGTCCTGGTAGACAATGTCGATGCCGAGCGAGCGGGCATGCTCGACCGACTTGAGCGTGAGCTGCTGGCCGTTGACCACGATCCGGCCGGTGTCGGGCTGCTGGAACCCGCAGAGGATCTTCATCAGCGTGGACTTACCCGCGCCGTTGTCGCCGAGCAGGCCCAGAACCTCGCCGGGGGCCAGGTGCAGGTTCACGTCGCGCAGCGCGGTCACCGCGCCGAACCGTTTGCTGACGTGCTCGGCGCGCAGCACGTCCTCCGGCGCCGGCCCGTCACCGGCGGAGGGCGGGGTTCCGAGATCCTGGGCGGTCATATCGATCTCCCCGCTCCTCGCAGCCGGGCGAGCTGCACGTTCGCGATCATGGCGACCAGGATCGCGCCGCCGAAGATGACCGGCAATATGTTCGCGCTGATCCCAAGGATGTCAAAGCCGTCGGTCAGGGTGGCCAGTACGATCGCGCCGAGGAACGCCCCCAGGATCGTGCCCGAGCCGCCGAGCATCGCGGTCCCGCCGATGACGGCCGCGATCACGGCGTAGAACATCGGCGTGTAGCCGCCGGCGGTGGGGTCGACGTTGTTGGTATAGAAGGCGGTCTGGAGGCCGACCAGCGCTCCCATGAAGCCCGAGATCATGAAGTTGCCGTACTTGATCCGGCCCACGTTGATGCCGGCCTCCCGAGCGCCGAGCAGGTTTCCCCCGGCCGAGATCGTGTACAGGCCCCACCGGGTCCGGGTGAGCACCACGTGGAAGATCGCGACCAGCACCACCGCCCAGACGAACGGGGCCCACTGCCACGGGTTGCCGGGGACGCCGAGCCACTTCCCGACTCCGAGGGCGATAGGCGGGGTCGGCGACGGCTCGGCATGCGAGACGACCAGGGCCAGGCCCAGCAGGATGAACCCGGTGCCGATCGTGGTGATGAACGACGGGACGCCCAGCGTGACCGTGATGAACCCGTTCACCCAGCCGGCCACCACCCCGGTGAGCAGGCCTAGGATGACCGCCACCAGCGAGGGCAGGTGGTAGTCAGTGATCGCGAAGAGCGTCACGAACGGCGCGAACGTGTAGATGAAGCCGACCGACAGGTCGATCTCGCCGCAGATCAGCAGCAGCACCTCGCCGATCGCGATGATCGCGATCGGCGCCATGATCTCCGACAGCAGGTCGACCGCGTTGGTCTGGGTAACGAACGTCGAGGTGTGCGTGATCCCGAAGTAGAGCAGCAGCGCGACCGTGACCACCAGGACCGTGGCCTCACGCTGCCTGCCGAACACGGCCAGATTGCGTACGACAACCTGCCCGCCGCCGTTCCCCTTGCCGCCGCCACCGTCGGCACCTGCAGGGCCGAGGACCTTGCTACCTGACTCGGCTGTGTCGCTCACGTCACCTCCCGGGCTCTTGTGCGGCCCAAACCGGAGACGGGCGGCCGGCCTGTCGTCCAGGCACGGTCGCCCGCCGCCGACTTGTCCCTTTATACCCAGGACCCAGCCTGTGGCTTTTAAACCCAGGACCCAGCCCCGGCTTTCTCAAGTGCTGGTGGTCGCCATCGGGTTCTGGATCGCGCCGGACGGACGCGACAGGTACACCTGCGCGGTCGTGGAGCCCTGGAATCTGCTGTCCTTGTTGTACTCGGCCAGGTTGGTCTTCGTGATGAAGGACAGGCCGGTGTCGGTGTCGGGCGGGACGATCGTGCCGCCGGAGATGTTGTACAGGTACAGGTACAGCGTGGGCAGGAACCCCTGCAGGTACGGGTCCTGGTAGATGGTGAAGTTGGTCTTCCCCTGGGAGATGTTGGTCAGCGTCTGCGGGACCGTGTCGAAGCCGCCGTTGGGGAGGTGCGACATGCCGGTCTCGGCGAGCGCCTGCGCCAGGAACGAGGTCGAGGTCGAGTCCACGGCGAACGCGCCCTTGACGTTCTTGTGCGCGAGCAGGTACGCCTTCTCGTTCGCGAGTATCGTGGCCGGGACCGTGGTGGTCGTGATCTCGGCGACCGAGTAGCCCGCGGGCGTCAGGATCGAGGCGGCGCCGTCGTAGCGCGGCTGGATGTTCCCCGTCCCGGGAGTCTCGATGAAGATCGGCACAAGGCCCGGGGTCGTCATCGACTTGATCCGCTGCCCGAGCTGCTGGCCGGAGGTGAACAGCGCCTGCCCGACGTAGGCCAGCCGGTTGGTGCCGATGTCGGCGACCCCGGTCTTGCTGACCAGCCCGTCGGCGTTGTAGCTGAGCACCGGGATGCCCGCGCTCATCGCGTTCGCCACCGGGGTGGTGAACGAGCTGGAGTTGATCAGCGTGGTCGCGATGCCGGCCGCCTTGGCCGAGATCGCGGCGTTGATCTGCGCGACCATCTGCGAGGCGACCGAGGTCGTCGAGCCGGTCCACTTCGGCGTGGGCAGGTTGAGCAGCGCCGCGGCATCTTCGAACCCGTACTGGGTGGGCACGAAGAAGCTGTTCGTGGTGACGTGGTTGACGAACCAGAACTGCCAGGCCGGGGTCTTCGGGAAGTTCCCGGCGGTGCTCTTCGTGGCGGCGGCGGCGGTGCTCGACGAGTTGCTGCTGCACGCCGCGAGCAGCGCGGAGGCCGCCGCCGTCGCGCTGACCAGCCCGGTGCCCTTGATCAGCTTCCGGCGGGTCGGCCCATCCTTCATGTTCGACGTTTCGATCGCTTCATCGACCTTCGGGTCGACTTTGTCCATCACGGCCTCCATTTTTTCCTGGGGCGAAAGCGCCCCGTGGCTGCCAGTCGAGCAGAGTGCTCTCCCGGCCAGGTAGCTGCAACAGAGTTCAAGGTCCCGCAACACAGGATCCCTCGGCGGCCGGGCGCGGTCAAGGCGGAGACGGCCACCGGGCGGATCGCGTCATGACCCATGCCCTCCTGGCTCCCGTCTCAAGCCGCTCATCTGCCGAGCGGCTCGCAGTGGCGGCCGGTTCCGGACCCGCCTATGTGAGCGCTAACATCCTCTCAGCTACTGCGCGGCTCGCGGACCGCGCGGGAGCGGTAGGCCAGGCTCTTGTACCAGCTCGGCGACGGACCGAGCAGCGACACCGGGTAGCAGGAGCACAGCGTGCAGACGATCATGTTGTGGGTGCCGGGGTGGTTCGCCACCACCTTGAGCCGGTACCCGCTGCCCGCCTGCGCGGTATCGAAGCCCAGCTCGGCCGCGGCCGCGTTGCCGTCCGCGCAGGAGCCGTCCCGCGTAGCCGGGATCAGACCAGGCCCGGGCCACGATCCGGGCCCCGTTCAGCGGCGAGGCGCTCGCGTACAACCGGGCCAGCACGGCGTCCAGCTCCGCGTCCGTGGCCAGCCCGGCCCCGAGCACCCGCTCTTCGAGCTGGCGCAGCCGGACAGCGGCGGGCTGCTCGGCGTGACCCGCTCCCATCAGCCGGCCTCCTCCAGGTAGGACTCCCACAGGTCCACCACGACCGAGTGTGTCCCGCTGCCCCACAGCCCGGCGGCGGGGAAACGCACCGAGTAGACGGCCTCGACCCGGGCCGGCACGATGCCCCGGGCCCGGTCATCGGGCAGCGGCCAGTGTCCCGCCAGCTCGAGCACCTCCCCGGTCTGCCCGCGTACGTAGCCCGGCAGCCGGGTGTGGTGGTCCGGATCGGCCAGCCGGGCCCGGACCCGCGCTCCCGGGCTCAGCGTCACCCGCCGTCCGCCGGAGCCAGCAGGTCATCGTCAGCGGCCCGGGAGACTGGAGAGTCCGGGAGCAGGCCCTTGTCCGCCAGCAGCGTCTCGATCGCGCGCAGCCAGCGTTCGTAGTAGCCCAGCCGGACATAATCCGGGGGCGGGATCCGCTCGATGGCGTCCCGGAACTCGTCCCCGCTGTAGAGGCCCCGGGCCCGGAGCACGCCGTTCAGCGCGTAGACCCGGGCCTCCCAGTCATGCGCGAAGGACAGGCCGTCCTCGCCCAGCGGGATGGGGCCGAACCCGGTCTGGCCGCCGATGTCGTGCGCCCGGCTCATGTACCCGAACGTACCCGCTGGAGGCGGGGCGGCACCGTCGGCCAGCCGTGCCTGCGACGGACCGGGCCGGTTTCCTGGCTGGGCGCACAGCGCGTCAAGCCGCTCGAGCGTCTCGGCCATGGCCTCGATCCAGACCTTGCCGTTGTCCATCCCGGCTGCCGATCATGCGCAACCCGGGCAGTAACTTCCATAGCCGTAACAGTCATGAAACCGTCCCGTTTGCGGGCTGTTATATCATTCGGCGCCCGGCTATCCTTGGCCGGGTCATCGCCGAGCAGGACCGGCCAGGCGATGGCGCACGCGGTCCTCATGCGGCAATCGCCCGCCAGCGCGGGCCACCACGCGGAAGCACGAGGCTGACCAAGGGTTAAGAATCGCCGAAGATGATCAGGTTTCCTGTTTGTCATCGCCGTGCGGCATTGACCCCGGATTCGGGGGTAGCGAAGCGGGGCGGTGCGTCCGCCGGGCGCGTCCCCAGTGTCGCGCACGGCGGAGGGATACCGGGTTGCCTGACAAGACCGTCATCCTGATCGTCGAGGACGACCAGAACATCGTGGACCTCGTCCGGTCCAACCTCTCCGTCCGCGGGCACGACGTGATCGTCTCGAAGAACGGCGACTCGATCGCGCGGACGCTGGAGCTGCGCGTGCCCGACCTGGTGCTCCTGGACCTGATGCTGCCGGACGCCGACGGATTCGAGCTGTGCCGGGAGATCCGTGAGCTGTCCGAGGTCGGCATCATCGTGCTG
>CAWIDQ010000050.1:0-15813 GCA_963834695.1 uncultured Actinomycetota bacterium
TGACAGAGGGCGCGCGGTCGGGCAAGCTCACCCACCTGGAGCACGTGCCCGCAGCCCCCGGCCGCCGCGTCGCGTGGCCGGACTGGGCCCCGCCCGAGGTGACCGGGGCGTTCGAGGCCGCGGGGGTGCCGGGGCCCTGGGCGCACCAGGCGGCCGCGGCCGATCACGCGGTGGCGGGCCGGAACGTGATCATCTCGACCGGCCCGGCCTCGGGCAAGTCGCTCGGTTACCTGCTTCCCGCGCTGACCCAGGTGCTGGACGGCGGCACCGCGCTGTACCTGGCGCCGACCCGGGCCCTCGCCGCCGACCAGCTGCGGATGCTGTCCGCGCTCGGGGTTCCCGGCGTCCGCGCGGCGGTCGTCGACGGCGACACCCCGGCGGGCGAGCGGTCCTGGGCCCGGGCGCACGCGAGCTACCTGCTCACCACGCCGGACATGCTGCATCACTCACTGCTGCCGCGGCATGCCCGGTGGGACGGCTTCTTCCGCCGCCTGTCCTGCGTGATCGTCGACGAGTGCCACACCTACCGCGGCGTCTTCGGGTCGCACGTGGCCCAGGTACTGCGCAGGCTGCGCCGCGTCGCGCGCATCACGCCTCGTCCCGGGCGCCGGGCCGCGACCCGGTCTTCATCCTCGGCTCGGCGACGATCAGCGAGCCGGAGACCTGCGCCCGGCTGCTGACGGGACTGGACGCGGTGGCGGTCACCGCGGACGGCGCGCCGCGCGGGCCGCTCACCTTCGGGCTGTGGGAGCCGCCGCTCACCGCGCTGCGCGGCGAGGCGGGCGCGCCCGTGCGGCGCACCGCCACCGCCGAGGCCGCCGGGCCTGCTCGCCGACCTGGTGATCGGGGACATCCCCGCGCTGGCCTTCGTCCGGTCCCGGCGCGGCGCTGAGGCGATCGCGCTGGGCGCCCGCCGGGCCTGGCCGAGGCGGGCGCGGCCGACCTGGCGCCGCGGGTCGCGGCCTACCGATCCGGCTACCTGCCCGAGGAACGGCGGGCGCTGGAGGAGGCGGTGCTGGCCTGCCGGATCACCGGCCTGGCCGCCACGACCGCCCTGGAGCTCGGGATCAACATCGGCGGGCTCGACGCTGTGCTGGTCGCCGGCTGGCCGGGCACCCGGGCCGCCCTGTGGCAGCAGGCCGGGCGCGCGGGCGCGAGGGGCGCGGCGCGGTGGCGGTGCTGATCGCCCGGGACGACCCGCTGGACACCTACCTGGTGCATCATCCCGAGGCGCTGCTGAACCGCCCGGTCGAGGCGACCGTCCTCGATCCCGGCAATCCGTACGTGCTGGCCCCGCACCTGTGCGCGGCGGCCGCGGAATTGTCGCTGACCGACGCGGACATCGCGTTGTTCGGGCCGTGCGGCCGGCCGAGGTCGCGGAGGCCTGCAGCCGCCACGGGATGCTGCGGCGGAGGAAGGGCCCGGGGGAACCGGTGGTGCTGGACCACGGCGCGGCCGGGCGCCGCAGACCGGGCTGCGCGGCACCGGGGGACCGCCGGTGCGGATCGTGGAGGCCTCACCGGCCGGCTGGTCGGCACGGTGGAGGAGCCGTCCGCCCACGTGCTCGCGCACTACCGGCGCCGTCTACCCGCACCAGGGCGAGATGTACCTGGTGACGCCGCGCTGGACCTGGACGACCGGGTGGCTCTGGTCGAGGCGTGCGATCCCGGCTATACGACCTCGGCGCGCGAGCTGACCAGGATCGAGGTCGCCGCCACCGCACTTGGGTCACGCTGGGGCGAGGCGCAGGTGGGTTTCGGCGACGTCCTGGTCACGCGCCAGGTGGTCTCGTTCGTCCGGCGGCGACTGGAGACCGGCCAGCCGATCGGCGAGGTACCGCTCGACCTGCCGCCGCGCACGCTGCGCACCAGGGCCGTGTGGTGGACGATCTCGGCCCGCCAGCGAGACGCGCTGGCCGGCCGCGGGCGTGGACCTGCCCGGCGCGGCGCACGCCGCCGAGCATGCCTCGATCGGGCTGCTGCCGCTGGTCGCGGCCTGCGACCGCTGGGATGTCGGCGGGGTCTCGGCCGACCTCCACCCGGCTACCGGCCGGCTGACGGTCTTCGTCTACGACGGGCACGACGGCGGCGCCGGCTTCGCCGAGCGCGGCTTCCGCGCGGCCCAGGGAGTGGCTGCAGCGACCACGGCCCAGGCCATCGCGTGCTGCGAGTGCGCGGCCGGGTGCCCCGTCGTGCATCCAGTCGCCCAAATGCGGGAACGGCAACGAGCCGCTGTCCAAGCCGGGCGCGGTCCGGCTGCTGGAATGCCTGCTCGGCGAGGCGGGTGCGGTCTCAGCCGGGCTGAGCCTGGACGCGCCCGCCGCGCCGCAAAGGCTTGCAACGCACTGGCCACGGTGCCCGTACAAGAGGTGACCCCCGCCGGGGGGGAGAGCGGGGGTCACCGTACGGTCCGGCCCCGGGGGGGCAGAGCCGGTGCCGTCACCCATGAAAGCCTACGTGCAGCGAGCCAAAGTTACCAGCCAGTCATCGCCAGAGGCAACCTGTAAATCGCTGCCTTCCTCTATGCTGCCGGACCGTGGGCACTTCCGTCGAGAGCGATCGGCACAATTGCGGCCGCTTTCTTCGACCTGGACAAGACGATCATCTCCAGGTCGAGCACGCTGGCGTTTGGCCCGTCGTTCTACCGTTACGGCCTGATCTCCCGCAGTGACGCCATCAGGACCGCGTTCGCGCAGCTCAGTGTTCCGGCTCGGCGGCGCCGACCATCAGCGGATGGAGCGGATCCGCACTCAGGTCGAGCGCGCTGTGCCGGGGATGGTCCGCCGAACGGGTCAGCGAGATCGTCAGCCGGCACCTGAACGAGATCATCCTGCCGCTCGTGTACGCCGACGCCCGCCGGCTGATCGCCGCGCACGGCCGCGCGGGGCAGGATGTCATCATCGTGAGCACATCGGGCCTGGAGATGGTCGGGCCGATCGGCGATCTGCTCGGCGCGGCCGAGGTAATTGCCAGCCGGATGAGGGTTGCCGACGGCTGCTACACGGGCGAGATGGAGTTCTGGGCCTACGGTGAGGCCAAGGCGAGCGGGGTGCGGGAGCTGGCGAGCCGGCGCGGTTACCGGCTCCCGGACTGCTTCGCGTACAGCGACTCGGTGACCGACCTGCCGATGCTGGAGGCCGTCGGCCACCCCCGGGCGGTGAACCCCGACCGGGCGCTGCGGCGGATCGCCCGCGAGCGGCAGTGGCCCGTGCTCGCGTTCGGCCCGCGGTCGGCGCTGGCGTTCGGCCCGCGGTCCGTGCCTGTTCAAGGCATGTGAACACGCAAATCAATCGACATAACGAATCGGTTACGCCTAAGGCGGGGTTCACAAGCCTGCGGATCCGTCGTAGAAAGAAAACGAGGAAACCACGACAACCCGGTGTACCCACGCGCGACCAGCCGCGGGAGGCGTGCCGAGGCAGGCCAGCCGAATGACCTGCCCGGCAGAGAAGGTGCACGCTTGGTAACTCGGTTTTGACGTGGCAGGCGGCGGCGCCCCGCACGGGGCGCCGTTCGCGTCTGTCGTGCCTACTCGCCTGCTTCCCGGTAAAACGCGTGCCATGATCGGTTGCGGCGCGCCAGAGTGGACGCGGCGCGAACGCCGCGATAGGGCATGAGCGAGACTTGTGGCGACAGCGCGAGAAGTGGAGAGCACCGATGGCCGAACCTGCAGTCAAGCAAACGGCAGACGGCGCCCCCGAGCCGTCCCTGGGCGACCTCGTGTCCCTGGCTGTCAGCGACGTCTCGCAGCTGATCAGGTGCGAGCTCGACCTGGCCAAGCTGGAGCTCAGGGCCGACGTGCGCAGGCTCGGCATCGCCGGGGTGCTGGTGGGGTTCACGGGGGTGGTGGGCGCCATGGTGCTGGTGATGCTGTGCTGGGCGTACGGCTACGGCCTGATCGCGCTCGGCATCTGGCCGTGGGCCGCGTTCCTGATCGTCTCCGGCACGCTGGTCCTCCTCGGCGCGCTGGCCATCCTGATCGGGTACGTGCTGGTGCAAAGGATCAGCGGCCTGAGCAAGACGCGGAACACCGTGCAGGCCGACCTGGCCATGCTGCAGCGCGAGGAGGGGGCGGGCGCCCGCGGCGGCCGGGACGTCGTGACCCGCGGGCACGCCGGCTACGGGAACGAGGGGACGGCCAGGTGACGGCGCGCGGCGAGTCGCCGGTCTTCGCCGAAGGACCCTGGTCGCACCGGTCGGTCAGTGCCAACGGCACCCGCTTCCACGTCGCCGAGAGCGGGGACGGGCCGCTGGTGCTGCTGCTGCACGGCTTCCCGGAGTTCTGGTGGACCTGGCGGGAGCAGCTGGCGTCGCTGTCGGCCGCGGGCTTCCGCGCGGTCGCCGTGGACCTGCGCGGCTACGGCGGCAGCGACAAGCCCCCACGGGGTTACGACCTGGTCACCGCCGCCTCCGACGCCGCCGGGCTGATCCGGTCGCTGGGCGAGGCGAACGCCGTCCTGGTCGGCCACGACTGGGGCGGGCTGATCGCCTGGACCGTGGCCGCCTACTACCCGAAGGTGGTGACGCGGCTCGCCGTGGTCTCCGTCCCGCATCCGCTCCGGCTGCGCGCGGCGGTGCTGTCCGACCCGTTCGGCCAGGGCCGGCGCAGCGGCTACGCGCTGAGGTTCCAGGTCCCGCTGCTCCCGGAACGGCAGCTGCTGCGCGACGGCGCGCAGCAGGTCGGGCGGATGCTCAGCGCCTGGTCCGGCCCGGGCTGGCCGGACCAGGCCACCGAGCGGAACTACCGCGCAGCGATGTGCCTGCCGTCGGTGGCGCACTCGGCCCTGGAGTACTACCGCTGGCTCGTCCGGTCCCGGCTCCGCCCGGACGGGCTGCGCTACGCGCGCAGCATGCGCGCCCCGATCCAGGCGCCCACCCTGCACCTGCACGGATCCCTGGACAGCTGCGTGCTGCCGAGCGCGGCCCGGGGCTCGGGCCGGCACGTCGAGGCACCGTACCGGTGGCGCCTGATCGACGGCGCCGGGCACTTCCCGCACGAGGAGACGCCCGATCGCTTTGACGCCGAGCTGCGCGCGTGGCTGGCCGACCCGGAGCCGGACCGCTGACGACGGAGGGCGCAGGGATGGTGACGGCCACCGGAGGAGACGCTCGCCGGGCCCGGGACCGGGACCCGGCCGGGCGGCCCCGGAACGCCCGGCCCCGCGACGACCTCGGGCGGCCGCTGCCCCGCGACGCGGGCGGGCAGCAACCGCTGCCCGACGACCGGCCCTGGCCCCGGATGCCGCACTCGACCTGGCCCAGCAGCTGATCGACTCCGGCCGGGCGTTCCGCGCTCACGAGGTCCTCGAAGCGTCCTGGAAGGCCGCGCCGCCCGCCGAGCGTGACCTGTGGCAAGGGCTGGCCCAGGTGGCGGTGGGCCTGACGCACGCGCAGCGCGGCAACGCCCGCGGCGCGGCGGCCCTGCTGCGCCGGGGCGGCCAGCGGGTGGCGGGCTACGCCGACAGCCCGCCGCCGCACGGCGTCGAGGCGGCGCGGGTGGCCAGCTTCGCCGCGGAGCTCGCGGACCTGATCGAGCGCGACGGCCTGGCCGCGGCCACGCCGACCACGCTGCGGGTCAGCCTGCGCGCGGGCGCCCGCTGACCGAAGCTCAGTCGCAGGTATCGGTCGAGACGCCCGCGGTGCGGCCCTCCCCTGCGTTAGCGTCGGCCTTGACTTCGGCCGCGGTCAGCGCGTACCCGGTGTCCGTCACCGAGGTCGCTGCCGCGAACACCACGCCGTAGACCTGGCCACTGGTGGCGAGCAGCGGGCCGCCCGAGTTGCCGGGCCGGACGTCCGCCCGGATCGAGTAGATCTGCCGGGTCACGGTGGCAGTCTGGTAGATGTCCGGGCTCTCGGCCTGCTCGATGCCGCCGATCCGCGCGGCCACGGCGGTGAAGGTGCCGTTCTCCGGGAACCCGGCCACGATCGCGTTGGCACTGATCTTGGCCTGGGGGGCCCACCGCAGCGGAGGGGCGTTGAGGTGGGGCACGTACAGGACGGCGAGGTCCGTCTTCGGGTCGTACAGCACCACGCGCGCGCTCCACGTGCGCAGGCCACGGGAGACGGTCGGCCCGTCGGTGACCCCGGCCACCACGTGCGCGTTGGTGAGGACGTAGTGGCGGGCGTACACGAAGCCCGACCCCTCGATCTGCTCGTCGCAGCTCGGCGCGTTGCCCCTGATCTTCACGATGCTGCGCTCGACCGGGCCCAGCGCGGATGAGTCGACGACGCTCGGATCCGGCGGCGGCACCGCCAGCGCGCTCTCCGCGCCGAGGGCGCCGAAGACCTGGGCGTACGGGCCGGTCTCGAGCAGGCTGCGGAAGTCGGAGAACATGACGCTGGCCTCGGCCGGCACCAGCCGGTCCACGGTCCGCAGCACGAGGGAGTCGTTCACCTGGTGCGAGATGACCGGGAACGGCGCGTACGCCACGGCCGAGCCGATCAGCCACGCGATCAGCAGCACGGACAGGACGCTGACCACGGCCCCGCCGACCGCGTCCACCACGGTGGCCGGCCGCCAGGTCAGCCGGGACCGCATCGCCACGCCCAGCCCGGAGGCGAGCAGCTGGCCGATCATGGCGGCCAGGAACACCACGATGATCGCCGTCACCGCCTGCCAGCCGGTGTTGGAGGTGATCGCGCGGGCGATCCGCGGGCCGAGGACGGCGCCGATCGCACCGCCGCCGAGGAAGCCGGCAAAGCTCAGCACGCCGATGATGAACCCCTGGCGGTACCCGGCCACGCCGAAGGCGACCACGAGCACGATGAGGATCAGGTCCAGCAAGTCACCCGGCACGAGCCCAACCGTATAGCGCCGGACTGAGTGCGCGGGAAGCGCAGCGCAGAGTACAGCCAACCTGCAGGAAAGTTCAAGGGCTCGGGTCGGGACCCAGGGCCGCCTGCAGCACTTCGGGGGGCAGGTCCTCGGCCGATCCGGAGTCCCAGGGCTGCTCCCAGCCGCCGATCGCGAGCAGCTGGTCCACGATCATCGCGGTGAAGCCCCAGACCAGCATGCCGCCCACGCGGAACGCCGGGCCGGCCTGCCCGGACGGGTAGCGCGCGGTCAGCCGGTTGGCCGGGTCGGCCAGGTCGGCGATCGGGACCCGGGCCACGGAGGTGACCTCCATGGGGTCACCGGGTTCCACCGGCCCGGGACGGCGCCACCAGGCCAGGACCGGGGTCACCGAGAACCCGCTGCGCGGTATGAACAGCTCCGGCAGCACCGCGAGAACCTGCACGCCCGAGGGGTCCACCCCCGCCTCCTCCGCGGCCTCGCGAAGCGCCGCGGGGACCGGGCCGCCGTCGGATGCGTCGATTGCGCCGCCGGGAAACGCGGGCTGGCCCGCGTGCCGCCGCAGGAACGGGCTCCGCTGGACCAGCAGCAGGTCGGGCCCGGCCGGCCCCTCGCCGAACAGGATCAGCACGGCGGACGGGCGGCCGCCGCCCGGCGGCGGCCGCATCCCTGGCCGCACCGTCATCCCGGCCGCCGCCTGCGCCAGGCCGGCCAGCCACTGGGGTACGTCGGCCCCGTCGGCGGGCGGCGTCCCGGAGCCGGTCACGAGAACGGCCCGGGCCTGACCAGCTTGATCGCGGTCTTGTAGTCGGTCGGGCCCAGGCCGAAGGACGGGCACAGGTTGGCCACCTCGCACGCCCCGCAGGCGGGCCTGCGGGCGTGGCATACCCGCCGGCCGTGCCAGATCAGCAGGTGCGACAGGTAGGTCCAGTCCTTGCGCGGGAACAGCGCGTCCACGTCTTTTTCGATCTTGACCGGGTCGGTCTGGGTGGTCCAGCCGAAGCGGCGGGAGAGCCGGGCGAAGTGCGTGTCCACGGTGATCCCGGGGACGCCGAACGCGTTGCCGAGCACGACGTTCGCGGTCTTGCGGCCCACGCCGGGCAGCGTGACCAGGTCGCTCAGCCGGGGCGGTACCTCGCCGCCGAAACGCTCGCACAGCGCCTGGCCGAGGCCGATGAGGCTGGTGGTCTTGGCCCGGAAGAAGCCGGTCGACTTGACGATCTTCTCCATCTCGCCCCGGTCGGCCGACGCGTAGTCGGCCGCCGTGTGGTAGCGCTCGAACAGCACCGGCGTGACCTGGTTGACCACCTTGTCGGTGGTCTGCGCGGACAGGATCGTCGCGACCAGGAGCTCGAGCGGGGTGCTGAAGTTCAGCTCGGTGTGCGCGTCCGGGTAGAGCGCGGCGAGCTCGCGGTAGATGCGCCGCGCCCGCCGCACCAGCGCGGTATGGGACGGGGCGGGCGCGGTACGGGACGGGATGGGCACGCTCCCAGCCTATTGAGTGCGGCCGGGAGCGTGCACGGCTCCAGCGGGGCTGTTCCGTGGAGGCTGCGCCGGCGACGGGCCAACCGCGAGGGGAGCCTTCCCCGGGGACGGGTTCGTCGCTCTCACGGTGCGAAATCGGAGGCGGCGGCCGCCGGAGCTCGGGTGCGACGCGGGCCGGGGCTCCGGTAGGCTCACCAGGTCAGATCTGTGTGCCCGGGCCGGACACTCAGGTATGAACCCTTTTCATCCTCCCGTGACCGCCCACGTAATCTAAGCGGGATCGGCGGATGAAAAGAGTTCACCTTCAGGATGAGCGAGCACGATGAGACGCGTCCGGGCTCAAGGCGATCGCGGCCAGCCGGACGACAGGTCCCGAACTAGCGGATGCCCTTGATGCGAGTGCCAAAGCCAGCGACCGGACAGGCGCGCCCGGCCGGCTCGGCCGGTCCCGTGCCGGCCGAGGGCATCCCGGCCGACGCCAGGGACGCCGAGCCCCCCGCGGCGGCCGCGCAGGCCGCGCCCGGCGGCGGGCTGGGCAGAGCCGCGCGCCAGGGCCGCCGCCTGGTCGCGGCGGCGCGGCGGCACTGGCTGATGACCGCGCTGCTGCTGGCCGGGCTGGTGCTGCGAGTGATGGCCCAGGTCGCCTACCGGCCCGCGCTGCTGTACATCGACTCGCTCAAGTACTTGTACAACGCCTGGCCCGGCACTGATCCGCTCGGGTACAAGGGCATACTCGAGGCCATCCTGGTCGTCGGCAACCTGCAGCTGGTCACCGCCGTGCAGCATCTCGTCGGCCTGGCCATGGGCCTGGCCATCTACGCCGTGCTGCTGCGCCGTGGCGTGCCGCGCTGGCTGGCCGCGCTGGCCGCGGCGCCGGTCCTGCTCGACGCCTACGAGTTGCAGACCGAGCAGAGCATCATGCCCGACGTCTGGTTCTCGGCCCTGCTCCTGGCCGGCCTGGTCCTGTTGCTGTGGCGGCCCCGGCCCGCGCCGTGGGCCATCGCCCTGGCCGGGATCGCGCTGGGGCTGTCGGTGACGGTGGCCCAGGTCGGTGAGTTCCTGATCCTGCCCGCGGCGTTCTACGCGGCGATCTCGGCCGGCGGCTGGCGGCGCGCGGCGGGCGGCGCGGTGCTGATGTGCGTGACCTTCGCCCTGCCGATCCTGGCCTACATGAGCATCTCGGACGCGGTCAGCGGGCACTTCTGGCTGTCCCGCTCCGGCGAGACGACGCTCTACGGCCGGATGGCCGAAGCGGCCGACTGCGCGACGCTGAAGGTGCCCGCGTACGAGCGCTCCTTGTGCCCCACCGCGAAGCAGAAGGCACTCGGCCCGGACGGCCTCGACCACGCCCCGTCGTCCCCGCTCACCCTGTACGTCGCGCCGCCGGGCATGAGCCAGACCGCGATCGTCTCGTCTTTCACCGAAGCCGTCCTTACCCAGCAGCCGCTGCGGGTGCTATCGGCGACCGCAGCGGACGCGGCGCGGCTGTTCGAGGTGACCCGGGTGACCAGCCCCGGGGACACGCCGATCTCGCGCTGGCAGTTCCAGGACGGATACCCCAGCTACCAGAACTACATCCGCACCAACCGCGACGGCGTGATCATCCTGGGGCTGAAGGTGCAGAACCCGCCGCCGGACTACATCTACCAGCCGCTCGACCCGTCGTACGGCGGCAAGGCCATGGTCATCCGGCCGCTCGCCGCGTTCTTGCGCTCCTACCAGCTGGACGGCGGCTACACCCCGGGCCCGTTCTACCTGGCTGCGACGCTGCTCGGCCTGGCCGGCACGCTCAGCCTGGTCGGCCGCAGGGGACGCCCGGCCGCCCGGGCGCGCCCCCGCCTTCGCCTGCTGCCTGTTCTTCACCACCGCGGCCGTGCTCTTGCTCGCCTCGGACATCACCGAGTTCTCCTGGCGCTACCAGCTGCCCGCGATCGTGACCCTGCCGCCAGCCGGGGCGCTCGGGCTGGCCGTGATCCTGGCCTGGCTCAGGCGGCGGCGTGGGGACGCACCGGAGATTCCGGCCGCCGGCCCGCGCACCGACCAGGCCACGCCGGCCCGGTAGCTACTTCACCAGGGCGGGACGGCGGGGCCTGCGCCGGATGGGCCCGATCCAGCCGCGCATGCGGAACATCGTGAACAGGGCCGTGATCGCGACCCGTTTGGTGCCCAGCCCGATGCCGATGAAGGCCCCGAGGCTGCCGATGTGATCCACCATCCACCCGAAGTTCTGGCCGAAAAAGCCGGTGAGGAACGACAGCGGCAGGAACACCGTGGCGATGATGGTGAGCTGCTTCATCACCACGTTGAGGTTGTTGGACACCACCGAGAGATAGGCGTCCATCGCGTTGCTGAGCAGGTCACGGTAGCTGTCGACCAGGTCGCTGATCCGGATGAGGTGGTCGTAGAGATCCCGGACGTACGGCTCCCGCTCCGGCGTCATGCCCGGCAGCGCGACCATGCCCGACACGATGGAGGCCATCATGTCCCGCTGCGGGGTCACCAGCTTCCGCAAGCCGACCAGCGATCTCTGCAGCGAGAACAGATCTTGCATGTCGTCCTCGTTCGGGCGGGTGAAGATCCGGATCTGCAGGTCGTCGATCCGGTCGTCGAAGTCGGCCAGCGTCGGGAAGTAGCTGTCGATGAGGGTGTCGAGGACGTGATGCAGGAAGACCAGCTGGGTCGGCTCCCGGTCCCCGGGCAGCTGGCCGCCGGCCTTCTCGACGTACTCCCGGACGTGGTTGAGGGCCAGGCAGTGCTCGGTGCGTACGGTCACCAGGAAGCGCTCGGAATAGAAGCAGTGGACCTCGGCCGGGTCCTCGCCGACTTCCCTGGCCCCGTAGCTCACCAGGTAGGTGACGTCGCCGTAGGTCTCGATCTTCGGACGCTGGCCGAACTCGGTGACGTCCTCCAGCGCGAGCGGGCGGATCCCGAACGTCTTGCCCAGCATGTCGATGCCGTTGTCATCGATGCCGTTCATGTCCAGCCAGAGCAGCTTGCCGTTGGCGAGCAGGTCCTCGATCGTCGCCCGGTCCGGATCGTTTTTCGAGCCGTCGACGTCTACCAGATGCCCGTGCACACGCTCATCGTCGCAGACGACTACTCGTCCAAAAAAGGCGGATATGCAGGGCAGATGCAGGCAGCAGACGGCCCGCCCGGGCCCGCGGCGGCGTGCTCGCCCGGCGGCAATCCGCGCGTCACCGACGCCGTAACCCCGGCCGCCGCCTCCCCGACGCCGTACTGGTCGCGACCCGCGGCTGGCCCGTTATGGTCAGGCCGCGCGTGACCCCTCGCGGGCGCCCACCGCGCGGCGGATGAGCATGTCCCTGACGTCGCCCACCGTCCCGCCGAGGCTGCCGCGGCCGGAGACCTGGCGGACCGCCATCTCGGCCATGGAGACCGCTTCCGTCGCCAGCTTGCGCATCTCGGGCGAGGTCCTGATCGAACGCCAGGAGGAACGCAGCCGGTCCAGGCCGTCCTTCCCCTCACGGGTCCCGACCAGGTAGCCGGCCACGAACCCCACAATCGTTTCCATCGTCCTGCCTCACCTCGTCGGTCGGTCGTTCAATGAGGTTCACATCTCGCGGAGCTCGAGGTAGCGCTTGAGGTCGGGCAGCGACTGGACGACCACCGCCAGCACCGCCGCCACCAGCGCCGCCTTGATCAGCCTGCTGATCATGTTTCCCTCCTCCCGGGGTCTGGTTCTGCGGGATCGATGGGCTCGATCTCGTCGGGAGCGAAGTACAGGAACCGGCCGTGGCTTCGCTGCAGCTCGGCGACGGGGTCGTGGTCCGGGCTCACGGCCACGTGGACCTGGCCGTCGACGTCGTGCAGGACGGCCTCGACCAGCGCCGTGCGCCCGGCCAGGAACAGGTCCTGCGCGTCGGCGCGCCGGGAGCCGGGGCGCATCCTGACCCGGCACCCGCGGGCGACCTCGACGCCGCCGACGATGACGTGATCGGTCTCGGGTGACACCGTGGTGTCGGCGCCCGGGTCCCACCAGGGGACCTCCGGCCGGTCCAGGACCGGATCAACGAGGTCACCGGGAAACCCGTCCAGCGGCCCGGCCGCGGCCGGGCCCGATCCGGGCTGCGCCCCGCCGGGCACGGATTTCAGGTAGCGGATGGCCCCGTGCATGCGCTCGAGCATCTCCGCGGGCAGGCTGTCCAGCCGGTCCATGAGCTCGGCCGCGCGCGGGTCGGTCGCCCGGGCCTCCCGCTTCTCGGCGTCGGTCAGGGCCAGCGTGCGGAGCGTGAGGATCTCGTCGATCTCGGTGGCGTCGAACAGGTCACCCGCGCTCTCCGCCGCGACCTCCGGGTGGTCGTAGAGGATCACCGGCGACGACAGCATCAGGTCGCGGCAGTCCGCGGGCCCGGCCAGCACCGGCCAGGTGCCGATGTTCACGCAGGCCTCGGTCTCGGCGGCGGCCCATTCCGGCGGGTCGGTCTGGGACAGGAACGTCCCGCCCGGCACCCCGATCAGCACGTGCGCGGCGATCAGCGAGTGGCGCAGGGCATCGTCCCGGGTACGCGGCGGGGCCGGGGGGATCGTGTGGTTTTCCACCCGCACCCGCAGCCGCAGCGCCCCGTACGGGCCGGGCATGCGCTCGGCGTGCAGCCGGATCACCCCGTCCAGCACGTCCCAGCGGCGGATCAGCCGCCCGGCCGTCCGGCCGCCGGCGTCGGTGATGTCCTCGCCGACCTCCGCGGAGCCGACGTGGAACTCCCGGCTGACGTCCCCGTCGAGCAGGGCGGCCACGCTGGCGTCCGCCTGCTCCTGCCGCTCCAGGGCCTCGTCCCAGGCGGTGTGCTCGGTGCCGTCCACCTCGAGCACGCTGACCTCGCGCCACTCGCCGCTGCCCTCCGGCGCGGCCTGCACGGTCCGCGGCTGCAACTGCAGGAACCGGACCAGGACCTGCACCTCGGCGTCGTGCGGGCACTCGACCAGGCACTCGGTCTGGCTGGCCGCCAGCTCGCAGTCGTCGACCCCGGTGTAGGCCGGCGGCACCAGCACGCCGAACTGGAACCGGGCCCGGTTCTTCTGCGCCGACCCGCGGTACGGGTACAGCAGGTAACCCTCGTACAGGATCGCGTCCGCGACCTCGCGGGCGTGCTCGAAGTGCGCCGAGTCCAGCCTCATGACGGGTACTCCGCGCCGTCGGCGGCCCGGGCCAGCAGGGCCGCGAGCGTGGCGTCCCAGGTCGGCAGCGCCTCGCGGGTCTTGAACCGCTGCAGCTCGTCCAGCGTCTGCAGGCTCATCCTGATCCAGGCACTGTTCGGGAAGTGCACGTCGATGGCCTCCCGCCACACGGCGACCGGGAGGCGGTAGGACGCCTCCTTGCTCCACGGCACCTGCTGGACCTGCAGCCGGCCGTCGGCGGTGCTGAACACGGTGCCGCTGAACAGCAGCAGCAACGGGATCTCCCCGGACTCCAGGCCCGCGAAGTAGCGGACCGAGCCGATCTCCAGGTCGTAGCTGAGCATCACGGGCAGGTCGATTTCGGTGCTGCCGACAAAACCAGGGACCATAACGGACACGGTGGTGAACTGGAGCGGCCGGAGCGTCTCGGCCCAGCGCTGGGTGTCCCCGAACAGGTCGTTCAGCCGCTCCGCCTCGGCGTCGGAGTAGCGCCGCCGGATCGGCTCGATCCTGATCTGGCACCGGAGGGCGATCGCGTCCACCTTGATCCCGCTGGTCTCCGCGATCCGCAGGGTGAGCGACATCGACGGGGCGACCGCGTACTTGTCCGGGTGGGCGCCGATGCAGTCGAAGGCGAGCTCGGCCACGTCAGGGCTCCCGGCTGAAGTCCCGGGAGCGCGCCCGGACATTCTCGAGGAAGGAGGCGATGCTCTGCCTGGCCTCGGCGCCGCCGTCAAAGCCGCGCCAGTGCAGCCGCATCCGCCCGGCGAGCTCGTAGCAGGCGTCGACCGGCACCAGGAAGCACTCGACGCGGTCGGCTCCGGGCGCCTCGCGCGAGATCAGGATGGCCTCGACGTCGGGCTCGGCGGCCCCCATCAGCGGGTGGGCAGCGGCGATCCGGTCCCACGCCGAGGTCGAGCCGGCATCGGTGGCGCCGGCCGGGCTCGGGTAGAAGCCGGTGATGCCGCCGTCTTCCGAGCTGCGCAGGAAGAACGCCAGCCCGACCGGGATCTCCAGGGTGTCCCAGTCGGCCACGGACAGCGGGCGGCCCGGGTCGCTGCGGTAGCGGTCCGGGATCGACCGGTACCGTCCGCGGACGGACTGCCGCTGCTCGCCGGCCTGCCACCGCTCGGCGGCCCCCGAGTGGGTGAACAGCAGGTAACACGCGCGGCAGGCGCACATCAGCGTCGAGGTGTCCAGGTCGGCCACGTGACCGTGCCCGGCGGGGATGCCGGCCGCGCAGAACTCGCACGCCTCCTCGGCGGCGGCCTGGGGAGGGCCGTCGTGGGCCTGCGGGGCGGGTGGGGTGAGTGCGGCGGATGGGGCGGGCGGCGCGGACGCGGCGGGCGGGGAGGGAGCGGCGGGCGGGGAGGGCACAGCGGGCGGGGACGCGACGAACCGGCGCAGGCCGGCGCCGGGGACGTTCACGAGCGGGCCGTTTCGGGGACCGCCACGCGGACGCCCTGGCTGTCGGCCAGCAGCGGCAGCGGGTCGAGGTGCAGGGACGGATCGTCCAGGCCGCGGCCGGCCAGCCGCACGTCGTAGCGCGTGGCGCAGCCGGGCAGGTCAGCTGCTCGCGGTCGAGCTTCCCGTCGGCCAGCGACGTCCCGCACGCCGCGCAGCCGTCGCGGTAGGCGTAGAGGGTGCCGCGCACCGCGCAGACCAGCACGGTGAGGTCGCCCGCGACCGCCAGGACCGGCCGCGAGCTCGGCGGCCCGATGTCGGGCAGGGTCACCCAGTTGGCGCCGTCGCCGTGGCGCCCGCCGGTGCTGTGCCTTCGGTCGCGGATTCCCCGGACTCGGCGGCTGCCCGATCTGCAGCAGCTGCGGCTCGGGCGGCGCGGTCATGCCCTCCACCGCGACCTCGGTGACCTCGGGCGCCGCGTCCATGACCGCGCCCTTGATCGCCAGCCTGACCGTGACCGTCGACGACGGGCAGCCGTGGCAGCTGCCCTCCAGCTTCAGCCGGGCGACGCCGTCGCTGACGCCGAGGTACACGACCCCGCCCGCGTGCGAGCCCAGGTAGGGCCGCACCCGGTCCAGGGCGCCGCTGGATCCTCGCGTCCACGTCGAGCGGATGCAGGTCGTGCAGCAGCAGCAGGCTCTCCACCAGCGGGTCTTCGGTCAGCCGGCCAGCATGTCGGCGCCCGGCGCGCCCGGTCGGCGAGCACGGTCACGACGTGGCTCGAGCCCGTCGCCGTACAGGCCGACCAGGAGCCCGACAAGCTCCTCGGCGACCGGGGCCGGGTCCTGGACGCGGCCCGACCGCAGGGCGGCGAGCAGTTCCTCGACCCGCGAGCCGACATCTTGCACGCCGGTCATCCGCACCGCCTCCCTCTGCCGTACCGCCGCAGACGTCGCACCAGCCGCCGCGGGCTGCTCCGCGCCCGCCGGCGGGGGA
>CAWIDQ010000051.1:0-26808 GCA_963834695.1 uncultured Actinomycetota bacterium
CAAATGCGGCTCTCCATGACGTTCCCCCCCATCTCGGCGGGGTCACGGGCGCGCGGGAATTCCCGTTTCCCGCCGAGTTAACGTACGCTGACCTCAGCTTGCCGCAGCGCCGAGGGCACTCCGTGCCCTGGCCGGCACAGGAAAGCGCGCCGGTGTCGCCGAGGACAGACCGGTGGCTGAGGGAGAAGGACCGGTGGCGGAGCCCATCTACGGACCCTCGGGGACGCCGATCGAGGTCGTGCCCGTCGTCGTGCTCTCCCAGGTGTTCCCGGCCCGGCCGTCCTCTATCCCGGACATCAGGGACTTCGTCCGGCGGTGCCTGGCTGAGTCACCGCTGACCGACGAAGGCACCCGCGAGGTCGGCGAGACCGTGTTCCGCGCGCTGCTCGACGCGGCCGGGCCGACAGGCTCGATCCAGGTGGCGTTCCGCATTTTCCCCGAGCATGTCGAGGTGGACGTGCTGCACTCGGACACGACAATCCAGTCGCCGGTGATGCCGGGACCGCCAGCTCCTACACCCTTCCCCCGCTGGCCAGCCTGCCGACTCCGGCCGGTCGCCCGCGCGGTACGCCGTGCCGCCGGCCGGCAGCCCAGCCCGGCCGATCGTCGCCCGGTCCGGCCGACCCGGTCCGGCCGCACCCAGCCCGGCCGAGCCGGTGGCCCTCGGCCAGCCCGGCCAGCCCGCCACATTCGCCGAGTGGATGTCCACCGCGCTGCGGCGGAAGGGCCTGACCCAGGAAGCGGCGGCACGCCAGCTGGGGTTCCGGTGAAGACCGTGAGCCGCTGGGTCGGCGGCGCGACCGAGCCGCGGATGCGCGACCTGCGCCGGATCCAGGAAGTGTTCGGCGAGGTGCCGCTCCCGTAGCGAGCCCCCGGCGCCGACCCGGCCAGCCGACCCGCCCCGAGCCAGCCCTGTCGGGCCGCACCACTGGACGTCCCCCCACTTGTGTCCTACGGTGCTGCCATGGCCGTTCAACCTGGACGCCACCACCTCGGCATGGATAACGGCCGGATCGTCTTGCACACGTTCCGCGACGGGCTGGCCGCGACGGCCGGCCACGACCTGACCATCGAGGTCGGCCGGTGGTCCGGCGAGCTGATGCTGAACGAGGACCTGAGCCCGGCCGGTCTGCAGGTGCAGATCGACACGGGGTCGCTGATCGTCCGGGAGGGCACCGGCGGGATCAAGCCGCTCACCGACCGGGACCGCCGCGAGATCGCGGTGACCGCGCGCAAGACGCTGGGCTCCGACCGGCACCCCGAGGCGACCTTTGCCGCCACCGACTTCAAGCCCGGCGGCGACGGCGGCGGCACGATCACCGGGACGCTGACGCTGGCGGGCGTGGCCCGGCCGCTGCGGCTGCAGGTGAGCAAGACCGGGCCGGACCGCTACCACGCGACCACGACCGTGGGGCAGTCGACGCACGGGATCAAGCCGTATACCGGCTTCTTCGGCGCGCTCCGGGTCCGCGACGCGGTCGACGTCGACGTTGACGTCGACCTGTCCGGGCCGGACGGCGCCTCAGGGGCGCAGCAGGCGTGACGTCGAGCCCGCCGCCGCCCGGCCCGCCGCCCGCCGGCGGCGAGGCCGAGCGACTGTTCGAGAGGCGCGCCGCGGCGGTCAGCGACTTCGCCGGTCAGGCCGGGGCCGTGGCCGACGCCTGTCACGCCATGGCCGTGCGGTTCCATCGCGGCGGGAAGCTGATCACGTTCGGCACCGGCGGGTCGAGCCCGGACGCGCAGCACGTCGCCGTCGAGTTCGTCCACCCGGTGATCGTCGGCAAGCGCGCGCTGCCCGCGATCTCGCTGACCACCGACGTGGCCACGCTGACGGGGGTGGCCACGCGCGACGGCATGGCGCAGATCTTCGCGCACCAGATCCGTTACCTGGCCGAGCCCGCCGACATCGCCCTCGGCATCAGCGCGGACGGGAACGACCCGGCCGTCCTGGCCGGGCTGCAGACGGCCGCGGAGCTTGGACTCCTGACCGTTGCCCTGGCGGGCGGGGACGGCGGCGCGGTCGCCGCATCCCCCGGGGTCGATCACCTGTTGCTGGCCAGGTCGTCCGACCCGCGGATCGTTAAGGAAATTCAGGTCACCGAGTATCACGTGCTGTGGGAACTTGTGCACGTGTTCTTCGAGCAGCCGGGCCTGCTCGCGCCAGGGGTGGTCTCGTGAGCGAATGCCATGACGAGGTGTGCATCACCTGCTCGGACACGGCCGTGGCGGTGACGATCGTGCGCCTGCTCGATGACGGGCTCGCGATCGTGGAGACCGGCGCGGGCCAGGAAGAGGTCAGCGTCGCGCTTGTCCGCGCGGCGGTGGGGGACACGGTCCTGGTGCACGCCAAGGAAGCGATCGCGGTCGTGGGGAGCTGACCGGCATGACGCAAGGCCGCCCTGCCGCGGGATCGATGGAGTCGCTCTACCCGTTCCTGTACTCCGGCACCACCGACCTGGCCGCGGTGCTGGAGCAGGTACGCCAGTCCACGGTGGCCAAGGCCGAGGAGATCACCGAGCTGCGCCGGGTGATCAGCGCGCGCGACGGCGCCCGGCTGACGGCGTGCGCTGCCGACGCCGCCGCCCGGTTCGCCGCGGGCGGGCGGCTGCTGGCGTTCGGCAACGGCGGCAGCGCCACCGACGCCCAGCAGCTGGCCGCGCTGTTCCTGAACCCGGGTGGCAGTGTTTCCTCAGGCACTGTTTCGGCGGGCACCGGCACCGCGCGGCCGCTGCCCGCGCTCGGGCTGGCCAACGACACCTCCGTGGTGACGGCGCTGTGCAACGACATCGGCGTCGACGTGGTCTTCGCCCGGCAGGTCGCCGCCTTCGGCCGCCGCGACGACATCGCGGTCGGGCTGTCCACCAGCGGCAACTCGGAGAACCTGCTGCGCGCCTTCGACGAGGCGAGCCGGCGGGGGCTGCTTACCGTGGGCCTGGCCGGCTACGAGGGCGGGAAGATGGCCGAGCTGGACAGCATCGACTACCTCTTCGTGGCCCCGTCGGCGTCGGTACACCGGATCCAGGAGGCGCAGACCACGATCTATCACGCGCTGTGGGAGCTCACCCAGCACGCCCTGGCCGAGGTGGGCGCGGGGTCGAGTCGATGACGGGGCGCATGATGATCGCCGGGGTCGGCAACATCTTCCTGGGCGACGACGGCTTCGGGGTCGAGGTCGCCCGCCGCCTGGCCGACGCCGACCTGCCGGACTGGGTCCGGGTCGCCGACTACGGGATCAGCGGCATGCACCTGGCCTACGACCTGGCCGAGGGCTTCGAGACCACGATCCTGGTCGACGCGTCGCCGCGCGGCGAGCCGCCCGGCACGGTGTACGTCATGGAGCTGGGCGACCGGCCGGGCGTGGCGGCGCCGGGCGAGCCGGCGCTCCCGGTGCTGGACGGCCACGGCATGCAGCCCGACGTGGTACTCGGGATGCTGGACATGCTTGGCGCCGACGCCGGGCGGGTGCTGCTGGTCGGCTGCGAGCCGGCCAGCATCGACGCCCGGATCGGGCTGAGCCCGCCGGTCGCGGCCGCGGTCGACGAGGCGGTGCGGATCGTGCACGACCTGGTGCGCGCCGCGGAAGCAGGCGCCAGCCCGGCCAGGCGGACGACAAGCGTCGAAGGGGGCTGATCCCATGTGCCTCGGCATACCCGGTGAGGTGATCGAGTTCCTGCCCGATCAGCCCGACCTGGCCCGGGTGGACGTGAGCGGGGTACGCCGCGTGATCAACATCGGCCTGCTGGCGGATGACCCGCCCAAGCCCGGCGAGTGGGTGCTGATCCACGTCGGCTTCGCGCTGTCGAAGATCGACGAGGCGGAGGCCGCCGCGGCCATGCAGTTCCTGGAGGGGATCGGCCAGGCCTACGAGGACGAGCTCGCGGCGCTCGCCGAATCACGGATCGAATAGGAGCGTGCGGTCATGCGATTCGTCGACGAATTCCGTGACGCGGACACGGCGCACGCGCTCGCGGCGAAGATCACCGCGCTGTGCGAGCCCGGGCGGCAGTACAAGCTGATGGAGGTGTGCGGCGGGCACACCCATACGATCTACAAGCACGGGCTCGAGGACTACCTGCCGGAGCAGATCACCCTGGTGCACGGCCCGGGCTGCCCGGTGTGCGTGATCCCGATGGGCCGGGTCGACGACGCCATGGCGCTGGCGGCCCAGCCCGACGTCATCATGACCTCGTTCGGCGACATGATGCGGGTGCCGGGCAGCAAGGGGTCGTTCTTCGACGCCAAGGCCCAGGGCACCGACATCCGCATGGTGTACTCGCCGCTCGACTCGCTGAAGATCGCCAGGAAGAACCCGGACAAGCGGGTGGTGTTCATGGCCATCGGCTTCGAGACCACCGCGCCGTCCACGGCCATGACTGTGTTGCGCGCCGCGGCGGAGGGCCTGACGAACTTCTCGGTCTTCTGCAACCACGTGACGATCATCCCGGCCATCAAGGCCATCCTCGACTCGCCCGACCTGCGGCTCGACGGGTTCATCGGGCCCGGGCACGTGTCGACGGTGATCGGCTGCCGGCCGTATGAGTTCATCGCGCGCGACTACGGCAAGCCGGTCGTGGTGGCCGGGTTCGAGCCGCTGGACATCCTGCAGTCCATCTACATGCTGATGCTGCAGCTCGCCCAGGGCCGATCGGAGGTGGAGAACCAGTACTCCCGCGTGGTGCCCTGGGACGGCAACACGGTCGCCCTGAAGGCCATCGGCGAGACCATGGAGCTCCGCCCGTACTTCGAGTGGCGCGGCCTCGGCTTCATCTCGCACTCCGCGCTGAAGGTCTCCCAGCGGTACGCCGCCTTCGACGCCGAGCTGCTGTTCTCGGTGCCGGGCGTGCGGGTCGCCGACCCGAAGGCCTGCCAGTGCGGCGAGGTCCTGAAGGGCGTGCTCAAGCCGTGGGAGTGCAAGGTCTTCGGCACCGCGTGCACCCCCGAGACGCCGATCGGCACCTGCATGGTGTCGCCCGAGGGCGCCTGCGCGGCCTACTACAACTACGGTCGGCTGACCCGCCAGCGGGTCAAGGAGGCGACCACGTCATGACCTCCGATCAGCAAAGCGCGGGCGTGTCGCAGGCGGACCCGGCGGGTTGGGTACAGGACGCGCTGCGGGTTCACGAGGAGCAGGCGGCCGAGGAGGAGACCGCTCGCGGCAGCCACCGGGGATCGCCGCAGCCGTTGCCGGGGACGGTGCGCGAGGAACTCGTGCTGGAGCGGATCGACCGGGCCCGGCGCAGCCGCCCGCGGGTCAAGGAAGAGCGGATCACCATGTCGCACGGGGCCGGGGGCAAGGCGACCCAGACCCTGATCGAGGCGATGTTCCTGGACGGGTTCCGCAACCCGCTGCTGGAGCCCCTCGAGGACGCCGCGCGGCTGCGGGTCGGCGGGGCGCGGCTCGCCCTCACCACGGACTCCTACGTCGTGTCGCCGCTGTTCTTCCCGGGCGGGGACATCGGCGACCTGGCCGTCAACGGCACGGTCAACGACCTGTCGGTGTCCGGCGCCGTCCCGCTGTACCTGTCGGCCGGCTTCATCCTGGAGGAAGGATTCCCGGTCGCCGACCTGGGCCGGATCGTCACGTCCATGCGCGAGGCCGCCGACGCCGCGGGCGTGCAGGTCGTGACCGGCGACACCAAGGTCGTGGAGAAGGGCAAGGCCGACGGCTGCTACATCAACACGGCGGGAGTCGGCGTCATCGCCCATGACCTCGACCTCGGCGTGGCGAACGCGCGGCCAGGGGACGCGATCATCGTCTCCGGCCCGATCGGCGACCACGGGGTCACGATCATGCTGGCCCGGGGCGAGCTGGATATCGAGGCCGACATCGTCTCCGACACGGCGCCGCTGAACGGGCTCGTGGCCGGCCTGCTGGCCGCGACCCCGGGGGTGCGCGCGCTGCGGGACGCGACCCGCGGCGGCGTGGCCACGATCCTGAACGAGATCGCCAAGGCCGCCGGCGTGGGCGTGCTGGTGAGCGAGAACGACATCCCGGTGCGCACCGAGGTGCGCGGCGCCTCCGAGTTGCTGGGCATCGATCCGATGTACGTGGCGTGCGAGGGCCGGCTGGTCGCCGTGGTGGACGGCGCGGCGGCCGACGACGCGCTCGCCGCGCTGCGGGCGCACCCGCTCGGCGGGCAGGCGGCCGTTATCGGCCACGTCACCGCGGATCCGCCCGGCATCGTGCAGCTCAAGACCGCGTTCGGCGGCACCCGGATCGTCGACCTGCTGGTGGGCGACCCGCTCCCCCGCATCTGCTGAGCCGATGCACGAGCTGGCGATCACCGAGGGCGTCGTGAACGCCGTGACCGAACGGCTGCCGGACGCCAGGATCACCTGTGTGCGCCTGGAGATCGGGGCGCTGTCCGGGGTCGTAGCCGACTCGGTCCGGTTCTGCTTTGACCTGGTCACGGAGGGAACGAACCTGGAGGGAGCGCGCCTGGAGATCACCGAGACCGCGGCCCGGTGCCGCTGCCTGGCGTGCGGCCGCGACTTCGAGCCGGACGGCCCGATCGCGATCTGCCCGTGCGGGAGCGCCGGGGTCGAGGTGCTGGCCGGGCAGGAACTCAAGATCGCCTCGGTGCAGGTTGCGCCCGCGGCGGTGGCCTGACCCATGTGCGCCACCTGCGGTTGCTCCGAAGGAGCCGTGATCCACGTGTTCTCGCCCGGCCAGCCGGACCACGACCGCACCGGTCACGGTCACGGTCACGCGGGCCACGATCACGCGGGCCATGACCAGGCCGATCACGATCACGCGGATCACGAGCACGCGTCGTCGGCGCGCCGCGGTGGCGAGCGGACCGTCGAGCTGCAGCAGAAGGTGCTGGCCAAGAACGACCGGCTGGCCCAGCTCAACCGGGACTGGCTGCGGCAGCGCGGCGTGCTCACGGTCAACCTGATGAGCTCCCCGGGCGCGGGGAAGACCACGCTGCTCGAGCGCACCGCCGCCGAGCTCGCCGGCCAGGTGACCATCTCGGTCATCGAGGGTGACCAGGCGGCGGCTCTCGACGCCACGCGGATCAGCGCGGTCGGCTGCCAGGTGGTGCAGATCAACACCGGGACCGGCTGCCATCTCGACGCGGAGATGGTGGCCGAGGGACTGCGCGTGCTCGACCCGCCCGGCGGGTCGGTGGTCGTGATCGAGAACGTCGGCAACCTGGTTTGCCCGGCCCTGTTCGACCTGGGCGAGCAGGCGAGGGTGGTGCTCGCTTCGGTCACCGAGGGCGACGACAAGCCGGTGAAGTACCCGCACATGTTCCGCCAGGCCGACCTGGTGCTGGTCACCAAGACCGACCTGCTGCCGTACGTGAACTTTGATACCGAGCGGCACGCGTCCGACGTCAAGAGCCTCAGCCCGGGAGCCGTGCTGCTGCCGCTGTCAGCGACGACCGGGGCCGGGATGCGGGACTGGTACGACTGGCTGCGCTGCCGCGTCCTGGCGCCGCCGACGTAGCCCGATCAATGAGGCGGCTGGGGCGCCGCCAGCAGGTGCAAGCCCGCTTCGACCAGGGCAAAGCCGATTCGCTGCCACCCGGCTGACATTCGGGGCAGGCCGCCAGGTTGGCCAGGAACCCAGAAATTAGGCTCACCAGAACCCAGAAATCAGGTTCGCCGGAACCCAGAAATGTCGGACCGTTCCGGTAGAGTCGAACTAACAATCGAGAATCAGGGATTTGTCAGGACCAGCCGCCATCTCGTAACGGAGGCCCCGACTATGTGCCTGCCCGGCCCGCCGCCTGCCCTGCCCGCGACCGTGGGCGAGGCGCTTTCGGCGATCAGCGCCGGGCTCAGCTGCCTCAACGCCGTCGACGCGGCGTCGCTGACCACCACCGAGCAGGCGGGCTGCCTACGCGCGCTGGAACAGGCCACGGCGATGCACACCGCGGCCCGAGCCCGGGTGCTGGCCGCGTTCCACGCCCAGGGCGGGTACGAAGACGACGGGCATGGCGCGGCGAGGTCGTGGCTGAAGTGGCAGACCCGGGTCACCGGGGGCGCCGCGGCCGGAGCGATCGGGTGGATGCGCCGCCTGTGGGCCCACCCCGCGGTCGGTGAAGCGCTGGCCGGGGCGGAGATCTCCGAGTCGTGGGCCCGGCAGATCTGTGACTGGACTGAGAACCTGCCCGGCGAGCACCGCGGCGCGGCGGATGCGATCTTGCTCGACGCGGCGGCGGGCGGAGCCGCGCTCCGGGACCTGGAAGGCCTGGCCGAGGAGATACGGTGCCGTTGCGCCCGCCCCGACGCTGACGATGACGACGGGTTCGATGACCGGGCCTTACGGCTGGCCACGACCTTCCGCGGTGCCGGGAAGCTGCACGGTGACCTGACCCCGCAGTGCGCCGCGGCGCTATCGGCGGTGCTGGAGGCGCTGGGCAAGCGCGCGGGCCCGGAGGACCTGCGCACGAAGTGGCAGCGCGATCACGACGCGCTGGAAGAGGCGATGCGCCGGCTGATCGCGTCCGGGTGCCTGCCCGAGCGGGCCGGCCAGCCTACCCAGATCCAGCTGCACCTGACCCTGGACCAGTTGCGCGGCCTGCCCGAAGCAACGGCCGCCGAAGCCGACTGGGCGGGCACCGCCACGGCCGGGCCAGGTTATGACTGCGACGCCACCATCATCCCGGTTGTCACCGGTCACATCGACCCCGATGTCCTGGACCGCCTCACCGCCGCGTTACCGACCGGACGAGACGCCAAGACCAGCAGCCCAGGCGGCCCGGGCGACCGAGGCGAGCCGGACAGCCCCCGTGGTCCGGGCGGGCAGGACGACGCGACCCACGCAGCCCGGCGCGAGCTGGCTGAGCAGGCCGCCCGGCAGATCGTGCTCGCCCACGCGGCCGACCTGCTGTCCGGCCCCACTGGCCTAGCGGCCTACCTACGCACCGGCCTCCTGAACGGCCCGGCCGCGGCGGTGAGTCTGCCGCTGGACACCGGTGCGGCCACCGAGACCATCCCGGCCCACCTGCGCCGGCTGGTGATGACCCGGGACCGGCGATGCCGGTTCCCCGGCTGCGAGCAGCCTCCGGCCGCCTGCCACCCGCATCACATCGTGCCCCGGTCGGAGGGCGGCCGGACCTGTCTGACCAATTTACTGCTTTTGTGCGTATTTCATCATCTGATCGCGGTGCACCGGTGGGGCTGGCGCATCGTCTTGCTTCCCGACGGGACCGTCACCGCGACCAGCCCCGACCGCAGCCGCACCCTGCACAGCCACGGCCCGCCTTCCCGGGCCGCCTAGCCAGCGGCCGCCGCCACCACCGCCTGGCCGAGGCTGATCCCGCCGTCGTTGCACGGGACCCTCGAGTGCACGAGTACGCCGAACCCGCGCGCCTCCAGCCGACTCACGGTGGCGTGCAGCAGCAGCAGGTTCTGGAACACCCCGCCGGACAGCGCGACCGTGCTCAGGCCGTGCCGTTCGCGCAGCAGCAGGCAGCACTCGGTGATGAGGTCGGCGACGCCGTTGTGGAAGCGCGCGGCGATCACGCTGCGGCTGGTCCCCGCGGTGAGGTCTTCGGCCACGGCCCGCACCAGGTCACGGCCGGCGATGCGCAACGGATCGCCCGCCGCGATCCCGGCCTGGTAGGCGCCTCGCTCGGCCGGGTCGGCCAGCTGCTCGAGCTCGACCGCGGCCTGGCCCTCGTAGTTGATCGCGTCGCGCACGCCCAGGATCGCCGCGACCGCGTCGAACAGCCGCCCGGCGCTGGAGGTGACCGGGGAGTTGATGCCGCGCCGGGCGATCGCGAGCACTCCGGGCCAGACCTGCTGATTGCGCCGGGCCACGTCGGGCGGGCCACCCGCGGCGTCAAGGCAGCCCGCCGCGTCGAGGTAGGCCGCGGCCATCCGCCACGGCTGCCTGATGGCGGCCGCACCGCCGGGCATCGGCACCGGCGCGAGATGACCCGCCCGTTCGAAGCCGGCCGTGTCGGCGATCAGGAACTCGCCGCCCCAGATGGTGCCGTCGGTGCCGTACCCGGTCCCGTCGAAGGCCACCCCGATGACCGGCCCGGCGGCCCGGTTGTCGGCCAGGCAGGACGCGATGTGCGCGTGGTGATGCTGCACGCCCACTAGTTCCACCCCGGCCTGGTCAAGGTCCGCCGCGTACTTCGTGGACAGGTACTCCGGATGCAGGTCGTGGGCGACCACCTCGGGCGTTACGTCGAACAGCCGCTTGAAGTGCTCGATCCCCTCGGTGAACGAGCGCAGCGTCTCGGCGTTCTCCAGGTCCCCGATGTGATGTGACACGAACGCGTGGCTCTCCCGAGCCAGGCAGAACGTGCTCTTCAGCTCGGCCCCGCAGGCCAGGACCGGCCGGGCGAACCTGACCGCCACATCGAGCGGTTCCGGGACGTAACCACGGGATCGGCGGATCACGCCTCCCGGCCGCGGACCGCTCGGACCACCGAGTCGTCGGTGCGGATGTGGATCGGGCGGTCGTGGGTGAGAAACGCGTCCGCGATCTCGCCCAGGCGCTGCGCGGCCTCGCCGTCCCGGTACACGATCGGCTCGTCCGAGATGTTCCCGCTGGTCAGTACCACCGGCCCGCCGACGCCCGCGAGCAGCAGGTGATGCAGCGGCGTGTACGGCAGCATCAGCCCCAGCTGCCGGTTTCCGGGTGCGACGGCCGCGGCGATGCCCGACGGCACCCGGGGCAGCAGCACGATCGGCCGCCGGCTGCTGGTCAGCAGGGCGGCGGCGGCCTCGTCTACCTGGCACACCTGGCGGGCAGCGGCCACGTCCGCCACCATCACCGCGAACGGCTTGTCCTCACGATGCTTCCGGGCCCGCAACGCGCCGGCCGCATCCTCGCTGGACGCGTCCACGGCCAGGTGGTAGCCGCCCAGGCCCTTCACGGCCAGCACCTTGTCCTGGCGGAGCAGGTGCGCAGCGGCCTCCAGCGGCGAGCCGACGGTCCCGGCCGGGTCGAGCAGGGACAGCCGCGGTCCGCACGCCGGGCAGCAGGTCGGCTGCGCGTGAAAGCGGCGGTCCGCCGGGTCGTGATACTCCGCGGCACAATGATCGCACATGGCGAATCCGGCCATCGTGGTCAGCGTCCTGTCGTAGGGCACGTCGCGGATGATGGTGAAACGCGGACCGCAGTTCGTGCAGTTGATGAACGGGTAGCCGTACCGCCGGTCGGCCGGGTCCGCGAGCTCGGCCAGGCAGTCCGCGCACGTCGCGGTGTCCGCCGAGACCAGGGCCCGCCGCAGGAGGCCCGGTCGCTCGGCGCGATCGAGACCGATGCGGTGCGGTGCGGCGGCGGCCGAGGCGGTCACCCGGTCGATCCTGGCCAGCGGAGGGGCGTCGCGGTCTAGGCGAATCAAGAAACTCCTTGACCGCCTCCGGCGGCCCCTTCTACCTCTGCGAAGACTCCGTCGAAATCGTTGCCCACCAGCCCGCCGAGGCCGAGGCGGGTCGCCAGCGAATATACGAACGGCCGGAAGCCGACGCCCTGGACGATCCCCTCGACGCGGACCGCCGTCCTGATCCGCTGGCTCACCGGCGGACCGGCTTGCGGGGAGCGGGTTGGGCGATCAGCAGCCGGTCACCGGAGCTGACCACCGGATCGTCGTCGACGCCGAGCAGGCATCTGCCGTCGTGCACGAGCGCCGAGCACCAGCCCGTTCCGCTCGCCGCGGAGCCGCGCTCAGCGGCTTGCCGATCACGTCCGCACCGGCCTCGGTCTCGGCCAGGCTGCGCCGGTTCGATTCCACCAGCCGGGCCAGCATGTCGCCCGCGTGCGGCGCCTCCAGGCTCATGGCCAGCGTGTGCGCGATCAGCTGCTCGGCGGAGATGGTCTGCTGGACGCCGAGTTCCCGCAGCGCCTCGTGGACTGATGCCGACCGCACCAAGGCCGACGACCGGCAGCTCCGGCGCCTGCTCGCGCAGCAGCACGGCGCTGATCAGCACGTCGCCGTCCGTAGGCCCGGTGATCAGTGCCTGCTGGGCGTCGGCGGGCCGGGCCGCGCGGATGGCGGCCGGCTTGGTCGGGTCGCCGCGGACCAGGTGCACTTCCGGGCGAACGCCCGCCGGATCGACGTCGGCGACCAGCACGTCCGCGTCGCCGACCCGCACGATCTCGTCGAGGATCGCGTGCACCTGATCGTCCATGCCGACCACGAGACGGTAGCCGCTCGACGGCAACCGATGTCCCATCGCCAGAACCCTCCGTATTCCCGCCGCCGCGGCAGCGCCGGTCACCAGCGCGAACACCGCCGCGAGCAGCGGGATGGTGGTGAGCATGACCAGGGAGGCCACCACCCGGCCCGCCGCGTCGCGCGGCGTCACGTCACCGTACTCACGGTCGTCGCCGTCGTGATGGCCCAGTACAGCCCGGCGGTGAACGGGTAGTGCTGGGTGGCGGCGAACAGGGCTCCCCCCGCCAGCGCGCAGGCCACGGCGCTGGCGAGCAGGATCGCCACGCGCTCGCGGTGACCCCGCTGAGCACCCGGGCCAGAAGTACGATCACGATCCCATCGTCCCGGACGCTCTACCTGGCGCAGGAGCCGGAACGCGATGCTCGCTACCAGACCGCAGCACGGTGGACCTTCCGGGCGCGAGGCAGAATCGCGCGGCGTCTGGCCCCGGCGGCCCGTCGGACGACCCCGTGGTTGCAGTATTAGCAGAGAGCCCGGGGCAGCGGACGCTGCGGGCGGCGCCAGGGAGGGATCCGTGGACATCATCGACCCGGCGGTCAGCGACTACCTGATCACGCATTGCACGCCCGCCGACGACCTGCTGCGCGACCTGGCCGCCGAGACTCGCGAAGCGATACCCGGACGCCGCGGGCATGCAGGTCTCGGCGGACGAGGGCCGGCTGCTGACCATGCTGACCCGGCTGGCAGGCGCCCGGCGAGCGGTCGAAGTGGGGGTGTTCACCGGCTACTCGTCGATCTGCATCGCGCGGGGCATGCCCGGCGGCCGCCTGCTCGCCTGCGACACCAGCGAGGAGTGGACCTCGCTGGCCCGGCGCTACTGGAAGCGGGCCGGACTCGAGGACCAGATCGACCTGCGGATCGGCCCGGCCCTCGGCACGCTCCGCGCGCTGCCTGCGGAGCCGGTGCTGGACCTGGGGTTCATCGACGCCGACAAGGTCAGCTACCCGCTCTACTACGAGGAACTGGTCACCCGCCTGCGCCGGGCGGCCTGATCGTCCTCGACAACGTGCTCATGGGCGGAGAGGTGGTAGACCCGGCGTTCCGTGGCCGCGCCACGCTGGCCGTGGCGTGACCTGAACGACACCATCGCCCGCGACGACCGCGTCGAGTCCGTGATGCTGCCGGTCCGCGATGGCGTCACGCTGGCCCGCCGGCGCTGAGCGCGCCGCGGACCGGGCGGGCTAGCCGGACCAGCGGCGCGCCGGCTAGCCGGAGGCCGGGCGCGGACCGGGCCGGGCGATCCGTAGGCCCCGCCATCAGGCCGGCTAGCCGAAGGCCGGGCGCGGACCGGGCCGGGCGATCCGGCGGCCGGGCTATCCGCGGCCGGGCGCCGGATGCCCGCGAACAGGTCGTCCTCGGGGACCGGCGCGCCGGTCCGGTCCGCAGCCGATGAAGCTCTCCCGGCCGAACACCTCGGCGCCGATCCCGGGCGGGAGCTTGCTGAACCAGGACTCGCGGATCTGGCTGGCGTGCGCGAGGAGCGCCGCCCGCTTGCGGTCCAGGACGGGACGGATGTCGATGTTGGTGGTGATCTGGCGCTCGCGGTCTTCCATCTGGCGCAGGGTCTGCTCGTCGATCCGGCTGGTGTCGGGCACCTCCACGCCCTGCTCGCGCAGCGCGTCCCAGACCTTGCGCCAGTCGCTGCGGCGCATCGCCGTCAGGTAAAGCTTGTCCGGGATGCCGGTCGCCGCCACCGCGGCCTGCGCGCACCGGCTGGCGTGCAGGTGGTCGGGGTGCTGGTACGGACCCTGGTCGTGATAGGTGATCACCACCTGGGGCCGGTACTGCTCGATGAGGGCGCCGATGCGGCCGGCGACCTCGTTCTGCGGCACGTTGCAGAACGCGTCCGGCCGGTCCTTGTAATCCCAGTCGGGCATGCCCGAGTCGTGATAGCCGAGCAGCTCGAGGTCGGTGACCGCGAGATACTTGCACGCCTCCGGAGCTCGGCCAGCCTGATCTGCGCCACGGCCTGCTCCTCGTGACCGTCCTGGCCCGGCTTGACGCCGTCCGGCGTATCCCCGAACTCGCCGTTCGTGCACGTCACGACCACCGTCCGGATGCCCTCGTCGGCATACTTGGCCAGCACTCCGCCGGTGCTCGAAGACTCGTCATCGGGGTGGGCGTGTACCGCCATCAGCGTGAGCTGGGTGGGCCGGGTGGGCTGGGTGGGCTGATTGAGAGTGTCCGCCATAACCTCAAGCCTGCCTGATCACTTGGCGTCCTCGCGCCATCGGGGTATTCGGCGGTCGCCCCGGCCGCGGCGGTAATGATCTGATGGTGGTGACGCCATCCCTCTGGCCGACAAGGAGCCGCGGGTGAGCACAGATCCGGCGGACAGGATCCGCGAGCTGAGCAGGCTGCCGATCTGGGTGGCGCCGATGGCGGGCGGGCCGTCCACGGCGGCCCTGGTCGCCGCGGCCGCGCAGGCGGGCGCGTTCGGGTTCCTGGCCGGCGGCTACAAGACCGCGGACGCCGTCCGGGCCGAGATGGACGCGGTTCGGGCCGCGGGGGCGCCGGCTTTCGGCGTCAACCTCTTCGTACCGGGCTCGCCGGCCCGCGACACCGCGGCCGTGGCGGCCTACGCCGACTCGCTCCGCCCGGATGCCGAGCGGCTGGGGGTCGAGCCGGGCGAGCCGCGGTGGGATGACGACGGCTGGGCGGACAAGATCGATCTGCTGCTGGGCGACCCGCCGCCGTTGGTCAGCTTCACCTTCGGCTGCCCCGCGCCCGAAGTGATCGCCGAGTTCCGCAGCCGGGGCGCCCTGGTGGGCATCACGGTGACCAGCCGGGACGAGGCAGACCTGGCCACGGGCTCTGGTGCCGACTGCCTGATCGTCCAGGGCCGCGAGGCGGGCGCGCACTCGGGGACGTTCATCAACTTCGACCCGGAGGACACCAGGCCTGGGCTTCTCGGCCTTCTGGCCGAGGTGGCCGGGGGGGCCAGCATTCCGCTGGTTGCCGCCGGAGGGCTGGGGGATGCCGACGGCATCGCGATCGCGCTCGCCGCCGGCGCCACCGCTGCCGCGCTCGGCACCGCGTTCCTGCGCTGCGCGGAGAGCGGCGCGCACCCGCTGCATAAGGCGGCGCTGGCGGATCCGCGCCGCACGGTCACCGAGGTCACCCGGGCCTTCAGCGGCCGCCCGGCCCGGGCCCTGGTCAACCGGTTCATGCGCGATCACTCCGACGCGCCCACCGCGTACCCGGAGATCAATAACGCTACCCGGGCCCTCCGCGCCGCGGCCGCCGCCGGGGGCGATCCCGAGCGGATGAGTCTCTACGCCGGGCAGGGTTTCCGCGCGGCCTCGGACCTTCCCGCCGCCGAGATCGTCGGCCGGCTGGCCGCGAGGGTGCCCCGATGAGCGGCCCGACCGGGGAGGCGGTCGCGCGGCACCTGCTGGCCGCGGAGCGCGCGAGTACCGAGGCGAGGCTCGCCGCCCTGCGCCGGGACTTCGACGGCATCGTCCACGCCTCCGCGGCCGGGGCGGATGATGAGCACGACCCGGAAGGGTCGTCGACTGCGTTCGACCGGCAGCATGTGGCCGCCCTGCTCAGCCAGGCCGCCGACCGGCTGGCCGAGATTACCCGGGCCGGCCAGCGGCTCGACGAGGGCAGCTACGGCCGCTGCGAGCGGTGCGGGCTCCCCATCGCCGCCGAGCGCCTGGCCGCCCGGCCGACGGCGGCGACCTGCATCACCTGCGCCGGCGACCGGCCCTGACCGGGCGTCACACGTCCGGCTGGGCCTCTACCCGGCCGGACTCGACCGCGGCGGCCAGGCTGGCGTGGTCGCGCTCGTTCTGGTCGGCGTAGTCGGCGGCGAAGTCGGCGACCGCCTTGTCAAAGACGGACGACTTGCCGAGGTACGCCGCGATCGCGATCCGGTCCCCGGAGCGGGCATGCGCCCGGGCCAGCGTCTGCCCGCACAGCTCCGTGTAGATGCGCATGACGGGCGGGTCCATGTCCTCGGCCGCCAGCGAGAATTTCCCGTCGCGTAGCTGGCGGACGTAGTAGTCCTGCGCGAGTACGCTCCGGGTCGGGTGCCAGCCGAGGAACACGTCGCTCGCTGCCTGCATCAGCCGCTGGCCCGCGACCACGCGCTCGCCCTGGCTCGGGTACGGGCTGGCGCCGAGGAACCCGGACAGGACCGACGGCACCGTCTCCTTGATCTGCAGGAACAGACGGTCCTCTTGGTCACGCCCGGTCAGCAGGATGACCCAGCAGCGCATTCCGACGCTGCCGATGCCGACCACCTTCCGCGCCATGTCCGCCACCTGGTACTTGCCGATGAGGAACCGGCGGTCCCATTCCAGGGTGCGGCGGTAGTTGGCCATGACCCTGTTCAGGTGCGCCTCAAGGCTGGTGGAGGACTCTTCGTCGGGCAGATCGGCGAGCGGCACGAGCAGCGGCGGGTCCGTGACGAAGCGGAGCTCCCCGGTCTTGACGGCCTCTACGCCCGCCTTCGCCTTTCCGGCTTTTCTGACCTTCTCCGCCTTCGCGGCCGTGGCGGGAACCATGTGGATCAGCCGGTCGAGCGAGTGCGGGCCTGCCCGGTCCCGCGCCCTGGCCAGGTCCGCGTCGGCCAGCCTGCGCTCCCGTTGGCCCAGGATGGCCTGGTAGTGCTGGCGGAGCTCATCGAGTTCCGCCGGCGATTGCCAGGCCTCAACCTCGCCCATCCGCGCCAGGCCGCGCATGGCCCGGCGGTAACGGGCGACCGCGGCCACCACGATCTCGCGCCGCTCCTCGGCGTCGAAGCCGTTGTGGCGCCCCGCCACCTCGGCGCTGGCGGCCAGCCGCTTGACATCCCATTCCCACGGGCCAGGCAGGGTCTCGTCGAAGTCGTTGATGTCGAAGACCAGGCGGCGCTCGGGCGAAGCGAACATGCCGAAGTTGGACAGGTGCGCGTCGCCGCAGGTTTGTACGGTCAGCCCGGACACCGGGGTGGTGGCCAGGTCGCCGGCCATCAGCAGCGCGGCCCCGCGGAAGAAGGCGAACGGCGAGGCCAGCATCCGGCCGTAGCGGATCGGCACCAACTCCGGTATTCGCGATGCGCCCTGCGACTCCAGCAGGCTCACCGGGTCGGGCCGGTCGGCCGCGGGCTTGAACCCCGCGTGGCTGTCTCTCGGCATCTCGGCCCGGGCGGCCTTCCCGCGGGCGGCGCGGTCGGCGGGAGGCAGGGCGGTCGGCACCGGCTCGAGCCGGGCATTGTGCAGGCCGAACGCGGCGACTTCACTAACCATGCCCGGCTCCCCCGCTGGATTTTCGCCCGAACAGTCCGGAGGGTACGAGCGCCGGGGCGAAGGTGCCGGGTGCCACCGGGGAGATACGCAGCCGCTCAGGCCGCAGGACGCGCCGGGCGTGCAGGCCCGGCTCTCCGATGGAGCGCAGGGTAAACACGGCATGGTGGAGAATCTGCTGCCGCACCGACGCCTCCGCGTCGGGCGATCCGGCCTGGCTGCCCAATGGCTCGCCTCCCTGGAGTCAGCAACCGACCCGGCCCCGCGCGGGTGAATCACCCAGGTGAAAGGATTAACGGTGATCTTACGTCGGGGTTGCCTCCGAGTGAAGTCCCGGGGGGAAACCCCGTTTGCCCTGAATCAATGTGATCGTCAGCACTTTTCACAGGTTTGGTGGGTACAAAACGGTATAAATCCATCGACCCGGCGGCCGAAGCACGGGCATGAAGAGTCGTAGCGATCAAGGAATGCACGGGCGCGGGCGGTGGCGCGGGTTGAGCGGCGGGCCGACGGGGGCGGGAGTATCGGGTCGGCGGGCGGGTCAGGCCCGGCCGGCGGGCGTCAGGCGGGACGGGGTAGGGGGGTCAGACCCGGCCGGCGGGCGTCAGGCGGGACGGGGTAGGGGGGTCAGACCCGGCCGCGGGCGTCAGGCGGGACGGGGTAGGGGGGTCAGACCCGGCCGGCGGGCGTCAGGCGGGACGGGGTAAGAGGCGATGGCCAGGGCCACCATCTCGTCGACGTCCTGCCCCAGGACGAAGCCGGCGGCCGCCGCCCGCGTGGTGGCCTCGCGGAACGCGGCGGCGTACTCGTCCCGGCCGCCGGGGTAGCGGCGCGCCAGCTCGGCGTCGTCAAAAACGCGCGTGGAGCCCAGGAGGATGCCGATCCCGGAGGCGCCGGGCGGGGTGAGCCCGGACAGCGCGGCGACCGGCACGTCGACCCAGCCCGTCCTGATGCCACCGCGCGCGATGCCCGCGTCGTCGGTGACCAGGTCCGGGTCGGTCTCGAGCCGGGGCGACTCCGGCGGCGGCGGACCGCCGCGCGCCCACCGGTCCAGATGCGCGATCGCGGCCTGGGCGACGTAGTGGTGCTGCGGCCCGGAGTTCACCGGCACCGGGCAGGGGATGCCCATCGGCTTGTCGGTCGGCGCCATCTGCCGGGCCAGCTCGGCGGGCGGCAGCTCACCGGAGTCGCTGAAGCTGGCGCCGAGCAGGTACGTGTCGGCGTGCGCGGCGCCGGCGATCTCCCACCACCGGAACCGGTCGCCGTCCGGCTGCCGCGCGGTCACCCCGGCCAGCACCCCGGTCACGTCGCTCTCGGTCTGCACGGTCAGCACCGGGGCCCGGCCGTCGGCGCGCACCCGCACGCCGTCCGGCCCCTCGGTACGGATCCGGCCGTCCCACCCGGTCAGCGGGGCCGCCATCCCGGTGCGGCTGCCGATCAGGTACCCGTCGCAGGCCGCGGCGACCGTGGGCGCGACCGCGTTCACGTAGGTGACCAGGTGGATCGCGGACTGGGACTGGCCCGTCGCGAGCAGGCACTCGACCGGCAGCGACCCGAGCACGCCGCCCTCGCGGACCGCCCGGGCGGCCCGGGAGAAGATGTCGAAGCAGAACGCGTCGCCCGGGTGGTGCAACGCCCCGTACCGGGCCGGGTCGCTCTCTTTGAGCGCGGGCAGCACCATCGTGCGCCGCGACCCCTCGTCGGGTTCCGCCCCGGCCGTCTCGAAGATGTTGCCGCCCTCGACGCCGGCCCGCTGCGCCGACACCCCGACCCAGGCCCATCCCGCCCGGACCACCTGCCGGTGGGTCAGCATCCAGTGCGCGGGCGCGTCGAAGCCGGCGCTGACGTTGAGCCATTCCAGGATCACCGTGCCGGTGAACGCGCCCGGGTCGGCCGGCCTGCACACCACCAGCCGGGTGGTGAACGGCGCCTGGGCGGCCGGGACGACCTGCCAGTATCCGTCGGCTCCCAGGGAACCCGCGGGCTCGAAGCTGGTGGCCGTGGACTCGAGGAAGAACTCTTCCAGGGTGTAGCCGACCCGGCCGAGGTCGAAGCCCGCCATGATGATCTCCGGCGGTCCCTCGACCGGCCCGGTCAACCCGTCCACCTGCGGCACCCTACTCCGCATCCTCGGGCCGGGCGACCCAGGCGGAGAACACCGGAAGGCCCCGCCACGGGCCGTCGCCGGTGACGACCGCGATCACCGCGTACGGGTGCCCGAACCGCAGTTCCGCGGTCCGGATCAGGCCCGGCCGGGGCCCGCGCATGGCCATGGCGACCGCCACGGCGGTCACCGCGGCGGCCTCGAAGCCGACCCGGGTGTACCTGGCCATGGCCGCCTGCCTGGCCTGCCACGGGTCGCCCGGGGCCAGGGCCTGCGCCACCGCCGCGAAGCCGAGACCGGGATCGCTCAGGTCGTGCTCGCTGCTCGCCGACCAGGCCGGCAGCACGGCCGTGTACCGCTCCTCGCGGCCGTCGGCGGACCGCACCGGCGCGGACCGCTCGGTGACCGACCACAGCGGGCCCTCGCCCAGGGGCAGGTCGAACAGCGACCGCCGGTCCACGGCTCGGCCGGTCGCCAGGGCCGGGGCCAGGTCGTAGGCGGCGGCCAGCACGTCCCCGGCCGGGCGCCGGGCGCCGCGGCCACCGAGATGACCGCCACGCCGCCCCGGGCGCGCGCGACCTGCACCGCGACGTCGCCTGTGGCCGGCGTCGCGGCCACGAGCTGCTGGTGGCCGGGGCCGTCCGGGGTCCGCAGCACCCGGCTCAGCGTCCCGGCCCACGGGCTTGACCGGCCGAGCGCGCGGGCCGGCGCCAGGTCGAACGGGCGCTCCCACGACACCCGCGTTGCGAGCACGGTGGCCGCCAGCAGGTACAGGGACGGGTCGAGCGCCACCGGAAACCGTTCAATAAGTCCCAACGTGCCGCGGCGGGCCCAGCCGTCCAGTTCGGCCTGACTGGTCAGCGGTCCGGTCGTCACGGAGGGCGGCAGCCCGGCGAGCCATCGCGCGGCCACGTCGGTCAGCCGCCCGGGGCGATGCCAGACCGCGGCGGCCGCCGGAACCAGCGGGTCCGGGCGCGCGAGCAGCCCCGCGGCCAGGCTCGCCGCGTCGGCCGGGTCACCGCCCAGCAGCCCGTTGAGGATCTTTCCCTCGGCGGCCGGCGCGCACAAGGCCAGCAGCAGCCACGCGCCGAGCGGCGAGGCCACGTGGTGCCGCGGGCCGGCGAGGGCGTGCAGCCGGCGGCGTAGCGCGCGACCGGCGCGGCGATGTCGGCGGCGGTCAGGGTCATGCTCTTACTGTGCCTTATCGCGGCAGCAGCGGGGCAGGGTGCGGCGGGTCCCCGGGCCGGGCCAGCGCCCAGCGCTGGCCGCCGATGACCGCCGCCGGGTCGGCGCGGTCGCCGCGGACGGGGATCACCCGGGCCGAGATGAACTCGCCCTTATGCGGCACGGGCAGGCCGAGCGCCCCGGCGATCAGCGGGTCGGGGTCGGCGTGCCCGAGGACCAGGATGCCTTCCGGGCGCAGGTGGGTGCGCGCGCCGCCGTTACCCCGCGCGCGCTTCATGAAGTCGTCCTGCTGCGCGACCGTGGCCAGCTCGGCGCGGCGGATGATCCGGCGCTGCACGAGGCGGAACAGCTCGTTGGCCCGGGCCTGGCCGGTGGGCAGGCCGCGCGCGGACCGGGCGCCGAAGATCCGCCGCCGGGTCTGCGGGTCCAGGCGCAGGAACAGGTTCTCGGCCAGCCGCCGGGCGCTGGCCAGAGCTCGCGGATCCGGTCCCGGCTGATGGCCGTGAGCTGGCGTTTCGCGTCGCGGTTGGGGCTGCCGCGCAGGTCGGGCTCGCGGACCCGGATCAGCCCGGCGGTCCAGGAACCGCTCGCGTCGTCCGCAGTAAGAACCAGGCAGAGATGGCCGACGGCTTCCGGCGGCAGTTCCCAGCCTCCGTAGGACATCGAGTACTTGCAGTCGACCTCGATCCCGGCGATCCGGTAGTCGGTCACGTCGCCGTCGCCGAACCCGAACCGCCGGTGCAGGTTGATCTCGACGAGCGTCCCCATGTGGGTCTTCTCGGTCTTGCGCAGCTGGTCGTAGGCCCAGCGGCCGGAATGCTGGCCGTCGTAGAGCTGGTCCAGGGTGTCACGCAGCACCTCCGCGACCGCCTCGCCGGTCGGGTCGAGCCGGTATAGCTCGGCCTCGACCGCGGTGAGCTCGGGGTCGGTGTCCTCCGGCAGCTCCCAGAGCGGCAGGGTGGTCAAGACGGGTCAGGACGCCTCGTCCAGCAGGCGGGCCGGCCTGGCGCGGGCGGCTTCGATGGCCGACCGGATGCTGGTGCCGACCGCCCGGGCCACCGGAGGCGGGAACGCGTTGCCGATCTGCCGGTAGCCCGCGGTCTTGCGCCCCGAGATCTGCCAGTCCCGCGGGAAGCCCTGCAGGACCGCGGCCATCTGCAAGGTCAGCCTCGGGATGTGGTTGGGCGGGCAGATGGCCTGCGGCGGGGCGTCGGCCAGCCCGCGGCCGTCGACGCGCAGCCGGAGCCAGGCCTCGCGGGCCCGCGTCGGGCCAAGGTCGGGCCCGCCGTGCTTGCGGGAGCCGCCGACGAGGGTCGGGCCGATGCCGTTGGCCTGCCAGGCCCAGACGCCCGCCCCGGTCCACCCGTCGGCCGCCATGAGGTCGCGAGGGCCTCGCCGACCGTGGGCGGCGTGCCGGTGGCGCCCGGCCACTCGAAGCGCGCATGCACGCCGGGCCTCGCCGCCACCAGGATGAAGCGCGGGCGCAGCTGCGGCACGCCGTGCTCGCTCGCGTTCAGCACCTGCCAGTCGGCCTCGTACCCGAGCGCGCGCAGCAGGCCGAGGACCCGCTCGCGGTAGGCAGCGAAGCGGGCGGCGGCCAGGCCGCGGACGTTCTCCAGCATCACCGCCGCGGGCTCGCACTCCTCGACCAGGCGGAGGGCCTGGGGAAACAGGTCCCGCTCGTCGTCCGCGCCGAGCTGCTTGCCCGCGATCGAGAACGGCGGGCACGGGACCCGCCGGCCAGCAGGTCGACCCCCCGGTAGTCCACGCCCTTGAAGTGGCGCACGTCCAGCTGGATCACATCCCACCCGGGCCGGTTCCGCCGCAGCGTCGCGCAGGCGTCAGGGTCGTTGTCCACGGCCGCGACGTGGCTGAAGCCCGCCTGTTCCAGGCCGAGTGATTGGCCGCCGGCGCCGGCGCAGATCTCCAGGCAGGTGAGCTCGGGCACGCCGATCCCCTCTCGATCATGGGGTGAACGCCGCCGGGGCGGTTACCGACCAAGCATCGAGCCACCATATGCCACAGCCGGCCGGCCCGCGAGGAGGCGCCCTGGCCCGGGGGCAGAACCTCGCCCCGTGCGCGGGATACCACGCAGCGTGTCGTCCCGGCCGGTTACGGCGCGGCGGCGGGGGCGCCCTCCGGCTCGCGCAGCGGGAAATGGCAGGCCGCGAGGTGCCCGCCGGCGGTGAACGGGCGCAGCGGCGGTTCTTCCTGGCCGCAGATCTCCTGGGCCCGCGGGCAGCGGGGCGGAACCGGCAGCCGGACGGGGGGCTGATGGCCGAGGGTAGCTCGCCGGAGACGCCCTTGTCCTCCCGGGCCTGGGCCACGGCCGGGTCGGCGACCGGGATGGTGTCGATCAGGCCCCTGGTGTAGGGGTGCACCGGGCGGTAGTAGACGTCGTCGGCCGGGCCGACCTCGACCATCTTCCCGAGGTACATCACGCCGATGGTCTCGGACAGGTACCGCACCACCGACAGGTCGTGGGAGATGAACAGGTACGTCAGGCCGAGGTCACGCTGCAGGTCCAGCATCAGGTTGAGGATCTGCGCCTGAATGGACACGTCCAGGGCGGAGACGGGCTCGTCGGCGATCACGAGCTTGGGGTTGAGGATGAGCGCCCCGGCCAGGCCGAGGCGCTGCCGCCCTGGCCGCCGGAGAACTCGTGCGGGTAGCGCTCGACCGCGGCCCGGGGCAGCCCGACCTCGTCCAGGATCGCGGCGATCTTGTTGCGCTGCTCCTGGCGGCCGCCGATCCGCTGGATGGCCAGCGGCTCGCGCAGGATCGGGCCGACCCGCATCCTCGGGTCCATCGAGGCGTACGAGTCCTGGAACATCAGCTGGACCTTGGGGCTGCGCCGCCGCCGCTCCCGCTTGGACAGCTTGGTCAGGTCCTCCCCGTCCAGCAGGATCGACCCGGCGGTGGCCTTCTCCAGCCCGGCGATCAGCCGCCCGATGGTGGTCTTGCCGCAGCCGGACTCGCCGACCATGCCGAACGTCTTGCCCTCGCGGATCGAGAAGCTGACGCAGGCCACCGCGCTCACCTCGCCGATCTTGCGCTGCAGCACCGCGCCCGAGGTCACCGAGAAGTTCTTCACCAGCGCGTCGGCCCGCAGCAGCGTCCCGTCCCCGTCTGCGAAGGCCGCGGGCGCGCGGCGCTCGTGCGCGACCTCGGTCACGTCCAGCCGCGCCGCGCCGGCGTCCTTGTCGGACCGGCCGACCGGGAAGAAGCAGCGGAACACATGCTCCCAGCTGTCGCCCTCCAGCGGCGGCTCGGTCTGCCTGCAGCGGTCCTGCACGTACCGGCACCGGGGGGCGAACCGGCACCCGGGCGGCGGGCTGGTCAGGTCCGGGGGCATGCCCGGGATGCTGTACAGCCGCTCGGTCTGGTCGGCGGCCTTCTCCGGCAGCGCGCCGAACAGCGCCTCGGTGTACGGGTGCCGATGGCGAACAGCCGGGCGGTGCTGGTGGACTCCATCACCCTGCCCGCGTACATCACCGCGATCCGGTCGGCGCGCCCGGCGATCACGCCCAGGTCGTGGGTGACCAGGATGACCGCCAGGCCCAGCCGCCGGCGCAGGTCGTCGATGAGCTCCAGGATCTGCTCTGGATGGTCACGTCCAGCGCCGTGGTGGGCTCGTCGGCGATCAGCAGCTTCGGCTCGCAGGCCAGCGCCATCGCGATCATCACCCGCTGCCGCATGCCGCCGGACAGCTGGTGCGGGTAGTTGGACACCCGCTCGGCGGGCCGGGGCATGCCGACCAGGCCGAGCACCTCGACGGCCCGGGCCCGCGCGGTCTTGGTGTCCGCGCCGCGGTGCAGCAGCACGGTCTCGGCGATCTGGTCGCCGACCGTCATCGTCGGGTTCAGCGAGGTCATCGGGTCCTGGAAGATCATCCCGACCTCGTTGCCGCGGACGTGGCGCATCCCGTCGTCGTCCAGCGAGGAGATCTCCTGGCCGCCCAGCATGATCTTCCCGCCGATGATGTGCCCGCCCGGGGGCAGCAACTGCATGATCGACAGCGCGGTCATGGTCTTCCCGGACCCGGACTCGCCGACGATGCCGAGGCACTCCCCCGCCTCCACGTTGAGGCTGATGCCGTCCAGCGCGTGCACGGTGGCGCTGCGCAGCCGGATCTCGGTGCGCAGGTCCTCGATCTGGAGCAGTGGTGGCATGTTCACCTGGGGGTGCTCGGTGCCCTGCTAGCGGCGCTGCAGCCGGACCTCGACCGCGTCCCGCAGGCCTTCGCCGATGAAGATGGCCCCGGCGATCACGATCACGATGCAGAATCCGGCCGGGATGATCAGCCACCAGTACCCGTCGTAGACGTACTGCACCCCGGCGCTGAGCATCCCGCCCCAGTCCTGCTGCGGCGGGCGGATGCCAGCCCCAGGTAACTCAGCGCCACGATCAGCGCGATCGCGTCGGCCACCTGGAACGTCGCGTTCACCATGATCGTGCCGACCGCGTTCGGCGCGATGTGCCGCAGCACCGCCCGGGTATTGCCGCCACCATCACCTTCATGGCCTGGACGTAGTCCCGGGTGCGCAGCGACAGCGCCTCGCCGCGGACCAGCCTCGAGGTGGTCAGCCACGAGGTCAGCGCGATGACCAGGATCAGCACCGGCTTGCTCGGGGTCACCATCGACACCACGACCAGGGCCAGGAACAGGGTCGGGATCGACAGCATCGCGTCCACGATCCGCATCATGAACGAGTCCGTGAACCCGCCGATGTACCCGGCGACCGCGCCCCACAGCACCCCGACGAACGTCGCCGGCACCGCGGCCGCGATGCCGACCTCCAGGGAGATCTGCCCGGCGATCATCGCCGGCCCCGCACGTCGAACCCGTTCGCGTCCGTGCCCAGCAGGTGGGCGGCGCTCGGCGGGAGCTCCTCGTGGGCGAAGTCGACCTGCAGCTGGTTGGTGTGGTGGATCTGCGGGCCGACGAAGCAGAACAGGATCATGAACACGTAGATCGCGACCCCGGCCACCGCGAGCTTGTTCTCCCAGAACACCTCGAGCCCGCGCCGGAACGTGCTGCGCGGCTTGCCCGCGGGCAGCAGGCCGGAGGCGACAGCCCCCTCCTGCGTGTCCGGCGGGTAAGGGACGACGGCCACCTCGACGTCGGACAGCGGGTCCAGGACATGCTCGGGAATGTCAGTGGGAATGGGTTCCGGGGAACCGCTGGCCAGGCTCATTGACTCACGTACCTTACGCGCGGGTCGAGCACCGCGTAGGCCACGTCGGCGAGCAGCGACCCCACCACCGTCGCCAGGGCCACCACCACGGTTATGCCGAGCAGCACCGGATAGTCCTGGTTGAGGGCTGACTGGTAGAACAGGTACCCCATCCCGGGATAGTTGAACACCGACTCGGTGATCAGCGCCCCGGCGAACAGCGCGGGCAGCAGCAGCCCCAGCAGCGTCGCGATCGGGATCAGCGAGTTGCGCAGCACGTGGCGCAGCAGGATCCGCCGCTCGCTGGCGCCCTTCGCCTTCGCGGTCCGGACATAATCCTCGGTCAGGTTGTCCAGCACCGAGGACCGCATGTACCGGCTGAACAGCGCGATCGTGATCAGCGTGAGCGTGGCGATCGGCAGCACCAGCGCCTGGAAGTTGGTGAACAGCACGCCGACCCCCTCACCCTGCGGCCCTTCCGGCGGGAAGATCGGGAACTTGATGGCGAAAACCAGGATCAGCAGGATGCCGAGCAGGAAGGCGGGCATCGCGTAGAAGATCGTGGAGAACCCGTTGAAGAAGTGGTCCACGATCTTGTTCCGCCGCACCGCCTGCACCACCCCGATCGGGATGGCGAGCAGCAGGGCCAGGATGATCGAGATCCCGACCAGGAACACGGTCTTCGGCAGGTGGTTGCCAGCAGCGAGGCCACGCTCTGGTTGAGGTTGTAGGAATAGCCCAGGTTGAAATGCAGCAGGTGGTCGAGCCAGAGCCAGTACTGGCCGTACCACGGCCTGTTGAAGCCGTAGACCCGGTCGAACTGGGCGATCGCCGCCGGGTTGCGGTACGCCTGCGGGCCCATGATCGCGATGGCCGGGTTACCCGGAATCAGGCGCAGCAAAATAAGGTGATCACGGTCACCAGCAGGACCACCACGACCGCCTGCAGCAACCGGCGGACCA
>CAWIDQ010000052.1:0-7169 GCA_963834695.1 uncultured Actinomycetota bacterium
ACCTGACTCTATGGGGGCCGGGCGTGAGGCCGGACCCCCTTCCCTGCTCAGCCCGGTGGCGCGAGGCTCCGGGTGAAAGATCGAGCTCGGGAAGGAGGCCCGTGATGTCTGTCTACGTCGGGATCGACGTCCACCGCAAGCGCTCCCAGGTGGCCGTGATCGGCCAGGACGGCGAGGTGCTGGCGAACCGGAATGTGCCGAACGGGACCGAGACGATCCTCAAGGTGATCGGCGGCCTGCCGACGGGCACCCCAGCGGCGTTCGAGGCCGCGTTCGGCTGGGGATGGCTGGTGGAGCTGCTGGAGGACTACGGCTTCGCCCCGCACCTGGTGCATCCGCTGCAGTGCAAGGCGATCGCCTCGGCGCGGCTGAAGAACGACAAGGTCGACGCGGCGATCCTGGCGCAGCTGCTCCGCGCGGACCTGCTGCCGGAGGCGTGGATCGCGCCGCCGCCGGTACGCCAGCTGCGGGCGCTGCTGCGGCACCGCGTCCAGCTGGTCCGGCTGCGGACTCTGCTGCGCAACCGGATCCACGCCGTCCTGGCCGACCACGGCCACGACCGGCCGTCCGGCTACTGGAGCGGGCCCGGCCGGTCCTGGCTCGCCTCCCTGGAGCTGCCCGCCGTCTCGGCGGAGGTGGTCCAGGACGACCTGGCGCTCATCGACGCCCTGGAATCGGTCATCGACCGGCTCGACGGCGAGATCCGCGGCCGCGCCAGGTCCGGCCCGCGGGTCAAGGTCCTCACCGCCCTGCCCGGCGTCGGCCCGTTCACTGCCATGGTCCTGCTCGCCGAGATCGGCGACATCAGCCGGTTCGGCTCGGCCCGCAAGCTGGCGGCCTGGGCCGGGCTCACCCCGACGGTGCGCGGGTCGGACCGCATGGTCCGTCACGGGCACATCTCCAAGCAGGGCTCGGTCTGGGTACGGTGGATCTTGTGCGAGGCCGCGCAGACCGCCAAGCGCTCACCCCAGTTCGCCGCCCGGTATCAGGCCATCGCCCGCCGCCGCGGCAAGAAGATCGCCACCACCGCGATCGCCCGCAAGCTCCTCACCCGCGCCTACCACCAGCTCACCGACGCCAGCAGCGACGGTGCGCCCGGCTAGCCGGGAGGTCGCCAAGCCCCGGGCACGCTCGCATTTCCGCATGAGCGGCCACGCCGCGCTCGATGACCTGACTGAGCAACCCGGTCCCCGGACGCCACAGTCATGTGCGACCCGCCATCAGGCAGGCGCCGGATGGGTGCATGCGAGACCACTCCGACCAACTACGCGCGACCGGAAAACCAGGCCCAGCGACCTTCACACACGCCAACTCGCAAGGAGGCTGTTCCTCGCTTCTGATCATCGGCCGCCGCTCGCCGGCATCAAGCTCGTTCGTCCTCGCCCGCGCCTGCCGGCGCGGCGCTGCGGGCGCTGCAGCTTGACCCCGCCCGCGCGACGGCACAAACCGGCAGCGACGAGGAAAAGCCACAACCACAGTCCCACCTCAACCCGGCGGTCGGTGAGCAGGTCACCGGGTCAATCCAGCACGCCCTCTTGACAACTGGGGCCCCCATGGGTGCGGCTATCCGGTCGATCGCCAGCTTCGTGATCTTGCCTGTCCGTCATATGTCCGTACGCCCGGTGGGCCAGGCGAGTGAAACCGCGGATATGCACGGACGGCGTCCGTACAAGCCCGCTGCCAGCGTGTTTGCCGCCTCCGGACCGGCCGGAGCGCTGATCCACGCGACTCCAGGAACATCAGTCATCGCTGCCTGCGCACGATACTCATCACGCACAGGGCGTACCGCTCCGGCAGGCAGGCCGCAGTCCGCCACCCCAGGCTAGACGCCACCGTCGACGTGCGACAGACCTCGGACGTACCTGGCATTGACCTTCCGCGGACCTACGCTGTGCTCACACCTCGCCGCTGGCGCAAGCACCGCGCGACCCTCAGCGGCCTCATCAACTGACCCGAGCGAGCCGTCTAAAGACCAGCTCAGCAGCCATGGCTGAGTTCTGGCACCCCACAGGGCCGCGGCAGGCTCGTGCTGGTCGCGCTGCCCGCAGCCGGGGCGCCGCTCGCCGCTCCCGGGCCCAGCAGCGCGAACTTGACCGACGAGCTGCCCGAGTTGAGCACCAGCACCAATCGGCCAGAACCGCCATTGGCTTCTTTGGGGGCGGCACGCTCTCCGGATTGTGATCCCACCTCAGCCCTCCTGCCCCCTCATCAGTTACTGCGTGTGGGCAGGAACGAGATGACCGCGTCGGCGAAACCGTCTGGGTCCTGCCAGAAGAGCAGATGGCCCAGCTCCGGGAAGATCATGAGTTGGGCACCCGGGATGCTGTCCGCGAGCAGCTTGCCGTTGCCCGGATCGACCACGGTATCCGCAGCGCCATGCAAGATCAGCGTGCGTGCGCGGATGCGCGTTTGCCGTAGACGGCCTGCATAGCGCGCACCCGCGGCGGCCTGGGCCAAGAACGCCCTGGGGTCGGCTGGCCGGGAGCGCTGGAGTTCGACGAGGCGGTCGACGACCTCTGGCCGACCCTGAATAGTGCGCGCGGACAGGGCATTCTCCGAGTGGCGGCGCAGCGCCACATCGCGAGTCATGCCGCCGGTCGCCGCGAACAGCCGCACGGAGACCGCTGGCATGGGGTAAGCGAAGGGCCATCCAGGCGTCGTGGACACAAGAACCAGACCGTCGACTCGCGCCGGGTGGTCAACCGCCAGTTCCTGAGCCACCATGCCGCCCAGACTCACGCCCATCATGTGGGCCCTGCGGACACCCGCGCGATCGAGCACGGCGACGACATCGCCGGCCATGTCGGCGACGCCAAACGGACCGGCCGGCGGGTCGCTGCCACCGCTTCCCCGGTTGTCCACCAGCACGAGCCGGAAATGCCGCCGCAGTTTCCGCAGCACCGGCTCCCACCCGAAGCGGTCGAAACCCATCCCCTGGATCAGGACCAGCCATGGCCGCCGCCAATGCAGCATGCCGCGGAGCTCGTAGGCGATCCGCAACTCACCGATGTGCGCATACCGCGTCCTCACATCACGCCTCTCACGATGACGAACCTAGCCGCGGCCGGCGACAAGTCGGGACCTTCGCCCCCCTTACCGCGATCTGCGCGTTGAGGTACGTTCGGAAGAAGCGCCGTGCTGATCGGTTGGGCACGGTTATTTCTCGGGCAGTCCCGAGGAACGTCGCTCCAGACCCTGGTGACGCAGTGGAGTCACGCGAGGGAAGATCTGATGAGCGACTACCGGCGGCCCGGTCTGCTGCAGTCCCGGCTCATCCTCCTCTCGGCCTTGTCGGCGCCACGTCCCGCGCCGGACGGCAAGAAATAGCGGGCATGCAGGAGATGGGAAGTACGCGATGACTGCTACAGCACAGCCGAAGCCACAGGGCGCCGCGCAGCCTCAGCCGACCGGATTGGGCACCGTCCGCGGCCGGGTGGCGTTCGTCACCGGCGGCACGCGCGGTATCGGCGCCGCGATCTGCCACCAGCTAGCCGGTGCGGGCACGGACGTCGCGGCGGGCTACTGGCGCGGCCATGAGGGCGCGGAGAAGTTCGCGGCCAGCATGGCCGCCGAGTACCCCGGGCGGATCACCGTGCACCACGGGAACATCGGCGCGGCCGGCGACTGCCGGCGCGTGCTGGGCGAGGTCATCGACCAGCACGGCCGCCTCGACATCCTGGTCAACAACGCCGGGATCACGATCGACAAGACCGTGGCCAAGATGACCGACGACGACTGGCAGAAGGTGATCGCGGTCAACCTGTCCGGCGCGTTCTTCATGGCCCAGGCCGCGCTCGAGCACATGCTTGAACGGGGGAGCGGCCGGATCATCAGCGTTTCCTCGGTGATCGGCGAGACCGGCAGCATCGGCCAGGCCAACTACGCGGCGTCCAAGTCCGGGCTGTTCGGCCTGACGAAGTCGCTGGCCAGGGAGGCCGTCTTCCAGCTCAGCCGGGCGCAGCGCCCGCCCGGCGACGGGATCGGGCTGACCGTCAACGCGGTCACGCCCGGCTACATCGCCACCGACATGCTCGCCACCATCCCGGACAAGGTACTGGACCGGCTCCGCGGCCAGATCCCGGTCGGCCGGCTCGGGAGACCGGAGGAGATCGCCCGGGTGGTCTGCTTCCTCGCCGCGGATCAGTCCGCCTACATCACCGGGCAGATCTGGGCCGTCAACGGCGGCCTGGACATGTGACTTGCGACATCTGGCTGGAGGAGTCATGGAAGACCACCGGGACGTCCTGGTCCTGTCCGGCACGCGGACCCCGATCGGCAAGTACGGAGGCGGCCTCGCGGCAGTCCCGCCGTGTGATCTCGCCGCGACGGTGGTGCGTGAGGCGGTCCGCCGGGCGGGCGTGGAGCCCTCCGACGTCGGCCACGCGGTCTTCGGCAACGTGATCCACACCGAGGTCCGGGACATGTACCTGGGCCGGGTCGCCGCGGTTAACGGCGGTCTTCCGGTCGAGACGCCGGCGTTCACGCTGAACCGGCTGTGCGGCAGCGGGCTGCAGGCGATCGTGTCCGCGGCGCAGGCGATCCGGCTCGGCGACTGCGACGTCGCGGTGGCCGGCGGGGCGGAGTCGATGAGCCGGGGGCAGTACTGGCTGCCTGGCCTGCGGTGGGGGCAGCGGATGCAGGACGGCGTGGCCGTCGATGCGGTGGTCGGCGCGCTCACCGACCCGTTCGACGCCTGTCACATGGGAGTCACGGCGGAGAACGTCGCTACCGACTACGACGTATCCCGGGCCGATCAGGACGCGCTCGCCGCGGAGAGCCACCGCCGCGCCGCGGCCGCGGCGGACGCCGGGTACTTCACTGAGCAGATCGACGCCGGTCGAGGTGCCGGGCAGGAAGGGCACGGTGACCGTCGACGCGGACGAGCACATCCGGCCGGGCGTGACAACCGACGACCTGGCGAGGCTGCGGCCGGCGTTCGCTAAGGACGGCACGGTCACCGCGGGCAACTCCTCGGGCATCAACGACGCCGCGGCAGCGGTCGTGCTGGCTGACCCGGAGTTCGCCGAGCGACACGGGCGCAGCCCGCTCGGGCGACTGGTCGCCTACGCCCACGCCGGGGTCGAGCCGCGGATCATGGGCATGGGCCCGGTGCCCGCGGTGCGCCAGGTACTCGAGCGGGCCGGGATGAAGCTGGATGATATCGACCTGTTCGAGGTGAACGAGGCCTTCGCGGCGCAGGCGCTCGCGGTGGTCCGCGAGCTCGGCCTGCCCGCGGACCGGACCAACCCGAACGGCAGCGGCGTCTCGCTCGGCCACCCGATCGGTGCCACCGGCGCCATCCTCACGGTCAAGGCGCTGTACGAGCTGCGCCGGACCGGCGGCAGGTACGCGCTGGTCACGATGTGCATCGGCGGCGGGCAGGGCATCGCCGCGATCTTCGAACGAGCATGACGGGCCCGCGGACCGCCCGCACGGCCAGCTACACCGGAGGCGGTCGGTGAGCGCGCGGGAAGCGGAGGGCAGGAAGCGGCGTGGCAGGCCGGGTGGACGCGTGCGAGGTGCTTGCCCCGGAGAGCGTGTGCTGTGCCAAAACCCCCGCAACGGTCTGACCTGGACCTCTACGCTCGGCGCTCATGCTCACCGCCCTCAGGCACCCCGCACGAACGCGATCATGAAACGCTGGGTAGGTAGCATGCGCCGCGAGGTCCGGATGCTCATCATCAACGCCGCGCACCGGTAGCTGCCTGCGAGTTTGCCGCCGGGCTGGCCGCCGTCCCGGGATGGCGGCTTCTGGCCTTGCTGGCGAGCAGGTGCTGGTAGGCGCCGAGGTACATGGCGGCTGCGCGGCTGGGGGTGAACTGTCGTGCATAAGCCCGGCCCGGGCCGGGGTTGGGCCGCTCGTCGGCCAGGATCCGGGACAGCGCCGCGGCCAGGGCGGGCGGGTCGTCGGGGGGGACCAGGACCCCGCGGCCGTCGCCCAGAGTGCGCGCCAGGCCATCGACCGCCGTGCCGATGACCGGGACGCCGAGGCCGAGCGCCACCACGGCGCTTTGCGACCAGGACTCCTCCCGTGAGGGCACGACGTGCACGCTAGCCGCGGACACGTAGCGGGCCGGGTGGTAGGACCAGCCCGGAAGGCGCACCACGTCGTCCAGCCCGCGAGCCCGGATGAGCCGGGTCAGCGCCGGGCGCATGGGGCCGTCGCCGACCAGGTACGCAGCCGGGGCCGCGTCGAGCAGGGCGAGCGCCTCGACGAGCACGTCGGGTGCCTTGTCGTCGCGGAACCGGCCGGTGAAGGTTATCCGCGGCCAGGCAAGTCCCGGAAATGGCCGGGCGGACATGCCCTCCACCGACGACCGCCCTTGGCGCAGCCGGCCGCCCAGGCCCAGCCCCGCCGCCCACGCGCCGACCGCGGGCCCGTGGGTGAACAGCAGGTCGACCCGGTGTGCCGCCTTCCGGGCCTGCGCCGTGTAGTCGCGGCCGGGCCAGGACATCTGGTTGTGCTCGCTGGCCACCAGCGGCACGACCGGCGGCACCGCCCGCGCCGCCGCCCACCAGGCCCCGACCATGTGCGCGTGGACCACATCTGCGGGCGCCAGCCGCGGGCCAAGCCAGCCGGCAAACGCGGGTTCAGGCGTCCACTGCAGGCTGCGCGGGCCCGGCAGCTCGCTCACCCGGAACGCCTCAGCCGCAAACCCGCAGCGGGCCGCCAGCGCCATCCCCGCCGGTGTCGCATCCCCGGCCAGCAACGTGGTCGCCACGCCACGCCGGCGCAACGCCGCCGACAACCACAGCGCCGACAGCTGGCCCCCGCCGGGCTCCAGCACGCCCAGCACCCGGACCACCCTCAGCCGACCGCCCATCCCGGCACAGTCACCCCGTTCCCCCAACCCGGCACACACTGCTCGCGCCGCGGTGGGCAGACAGGATAACGCCACAGGCCTACCACCCGATAGTGGCCGCAGGACACAAACCCATTCGCCCAGCGCCCCGCGCATCACGCCCTGAGCCCCACGGCGGCGCCAGCCCCGCCCGGGCCCTTGCCGACTCCCGCCATCGGGGGCAGTGCACAAGGCTGGACCGGACTGAATATCGAGGTCAGTCCAAGGACAAACGCATATTCATACATGCCACGTGATCACCGTGAGGAGCGACGCACGCTACTGCAGGACGTCGACAACGCACTGGGCGTCCAAATAAACGCGCGC
>CAWIDQ010000053.1:0-86954 GCA_963834695.1 uncultured Actinomycetota bacterium
TGCGACCTGCGTCGTGCTGTACAGCGGCGCCAAACGCGCCGGCCTGGCCGGCGGCGCGCGGCGCTGCTGGCCGGGGCGCGGCCGTCGTGCTCGGCGGCTGGTTCACCGCCACCGCGGTGATCGCGGGTCACGGCTGGTACCACACGCGGATCGGCCACGGGGTGCCGTGGCTGCCGGTCGCGGTGGCCGGCTTCGGCACGCTGCTGGCCCTGCGCCGGATCCCGGTGGTGGCACGCGCCCTGGCGGCGCCGGGCCTGGCGAGCCGCCTGGAGTACCCGCATACGTTCCGGGTGGAAGGGGTGGCCTTCCTGATCATGATGGCCCTCGGTTATCTGCCCGCGCTGTTCGCCTTGCCCGCGGGCTTGGGCGACATCGCCGCAGGCATCGCCGCGCCGCTGGTCGCGTACAGGCTCGCGCGAGGCACGGGCCGCCGCGCCGCCCTGTGGCACAACGCGTTCGGCATGACCGATCTGGTCGTGGCCCTGACCCTCGGCGCCCTCACCGGATTCCAGCTGATCAACATCACGCCGTCCGCCGCACCGATCTTCGAGCTCCCGCTCGCGCTGATCGTGACAGCCGGCGTGCCGCTGTTGCTCGCCCTGCACATCACATCCGTGTCCGCGCTGGCCAGAGCCCCGCGGACGCCGCTGCCAGCCACCGGGCCGGTCCTTGCCCAAGCTGGCGGATCATGTCCTCGGTCATGATCGCGTGCCCGGTGTCGTGCACGTGGCCGCGCTCATGGGCGGCCATGGTCGCGGAGAGCTTGCTGGCCATCTCGAGCGTCTCCGGGTCGGACGAGCCGGGCAGGAAGACCCTGGTCCGGCAGGTGTTCAGGATGGTGCGCGCCCCTTCCTTGCCCCACCGCGCCTGGAGCTGGGCGACCCCGATGACTACCTCGCCTTCGCCCAGATGCTGCTGGGCGGCCGCAAACGCCGGGCCGGGTTACACCTTGGTGCCCGGTGCCCCCGGAAGATTCCACCCGGCATGTCCACTTTCGGGTGACGCCTGGCCCGCCGGATCCTCCTAGCGTACGGAGGACCAAACGCACACCGAAAGGAGGAAGCGCAATGGCCACCGTCAAGCCCGAGCCGTCCAACCGCGGCACCGTCCGCGCCGCGTGCGGCTCACCAGCGGCGCTCGCCTCCGCGAAGGAGGCAGATGACCATGTCCGACGCTGAAAAGGGCGGCTTCGTCTCAAAGGTGATCGGCGGCAAGCGGCGGTGGCGGCGGTACAGGGCGCGCGTGAGGCAACTTCCGCCGGACTACCGCATGGCGGTCGAGGCGATCGAGCGGTACCTGATGTACTTCGTGCCGGCGGCGACAGCGCTGCGTCGATGTTCGAAGACCTCGCCGACCTGTTCGAGCAGGCCGCGGCGGACGGAACGGCGATCCGGGAGATCGTCGGGGAGGACCCGGTGGGGTTCGCCGGGGCGTTGGTCCGGAACTACTCGGAGGGTGGCTATGTCCCCACCCGTGGGCGGAAGCGGCTGACCGACGCCATCGCGCGCGCCGGGGAAGAGGGGCCCCGATGACCGCGCGCACGACCTGCGAGCCGGCGATCCGCGTGCAGGGCCTGGAGAAGTCGTACCAGAAGCTGCGCGTGCTGCGCGGCGTGGACTTCGACGTGGCGCGGGGCAGCATCTTCGCCCTGCTGGGCTCCAACGGCGCGGGCAAGACCACGACCGTGAAAATCCTGTCCACGCTGCTCAAGGCCGACGCGGGGACGGCCACCGTCGGTGGCTTCGACGTCGCCGCGCAGCCGGCGAACGTGCGGGAGTCCATCAGCCTCACCGGGCAGTTCGCGGCCGTGGACGACACCCTCACCGGGCGGGAGAACCTGGTGCTGGTGGCCCGGTTGCGGCACCTGAAGGACGCCGGCCAGATCGCCGATGGCCTGCTGGCCCGCTTCCAGCTCACCGACGCGGCGCAGCGACGGGTGTCGACGTATTCCGGCGGCATGCGCCGCCGCCTGGACATCGCCATGAGCCTCATCGGGAATCCGCCGGTGATCTTCCTGGACGAGCCGGCCACCGGGCTCGACCCTCAGTCTCGCGTCGAAGTGCACAACAGCGTCAGGCAGCTCGCCGGGCGGGGCACGGCGGTGCTGCTCACCACGCAGTATCTGGACGAGGCCGAACAGCTCGCCGGCCGGATCGCGATCCTGCACCAGGGGCGGATCATCGCCAACGGCACCCTCGCCGAACTGAAGCAGCTCTTCCCGCCCGCCCGGGTCGAGTACGTCGAGAAGCAGCCGAGCCTGGAAGACATCTTCCTCGCCATCACCGGCAGCGACGGTACCGGCAGCAACGACAGCGGGCTGGCAACGACCGCACCGGCAACTAAGGAACAACGATGACCACGCACTTTTTCGGCGACACCGCCGTCTTGACCGGACGGTCCCTGCGCCACATCACGCGCAGCCCGGACACCATCATCACGACCGCGATCATGCCGATCGCCCTCTTGCTGCTGTTCGCCTACGTGTTCGGCGGCGCGATCAGACACGGGCCGGGCTCGTATGTGACCTACCTGCTGCCCGGAATCCTGCTCATCACGATCGCGATGGGCATCTCCTACACCGCCGTGCGGCTCTTCACCGACATGCAGGGCGGCATCTTCGAGCGATTCCAGTCCCTGCCGATCGCACGCTCGAGCGCGCTGTGGTCGCACGTGCTGACCTCGCTGGCCGCCAACCTGGTCTCGCTCGTGATCGTCGTGCTCGTCGCCGCCGGCATGGGATTCCGCACCGCCGCGGGAGTGCTGGCGTGGCTTGCCATCGCCGGCACCCTCGTCCTGTTCACCCTGGCACTGACGTGGATCGCCGTCATCGCCGGCCTGTCCGCGAAGACCGTGGAAGGCGCGGGCGCCTTCGCCTACCCGCTCATCTTCCTGCCATTCATCAGCTCGGCATTCGTGCCCACCGGCGCCATGCCCGGCCCGGTGCGCGCCTTCGCCGACAACCAGCCCGTGACATCCATCGTCAACACCATCCGCGACCTGCTCGCGCAACAGCCGGTCAGCACCGGCATCTGGATCGCCCTCGCCTGGTGCCTCGGCATCCTCATCGTCGCGTACGCCCTCGCCATGGCCACCTACCACCGCAAGATCGCCTAAGGATGCGCCTCCTGAGACCAATCAGTCATCAACGCCGCTGCAAGACGGGCGCATACGCAAAGGCAGGACCGATCACCACTCCCGTCAGGACCTGAGCCGAAGGCCCTCACCGCCACCGCCGCCATCGCCTGGCGCGCCGCGGCCTCACGCTGGCCGGGTACCCGGGGGCACGGGTCCTGCTCCGGCAGGACCTCAACCGCTGACCTGGGTTCGCGCCTTCCGCTGGAACCCAAGACCCGAATAACCACATCCCGCACCGAGGCAAGACACAACCGCGCGGCTGCCTCTGCGGACCTGATGCCCGGCGGGCACATCAAGCACCGCGGCGATCGTCGGCGGCCAGGCGAACGCAGCATCGTCCGTTGGCGGGCTCCAGGACGGCGGCGAGGTTTGGCCGCGACCGACACCCGCGGTCCCGGCCATCCCGTGGTCTACCTCAACGGCTCCTACGCCGACCAGTCGCCCTGGCGGCGCGTCATCACCGAACTCGGCACCGACTGGTGACATATCACCTGCGGCGAGCGGCCAGCGGCAAATCGAAGCGCTCGGCGGACTATTCGTTCGAGGCGTGCGTCCGTGACCTGCTAGTCACTGTCCGGTGAACTTGGCGAAGCCCCAGCCTGTACAGGCCAGGGCCATCTTGGTTGTGGGATAGCGCTAATAGCCCCTGACGTGCCGCTCGTAGTCCTTCCCGAGCTTCTTCGGCCTTCTTGGCCTGCTTCGCCGCCTTGACGTGATCGCCGCCTCGGGCTTCCCTTCGTCCACCCCGACCTCGCTCCACGGCCGCCATGGCGGCCCGAAAGGCTCCGGCTCCACTGCTGACCGGGCTGATCGAACGGCATCTGCGCGACGACGCCTGGGCCGGCTCGGCGGTCAACGACGCTACAGCCGACGTCGGCGACTTGGCCCCTCGGCGCGGGCCTGGCCGCCGTGCTCGCCGCGGCCGCCGCGCGGCGGTCGGTGGCCACACTCGCAGGGTCACCGTGTGGCCGTTCCGCCTCTGGCCAGCAGCGAAGACCGCTGCCACCGCGAACCCTGAAAGCATCAGAACAAATCAGACTCGGGATTGCCGCCGACCTCAGGCCGCACCCGCGCTAATGGGGTTCGGGACCGAGCCCAGACGGCGCACAGAACCGGGCATTCCGAGTTCCTCATCCCGGGAATTCCTATCAGGCTATAGGAATCCATACTCGGCGATCCGGCGCTGGGCGCTGGTCGGGAGTCGGCCGCTTCCTGCGTCACGCTTGGTGGCTGGCTGGCCCTGTCCGGCCATTGGACGAGCCGTATCCGCCTGGTTCGCGGGATGCCCGGCTGTGGGCCAGCGATGGCCCCGGGGCAAGCCGTTGCCGGTCACGCCGCTGTCGCGGGCTGGCCCGGGGGCTCATCGCCGTTATCACTTCCCGGGAGTCCGCCTGATGGCGGCGGGCGGCTGTGATGGTGGTGACCGGGAAGCGGGGCGATGATCTCGCGCGATCAGCCAGGGCCGCAGATCGGCGCCGGGCGGGCGGCCGATGTCTACGCGCTGGGCGGGCAGCGGGTGTTGCGCCGGTACCGGAACGGGGACAGCGCGGAGCGCGAGGCCGCGGTGATGGCCTACCTGGCTGAGGCGGGCTTCCCGGTGCCCGCGGTCTACGACGCCAGCGGCCCGGATCTGGTGCTGGAGCGGCTTGCGGGCCGCGACATGCTCGCGGACCTGTCGGGTCGGCCGTGGCTGGTTCGCCGGCACGCGCGGACCCTGGCCGGGCTGCATGACCGGCTGCACGCGATCGCCGCGCCGCCGTCGCTGCGGGCGCAGTTCGGGCCCGGCGACCGGGTGCTGGACCTGCATCCGGGCAACGTGATGCTGACGGCCGCGGGCCCGGTCGTGATCGACTGGACCAACGTCGCGGCGGGCGCGCCGGGCGCCGACGTGGCGATGGCCTGGCTGATCATCGCGACATCCGAGGTCGACGCGCCGCCGCTGCTGCTGCGGCCGGCCATCTCCTCGATCCGGGCCGTGTTGCTGCGCAGGTTCCGCGCGCTGGTGCGTAACGATCCGGGGCCGCAGATGGCCAAGGTGGCACGCGCCCGGATCGCCGACCGGAACACCCGGGCGGCCGAGGCGCAGCGCCTGCAGGCGATCGCTGACCGGGCCGAGCGGCCGGCCCCGGCATCCTGATCGCTGCAGGCAAGCCGTCGCGTCTGGCCCGCACTGGGCCGGCAAGGCGCCCACCAGCCAGTCCCGGTGGCTCACCGGCGTGCTCACGCCGCGTGGCCCCTCGCGCGCCGGGCGGCGCGCCCGCTCTCATACTGGGGCTAGCGGGCTCCGGCCTGGTACTTGAGAAAGCAGGAGCGATGACGCTGCAGTTGCCTGGTAATGCCCGGATGGCCGTCGCGATCGGCGCCGACTTCGATGCGCACTGCCTGTGGAAGGGAGTCTTCGACCGGACCAGTCCGTCGTATTTGTCGCGGGGTGAGTTCGGGGCTGAGGTGGGCGTGCCGCGGTTGCTGGATCTGTTCCGCCGCTATGAGGTTAAGGCGACGTTCTGCACGCCGGGGCACAGCATGATGACGTTTCCGGGTCGGATCGAGCAAATCCTGAAGGACGGGCATGAGGTGGCGAGTCACGGGTGCTATCACGAGTCGATTCCGACGATTGACGCGGTGCGGGAGCGGGAGCTGATGGAGATTCAGCTGCGCCAGTATGCCGAGGTGGTGGGCGGGCGGCCGCGGGGTTACCGGTCACCAGCGTGGGACTTCTCCGATGCGACGATGGGGCTGCTCGAGGAGTACGGCTTTGAGTGGGACAGCTCGCTGATGGGCCGGGAGTTCGAGCCGTATCATCCGCGGCCGGTCACGCTCAACTGGGAGGGCGCGAACCAGTTCGGCGCTCCCAGCCCGATCCTGGAGATCCCGGTGTCGTGGTACCTGGCTGACTTCCCGCCGCAGGAGTACGTGGCCGGCCTGAACGCGGGCCTGGGCGATCACGAGCTGCTGTTCCGCAGGTGGAAGGACATCTTCGACTACGCCTATGAGCATGTGCCGGGCGCGGTGTACGCGCTGACGCTGCACCCACAGTGCAGCGGCCGGTCGCATCACCTGATGATCCTGGAGCGCCTGATGAGCTATATGCGCTCCTTCGACGATGTCTGGTTCGGCACGCTCAGCCAGACCTACGACTGCTGGAGCGAAGACAGCGCAGTCCTAGCTCCAGGCCAACCCCCTCGCGCGCCGGGAGTTCCGTGACCCGCGCAGATAAGCCGTGTTCGGGACTCCTGACATAGGGAGATCGTTCATGCAATGTCTGGGAGGTCTTCTGACTTCGTAGCACAGGGTGAGCGTGCTACCGGAGTAGCGGGCGATTTACGTTGCGTTAGCACGTGGGTGCTGGTTGTGAGACTCGTCTTGCCGTGCCGATCGCCGCTCAGATGCCGCCGGTGTGGGTATTGACCAGCGGGACCTCATGCGGCTTGTGCCTGATTAACACCGTGGGCGTGCCGCCCGCCGGCTGTGTCCTGGTACCAGCTGCCGGCGATGATCGGTATGTGACGGGTACGGGTATTGACTGAGCGGCACACGAGGCCTGTCGGCTTTGCAGCAGCCAAATCCCCTCCACGCCCCAGGAAGGAAACCTACTTGTCTACCGTCATCGAGGTCGACGGCATCAAGGTCAGCGCTCTGAACGACGGCGAGGTCCACCTGCCGCTCATGTTCTACCCGGGGCTCGACTTCGGCGCCCACCCGGAACTGTTGCAGGCCGACGGGACATACCACATTCCGGTGGGGTGCTTCCTGATTCAGGCAGAGGACCTGACCGTTCTCGTGGATACGGGCCTCGGGCCGTCCAGCATCCCGTTCCCCGGCGACATTGCCGCCGGGGCCGGGCTCACCGATCCGCCGGAGTCGATTGCCGCGGGAGGTCTGCTGCCTGGCGCACTGGCCGCACCGGTGTCGCGCCGGCGGATATCACCACCGTCTTCCTCACCCATTTGCACGCCGACCATATCGGGTGGGTCGCCCCCGGTGGTGCTCTGTCCTTTCCCAACGCGGTGGTCATGTGCGGTGCCGTCGAGTGGGAAACGCCGCCCATCGCCCCCGCGCCTGGTGAGCTCGAGGGCAGGAGGGGGCTCTCGGTCGCGGAGGCCGCGGGGGTGCTCCGACCGATCGACACGGCAACCGTCGAGCTCGCGCCGGGTGTCAGCGCGCATCACAGCCCTGGCCACACTCCCCGGTCACTACGTCGTCCGCGTGTGCTCCAACGGTGAGGCTGCCTACCTGCTCGGAGACGTTGTCCACCATCCACTGCAGCTGAATGACCAGGGCATCTCGTTCCTTTCCGAGGCCGAGCCCGAACGGGCACTGCGGGTCCGCGAAGAACTCCTCACGGCCCTGCAGGGGCGCAGCGTGTCCATCGGCATGGCCCACTTCCCGGGCCTGGATTTCCAGCAGATCGCCATGGCGGATGGGCGTGCGTGGAGCACCGCCGGGTACCGGCTCACACAGACATGCCCGATCTGGATCTGGCGGATACGGTTCGTCAACTGGCGGGCGAGGTCGGCACAGAACGTCGCGTGGAGGCTAACGACCCCTGACGTGGCGCCAGCTCCCAGCCGAGTACGAGCGTCTGGTAGTCGCCCATGTCCGCGGGTACCTGTGCGCAGATATGACAATTCGGTGTGCTCCTGGGTGGGTGGGGTCGGGTGCCCTGTGGCGTTGGGCACATCTTCGTCGGCATGCCCGCCTGGAGGGACTCATGGCGCGCCCTCAGGTCGAGCCTGACGAGCGGTTCGTCGAGGATGAGTAGCTTTGGGCCGCCTGGCGATCGCCAGGGGTGAGCGCGAGCTGGGCCCGCTTGCCGCCGGGGTGCGTGCCGACCTTCTGGTGAGGATCGAGACCGGGCTGCTCTATGCGCTCCTCCGGGAGCGGCTGGTCCCAGGCCGGTTGCCCCAGGCCGCCGAACCACAGGTGGTCAGCGACGGATATCCGACGTAGCCCGGCGTGTTCTGGGCGACGAAGCCCACGCGGCCGAGCTGGGTGAGATCTTTGGTGGGATGCCCGCGCGCCGTGATGCTGCCGGCGGTCAGGTTCGAGCAGGACAACCGTCAGGTACACAAGCGTCGTCTTGCCGAACCGGCCGGGGCGCACACCAAGGTGAGCAGCCGCGCCAGCCCTTCATCGAGCGCCTGCACTAGCAGCAGGCGCGGCACGAACCCCACCCCGAACCCGCGCATCGCCGAGCAGCTGGTGGTCAGCCTCGACACGGTGAAAAAGCACGTCAGCCACCTGCCGGGCAAGCTCGGCGCGGCCAACCGTACCGAGGCTGTCACCCGGGCCCGCCAGCTCGGCCTGATCCCCTAACCCGGCCCCCGCAGCCCGATCCCCGGCGGCACCGTGGTGCCAGACGGCCGGCCCGGCGGCGCTGCGGTGCCAGAGGCCGGCCGCGGAAGATTCCACCGCGTGCGCACCTTCGGGTGACGCCCCACCGTGGCGGCGGCTCATACCGTCCCTTGAAGAACCAGCCCCCGAACAGGACCAGGGCTACTTGTTAACCGGGCCCGGACATGGCGACTGGCCGAGGAGATGACAGTGAAACGCATCCTTATCCGCCAGCTGAGGGTCCGGCGCGAGCCTGCCTGGCATGAAGTCCTTCCGCCTGACCCGCGAGACCCGGATGTGGTCTGGGCCAAGGCACTCGCCCGTGCCGGTGATCGCGCCGACCGAAGAACGGCCAGGCGGTCAAATCTCCCCGGCCTGCCGGGGCGGCGTACTGACAACGCCCCCGCCAGGTGGATCACCGGCTGAAGGATCCACATCAATGCACCCGGACTTGATGCAAGAGATCGCCCGCCAGCGCGCGCGGAACTCGCGTCGGGCAGCACAGCAATACGGCCCGACTGAGCCCGGCGGCCACCGCCGGGCGACCGCGGCAGGACCGACCCACTCTGGAGGCAAAACAATGCGGTCCAAATCCATGATCCTCGTTGCGCTGCTGCTCGCGGCGTTCCTCGTCAACCTGGATACCACGCTGGTGAACGTGGCGCTTCCCGCCCTGGTGCGCGAGCTGCATGCCACCACCACCCAGCTGCAGTGGGTCGTCGACTCTTTCAACCTCGTCTTCGCCGCGCTGCTGCTGACCTTCGGCAGCCTGTCCGACCGGTTCGGCCGCAAGGGCATGCTGCTGGCCGGACTGGCCGTGTTCGGGACCGCCAGCCTGGCCGGCGGGTTCACGTCCAGCCCGGCGCAGCTCATCGCGGCCCGGTCGGTGATGGGGCTGGGCGCCGCGATGACTTTCCCGGCGACGCTGTCGCTGATCTCCAACGTCTTCACCGAGCGAAGGGAACGGGCTCGCGCCATCGGCTTGTGGGGTGCGAGCGCCGGGGTGGCCATCGCGACGGGGCCGATCGTGGGCGGCTGGCTGCTGGAACACTTCAGCTGGGCCAGCATCTTCATCGCCATGGCGCCGGTCGCGGCGGCCGCCGCAGTCCTGGTGGCGCTGGTCGTTCCCACGTCGAAGGACCCGGACGCGGCGGCTCTGGACATCCCCGGCCTGGTGCTGTCGTCGGCAACCATGGCGCTGCTGGTCTTCACCATCATCGAGGCACCGGACTACGGGTGGGCAGCGGCGCGCAGCGTGGCCGGCTTTGCCGCCTCGGCGATCTTGCTCGCCGCGTTCATCGTGCGGGAGCGGCGTGCCGCGCACCCGATGCTCGATGTGCGGCTGTTCCGCAACATGCGGTTCAGCGCGGCCAGCGCCGCGGTCACGGTGTCGTTCTTCACCCTGCTCGGCTTCATCTTCCTGATCACCCAGTACATGCAGTTCGTCAGGGGCTACGGCCCGCTGTCGACCGGGGTGCGCCTGCTCCCGGTGGCGCTGTCGGTCGGCGCCGGATCGGTCGCCGGAACCCAGCTCGCGGTGCGGGCCGGGACCAAGCTCATCGTCACCATCGGGCTGGTCGCGATGGCCGTGTTCTACGGCTGGGTGGCGGCGACCACCAGCACGACGCTCAGTTACGGCGTCATCGCGGCCCAGATGGTGCTGTACGGGCTCGGCATGGGCCTGAGCTCGGCACCCGCCACCGAGTCGATCATGGGCGCTATCTCGCGGGTCAAGGCCGGCGTCGGCTCGGCCGTGAACGACTCCACCCGGCTGATCGGCGGCACCCTCGGCGTGGCCGTGATCGGCAGCGTGTACGCATCGGTCTACGGATCACGGCTCACCGCCACCATGCCAGCCGGCGTGCCCGCCCCGGTCGCGGCGATCGCACACCAGTCCGTCGGCGCGGCCTACGTGGCCGCCGACAAGATCGCGGCCCTCGGCCACCCGGCCCTGGGCCAGGCACTACAGCACGCGTCCGCCAACGCATTCCTGCGCGGCCTCACCGTCGGCTGCCTCGTCGCCGGCGCCGTCGCAGCGGCCGGGGCACTGCTGGCCGTCCTATTCCTGCCTGCCCAGCCGACCCAGCCAATCCAGCTCGCCCGGCCAGCGAGCCCGGCGGCCGATGAACCCGCAACAACCGAAGGCCGCCGCGTTGCCGCGACCCACGCGCACCCCGCCTCAGCGGCCCGGTAAACCCCTGCGGCAGCAAACCGCCGCCCCCGCCACACCTGACTGACGCCGAAGGGATCACTGCCATGACCGGACCCATCACCCGCCACCGCGACATCGAATCACTGAAGACAGCCGCCCGCTGGCCCGGCGCCGACCGGAACACCACAGTCGTCCTCGCCATCAGGCTCGCGGCTGCCCGCGCGGACCGCGAGGGGTACCGCTACTTCTCCGGGCTTGCTGACGCCCGGCCGGGTGAGGCGCTGCCGCTCGCCCTCGCCGGGTTCTTCCAGGCCCGGCTGGGCGAGGACGCGGACGCCGCGCTGGCCAAGCTAGACCAGGCCGCGGCCGCCGACCTCGGCCCGCCGCAATACTTCCGCGGGCTGGCCCTGGCCGGGCTGCCGCCAGACCGGCAGCGGGCCGAACAGGCCATCGCCGACCTGCAGTTCGTCCTAAACGTCCGCGACCAGTTCCCGCCCATGCTGCTGCGCGCCGCCTACCACGGCCTCGCCGCCGCCCATGCCATGCTGGGCCAGTATGAGCAGGCCGCCGAGACCGAACGCAAGTCAGGGCTCGGCGCCGCCCCGGCAGACACCCAGCTGATGTTCGGCGGCTTCTGGGCCACCGCCACCGACGGATTCCGCTTCACCTCACCCAGGATCCTGCGCCCCGAACCCGGTATCCAGGTCGCCCAGGGCTACGACTTCGCCGACCTCGCGTTCATCACGACCGGCGACGGCGTGGTCGCGATCGACGCCGGAACCACCCCCGACCGGGTCAAGGCCGCGGTCGGCGGCCTCGACCCGCCTGCCGACGGCGCGATCAGCCACCTGATCCTCACCCACGCGCACTGGGACCACATCGGCGGCGCGGGCGCGCTGCGCGGGCCCGGCACCCAGGTGATCGCCCAGGCCGGCTTCCCCGCCGGACTGGACCGCCAGCTAGGTGACCGGCTCCGGTTCCGCTACTTCACCGGAGCCGCCGGAAGTATCCCTCCCGCCGTCGTCCCCGACCAGCTGATCAGCGAGCCGACGCCCCTGACCGTCGGGGGCACCGAGCTGGTCCTGTACCCGACGCCGGGCGGGGAGACCAGCGACGCGCTGATGGTTTACCTCCCGGCGAGCGGCGTGCTGTTCACCGGCGACGTGGTGATGCCCTACCTGGGACAGCCATTTGCCGCCGAAGGCTCCCCGGAGGGACTCCTGCAGACCCTCGCCCTCATCGGCAGCCTGCGTCCCCGCCTGCTCATCCACGGCCACGCCACACTCACCGAGCAGTTCACCGCCGGCGCGATCACCGGCCTCCAGGCCGCACTGACCCAGCTGCACGGCGAGGTGCTGGACGGCATCCGCGACGGCCGCACCCTCCCCCACATCCTGGCGGAAGCCAGCCTCCCGGCCGTGCTCCGTGATCACCCCACGGCGGTCGTGCCTTACCTGGTGATCCGCGACCACTTCACCGAGCGGCTCTACCACCAGCGCACCGGTTACTGGCAGCCAAACCTGCGCGGACTCGAGCCGGCCACCGCGGCCGAGCACGCCGCCGCACTCGACCTGCTCGCCGGAGGCAGGGACGAGCAGTTCGCCACCGCCGCCACCACCCTCATCAGCCAAGGCGATCACGCCCTCGCCCTGCAGATCATCCAGCCAGGCCTGCTGCGCCACCCCGCCAGCAGCACGCTGGCCAGGCTGCGCCGCACCGCGCTGCACCGCCTCATGGAGCAGTACCAGCAGACCGACCCGTTCAAGTTCCTCATCTACGCCGAGCTCGCCGGCGCCGAGCTCGGCCCAGTCGAGTAGCCGCCCGGGGCACGCTGGCGCACGCTACCCGAAAGGATCATCATGAATACCCTGATCCGCACCAAAGCACCCCACGGCGCGACCGCCCCTCGTCAGCTGAACCAGACAGCGAGCAAGCAAGCGGTGGAGATCGAGCATCTCCGCAAGACATACGGAAGGCTGGTCGCGGTCGACGACGTCTCGTTCTCGGTCGCCGAAGGCGAGATCTTCGGCATCCTCGGCCCGAACGGAGCGGGCAAGACCACCACGGTCGAGTGCGCGATCGGCCTCCGCACGCCGGACTCGGGAACAATCCGGCTGATGGGCCTAGACCCGCAGGCCGACCGGGACAAGGTCCGCGAGATCGTCGGGGTGCAACTCCAGGAAAGCTCCTTTCCGGCCAAGCTCAGGGTCGGCGAGATCCTGGACATGTACCAGTCCTTCTACCGCGAGCCCGCTGACGTCACCGAGCTGACCGAGGTGCTCGGCCTGGAAAGCAAGCGCAAGGACTACTACCGGTCCCTGTCCGGCGGCCAGAGACAGCGCCTGTCCGTCGTGCTGGCCCTCATCGGCCAGCCGAAGATCGCGGTGCTCGACGAGATGACGACCGGGCTCGACCCGCAGGCCCGCCGGGACACCTGGGACCTCATCGAGCGCGTGCGCGACCGCGGGGTGACGATCGTGTTGGTGACGCACTTCATGGAGGAGGCCGAACGGCTCTGCGACCGCGTCGCCCTAATCGACTCCGGGCACGTCGTCGCTCTCGACACCCCGGCGGGCCTCGCCGCGCGAGCCTCAGGCGGGAAATAGGTGCGGTTCCTGCCGTCGGGTCACTTCGAGACGGGCTGCTGACAGCGCTTCCTGAAGTGACGGCCATCCACCACGACGGCCATCACGTCGTCACCGGGACCGGTGAGCTCGCCAACGCAGTGATCATCGCCCTATACACAAGCGGCGTGACCGCGCTTGACGTGCAGCCCGACGCATCAACCGTGGAAGACGCCTTCGCCCGGCTGACCGGAAAGCACTTGCACGAGGAGGAAGAAAAGTTATGAGCCTCAGCGTGCTCGCGCAGCCGAGAGTGCCGCGCGCTGCCTTCGGCAAGATCGTCTGCAACGAGGCCCGGCTCGCTTGGCGGCAGCCCAGCGGGCTGATCGTCGGCGTCGGTATCTCCCTGGCGCTACTGATCATCTTCGCCGAGATTCCCGTCTTCCGGCAGTCATCGGCGAGCCTCGGGGGCCTGTCCGGGTTCGACGTCTGCATCCCGATCCTCATCGCGTTCGTGATCGGTGTCCTGGCGCTGACCTACCTGCCCGGCCCGCTGGTCTCATACCGTGAGCAGGGGATCTTGCGCCGTCTGTCTACGACACCGGTGCCGCCGTCCTGGGTGCTGGCCGCGCAGATGGTCGTCCAGGCGTGCCTGATGGCGATCAGCGTCGCCCTCCTCATCGTCGTGAGCGTCGTGTTCTTCGGTGCGAGTGCCCCGAAGAACCCGGCCGGGATGATGCTCGCGATTGCGCTCACCATCGTCGCGATGTTCGCGATCGGGCTGTCCATCGCGGCCGCTGCTGTAGATCAGCGGCCGAGCCCCGGCACCGCCATCGCGGCCATTGCCAAAGCGCCCCGGCAGGAGGAATCCGCCGGGGGTGTTAACTCGTCGGGCGCGGTGGCCGGCGAAGTTCACTCGCGAGTACCGTGGTGGTGATCAGCAAGATCATGCTGCACACGGGCAACCACGTCGCCGAGATCACCCCGAACGACGTCGTGGACTATCACCGGGCGGCCGCAAGATGCGCAATGGTTCATCGGTGGCTAGCCGACAAATGCAGCTGCGCGTGGCTCGGCCAGCGCGTCGCTGGCCTTCGCATGCTGACCCTCTTGCAGCCCGGGCAGCCCGTGACCCTGCACTGATAGCCGTCCGCCGTGCCGTAGGTCCGAGGACGCACCGAACCGGGCGATCTGCATACCGCCAGTCGCGCGGCCGGCTCAGCTCTCGGCCGTTCAGATTCGGCAGGGAGAGTTCCTATTGGCGGTTGAGCGCATGCCCGGCATGGTCACGGTGGGTAGCGTACATACCAAAGCAGGCGGAACAACAAGCGCCGCCAATCCGCCGTGCTCGTTACGCCGTGGCGTCAGCTCCCCAGGATCCTGGCCTAATCGCGTAGCCGGCGGCGCGGGTGAGCCGGGTCGGCGCGGTCACGTGCACGCCAATCGGCGCGGCGGCCACGGCCGCATCCACGCCGGCGAACGGGCCATACCCGGCGTTGTTGACCAGCAGGTCCAGCCGGCGAATCGCCGCGATCCGGTCTTCGGCCGAACGCAGGCCCCCCGGGGGTCGGTGAGGTCCACGGCATGCACTTCGACGGTGACCGGCACGGCTTGGGTCAGCCGGGGTGCCAGCTCGGCCAAGCGGCTGCGGCGGCGGGCTACCAGGGTCAGGTCATAGCCGTCGCTCGCCAGGCGCGCGGCGAAGGCGGCACCGATGCCCGATGAGGCCTCGGTGATGACGGCATGTGGCCGATCAGCTGCCACGAAGATCTCCGCTTCCCTCGCGGAGGTTGAACCCCTTGCCAATGGCCGGGAGTCAACTGTGCTGAAGCATGCCGGAGTCCCGGGTTGGGTTATCGCCGCTGGCGGCAGCTTCCACCAAGTGAAGGGATGCGGCGGGCCTACGGCACGGGCGCATGATGGTGATCCATAGGCTGGCAGGGTGGCCCAGGTAGTAGGGGGGGCGGTGTTCGGGCGGTGCCGCGCGCTCCACCCGGCGATCCGCTCCACCACCGGCGCGCGGGCCCGTGGAGGCTGCTGCTGGGCGGTTTCTGGCGATAGTGAGCTCGACGACTGGCGCATGGCTGGCCTCGCTTACTTGGGTGGATCTGCCGATGTGGGGTCTGTAGGGAGTCCGGGTGCGGGTTCATGTCATCTCCCTTTGTTTTGGGTGTGTCCGGGCGGCTACTCATGACCTCGCCGGGTGCCGGATGCGGGTCCTGGCTAGGCGTCGGCCCTGCTGGCGACGGTTTGCCCGAGTAGCCAGATGACGGTGGCGATCGCGAGGGTCCCGGCCACCGCCGGTGCCCTGGTGGAGGACGAACGATTTGTTCACCCGCTCCGGATCTAGACCGCGTGTCATTGCTGCGCCTTATCTCCGGCGCCACCAGCGCCCAGCTGGCGCACCGAGATCAGGGACAGGCCGAGATCGCGGACCCTGGCGAGCAGCCCGTGCAGCGCGCACTGATCAGGGAGCAGGCCAGCGATGATCGTCTGCGTGCCGTCGCTGCTGACCTGGAGGCCGCCGAACCAGTCCGCCCACCGGTCATCGAGGACGCCGTCGACGCGGATCTCATACCGGGCGGGACGCCCCGGGTCGCTCACGCCTGCTCATCCCCTCGCCCGGCAGCCATTGCCCGGCCAGCTCCGCGCCGCAACTGCCGAAGCGGCGGGGGAGGCCCAGTGGCACCGATCGCGCCCGCCGCACAGGCCTGCCGCGTCCCTGCCAAGCCTGAGAACAGCCATTGCCATCCCTCCGGTCGGTCGGTGTCTTGTTTCTCCTGGCACACTACGAACGGCCCCCTGCTCTGGGCGTCACCCGACGGTGCCCGTGCGGGTGGAATCTTCCGGCGAGGTGCCGGGCACGACAGTGCCGCCGGGGCTGTCGGCCGGCGGTTAGAATGTCCGCGACCAGTAGCGAGGCTGGCTGTCGCTGGTTGTGCTGAGGGTGGGTCGCTAATGGCTGAGCCATCTGCGGCGGCCCCACGCGGGGCCGCCGTGTCCGGGCAGGATGTCCTGCTGGCCACTAAGCTGCACGTGCCCCGCCCGCAGCCGGGCTTCGTGCCCCGCCCGCGCCTGGTGGAGGCGCTCGACGAGGGGCTGGCGCGGCGGCTGATCCTGGTGTGCGCCCCGGCCGGGTCCGGTAAGACGGCCCTGCTGGCCGACTGGGCCCCGTCTGGCAACCGGCCGGTGGCCTGGCTGTCGCTGGACGCGGCCGACAACGACCCGGTGCGGTTCTGGCGTCACACGGTGGCCGCGCTGGACCGGGCGCGCCCGGGGATCGGGGAGAGAGTCGGCCTCCTGCTGGGGCCGCCGGCGCCGGCATCCTTCGAGGGGCTGGTGACGGCGCTGATCAACGAGCTGGCCGCCCAGCGCGGTGGCGGCGAGGTGCTGCTGGTCCTCGATGACTACCACCTGATCGACGCCCAGCCGGTGCACGCGTCGCTGGCGTTCCTGCTGGAGCACCTGCCGCCGGGCCTGCACCTGGTGCTGGCCAGCCGGGCCGACCCGCCGCTGCCGCTGGCCCGGCTGCGGGCCGGCGCGCAACTGGCCGAGCTGCGCACCGCCGACCTGCGCTTCAGCGCGGAGGAGGCGGCGACCCTGCTCCGCGAATCGGCTGGTGCTGACCTGCCCGCCGCGGCGGTGGCGGCTTTGGCCGCCCGCACCGAGGGGTGGGTGGCCGGCCTGCAGCTGGCCGCCCTTTCATTGGCGGGGCAGGCGGATCCCGCCGGGTTCGTGGCGGCGTTCAGTGGCAGCCACCGCTATGTCCTGGACTACCTGGGCGAGGAGGTGCTGGACCGCCAGCAAGAGGAGCTGCGCACCTTCCTGCTGGAAACCTCGCTGCTGGAACGCCTGTCCGGCGGGCTGTGTGATGCGGTCACCGGTCGCACTGATAGCCAGGCGATGCTGGAGCGGGTGGAGCGGGACGGCCTGTTCCTGGTGCCGCTGGACGAAGTGCGCGGCTGGTGGCGCTACCACCACCTGTTCGCCGACCTGCTCCGCGCCCGGCTGCAGCAGCAACGGCCTGGCCGGGTGGCAAGCCTTCACCGGGCCGCGGCCGGCTGGTCAGAGGAGCATGGCCTCGCCGACGACGCGGTGCGCCACGCCCTGGCCGCCGGGGACCCGGCCTGGGCGGCGCGGCTGGTCGAGCGGCACGCCGACGCGTTTCTCCTGCGCAGCGAAGGCGCGACCCTGCAACGGTGGCTTGCGGCGCTGCCCGCCGGACTGGCCGGCTCGCGGCCGCGGCTGCTGCTGGCCCAGGCGCGCCTGGCTCTCCTCAGCCACCGCGTGGGGGCGGCCGAGGTCGCGCTGGATGCCGCCGAGCACGCGCTGGCAAGCGCTCCGGGAGTGGCCGATGAGCCGTTCGAGCCTTCTGTCGGCCGGGCCGCGAGCCACCTGGCCAACGTGCCGGCGGCGATCGCGCTCGGGCGCACCCTCCTCGCCGTGCTCCATGGCGACGCCGAACGTGCGATCACATTCGGCCGCCGGACCCTTGCCGAGGTCGGCGAGGACGAGTGGGTGCTGACATCCCACGCCAACGGGTACCTGGGCGTGGCCGAGTGGCTGCGCGGCCAGCTTGCAGAGGCCGAGCGTGCGCTGTCGTCGAGCATCGCCCCGGGGCGGGCGGCCGGCCAGCCCACCATGACTGCCTGGGGCTACAAGGACCTCGGCGAGGTCCAGCGGGCCCAGGGCCGCCTGGACACCGCGGCCGGCACCTACCGGCAGGCGCTCGAGGACGCCGCGGCGACCGGCCGGACTGCCCTGCCCGCCGCGGGCATCGCGTATGTGGGCCTGGCCGAGGTGGCCTACCAGCGGAACGAGCTCGACACGGCCCTCCGGCACGTCAGTGAGGGAATCGGGGCATGCCGCCAGATGAACTTCACCCAGCCGCTGGCCACTGGCCTGGCCACGCTGGCGTGGATCCGGCAGGCCCAGGGCGACGCGGTCCGCGCCCGGGAGGCGATGGAAGAGGCCGCGCAGGCCGGGCCGGGCCCGGGCGTGGCCGGCCTGCTCAACCCGGTCCCGGCGCAGCGGGCCCGGCTGCAGCTGGCCCAGGGCCAGGTCGCCGCGGCCGCCCGCTGGGCACAGCAGCGCGGCCTCGGCCCGGACGAACCCGGCTATCCGCGGGAGCCGGAGTACCTGGTCCTGGCCCGGGTGCTGCTCGCCCAGGACCGCCCCGGCGCGGCACTCGCGCTGCTGGACCGGCTGCACGCGGCGGCCGTCAGCCAAGACCGGGCGGGCAGCGTCATCGAGATCCAGGCGCTGCAGGCGCTCGCGCTGGCGGCCGTCAGCGAAAAGAACGCCGCAATGGACGCCCTGGCCGGGGCGCTCACGCTAGCCTGCCCGCAGGGTTATGTCCGGGTGTTCGCCGACGAGGGCCCGCCGATGGCCGCGCTGCTAGGCGCGCTGGTCGCAGCCCAGCGGGCAGAGCAGGCCGCGGCCCGCAGTGTCCCGCTTGGCTGCCTGGCCCGGGTGCTGGGGGCGTTCGGCGAAAAGCCCGGCGCGGCGGGCGCCGGGCGCGGCGCGGCCGCGGTGGTGCCGGGCCTGGTGGAGCAGCTGACCGCCCGGGAGCTGGAGGTGCTGGCGCTGCTGGCCGCGGGCACGCCGAACCCGCGCATCGCCGAGCAGCTGGTGGTCAGCCTCGACACGGTGAAAAAGCACGTCAGCCACCTGCTGGGCAAGCTCGGCGCGGCCAACCGCACCGAGGCCGTGACCCGGGCCCGCCAGCTCGGCCTGATTCCCTAACCCGGCACCCGCTGCCCGACCCGGCCGGCACCGTCGTGCCCGGGGGCTGCCCGGCCGCACTGTCGTGCCCCGGGGTCAGCCGCGGAAGATTCCACCGCGTGCGCACCTTCGGGTGACGCCCACCGCGACGGCGGCTCATACCGTCCCTTGAAGAACCAGCCCCCGAACAGGACCAGGGCTACTTGTTGACCGGGCCCGGACATGGCGACTGGCCGAGGAGATGACAGATGAAGCCCATCCGTATCCAGAGACCGAGGGCCCGGCGCGAGCGCGACTGGGGTCAGGCCCTACCGCCCGACCCGCGAAACCCGGATGTCGTCCGGGCCAAGGCGCCCGCCCGTGCCGGTGACCGCGCCGGCAGAAGAACAGTCGGGCAGTCACATTCCCCCTGGCCTGCCGAGACGGCAGCCTGACAATGCCCCCGCCAGGTGGATCACCAGGTGAGCAGTTCGACCCGTTCAAGTTCCTCATCTACGCCGACCTCGCCGACGTAGAGATCGGCCCGCTCGACTGGCCGCCCGCCGCACGCTGACGCCGGACCGCCGCTCACATCTAAGAAAACCGGCCAGGCCCTTCGGCTCAGCAAGGAGCCACCGCCAAGGAGACGCCATGACAACGCCCGTTGCGCCCCACCCTTCAGCCGCACCCGGCCCCGTCAGCCAGCCACCCCCCGCCGCCTCGCGGGGCCTGACCGGGCGCCTCGCGTCGGTCAGTTCCCGGCGGCCACGCCGGACGCTGTTCGCCTGGGGGCTGCTCGTCTTGCTGTCCCTGGGCCTGGCCGCTACCTCGCTGCACGGCCTGACCAGCACCGCGCACGTGATCGGGACGACCCCGTCCAGCCAGGCCGAGACCCTCTACAACCAAGCCACCGGCGGTAGCGCCGGCCGGCAGCCGACCGACGTCATCGTGGTCAGCTCCAAGACCGCCACGGCCAGCGGCGCAGCGTTCCGGTCCGTCGTCGGCGACCTGGCCGCCCGGCTGCGCTCCGATCCTGGCATCAGCGGTGTCCGGGCCGATCTCGCCCCCGGCAGCCCGCTCGTCTCAGCCGGAGGGCACGCTGCCCTGATCGGGCTGCACGCGGCGAGCGATGCAGACATCAAACCCGTCGTGAGCACCGTGCGAGCCGCCAACGGCGCAGGCGGCTTCGCCGTCGCGGTCACCGGGGACCACACGGTCGGCAACGACTTCACCACACTGTCCTCCAGCGACCTGCGTAACGGCGAGATCGGCTTCGGGCTGCCGATCTCCATCGTCGTCCTGATGCTCGTGTTCGGGGCCGTGATCGCCGGACTCACGCCCATGCTCATGGCCCTGGCGTCGATCATCGTCGGGCTCGGGATCGCCACGATCGTCGCGCAGGAGTTCAGCCTGTCGGTCTTCATCGTGAACATGATGACCGGCATGGGCCTGGCGCTCGGCATCGACTACTCGCTCTTCGTTATCTCCCGTTTCCGGGAGGAACGCGACCGGAGGCTCGATAAGGACGCCGCCATCGCGATGACCGCCGCGACCGCCAGCCGGGCCGTGCTCTTCAGCGGCACGACCTTCGTGATCGCGCTGCTCGGCCTGTTCCTGGTACCGGTCAACGTCCTGCGCAGCATGGCCGCCGGCGCCATCATCGTCGGCGTCGTGTCGGTCGCCGCCGCTCTCACGCTACTTCCCGCAGTCCTCAGCCTGCTCGGCGATCGCATCAACGCCCTGCCGATACCCCTCGTCGGAACCCGTCTGGGCCGGGCCGGCGCCGACGGGGGACGCGTCTGGCGGCCGGTGATCACCAGGGTCATCCGCCGCCCGGTCGTCAGCCTCGCCGTTATCGGCGGCCTCATGCTCCTCGCCGCGGTCCCGGTGCTCGGCCTGCACATCGGCCAGAGCGGCGTTGCCACCCTGCCTGACTCGCTGCCCTCCAAGCAGGGCTACCTGGCCGTCGCCAGGTACTTTCCAGGCCAGGACCCCAACCCGGTCGAGATCGTCACCCAGGGCAGCAGCCACACCGACCACACCGACCTGGCCAGGCTGCAGGCGACCCTGGCCGCTGACCCGCGCTTCGGGCCCGGGACCATCCAGGCCGCACCCCGCGGTCACGTGCTGGCCCTGACCGTCCCCATCCAGGGCGACGCGGTGTCCAGCCGTGACGTCGCCGCCGTGATGGACCTGCGCCAGCACCTGATCCCGGCTGCCTTCGCCAGCTCCTCCACCCAGGTCTACGTGGGCGGCAAGACCGCCGAGACCGCCGACTACCTCCACGCCGTCAGCGCTCCCACCCCGTACGTGCTGATCTTCGTACTAGGCCTGAGCTTCCTGCTCCTCACGCTCGCGTTCCGGTCCGTGGTCGTGGCCGGCCTGTCGATCGTGCTCAACCTGCTGTCGGCCGGCGCCGCGTACGGGCTCCTGACCCTTGTCTTCCTGCACGGGATCGGCGCGAGCGTCTTCGGGTTCCAGCAGGTGACCGCCATCGACGCATGGGTGCCGTTGTTCCTGTTCTCGGTCCTGTTCGCCCTATCCATGGACTACCAGGTGTTCCTCATGAGCCGGATCAAAGAGCGCTACGACCAGACCGGCTCCACCCGCGAAGCGGTCACCGACGGAGTCGCCTCCACGGCCAGGATCATCACCGGGGCCGCCCTCATCATCGTCGCCGTATTCAGCGGCTTCGCCCGCGGACAACTCGTCATGTTCCAGCAGATGGGATTCGGTGTCGCCGCCGCCCTGCTCCTGGACGCCACGCTCATCCGCATGGTCATCCTGCCCAGCGCCCTAAGCCTCCTCGGCCACCGCAGCTGGTACCTGCCCCGATGGCTCAGGTGGATCCCCCACCTCGAGATCGAGGCGCCCGACGCCGATGAACCGCTGCCACCCGGGCTCAGCCGGGCTCGCGCGGGGTAAAGCGAACTGGCAGGCTGCGCATCGAGTAGATTCCGGTCGGCGTGCCGAAGACAGCCTCGCCGTCGGGCTGCAGGTGTCGCATGCGGGGGGCCAGGAATGCCAGCGCTTCGATGATCTCGGCGCGTGCCAGGTTCGCGCCGGCGCAGAAGTGCGCGCCGAAGCCGAAGGTAACCACCTGCGCGCCGCCTCGGTCGGCCATGATGTCGAAACGGCCTGGATCTGCGTACGTCAGTGGGTCACGGTTAGCGGTGGCCGCGCAGACGAAGATGACTGTCCCCACCGGGAAGACGATCCCCGCGAATTCCAGCTCCTCCCGAACCAGCCTGGCCGTGAACGGCACGATCGGCTCGAAGCGCAGCACTTCCTGGCAGGCCTGCTCCGCAAGAGCCGGGCCCCCAGCCGATCCCACTGGCTGGGATGGCCAGCGAACAGCCGCAGGCCGTGTGCCAGCTGCGACTCGCTGGTATCGGTGCCGCCAGCGATCACCGAGCTCGCTAGGGTGACGATCTCGTCATCACTGAGCCGGTCACCATCTTGCTCGTGATGAGCCAGCGCGGAGACAAGGTCCTCGCCTGGCTGCTGCCGCCGCCTGGCCACTAGGTCGAGCACGTAATCCCGGACGTCCTGGTTGGCTGCCTCGATCTCAGAGCGCTTGGCTGTCATGTCCATGTCGAACACTGCCTGCAAGCTGGCCGACCACCGGGCCAGCAGCGCGGCGTCGCCGGGGACGCCGAGCAACTCGGCGATGGCCATCGAGGGCAGCGGCCGGGCCAGGGCCGTGACGACGTCGCACCTGCCCGTCTGGGCAATGTCCTGCCACAGGCCAGCCAGGTACGCGCGCAGGCGAGGGCGCAACCGCTCGACTGGCGCGGCGTGAAGGCCGCGCTCACCAGCCGGCGCAGGCGGGCATGCGGCTGGCCGGACTGTGCCATCAGGCCTTTAGTCGTGGCATCGTAGATGATCCCGTCGGTCAGCCCCTGCAGCTCCAGCAATTCGACCGCGGGAAACGACAGCCGCCGGTCCTTCAGCAGCGCCATGCCCGGCTCGCGGCCGAGCACCAGGTAGCCCAGGTCAGAGCGAACCAGCCAGCTCCGGCTGGCCAGGTCATCGAGGACCTCGTGGAACTGTTCGCCGGCAAAGGCCGGGTCATCGTGAGCCAGGCGGCAGATCCGCGTTCTCGACGAGCATGGCAACGAGCCTTAGCCCTGTCAGCGCGCGGGCTGGCCGGTGCCAGGCATGCCTGACTCCGCACGGACCAGAACCGACAACTCCCGCCCACTGCGACGATCTGTCACGATATGCCTCCCACTGACTTGTGACGAACCATTATGCAGGTGAATCGGTTGGGCGCTGCCGTCGAGGACCGTCCTGAGTTCCTCATCGGGCGACAGCAGGCGACGTCCAGCGACGGTTTCGACCGTGACAGTCAGTACCTAAACGGAATCTCTGGCGCTCCGTTTTTGTTGCTGGTATTCGGGATGAAGGGCTTGTCATGCCTTGGCGCGTGGATTGCGGCAGATCAAGGGCATGGCTGAGGCGCTGCGGAGTCGGCGCCATCGCAGATGAACGCCGATCCGGTCATCCCTTGGGTCCGATGCCTTGCAGGCGCCACGTCCCTATTGGAGCACTGAGTTCAAAGTGGCTGATCGTCTCGTGGTCCGTGGTGCGCGCGAGCATAACCTGAGGGATGTCTCGCTGGACCTGCCGCGTGATGCCCTGATCGTGTTTACCGGGTTGTCGGGGTCGGGGAAGTCGAGCCTGGCGTTTGACACGATCTTCGCGGAGGGGCAACGGAGGTATGTGGAGTCGCTGTCGGCGTATGCGCGGCAGTTCCTGGGGCAGATGGACAAGCCGGACGTGGATTTCATCGACGGGCTGTCGCCGGCGGTGTCGATTGACCAGAAGGCGGCGGGGCGTAACCCGCGTTCGACGGTGGGCACGATCACCGAGGTGTATGACTACCTGCGGTTGCTGTATGCCCGGGTGGGCAGGCCGCATTGTCCGGTGTGCGGGCGGCCGATCGCGCGGCAGAGCCCGCAGCAGATCGTGGACCGGGTGCTGGAGCTGGCGGAGGGGACCAGGTTTCAGGTGCTGGCGCCGGTGGTGCGCGGCCGTAAGGGCGAGTACGGGGAGTTGCTGCGTGACCTGCAGGCCAAGGGTTATTCCCGGGCCCGGGTCGACGGGGCGGTGATCAGGCTGGACAGCGTCGGCGCGGGGGGCGGGTTGCCGGCGCTGAAGAAGTATGAGAAGCACGACATCGAGGTGGTGGTCGACCGGCTGGAGGTGAAGGAGTCGGCCCGGCGGCGGCTGACGGACTCGGTGGAGACCGCGCTGGTGTTGTCGGGCGGGGTGGTGGTGCTCGATTTCGTGGATCTGGCGGAGGGTGACCCGCACCGGGAGCGGATGTTCTCTGAGCATCTGGCGTGTCTTTACGATGACTTGTCGTTTGACGAGCTGGAGCCGCGGTCGTTTTCGTTCAACTCGCCGTGGGGGGCTTGCCCGGATTGCACGGGGCTGGGCACGCGGATGGAGGTCGATCCCGAGCTGGTGGTGTCGGACCCGGACCTGACGCTGGCCGGGGGGGCGGTCGGGCCGTGGAGCGGCGGGCACGTCAGCGACTACTTCCTGCGGCTGATGGAGGCGCTGGGCGACGCGCTCGGGTTCAACGTCGACACGCCCTGGGACCGGCTGCCCGCGGCGGCCCGCACCGCGCTGCTGCGCGGCTACGACAAGCAGGTGCACGTCCGGTACAAGAACCGGTACGGCCGGGAGCGCTCCTACTACACGCACTTCGAGGGCGCGATCCCGTACATCGAGCGGCGGCATTCCGAGGCGGAGAGCGACTCCAGCCGGGAGCGGTTCGCCGGGTTCATGCGCGAGGTGCCTTGCCCGGTTGCCACGGCGCCCGGCTGAAGCCGGTGTCGCTCGCGGTGACCGTCGACGGCCGAAGTCCATCGCCGAGTTCTGCGCGCTGCCCATCGGCGAGCTGGCCAAGCGCCTGCTCGAGCTCGAGCTGTCCGAGCGGGACCAGCAGATCGCGGGGCGGATCCTGGCCAAGGAGGTCAACTCCCGGCTGGGCTTTCTGCTGGATGTGGGGCTTGATTACCTGACGCTGGACCGGGCGTCGGCGACGCTGGCCGGGGGGGAGGCGCAGCGGATCCGGCTGGCTACGCAGATCGGCTCGGGCCTGGTGGGGGTGTTGTACGTGCTGGATGAGCCGTCGGTCGGGTTGCATCAGCGTGATAATCACCGGTTGCTGGAGACGCTGGTGCGGCTGCGGGATCTGGGTAACACGCTGATCGTGGTGGAGCATGATGAGGACACGATCCGCGCGGCGGACTGGGTGGTGGATATCGGCCCGCGGGCGGGGGAGCACGGCGGGAATATCGTGGTGTCCGGGCCGCTGGAGCAGCTGCTGGCCAGCGGTGAGTCGCTGACCGGGGCGTACCTGACCGGGCGGGAGTCCATTCCGCTGCCTAAGGAGCGCCGGGCGCGGTCTAGGGGCCGGGAGGTGGTGGTCAGGGGGGCGGCTGAGCATAACCTGCGCGGGGTGGACGTGGCGTTCCCGCTGGGGTGTTTCATCGCGGTGACCGGGGTGTCCGGGTCGGGTAAGTCGACGCTGGTCAACGACATCCTGTACAGCGCGCTGGCCAAGGAGCTGCACGGCACCCGGGTCGTGCCGGGCCTGGCACACCCGGGTGACCGGGATGGGGCAGCTGGACAAGGTGGTGCACGTGGATCAGGGCCCGATCGGGCGCACGCCGCGGTCGAACCCGGCTACGTATACCGGGGTGTTTGATCACGTGCGGCGGTTGTTCGCGCAGACGACCGAGGCGAAGGTGCGGGGTTATCAGCCGGGCCGGTTCTCGTTCAACGTCAAGGGCGGGCGGTGTGAGGCGTGCGCGGGGGATGGCACGATCAAGATCGAGATGCAGTTCCTGCCGGATGTGTACGTGCCGTGTGAGGTGTGTCACGGGGCCCGGTACAACACTGACACGCTGCAGGTGCATTACAAGGGCAAGACGATCGCTGACGTGCTGGACATGCCGATCGAGCAGGCGGCCGGGTTTTTCGGGGCGATCCCGGCGATCGCCCGGCACCTGGCGACGCTGGTGGACGTGGGCCTGGGGTACGTGCGGCTGGGCCAGCCCGCGCCGACGCTGTCCGGGGGGGAGGCGCAGCGGGTCAAGCTGGCCTCGGAGCTGCAGCGCCGCTCGACCGGGCGGACGATCTACGTGCTCGACGAGCCCACCACGGGGCTGCATTTCGACGACATCCGCAAGCTGCTCGGGGTGCTCGGCCGGCTGGTGGACGCCGGGAACACGGTCATCGTGATCGAGCACAACCTCGACGTGATCAAGACCGCGGACTGGGTCATCGACCTGGGCCCCGAAGGCGGCTCCCGCGGCGGCGACGTCATCGCCACCGGCACCCCCGAACAAGTCGCCCTCGTCGACGACAGCTACACCGGCCAGTACCTCAAGAAGATCCTTAACGTGTAGCCGCGGGGCGGGCCGCCGCGGTCGGCCGGGCACGGGCGGCACGAAGGTATAGCCGCGTGGCCGGAGCCGCAGCGAGGCGGGGCCCGCCCGGCGGTAGCACGGGTGACGGGGGCGGCGCTGCGCGAAGCGCCGGCCGGTCCGTGGCGGCGGCTAGCGTCCGCCCGGGTCGGCGGCCGGCGGCCTACCCTGGACAGGTGAGATCGCCGCTGGTCCTCGTGACCGCCGTGGTGGCCGTGGCTGCCGTGGGCTGCTCGACCGGAACCCGTCCGGCCACGGGGCGCATGGAGACCCCCGCGGCGGCCTCGCCCGGCACCGGGTCGGCACGTCCGGCCTCCGCGGCCCCGGTGACGGTGACCGCCCACGTGCCCGGCTGCAGCACCGCGGTGGCGGCCGGGCCGGCGCTAGGTACCGTGTCGACGCCGATGGAGCCGGTTCCGGGAACGCCGTTCGGGGTGACGGTCACCGCCGACGGCCGCTGGGCCTTCGTCTCGCTCCCCGGCAACGGGACGGTTGGCGCGTACCGGATCGGCGGCTCGACCCTTCCCTCCCTGGTCCGGCAGGTGTACACGGGGCAGCAGCCGCTGGGCGAGGCGCTGACCCGCGACGGCCGCTATCTCCTGGCCGCCGACGACGCCAACGGCGCCGCGGTGATCAGCGTCAGCCGCGCGGAGAGCGGGCAGCCGGGCGCGGTGCTCGGAACCCTGGGCAGCGGATCCGGCGGCGGAGCGATCGAGGTGGCGGTGTCGCCCGACGGCAGGTTCGTGTTCGTCAGCCTCGAGAACAGCGCTGACATAGCGGTGTTTAACTTGCAGCGCGCGCTGGCCAGCGGCTTCGGCCCAGCCGACTTCGTCGGCACGATCCCAGTCGGCCTGGCCCCGGTCGGGCTGGCGGTGTCGCCGGATGGCCGGTGGCTGTACGCGACCAGCGAAGTCGCGCTCGGCGCCCGGCCGTCACCCGGCCTGCCCGGCGGCGAGGGCACGCTGACGGTGATCAGCCTGCGCCGGGCGGAGACCGATCCCACGGCCTCGGTGGTGTCCACGGTGCAGGCCGGGTGCGGCGCGGTCCGGGTGATCACTTCCGCGGACGGCGGTGTGGTCTGGGTCACCGCCCGGGAGAGCGACCGGCTGCTGGGCTTCTCGGCGCCCCGGCTGCGCACCGACCCGGCGCGGGCGCTGATCGCCAGCGTCAAGGTCGGCGAGGCGCCGGTCGGCCTGGCCCTGGTCGACGACGGGACGCGGATCGTGGTGGCTGATTCCAACCGGTTCCAGGCCTCGGGCGCCTCATCGAGCCTGGCGCTGGTCAGCGTGCCGGCGGCGCTGGCCGGGCGGCCTGCGCTGCTCGGGTACCTGGTGGCCGGCGGATTCCCGCGCCAGATGGCGCTGGAGCCGGACGGCCGGACGCTGCTGGTCGGCAACTTCACCTCCCAGCAGCTTGAGGCCGTTGGCGTGTCCGGCCTGCCCTGACCAGCGGTCGCGGCGCGCGGGCGGCTACGCTGCCCGGGATGGAGATCGTGACCGGCGGCGGGCTGGCGCGGGCCGAGCTGGATCAGCGTGACGGGCCAGGCCGCCCGGGGTTCCTCCTGGTGCTGACGCACGGCGCCGGCGGTGGCGTGGACAGCCCGGACCTGCTCGCCGCGCGGGACGCCGGCCTGCGGCTGGGCGCCGCGGTAGCCCGGGTACGGCAGCCGTACCGGGTCCGGGGAGCCCGCGCGCCCGGCTCGCCGGCCCGGCAGGACGCGGCGTGGCTGGAGATCGTCGAGGCGCTGCGGCCCGGGTTCCCGGGGATCCCGCTGGTGCAAGGTGGCCGCAGCAACGGCGCCCGGGTGGCCTGCCGCACGGCCCGGGCCGCAGGCGCGCGGGCCGTCGTGGCGCTGGCCTTCCCGCTGCACCCGCCCGGCCGGCCCGAGCGCTCGCGCGCGGACGAACTGCGCCAGGCCGACGTTCCCGTGCTCGTGGTGAACGGGGATCGCGACCCGTTCGGCGTGCCGGACAGCGCGGACGCTTCCCGCGTGGTCGTGCTGCCGGGCGAGACGCACGCGCTGTCCGGGCAGCCGCAGCAAATCCGGGAGACAGTCGAGTCCTGGCTCAGCGAGATGCTGGTGCGGGCCGGGCGTGCCGAAGGCTAGGCCGCGGGCGAATGCGAGTCCTCGGCCGGTGATTCCTGCCGCCTGGCGCCGCGCGCCGACTGCGAGATCAGGTCGGTCGGCCGGTGCGGCGCTATGAGCTCCCCATCGGGGAGCAGTTCCCCCGTGTCCTCAAATGCGACAATGCCGTTACAGAGCAGGCTCCAGCCCTGCTCGGGGTGGCTGATGATGGTTCGGGCCGCCTCGCGGTCCGGGCGACTCGCGTCCGGGCACGGTGGCGTATGCGGGCACATGCTCGTGCCTCCTGGGTCAGTATCCGTTGTGGTCTTGATCACACCCTACTGTGCCAGCATTACTGCCGAGTACGGCATGGCCCGTTGTGACGGTTTTCCGCACCACCCTTTGTAGCTTTCGATAGTCACGCGGGTTACGCGCTCCGGCACGAGAGTGCTACCTGCTGTTACCGCCTGCACCCAGCCTGTACCACGGCCGGGCACGCCGGGAAGGCGACACGCCGGCGCCCGGCGGAACTGGCTCAGCTGATCACGTACGGGACCGCCTCGGCGGACGGGAGGTCGGTGCGCGGCTCCGGCGGCATGCCGAGCCGGTGCGTCTCGCGCAGCGTCAGCAGCCGCTCTGCCTCGTCCCGCCAGGCGTGCACCGCCGACCGGGCCAGGGCCTTGCGCCGGTAGATCCGGTCCTCGTAACCCCGCGGGCCGGTCTCGACGCGCTGCGCGGCGTACGCGGCGTGCACCGCGTCGGTCAGCGCCGTGTCAAGCCGCTTGGCCAGCGGATACAGCTCGCTGATCGGCTGGCTGCGGGCCTGCGCGTCGCGGAAGGTCTGCTCGGCGGAGCGCGCCGCCGCGAGCAGTTCGTCGAACTGCGCGGCGAGCGCGGTATCGGCCGCGTACTCGGCCTCGGCAGTGCCGCTGACTTGGCTGCGACGCATGATCACGGGGCCAGCCTAGCGGACGCGCCCGGGGCCGCCGCTACCGGGAGAAGTAGTGCCAGCCGAGCCACAGCCAGCCGAGCAGGATCAGCAGCCGGCCTGCCCGCGGCCGCATCACGTAGCCGAGCCATTCGCCGAGCGTGGGGATCCGCGAGCCCTTCCCCCGGGCGAGGAACTCCAGCACGAACAAGGCGAGGATGACCGCGGCGAAGCCGACGACCGTGATCACGCGGGTCACCACGGACCTGTCACCGCCTTACCAGAGCCCAGCCGGTGACCAGCCAGACCAGGATCCCGGCGGCCTTGACCGGGCGCGCGCCGAGCATCGGGTCGATCAGCGCGGTGAGCGACGGGTGCCACCACAGCGAGTTGTCCCGGAACGCGGCCGCCTCCCACTCGAACAAGGCGATGATGCACACCGCCCAGTAGGAGAAGCCGGCCACGTCGATGCTGTCCGGCGGGGGGATGCGCCGGACCGGGCGCCCGTAAGCCAGCACCGCCACCACCGCTCCCGGCAGCAGCACGACCAGCAGGGCGTTCCTGGTGAACGGCACGGTGCTGGCGGCGATCCAGGAGTAGACGGCCAGGCCGGCGCCGATCACAATCTTCCTGACCGGGGCCCTGCCACGCGCCCGGACCCGGAGCCGGCCGGGCGGGCGGCCCGGCCAGCGCGGGACATCGTCAGCGGCCATCGGCCCCATGCTCTCACCCTGGCCCAGCTCAGGCGAGGCTCTCCTGCCAGCTCGCGTGCAGGGCGGAGTACTCACCGCCCTCGGCCAGGAGCCTGCCCGGCGGCCCATCCTCCACGATCCGGCCGCCGGAGATCACTAGCACCCGGTCGGCGATCTGCACCGTGGACAGCCGGTGCGCGATGATCAGGGCGGTGCGCCCGGCCAGGATCGTGCGCAGGGCCCGCTGCACCAGCCGTTCGCTGGGGATGTCGAGCAGCGAGGTCGCCTCGTCGAGCACCAGCACGGCGGGCGCGGCCAGGAACGCCCGGGTGAACGAGATCAGCTGCCGCTGCCCGGCGGACAGCCGCCCGCCGTGCTTGCCGACCTGCTCGTCGTAGTCGGCCGGCAGCGCGCGAAATGAACGCGTGCGCGCCGATGGCCCGCGCGGCCGCTTCTATCTCGGCCCGCGACGCCCCCGGCCTGCCGAGCTCGATGTTGTCCGCGATGGTGCCGCTGAACAGGAAGTTCTCCTGGGTGATCAGGACGATCTCACGGCGCAGGGACGGCTCGGACAGCCGCCGGAGGTCGATGCCGTCCAGCAGCACCCGGCCCTGGTCCGGGTCGTAGAAGCGGGCCATCAGCCGCGCGATGGTCGTCTTGCCCGCGCCGGTGGCCCCGACCATGGCCACGGTCTGGCCGGCCGGGATGGTCAGGTCCAGGCCGGGCAGCACCGGCGCGTCGCGGTAGCCGAACCGGACCGACTCGAATCGCACCGTTCGCCCGCTGCGGGCCGGGTCCGCGGGCTCGCGAAGCCGGGCCGGGGCCAGCGGCTCGGCCACGGCCGGGGCCTCGTCGAGCACACCGGAGATCTTCTCCAGCGCCGCCGCGGCTGACTGGAACGTGTTGTAGAACTGCGAGAGGTCCTGCAGCGGGTCGAAGAAGCGCTGCAGGTAGAGCAGGAAGGTGACCAGCACGCCCGATCTGCATGTCGCCGTCGATGACCCGGAGCCCGCCGTAGAGCAGCACCGCGCCGATGGCCAGGTTGCCGACCAGGGTGATGCCAGGGGAGTAGATGGCGATCAGCCGCGACGAGCGCAGGCTGGCGGCGGCGTAGTCGGCGTTGAGCTCGCCGAAGATCTCCTCGTTCCGGCGTTCCCTGCGGAAGGCCTGCACCGCGCGGATGCCGCCGAAGGTCTCCACGAAGTGCACGATGACCTGCGCGATGGTCTCCCTGGTCCGCCGGTAGGCGATCGCCGACTCGCGCCGGAACCAGGCGGTCAGCCAGGTCAGCGGCGCGAAGCCGGCCATCACGACCAGCGCCAGCGGCCAGTCGAGCAGCAGCATCCCGGCGCCGACCAGCAGCAGCGAGAAGACGGCGGACACCAGCGAGTCCAGGCCCTCGTCGAACAGGTCGGAGATCGAGTCGATGTCGGAGACCTGGCGGGAGATGACCCGGCCGGACGTGTAGCGCTCGTGGAACGAGACCGGCAGCCGCTGGAAGTGGGCGAACAGGCGGCGCCGCAGCTCAAGCACCACGTCGCCGCCGAGGCCTGCCGATCGCGGCGATGAAGGACCTGGTGGTGACCGCCTGGATGACCACGGCCACGGCGAAGGCGGCGATGATGACGGCGAGCGGCGCCGCGTCGTGGGAGTCGGTCAGCTGCGGGATCCGGTCGATCCCGACGCCGACCAGCCACGGGCCCGGCCAGCGCCGCGAGGTTGGCGGTCACGATCAGCACGAGGATCGGCGCGACCCGGCCACGGTGCGGGCGCGAGCAGGTCCTGCAGCAGGCGCCGGCCCCGCCGCCGGAGCAGTGGCGCCAGGCTCGCGGGGATGTCGTCGGCGTCCTCGGCCGCGATGCCGCGCCAGGCCTGCGGCCGGGGCCGCGGGCGCCTGCGGCGCCGGCCCTGCGGCATCGTCCGGGCCTGCGTCAGGTCCGGGTCCTGTCGGGGTCCAGGCCGCGGTCCGGTCGTCTGCTGGTCCTCGGCGGGGCCGCGGCGCTCATCAGCTCCCGGTAGCGGGCCTCGGTGGCGAGCAGCTCATGGTGCGAGCCGAGGGCGGCGATGACGCCGTCGTCGAGCAGCGCCACCCGGTCGGCCAGCATGCACGGTGGACGGCCGGTGCGCCACCACCAGCCCGGTGGACGCGGCCAGCACCTCGGCCGAGCGCGCGCGGTGACCTTGGCCTCGGTGTGCACGTCGAGCGCTGACAGCGGGTCGTCGAGCAGCAGGACTGCGGGCCGGGCCAGGATGGCGCGGGCGAGCGCCACCCGCTGGCGCTGCCCGCCGGACAGCGCCATGCCCTTGCTCGCCGATCCTGGTGTCCAGCCCCCAGGGCAGGTCGGCGACGAAGTCCGGCCTGGGCCGCGGCCAGCGCGGCCAGGATCGCGTCCTCGTCCGCGCCGGCCGCGCCGTAGCTGACGTTCTCGCGCACGCTGGCCGAGAACAGGGTCGGATCCTCGAAGGCACAGCCGACCTGGCGCGCAGGTCGGCCAGCGGCAGGTCGCGGATGTCGGTGCCGTCCAGCCGGATGGCCCCGCCGGACACCTCGGCCAGCCGCGGCACCAGCTGCAGCAGCGTGGTCTTGCCCGATCCGGTCGCGCCGACCAGGGCGACCGTCTCGCCGGGCTCGAGCTCCAGGCTGACCCCGCGCAGCACCGGCGCGGCGGCGCCCGGGTAGCAGAAGGTCACGTGGTCGAAGACGGAGCCGGCCCTGCCGGCCGCGCGGCCCTGGCCGGCTGCCGGGCGGGCGCCCGCCGCGGTCGGTGATGGCCGGCTCGGTGTCGAAGATCTCGTAGATCCGCTGCGCCGCCGTCGCGGCTTCCTGCCCGGAGGCCAGGATGTACCCCATCGCCTCGATCGGCCACACCAGCTGCAGCGTGAGCGTGATGAACGCGACCAGGCCGCCGAGGGTCAGCGTGCCCTGGCTGACCGCGAGCGCGCCCAGCAGCAGGATCAGGCCGATGACCGCGTTCGGCACCAGGTCGAGGCCGGCCCAGAAGGTGCCGCGCAACCGGGCCTTCTGTATCTGGGTCGTGCGCACCAGCGAGGCCTGGCCGGCGTGCCGGGCGGCCGCCTCGTCGCGGCGCCCGAGCGCCTTGAGCACCCGGATGCCGGTCGCGGCCTCCTCGACGTAGGTGGCCAGGTCGCCTTCCTGGTCCTGGGCGCGCCGGGACAGCACCCGGTACCGCCGCTCAAAGCGGGTGCAGATCGCCAGCACGGGCAGGAACACGCAGCCGGTGAGCAGGCCGAGCCACCAGTTGAGCCGGATCAGCAGCGCGATCACCGCGACGAACGTCACCACGTTGGTGATGAAGAAGACGATGCCGAACCCGGCGAACCGCCGGATCGCGGACAGGTCCGTGGTAGCCCGGGAGAGCAGCTGGCCGGACTGCCACTCGTCGTGGAACCCGGCGTGCAGCCGCTGCAGGTGCGCGTAGAGGCTGTCCCGCATCGACCGCTCCATGCCGGTGACCGCGCTCGCCTGTACCCACCGCCGGTACAGGTTCAGCCCGGCTTCGGCCACGCCGAACCCGATCGCGGCCAGGCCCAGCGGGATCAGCGCCCGGGCGTCCCCGTGCTCGATCGGCCCGTCGATGATGGCCATGAGGAGCAGCGGGATCGCGATCTCGGCTGCCGCCGCCGTGATCGCGGCGGCGAGCATCGCCACCAGCGGCCAGAAGTAGGGGCGCAGGTACTCCCAGGTCCGCAGCAGCGCCGCGAACGGGGTCTGCCCCGCCTGGTCCGGGTTCGCCGACCCTGGCTGGGTCTGGGCATGCGGCAGCGAACCGGGCGGATTGGTGGGCATTATCCGGAGGGTAACCGCGCGACCAGCAGGCTGTCACCTGGTTTTCCGGCCACGGTAGGGTGGCCCGATGGCTTTTGATGTCGCCCGGGTGCGCGCCGCGTACCCGGCCCTGGCCGACGGGTATGCCTACCTGGACGGGGCCGCGGGCACGCAGCTGCCCGGCTCGGTCATCGACGCGGTGGCCGGCGCGTACCGGGACGGCCTTGGGAACTCCGGGGGTGCCTTCCCGGCCAGCCGCCGCTCCGACGCGATCACTGCCGAGTGCCGGCGGGCCGTGGCTGACCTGACCGGCGGCCGGGCCGAGGGCGTTATCCTCGGCCCGAACATGACCACCCTGACCTACCGGCTGGCCCGCACGCTCGCCTCGGGCTGGGCTCCCGGCGACGAGGTCGTGGTCACCCGGCTCGACCATGACGCGAACGTCCGGCCCTGGGTACAGGCGGCGGCCCGGGCCGGGGCCGGGGTGCGCTTCGCCGACGTGCAGCTGCCCGAGGGCGACCTGCCGCTCGCCCAGCTGGCCGAGCTGATCTCGGACCGGACCAGGCTGGTCGCGGTGACCGCGGCGAGCAACCTCATCGGCACCCGGCCGGACGTGGCCGGCATCACCGCGCTGGCGCGCGCGGCCGGGGCGCTCAGCTACGTGGACGGCGTGCACGCCACCCCGCACGGGCCGGTCGACGTCGCCCGGCTCGGCGCCGACTTCTACGCCACGAGCGCGTACAAGTGGTCCGGGCCGCACGTGGGCGCGGTGGTCGCGGATCCCGGGCTGCTCGAGTCCCTGGCCCCGGACAAGCTGGTGCCGGCGCCCGATGCCGGGCCGGACCGGTTCGAGCACGGCACGCTGCCGTTCGCCGACCTCGCGGGCGTGACCGCCGCCGTCGAGCACCTGGCCTCGCTGGCCGGCCCGGCTCCCGGCCCCGGCACCCGGCGCGAGCGGATCCTGGCCGGCCTGGCCGCGGCCGAGGCACACGAGCAGGCCCTGTTCCGGGTGCTGCTCGGCGGCCTGGACGCCATGGACCACGTCACCACCTACGGCAAGGCTGCCCGGCGCACCGCCACCGCGTACTTCACCGTGGCGGGCCGCACGCCGCGACAGGTCGCCGAGCACCTGGCCACGCGAAAGGTCAACGTGTGGGACGGCGACAACTACGCCTGGGAGCTGGCCGGCGCGCTCGGCCTGCGGGACTCAGGCGGCGCGGTGCGGGCCGGGCTGGTGCACTACAACGACCGGTCCGACGTCGACCGGCTGCTCGCGGCCGTCGGGGAGCTGGCCGGTTAACCCGGCCGCCGCTGACGCGGCACGGCACGCGCGAGAAGGCCGGTCAGGCTTCAAAGTCCTGGAAGGCGTACCGGTACACCCGGGAGTCGCGCAGCTTGAACCCCTCCCGCTCGTAAAGCCGCCCGGCCGCCTCCCGCGACGGTCGCGAGGTCAGGTCCACGGTTCTCGCGCCGGCCTCGCGAGCTATCCTCATCGCCTCCCGGGTCATCGCCCCCCCGGCACCCTGGCCGCGCGCCGACTCATCGGTGACCACGTCCTCGATCCAGGCGCGCAGGCCGGTCGGGAGCGGGAACATCACCAGGGTCGTCGTGCCGATGATCTTCCCCCCGGAGCGGGCGATCAGGACCGTGTTCGCCGGGCATCCCACGACCGCCTCGACGTCCGCCTGCCCGAGCGGCGGGGCAGACCGGGACAGCTGCGGGAGCAGGCGGCCGAAGGCCTCGACCACCTCGCCGGTTACCTTGCCGAGCACCTCTACCTGGACCGTCACCCGGGGTATCTTACCGGGGCAAGGAAACGGGCCGGGCCCGGCGGGAGGTCGGGCCCGGCCCGTTGGCCGGTGTGCTGCGGGGCGCCTAGCTGGCGTAGTCCAGCAGCGGCTGGGCGCGGCTCGGGTGGCGCAGCTTGGACAGCGACTGCTTCTCGAGCTGCCTGATCCGCTCCCGGGTCAGGCCGAGCGCGCGGCCGATCTCGTCCAGCGTGTGCGGGTTACCGTCGTACAGGCCGAACCGCATCGCCATGATCGTCGCCTCGCGCGGGGTCAGCGCGTCGAGGGCGTGGCGCAGCTGGTCGGCCAGCAGCTGGCGGTCCACCAGCTCGGACGCCTCGGGGGCGTCCACGTCCTCGATCAGGTCGCCGATGCTGGTCTCGCCGTCCTCGCCGATCGTGGAGTCCAGGCTGATCGGCTGGCGGCTGGTCCGGAGCAGCTCCTCGATCTGGTCCGGGGTGCGGTCCAGCTCGACGGCCAGCTCCTCGGGAGTGGGCTCCCGGCCCAGCCGCTGGTGCATGTCCCGCTCCACCCGGCTGAGCTTGCTGAGCATCTCCAGCACGTGCACCGGCAGCCGGATCGTGCGGGCCGAGTCAGCGAAGCCGCGCTGGATCGCCTGCCGGATCCACCACATGGCGTAGGTGGAGAACTTGTAGCCCTTGGTGTAGTCGAACTTCTCGACCGCCCGGATCAGGCCGAGGTTGCCCTCCTGCACCACGTCCAGCAGGGACAGGCCCCGGTCGCTGTACTTCTTGGCCACCGAGACCACCAGGCGCAGGTTCGCCTCCAGCATGTGCGCCTTGGCCCGGCGGCCGTCCTCGGCGACATCCTCCAGATCGCGGCGGTAGTCGTCCGGCAGCCCGGTCTCCGTCTCCAGCTTGTGCCCGGCGTACAGCCCGGCCTCGATCCGCTTGGCCAGGTCAACCTCCTGCTCGGCGGTGAGCAGGCTGGTCCGCCCGATCGACTTGAGGTAGGTATGCACCGAGTCGCCCATGACCGACGTCTGGTCGTCGAGGTCGGCCTCGAGCGCCACCTCGGCCGTTGCGCCGGCGGCCAGCGCCGTGGCCTCCGCCTCGGCGGAATCGAGCGCGTCCAGCCCGATGATGTCGGCGACCGCGGTCTCGGGCGCGGCCGGCCCGGCCTGGCCCGCGCGGGCGGCGGTCCCGCCGCGGGCCTTGCGGGCGGCGGCCTGGCCGGCCACGGGGGCGGTCGCAGTAAGGGTGGCAGCCTGCACGGGAGCCTCCGGCTGGTCGTTACCTAGCTGAATGCCGGCCTCGGTCAGCTCGCGGACGATGGACCGGGCCTCGGCGGGGGAGATGCGGGCCCGCTCGAACGCGGCGCGGAGCTCGGGAAGAGAAAGATACCCCTGGCTGCGCCCGTGCTGGATGAGCTCGTCCACGTGGGTCATGGTTGCCTCATCGTCGTGTTGCGGCAACATCGCGGTCGCGTTCCTCGGCATGAGACACACCTCACCTTCGTGCGCGTATCGGGCGCGCTGCTCCTGCACCACCGGGGCGGCGCCGTCGGTTAGCGGGGGCCTTGCCGCACTTGGTATCGTGCAGCGCGGGCACTATCTAGTAACGCTCGACGCGGCCATTTGTTCCCGTGCCGGTGCCGTGCGCCCATCGGCCGCCCGGCGAGCCGGTGCTCCCACCCCCCGCCCACCTCCCCGTTCCCCCTTCACCCTCGCCCTTCACGGCGGCCGCGAGGCCCCGCAGCGCTTCCCGGTCAGGCTTACCCGACGGTAGCCACGGCAGGTCCGGCACGAGCAGCAGCGCTGCCGGAGCCGCGTAAGCCGGCAGCCTATCCCGCACGTGCGCGCGGATGTCGGGCAATCGCGGTGGCGCCAGCGGATCGGACGGCACGACCACCGCCGTGACCAGCTCGCCCCACTCCGGGTCCGGCCGTCCCACCACGGCGGCCTCCCGCACCCCGGCGCAGGTCGCCAGCGCCGCCTCGACCTCCGCCGCGACCACCTTCTCACCGCCGGTGTTGATCACGTCGTCGGCCCGGCCGCGGACCAGCAGCTCGCCGGCCGGGCCGATCGAGCCGATGTCGGAGGTGACGAACCAGCGGCCGTCACGGGCCTGCGCGGTCAGGTCCGGGCGCAGCCGGTAACCGGAGAACAGCACCGGGCCGGCGATCCTGATCCTCTCGCCGGGACCGATGTCCACGGACACGTCATCGAGCGGCATACCGCTATACACGCATCCGCCGCTGGTTTCGCTCATTCCGTAGGTGGTGATGACCCGGCCGCCGGCCGCGCGGGCGGCGTCCGCCAGGCCCGGGGGCGGCGCCGCCCCGCCGAGCAGGATGGTCTTGGCGGCGGCCAGGTCGTCGCCCGCGTCCAGCATCCGCCGCAGCTGGGTCGGCACCACGGAGACGTGCGCGCAGCCGCTGGCGGCCAGCGCGCCGGGTTCCAGCCGGCCGGTGATCACCGGGTCGGTGCCGGCCACCAGCGACCGCACCAGAACACCGATCCCCGCGATGTGGAACACCGGCAGGCAGCACAGCCACCGCTCGCCCGGGCGGGCGCCCACCCGCCGCAGCGAGGCCCGGGCCGAGGCCAGCAGGGCGACGGCGGTGAGCTCCGTGCCCTTGGGCGGGCCGGTGGAGCCCGAGGTGGCGATGACCAGCGCCGTGTCCGGCGCGACACCCGGAGCCCGGCTCGCGGCCAGAGTCGGCGCCGACATACCGTTGGGTACCTTGCGCCGTTTCGATGACCGACGGCGCGAAGGCCTCGAGCAGGGCGGCCAGCCGGGACCGCGGCAGGCCCGGGTCCAGCGGCAGGATGGCCGGGCCGGTCCCGTCCAGGGCGGCCGCGAGCGCCCCGAGCAGCCGCCCGCCAGCGGCGGCCGGAGGCAGCACGACCGCGTGCAGCGGGCGGGTGGTCACGGTCGTAAGGTTAATCCGGACCGATCCCGCATGGGCCGGCCCCAAAGGGAGGGTGACAGAGAGTGGTCGACTGGCAGGCGTCGGGCCGCGACGCCTACGTGGCCAAGCGCAGCCCCGACTTCGCCAAGTTCCCGCGCCGGCCGTGACCGGCCCGGCCGACCCGCTCCCGGCCCTGCTCCCGACCGTCCGCGCGTTCGCGATCCCGATGCGTACCAGGTTCCGCGGCATCACCGTCCGGGAGGGCGCGCTGATCCAGGGGCCGGCGGGCTGGGGTGAGTTCTCGCCGTTCGCCGAGTACGGCCCGCGCGAGTGCGCCCGCTGGCTGGCTTGCGCGCTGGAGGCCGCGTGCGCCGGCTGGCCGGAGCCGGCGCGGGAGCGCGTCGGGGTGAACGTGACCGTGCCCGCCGTCGGCCCGGACCGGGCGCACCAGATCGTCGCCGGGTCGGGCTGCCGGACCGCGAAGGTGAAGGTGGCCGAGGCGGGCCAGGCCGACGCCGACGACATCGCCCGGGTGGAGGCCGTGCGCGACGCGATCGGCCCGGCCGGCCGGGTCCGGGTGGACGCCAACGGCGCCTGGAGCGTGGAGCACGCGGCGCGGATGCTGCGGGCCCTGGGCCGGTTCGGCCTCGAGTACGCCGAACAGCCCTGCGCCAGCCTGGCCGAGCTGGCCGAGTTGCGCCGCCGGGTGGACGTGCCGCTGGCCGCGGACGAGTCGATCCGCCGCGCTGAGGATCCGCTCGCGGTCCGCGCGGCCGGGGCCGCCGACATCGTCGTGCTCAAGGTCCAGCCGCTCGGCGGGGTGCGCGCCGCGCTGCGGGTGGCCGCGGAGTGCGGCCTGCCCGTGGTCGTGTCCAGCGCGGTGGAGTCCTCGGTGGGGCTCGCCGCCGGGGTGGCCCTGGCCGCCGCGCTGCCCGCGCTGCCCTACGACTGCGGCCTGGCCACGATGAGCCTGCTGACCGGGGACGTGACCGCCGGCCCGCTGGCCGCCGAGGACGGCACGCTGCCCGTCCGGGCCTGCGTTCCGGATCGGGAACGGCTGTCGGCGTGGGAATCTGACCCGGCTCCCTGGATCGCCCGGATGCAGGCGGCGGCCGAGTTCCTCGGCGCCGGGCCGGCCGTTCCGCGATCATGAACCCGTCCACCGCGTTCGGCACGGCGTTCGCCGACGAGCTGGTCCGGTGCGGCGTGCGGGAGGCGGTCCTGGCGCCGGGCTCGCGCAGCGCCCCGCTGACGCTGGCGCTTTTCGACCGGGCCGCGGAGCACGCCCTCCGGCTGCACGTGCGGATCGACGAGCGCTCCGCCGCGTTCCTGGCGCTCGGCCTGGCCAAGGCCAGCCGCCGGCCAGCCGTGCTCGTGTGCACCTCGGGCACGGCCGCCGCCCACTTCCACGCCGCCGTGATCGAGGCGGACGAGGCCGGCGTGCCGCTGATCGTGCTCACCGCCGACCGGCCGCCTGAGCTGCGGGGTACCGGCTCCAGCCAGACCATCGACCAGCTGAAGCTGTACGGCGGCGCGGTGCGCTGGTTCTGCGAGGCCGGGGTGCCGGAGGAGCGGCCGGGGATGGTGGCCTACTGGCGGTCGCTGGCCTGCCGGGCCTGGGCCGTGGCCTCCGGCGACGCGGGCGGCTTTCCCGGGCCGGTGCACGTCAACATCCCGCTCCGGGATCCGCTGGTGCCGGGGGCGGGCGGGGCCGGCGAGGCGATCGGGACCGCGGGCGACTGGCCGGAGCCGCTCGACGGGCGGCCGGGCGGGACCCCGTGGACCAGCGTGGCCGCCGCCGGGCCGCGGCCCGGGCCCGGTGCCGGGCCACTGCGGCTGGATTGGGCCGAGCGGGGAGCGGTGGTCTGCGGGGACGGGGACTACGACCCGGCACCGCTGCTCGAGCTGGCCGAGGCGGCCGGGTGGCCGGTGCTCGCGGAACCGTCGTCGAACGCCCGGCGCGGCCCGAACGCGCTGTCGTCGTACGGCTACCTGCTCGGCACCCCCGGATTCGTCGCCGAGCACCGTCCCGAGGTCATCGTCTCGGCAGGCCGTCCCGGGCTGTCCCGCGGCCAGCTCGCGTTCCTGCGGGGCAGCCCCGGGCCCGCGCCGCCCCGGCACGTGGTGCTCGCGCAGGGCCCGGGCCGCTGGGCTGATCCGGCCCGGACGGCGACCTGCGTGGCCACGTCGCTGGAACTCGCCGGGCCAGCCCCCGGCCCGGGGGCCTGGCTCGCGTCCTGGCGGCGCGGCGCCGCCGCCGCGCGCGCCGCGGCCGACGCGATCCTTGATTCCGGCGAGGCGGTGAGCGAGCCCAGGCTGGCCCGCGACCTGGCGGCCGCCCTGCCCGCGGGCGCGCTGCTGTGGGCCGCGTCCAGCCTGCCCGTGCGTGACCTGGACCTGCACATGGCGCCGCGGGACGGGATCCGGGTGCTGGCCAGCCGCGGCACCAGCGGCATCGACGGGCTGGTCTCCTCGGCGATGGGGGCGGCGCTGGCGCATCAGGCCGCCGGCGGCGGCCCGGCCGTGGCCCTGCTCGGGGACCTCGCGGTCCTGCACGACGCGCCGGGGCTGCTGCTCGGGCCGGACGAGCCGCGGCCCGATCTGTGCCTGGTGGTCGTCAACAACGACGGCGGGGGGATCTTCTCGGACCTGGAGCAGGCGGCCTTCGCCGGGCCGTTCGAGCGCGTCTTCGGCACCCCGCACGGCGCGGACCTGGGCAGCCTGGCCCGCGCTGCCCGGCTGCCGTACGCCCGCCTGGACCGCCCCGCGGACCTGGGCCCGGCGCTGGCCGGCCGCGGGCTGCGCGTGGTCGAGGTACGGACGGAGCGCGGGGAGGCCGCGGCCCTGCGGGCCCGGCTCCGCGCCGCCGCGGAGGCTGCAGCGGGATGAGGTCAGGCGGGGGAGCCGGGGAGCCAGGGGAGCGCCCCGGCTAGCCCTCCAGTGCGTCCTGTACCGGCCGGAACTTGACCTGGGTCTCGGCGAGCTCGGCGACCGGGTCGGAATCGGCCACGATCCCGCACCCCGCGAACAACCGCGCCCGCGGCCCGTCCAGCTCCGCGCACCGCAGCGCGATGCCCCACTCGCCGTTGCCGCGCGCGTCGACCCAGCCGACCGGGCCCGCGTACCGGCCCCGGTCCATGCCCTCGAGCTCGCGGATCAGTTCCATGGCGGTGCCAGCCGGGGTACCGCACACCGCCGCGGTCGGGTGCAGCGCGGCGGCGAGCGCGAGGGCCGAGGCGTGCTCGCTGAGCCCGGCGGGCGCGGCCTGCTGCGGCCCGGCCAGCCGGCCGGTCACCCCGGTGGCGAGGTGCTGCAGGTTGGCCAGGCGCAGCAGCCAGGGCTGCTCGTCGATGTCCAGCCGGTCGCAGAGCGGCGCCAGCGCACGGCGCACGTCGGCGACCGCGTACCGGTGCTCCTCGACGTCCTTGGCCGAGGCCAGCAGCGCCGCGCCCAGCGCGTCATCCTCCGCGGTGGTGATGCCGCGCGGCGTCGTCCCGGCCAGCACCAGCGACCGGACGTCCGCGCCCACCCGCCGGATGTACAGCTCCGGGGTGGCGCCGACCAGGCCGGCGCAGCAGAACGTCCAGCAGTCCGGGTAGCGCGCGGCCAGCCTGGCCAGCAGCACCCGGGCGTCGATGTCCTGCGCCGCGGTCGCGTACAAATCCCTGGCCAGTACCACCTTGCTGAGATTCCCGGCCCGGATCTTGGTCACGGCCGAGCTGACCGCGCGCTGCCACCGCGGTGCGGTCAGGCTCCCGTCGTGCCAGCGCAGCCTGGTCGGCGCCGGCGCCGGGTCGGCGGGCGCCGCTGCTTCCTGCGGGTCGCCGAGCGTGGTCAGCCAGGAGCGGCCCGCGCTGCGGCCGAGCAGCACGGCGGGCACCACCAGGACGGAGCCGTCCGAGGTCGGGTCGAAGGTGAAGCTGCCGAACGCGACCGGACCGCAACCGGGGAGTCCGACCTCGTCGGTGACCTCGGCCCCGTCGAACAGCTCGATCAGCCACTTCTCACCGGCGGTGAACCGGTCCTCGCCGGCCGGGATGCTGACCCGGGCGGCCTCGCCCCAGCCCGCAAGCCCCTCGCCGTGCCGGATCCAGGCCACCGACCTGGGGTGCGGCAGGCGGGCTACCAGGTCACCCGGGTCATCGACGGGGACCGTCCGGACGACCAGCCGGTCGGGCATCCGCTGGCTCCGATCATCACGCTGGGCTCCCACGGCAGACAACTTTACGTGCGGTAACCCCGCAACCCGGCCGAGGGGCGGGCTGACGGCCCGCCGCGCCCGGCACCCGGCCGCGGACACGCGCGTGTTTTGCCCCGGGACCGGTGGGGAACGTGCTAGCTTTGACGCGCTATTCCGACTAAAACGATGGGGGAACTAGGATGACGCTCCTCGGCGACGCGGCCGTGCTCAGCCAGACCCATCCCGGCCAGGTGCCCACTGGCCCCGTGCGGCTGAGCCAGGCGCGCCTGCGCCAGCTCGTGAGCGCGGTGGCGGCCAAGCCAGAGAGCTGGGCCGGGCTCGTGCGCTTCGGCTCGGACCGGCGCTGGTACCGGCGCCTGGAGCTGGCCGAGGACCGCGAGGTGTGGCTGCTGTCCTGGCTGCCCGGGCAGGGCACGGGCTTTCATGACCACGGCCTCGCAGCCGGGGCGTTCGCGGTGGTGCACGGCCGGGTGCGGGAGCGGACCGTGGCCGCCGAGCCCGGCCCGGCCCGGCGCCGGGTCGTGGCGGCCGGGCCCGGCGTCCTGCGGCAGCGTACGGTCGCGGCCGGCGGCATCCGGTCGTTCGGCCCGCAGTACGTGCACGACGTGGCCAACGCCTCCGCCGAGCCGGCCGTCACCGTGCACGCCTACTCGCCGCCGCTCACCGCCATGCGGCGGTACGAGCTGACCGGGTCTGGCCTGGTCCATACCGCAACCGAGCGCGCCGAGCAGGACTGGTGAAGTACGCTTCCGCGGTGGTGCCATCCGCCCCGTCCGGGACCCGCCGGACCATCGACCAGGTACTCGCCGAGGCCAGGACGCGGCTGGACCGCCTGACGCCGCAGCAGGCGCTGCGGGCCGCGGGCGCCGGGGCCGTGCTGGTCGACATCCGCCCCGCGGGCCAGCGCGCCGCCGAAGGCGAGATCCCCGGCGCCCTGATCGTGGAGCGCAACGTGCTGGAATGGCGCTTCGACCCGGCGTCGGCGGCCAGGCTGCCGCAGGCGAGCTACGACCTGCACGTGATCATCGTCTGCTCGGAGGGCTACACCTCCAGCCTCGCGGCGGCGGCCCTGCAGGACCTCGGCGTCCACCGCACCACCGACCTGGAGGGCGGCTTCCTGGCCTGGCGGGCGGCGGGCCTGCCCGTGGTGTTAGCGGGTCACAGCAGCGACAGCTGAACCGGGCCCGGGGCCGCGGCGGCCGATGGACGAGGCGGGCCGGGGGGAGGGGTGCCGCGCGGCGCGACGGCGCGCGCCTGACGGGGGCTCGCGCGCCCCACGCCGTAACGCTCAGCCAGCTCCCTGACCTGCCCGGCTATCCGCTCCTGGTAGGCCTTGGGCGCGTACGCGCCGCGACCGTACAGCTCGCGGTAGGGCTCCACGAGCTCCGGGAAGTTCTCGCCCAGCCAGAGCAGGAACCACTCGCGCGCGCCGGGCCGCAGGTGCAGCACGATCGGGGTGACGCTGGCCGCGCCGGCCTGGGCGATCAGCCGCACCGTGGTCTCGAGCTGGCCGGGGGAGTCGGTGAGCAACGGCAGTACCGGGCCCATGAGCACCCCGCACCGCAGGCCGCGGCCGGTCAGCGCGGCGCACACGTCGAGCCGGCGCTCCGGGCTGGGCGTTCCCGGCTCGACCGACCGGGAAATCGCTTTATCGACAAATCCGACCGAGACGTTCAGGCCGACGTCGGTGACCTCCGCCGCCTGGGCCAGCAACTCCAGGTCGCGCAGGATCAGGGTGCCCTTGGTGAGGATGGAGAACGGGTTGGCCGCGTCCCGCAGCGCCTCGAGGATCCCGGGCATCAGCCGGTACCGCCCCTCGGCGCGCTGGTAGCAGTCCACGTTGGTGCCCATGGCCACGTGCTCGCCCTGCCACTTGGGCGAGGCCAGTTCCCGCCGGGCCAGCACCGGCGCGTTCACCTTGACCACGATCTTCGAGTTGAAGTCCTGCCCGGCGTCCAAATCCAGATAATTGTGACTTTTCCGGGCGAAACAGTAAAAACACGAATGGCTGCATCCACGGTAGGGATTTATCGTCCAGCGGAACGGTACCCGGGAGGCCTCGGGTACCCGGTTGATGATGGAGCGGGCGTGCACCTCGTAGAAGGTCATCCCGCGGAATCCGGGGGTGTCGAAGGTTCGGGCTATCGCGTCCCGCTCGAACAGGGCCGGCGTGGCCCCGGCTCCTGCGGGCCCGCCGCTGCCCTGGCCTTCGTCGAGGCGCAGGCTGTCCCATCGCATACCCCTCAGCCTAGAATAAATGTTCGATAAGATCCAGCAGCTCGGCCGGTTTCGCTGGTGTGTCGCCTTCGGCTTCCGGATTGCGCCCCGGCGCGGCGGCAAAGGGCGGGTAAAAGTTCACCAGCGGGGGGATAGTAGGAGTGGATCCCTGCCGGGGCCTGGGAGCGGGCAGCGGTAGGCGGACGTGGTGCGGAGGTGGCCCATGGCGCTGTCCATGGACGAGCAGCGCATCCTCGACGAGATGGAGCGCAAGCTTGCCAATGACGATCCCCTGCTGGCATCCAGGCTGACCTCGTTCGGCCGGCCGGGACTGGCCGCGCTGATGCGGTCGCGCCGCGCGCGGATCGTGCTGTCCTTTCTCGCCCTGATCGTGATCGCCGTGGTCTCGCTCGCGGTCTACGCGCTGACCCCGTTCCGGACGAGCTTCGGCGTCACCGGGCGCTCCACCTTGCCCCACGTGACCAAGTCGGCCGCGCCACCGTCCTCGCACAGCAGCAGCACGACCGTGCAGCCCTGACCGGGCCGCCGAACCGCGTCCTAGAGCCGGCCGGGTCTTATGATTCGCGCCAGAGCTGGACCAGGTACTGTTCGAGCCCCTCGAGCCGCTTCCTCGCCTGCTGGAATTCGTCGCCGAGCGGGTCGGCTCGCATCTTGAACAGGTCGGCGTAGCGCCGGACCGCCTCGGTGCGGTTGCGGGTGTACACATGCACCCCGTAATCACCTACCCCGCCGGCCAAGCGGAGGCTGGCCAGGGCGGGGTCGGCGCGGCTGATGTCGAGGACGCTCAGCCGGCCGCGCAGGTACAGCACGCATTTCGCCTCGTCCTCGTAACCGTCGCTGAGCGGAGGCGGCGTGTCTTCCCATTCCTCGATCGTGAGCTGTACGCTGACGTCCTCCTGAGCGCAGCCCACCACCATCTGCTCCCGGGTCGTGCTGATCAGGGCGCTGACGGGGGGCACGGGAGCAGCCGGCGCGTCAGGATCGACCGCCGAGTCATAAATCCGGAACATGCCACGTTCCGGGAAGACCGGGATCTCCAGCCGTAGTAGCCTGCGGCCCACGATCCCCCCTCAGGCAGACAAGTATCCCTTGAATACAGCATGGATCATGGCGGCCCGCCGTGTACCTGCAATCCGTCACAAAGGCACGTACCCTGGCCCGCTGTGGCCTGCGGCGGGGGGCACGCGGGCTTCCCGGTGACTGCGCAGCGCCATTATCCTCCCATCATGGCGCCACGCTCAGACCTGCCCGGGGACGACCTACCCGGGGTGCACCACCGGTACGTGGACACCCGCGGGCTGCGCATGCACATCGCCGAGGCGGGCACCGGGCCGCTGGTGCTGCTGCTGCACGGATTCCCGGAGTGCTGGTACTCCTGGCGGCACCAGCTGACCGCGCTGGCCGAGGCTGGTTATCACGCGGTCGCGCCCGACCAGCGCGGCTACTGCCGGACCGGCGGCCCGGAGGCCGTGGATCAGTACACGATGCTGCACCTGACCGGCGACGTGATCGCGCTGCTCGACGCGCTCGGCGAGCCGCGGGCGGTGGTGGCCGGGCACGACTGGGGCGCGCCGGTGGCCTGGCACGCGGCGCTGCTGCGGCCGGACCGGGTCCGCGGCGTGATCGGGCTGAGCGTCCCGTACCGGCCGCGGGGGAGCCAGGTACCGACCGAGGTGATGCGGGCCAGGGCCGGAGACGGCTTCTACGTCCTCTACTTCCAGCAGCCGGGCGTCGCCGATGCCGAGCTCGCCCGGGACCCGCGCCAGACCTTCACCCGGGTGCTGTACGCCGCCTCCGGCGACGCGCCGCCCATGATGCCGGTCGTGCCGCCGGGCGGCGGCTTCCTCGACATCTGCCCCGAGCCGCCCGCCGCCTCCGACCTGCCCGCGTGGCTGACCAGCGCGGACATCGACGTGTTCGTCGCCGAGTACCGGGACTCGGGCTTCACCGGGCCGCTCAACTGGTACCGCAACTGGGATCGCAACTGGGAGCTCACCGCCGCCTGGCAGGGCGCCCCGGTCACCGTTCCCGCGTTGTTCATCACCGGGGACCGTGACCTGGTCATCCGGGCTCCCGGCGGGCGGGAGAGCCTGTCCCGGCTGCGCGACTGGGCCCCGCAGCTCCGCGAGCCGGTGCTGCTGGAGGGGTGCGGCCACTGGACCCAGCAGGAGCGGCCGGACGACGTCAGCAAGGCCATGATCGGCTTCCTGCGCGAGCTGGGCTGAGCCTGCGGGACCTTTGATGACCGCCGTGACCGACCTCGACCTGCCGTCCATCGACCTCGGCTCCGACGAGCTCGCCGGGGACGGGTACCACCGGCGGCTCGCCGAGCTGCACGCGCAGGGTGGCTGGCTGGCCAGCTCGCCGCTGGCCTTCATCGTGCTCGACCGCGAGTCGGGCGAGTTTTTCCTCCGCTCGCGGCGGGCCGCGTTCCCCGGCCGGGAGATCGCGGACCTGTTCGGCATCACCGCCGGCCCGTTGCGGGAGCAGATCGACGCCAACATCCTCAACCAGCAGGGGGAGCGCCACCGGCGGCTGCGGGCGCTGGTCGGGCCGGCGTTCACGCCGCGCGCCGCGGACCGGTGGCGGCCCGTCATGCGCGGTTTCCTCGCCCGGCTCTGGGACCAGATCACGCCGGCGACCTCCGGTGACTTCGTCGCCGCGCTGGCCAAGCCGTACCCGTCGCTGACGATCGCCGCCGTGCTGGCCGCCCCGGACCGCGACGCGCCGCGGCTGCACGAGTGGTCGAGCCTGGTGCAGCGGCAGTTCGACATCAGGGCGCTGGCCACGCAGGTACCCGAGATCGAGCGGGCGGTCACCGAGCTGCAGGACTACGTCGAGGCGCTGCTGCGGCAACGGCGGGCCGGGCCGGGGGAGGACCTGGTCACCGCGCTGCTGGCCGCCGAGGACCAAGGCGACCGGCTGTCCCACGCCGAGTGCGTGAACCTGGTGCTCAACGTCATCGCCGGGGGCATCGACACCACCCAGGCCCAGCTGTCGCACGCGATGCGGCTGTTCGCCGCGCACCCGCGGCAGTGGGAGCGGCTGCGCGAGGAGCCGGGCCTGACCGCCCGGGCCGTGGACGAGGTGCTCAGGGCCGAGCCGATCACGCCGTTCACCGCGCGGATCTGCACCGGGCCGGTCGAGCACCGCGGCGTGACGTTCCCGGCCGGCACCATCGTCGCGATCTGCGCGGAGCGGGCCAACCGGGAGCAGGACCGCGGCGAGGAGTTCGACATCACCGCCGAGCGCGACGGGCGGCTGCTGACCTTCGGCGCGGGCGCCCACTACTGCCTGGGCTCCAACCTGGCCCGCGCCGAGCTGGAGGAGGCCCTGGCCTTCCTGGCCCCGCGCATGCCGGGGCTCGCCGCCGCCGGCCCGGCCGTCCTGGGCGGGGTGGAGGGAATCTACGGCATCGACGAGCTGCCGCTGCGCTGGGACGCCGGGCAGGCCGGGGACACCGGGGAGGCCGCCGGGCTGCCCCGCTGATCACCAGGCGTCGTCGGGCTTCGGGTCGGGCAGCCCGGCGCGCTCCCGCACTTCCCGCCAGAGTTCCTCGTAGCGGCGCGCGGCCACGCTGCGCGGCGCGAACGCGGTCACCGGAGCGCGCTCCACCGACATCCGCTCGATCATCGACATGGCCGGGATGGCCGTCGCGGCCACGTCGGAGCGCTGCTCGGGCAGCTGCTCGGAGATCTCCTTGTGCAGCCGCTTGCGTCCGTCGATCATCGAGAAGAACGCCAGGATCGTCGGCCGGTGCCCGTTCAGGTCGGCCACGAACTCGGTCAGCTGATCCAGCGTGCGCACCGACAGGGTGGTCGGGATCAGCGGCACGAGCAGCGTGTCCGCGGCCCGCAACACGCTTTCGGACAGCAGCGAGATGCCCGGCGGGCAGTCCAGGAAGACCACGTCGTACTCGGCGCCCAGCGGCGCGAGCAGGCTGCCGAGACGGCGCGCGGGCTTCTTCGCGGCGTCCAGCAGCAGGTCCAGGTTCCGGTAGGTGAAGTCGGAGGGCAGCAGGTCCAGGCGGTCGAAGTCGGTGGCCTTGATCGCGCCGTCGACCGACCGGGTGCCGCGGATCAGCCCCTTGCCGCCGCCCTTGACCCTGGGCCGGACCCGGAACAGGAACGTGGCGGCGGCCTGCGCGTCGAGATCCCAGAGCAGCACGCGGTAGCCTTCCCGCGCCGCCAGGTAGCTGAGGTTGACGGCCGTGGCCGTCTTGCCCACCCCGCCCTTGATGTTGTAGGTCGCGAAGATCTTCATGCCGCGGCCGCCCCGGTCAGGGCCCGGATCCGGTTCTGCCCGGCCGGGCTGGCGAAATCGCGGAACCGGCCGGCGAACTCGCTGCGCGCCTGGTGCTGCCGGGTAGCGAGCCCGGCCGCGATCTCGCCCATCGCGAGCAAGGTGGCGGCGGGCGCGGTCCGCTGCTCCATCATCTGCGCGGCGAACACCTGGATCTCCTCGTGCTGCACCTGCATGTCCTGGAACTCGCCCAGGCAGTCCTGCAGGGCCTTGAGCTCCCTGACCGCCTGCCAGTGCTGGCCAGGATCGTACAGCGATCCGAAGAACTCCAGCAGGTACCGCAGCTCCTTGCAGCGCTTCCGCAGCTCGTGCAGGCTCTCCGGCGGCGACGTGGCGGTGATCGCGCCGCCGTCGCGCAGCACGCGCCGGTGCGCGCGGCCGATCCGGCTGGCGGCCAGCGGCGCGACCGTGGTCCGCGCGGCGCCCGGCCGCATCCCCGCTACGGCCGCGGTGTCCAGGGCGTGCCGCCATTCCCGGCCGAGCCGGGAGAACCGGGCCGAGCGCAGGCCGCGGGCCAGCTGCCGGTGCGCCGCAGCGCGGCTGCGCTCCAGGTGGGCGTGGAACGGCTGGAGTTCCCCGGGCGTGGCGGCGACCAGGGCGGCGGCCATGCCGGGGTAGCCGAGCAGGTAGACGTCGAGGTCCCGGGTGGGCGTGGTCAGGTCGCCCAGCCACTTGAACTCCGGGCGGAACCTGGCGGCCATGTCGCCGGGCAGCACGTCGCCGGTCAGCTTGAGCGCGGACCGGGTACGCCGCACCGCGACCCGCAGATCGTGCAGAAACTCGGTGTCGATGTCGCGCACCGTGCCGTTCACGTTGGCCATCAGGGTGTCGAACAGGCTGCTCAGCACGGTGGTCATGGCCACGGTGGCAGGCATCCGGGGGGTCAGCCGGACGTCGACCTTGCCGGTGTAGTCGCCGGGCCGCCGACCCGCGGCCGCCAGCGCTGCCTCGAGCCCGGACTGGCTGGCGTCGGTGACCCCGGGCTCGGCGGCCAGCAGGTCGGCCACCTTCAGCGCCTGCGCCTGGTAGCCGCGCAGCGCCGACACGGACAGCCGCGGCGGCACCGACCCGGCGCCGGGGTAGGTGACGGACATGCGGTCCACCGTGATCCGGGAGATGGTCTTGTCGTCCGAGTTCAGCACCCGGGCCTCGCGGACCACGCTCACCGCCCGGGCCACCGGCAGCAGCGCGCGCACGCCGACGACCGGGCCGAGGTGATCCCGCAACGGGCCCAGCGGCAGCGTGTCCAGCAGCCCCGGCCAGGCCGGGCGCGAGCGCCCGGCCTTGTGCCCGCCGGGCGGCGGCACGGGGTGATCGGCGGCGATGACCTGGCCGTCCCGTCCGGTGAGCACCAGGTCCGCCGCGCCGCCGCGGCTGACCTGCTCCAGGGTGAGCCCGGAGCGGTACAGCCGCCAGTCGAAGGTGTCCAGCCACAGCCGCCGCACCGTTGCCGACCTGGACGCGTCCGACACCGCGAACGCCGATCCCGGCAGCTTCAGGACCTGATCCGGCCAGGAGCCGTCCTCGCCGTTGAGCACGAATTGCCGCAGAACGCTCTGCAACCTACAACCTCACGCGAATGCCAGTGGAAGGGAAAGAGAAGGGGCCCGGTAGGCGGGAGCCTGCGGGGCCGCGGTGTCCGGGCGCCGCGATAGTGGCGCAGCGGCCGGGGTGCCCGGGTGCGGCCTGCCGCACCAAGATGCTGGGGTGGATGAACCATCATACGTGCTGTCTCGCGCGCACCGGTACATCCGTCAGCAGACCGGTACGCCTAGGCTCGGGACGTGACCAACTGGACGGACATCTCCGCGCTGGCCACGGGGTTCGGCACGCTCGTGCTCGCCGTGGCGACGTTTGCCGCCGTGCGCTCCGCCAACCGCGCGGCCCGCGCGGCCGAGCGGTCCCTGCTGGCCGGGCTGCGCCCGCTGCTGGTGCCGTCCCGGCTGGAGGACGGGGCGCAGAAGGTGTACTTCGGGGACTCCTGGCACGTCCTGGTTCCGGGCGGCGGTGGCATCGCGCAGGTGGGGGTGGACGACGACAACTGCGGCGTCGTCTACCTGGCCGCGTCGGTGCGCAACGCGGGCAACGGGATCGCGGTGCTGCACGGCTGGCTGTTCTACCCGGGGGACTACCGCGGCACCGAGCATGCCGGTCCGGGGACGTTCACCCGCCAGACCCGGGACCTCTATATACCGGCCGGCGACACCGGCTTCTGGCAGGGCGCGTTCCGCGATCCCGGCGATCCCGCGCACGATGCCGCCGCCAAGGCGGTCGCCAACCGGGATCCGCTGACCGTCGACCTGCTCTACGGGGACTACGAGGGCGGCCAGCGCGTGATCAGCCGGTTCCTGCTGCGCCCGGGCCGGGAGGACACCTGGCTGCTCTCGGTCACCCGGCACTGGAACGTGGACCGGCCCGACCCGAGGTAGGACCATGAGCTGAGGGGCCAAGGTGATCTGAGGAGGCGCCATGCTCTACGCGTTCGGGTTCGAGCGGGTCGGCGTGCTGGTCAGCGACATGTACATCGTGATCCCACGCCCGCAGCCCGGCCAGGAGGGCGCCGAGCGCGGCGTCCGGCTCGAGGTCCGGCTGCTCGAGCGCGGCGACCTGCGGGGGTCCATCTACTCGGCCCGGCCGATCGAGGTCGGCCTGCCGGTCTGGCGGGCGGACCTGCTCGAGGCCGTGGACGGGCCGCCGGGCAGCCTGAACCGCGCGCACCACCACCCGGCCTTCCGCGGCTGGGAGCCGGGCCGCCGGGTCTTCGACCCCGACCTGACGGCCAGCCCGGTGCCGTGGGTGGGGGACCAGTTGTCCGACCTGGAGGGGCTGCTGGACCGCGCGGGCATCCCGGCCGACGACGCAATCGCCGCCGACGCCAAGGCCCTGCGCGGCTGCCTGCCGGAGATCCTGGACGTGGTCGGCCGGCTGCTGGAGCGGGTGCGCCGCGGCGAACTCGCCGAGGCCCCGGGCGGCGAGCCGGCGGCCAGCGCCCGGGTCGGCTGGCTGTAGGCGTCAGAACGGCGTGGCGGCCAGCCAGCCGGCGAGCAGCGCCGGGTCGCCGAGCACCTGAACCTCGGGGTCGTCCGGCGGCACCCGCCGCATCAGCACCAGCAGCAGCCGGCCGGCCGGGCCGCGCACCGCGACGTCGCCCTTGCCGTGGCCGGGCTGGACCGTCACCTGCGATCCCTCGCGGCGCACCAGCCACTCGCCCGCGCCGTCCAGGCCCTCGTCGGTCGCGTGAACGTGCAGCACCGCGCCGTCGGGCAGGGCGCCGAGCCGCGGGTCGCCGTCGCCGCCGAGGCCGGACAGGAAGCCCAGCCACTCGTCGATGGCGTCCGCGGCGATGTCCGGCTCGAAGCTGACCTCCCGGCCGGCGGCGATCTCGGCGTCGGCCCGGTGCACCGCGGTCTCGTGCGCCATCCGGCGGGCCCAGAAGCTGGCCGGGCGCAGCCCGGTGAACGCCCACACCGGGTCGCTGCCCGCGGCGCGCACCGCCTCGGTGATCCGCGCCGCGCCCGCGCGCAGCCACGGCGCGTGCTGCGCCGGGTCGTCGGGGAACCGGCCGTCCGGCACCTGGCGGAACGGGATGAACTCGGGCGACCGGGTGCTCGCGATCTCCGCCGCCCAGCGGTGCGCGCGGCCGACGTGGGTGGCGAGCTGCCGCAGCGTCCAGTCCGGGCAGCTCGGCACCGGCCGGGCCAGGTCGGCGCCGTCCACCAGCCCGGCCAGGGTCTCGGTGCTGGCCTCGATCTCGGCGTAGTAGCGCTCGGAGCTGATCGGCATCGCGGTCCTCCCCGGATCAAGGCGGTGACTCAGGCTACCAGCCCTCGTTCCGCGGCCATTTCCCACGATGACGGTTAAATTTCGCTAACCCGTCCATCATCACATGCTGGACGATTGCCACCGCGGACGTTATCGTTGACTGAACGCTCAGACAGCTATAACGGTCAGATGGCAGGGATTCCCGGACGGTCGGTCGTGGCGGTGCTTGCCGCGTCACGGAAGGGGCATCGCGATGACCTGGCTCAGGGGACGACGCCGCGCCGCCAGCATCCTGGCCGCGGGGGGCACGTGCCTCGCCGCGCTCACCGTGGCGGCCGGCCCCGCGCACGCGGCCGCGCAGGCCGCGGCGGCGCCCGCCGCGGACGCCCCGCCGGGCAGCAACCTGCTGGTCAACCCGGGCGCCATGGCCGGGGCCGTGTCCCAGCAGGGCTGGGACGCCGTGACCATCCCCGGCTGGCAGGTCCGCCGCGGGCTGCCGACCGTGGTCCGGTACGGCACGCCCGGCTTCCCCGGCCGCGCCGACGCCGGCACGCAGGGCCGGGGGCAGCGGCTGTTCGCGGGCGGAGGCGGCGGCTCGGCGGTGCTGACCCAGCAGGTACCGCTGCGGGCCGGGCTGGCCGGGACCCGGTTCCGGATCTCGGGATGGCTCGGCGGGACCGTGGTGAGCAAGGCCGAGTTCGAGGTGGTGTTCCTGTCCGCCGCCGGGCGGGCCCTCGGCCAGACCCGGATCGGCCCGGTCGGCGGGGCCGGGGACGCCAGCCACCCCGAGTTCGCGTTCCGGCAGGGGAGCGGCCGGGTGCCCGCGGGCACCCGCTCCGCCGAGGCCGAGCTGTACCTGACGACCTCGCTCACCGACGACGACGGCCCGGACGCGCCCGTGGTCGGGTACGACCGGGCCATGGCCGGCAGCCTGCGGTTCAGCGTCTCGGCGCCGCTGCGCCGGCCGGTGCTGGCCGTGCCCGCCGCCCGCGTCCCCCGCTTCCAGCACGTGTTCCTCTTCTACCTGGAGAACGAGGACTTCAAGTCGGTCATCGGCAACACCGCGCAGGCGCCGTACCTGAACAGCCTGCTGCCGCAGTCCAGCCTGCTCGCGAACTTCTTCGCCGAGGAGCATCCCAGCGACGGCAACTACCTGGCCCTGGCCGGGGGCAGCACGTTCGGCGTCCCGCTCGACGACCCGGTCGAGGAGAACCCGCTGTACACGATCGACGCGCGTAACATCGGCGACCTGATCGGCGCCGCGCACGAGACGTGGAAGGGGTACCTGCAGAGCGCCGACGGGCCGTGCGACAACACCGTGCACGCGAACTACTGGGACGACGACCTGCCGATGATGTACTTCGCGGACGTCCGGGAGCGGCCGGCCTACTGCGCGGCGCACCTGGTCCCGCTGCAGTCCCTGCAGGCCGACCTGGCGCACGCCGCCACCACCCCGAACTTCGCGTGGGTCTCCCCGGACGACTGCTTCGACATGGAGGGGTGCGGGATCAAGGCCGGGGACGACTTCGTCAGCCAGGAACTCGGGCTGATCATGCGCTCGCCGGCCTGGACCACGCAGCGGTCGCTCGCGATCATCACGTTCGACGAGGACGGCTACGACTACGAGCATCCCGCGCAGAAGGTCGCGACGATCATGATCGGGTCCCGGGACGTCCGGCAGGGTTACGTGTCGGACACCCGCTACACGCACTACAGCCTGCTCCGGACGATCGAGGCCGCCCTCGGGCTCGGGACGCTGACCGCGAACGACCGGTACGCGCAGCCGGTCAACGACGTGTTCGTCACGTCAGGGGCGTCCGTGGCCGGCCGCCGGCGCAGCCCCCGGTCTCGGTCCCGGCCGCGGTCCCGGTACCGGGCTCCGCCTTGCCGTCCGCGCCCGGTGAGCCGGCGCCGGACGGCGCCGCTAGGCCGGCCGCGTCGGCCGCAGCGCCGCTGGCCGACCCGACGGCGTTCGTGGTGAACTACGGCCTGGGCACGGTGACTCCGGGCACGGTCACGCCGGTCAACCTGGTGACCCGCAAGGCAGGCCGCGCGGTCGGCGTGGGCGCGGACCCGGACGCGATCGCGGTCACGCCGGACGGCACGACCGCGTACGTGGCCAACTCCGGGTCCGGCACGGTGACCCCGATCAGTACGGTGACCGGCGCGGCGGGCCCGGCCATCACCGTCGGGGCCGACCCGCAGGCGATCGCGGTCACGCCGGACGGCACGACCGCGTACGTGCTCAATTCCGGGTCGGACACGGTGACCCCGATCGCCGTGGCGACCGGCGCGGCGGGCCCGCCGATCCGGGTTGGGGCCTACCCCCGGGCCATGGCGCTCACCCCGGACGGCCGCACGCTCTACGTCCTGAACTGGGAGGGCGGGTCGGTCACGCCCATCGCCACGGCGACGAACCAGCCCGGACGCCCGATCCGGACCGGCTCGTTCCCGTTCGCGATCGCGATCGCTCCCGGCGGCCGGACCGCGTACGTCACCAACTACGGGTCGGATACCGTGACCCCGATCGCGACCGCGACCAACACGGCGGGCCGCCCGATCCCGGTCGGCCAGGCCCCGGACGCCATCGCCGTCACCCGTGGATTCGCGTACGTGGTCAACGGCGACGACGACACGGTCACCCCGATCGCCACCGCCACCGGCCAGCCGGGCCGGCCGGTCAGCGTCGGCTACGCGCCCGCGTCGGTCACGATCTCCGGGTCCGGCGCCGTGGCGTACGTGGTCAACACGATCTCCGGCACCCTGACGCCGGTCGCCGTCGCCACCGGCCGCGCGGGCCGCGCGATCTCGGTCGGCCTGTACGACTACCCGCTGTACCTCGACCTCACCGGGGGCAGCGGTGCCCTGGTGCTCGACACGTACGCGGGCCAGGTGACACCGGTCGACACCGCCACCGGGCACGTGTACCCGGCGATCACGGTGGGAGACTTCCCGGTGGCGGCCGCGATCGCGCCCTGACCGGGGCAGCCGGGCGGGCCACGGGCTTTTAAAGGCGGGCTGAGATGGTCACACTGGAAGACGTGCACGATTTCGACCTGCTGGTGATCGGATCCGGGCCGGGCGGGCAGAAGGCCGCGATCGCGGCGGCCAAGCTGGACCGCCGGGTCGCGATCGTGGAGCGGCCGCGCATGCTCGGCGGGGTGTGCCTGAACACCGGCACGATCCCGTCGAAGACGCTCCGGGAGGCCGTGCTCTACCTGACCGGCCTGGACCAGCGCGAGATGTACGGGCAGGCCTACCGGGTCAAGGACGAGATCACGATCGCTGACCTGACCGCCCGCACCCAGCATGTCGTCGGGCGGGAAAGCGACGTCGTTCGCAGCCAGCTGACCCGCAACGGGGTCACGATCCTCTCCGGCACCGGGCGGTTCACCGGCCCGAACTGCATCGAGGTCGACGACGGCGAGTCACGGCTGCGCCAGGTCAGCGCCACGGATATCGTGATCGCGACCGGCACCATGCCCGCCCGGCCGAACAGCGTGGCCTTCGACGAGAAGACGATCCTCGACGCGGACGGGATCTTGCACCTGGAGCGCGTCCCGCGGTCGATGCTGGTGGCGGGCGCCGGGGTGATCGGCATCGAGTACGCGTCGATGTTCGCCGCCCTCGGCACCAAGGTGACGGTCGTGGAGCAGCGCGACCGGATGCTGGAGTTCTGCGACCTCGAGGTCATCGAGGCCCTCAAGTACCACCTGCGGGACCTGGCCGTGACGTTCCGGTTCGGCGAGACGGTCACCTCGGTCGATGCGCATGAGGGCGGGGCGATGACCACCCTGGCCAGCGGCAAGCGGATCCCGGCGGAAACGGTCCTGTACTCCGCGGGCCTGGCAGGGCCAGACCGACGAGCTCAACCTGGAGGCCGCCGGGCTGAGCGCGGACAAGCGCGGGCGCATCAAGGTGGACGAGTTCTACCGCACCAGCGTGCCGCACATCTACGCCGTCGGCGACGTGATCGGGTTCCCCGCCCTGGCCGCCACGTCCATGGAACAGGGCCGCCAGGCCGCGCACCACGCCTGCGGCGAGCCGGTGCACGCCGCGGAGATGCTGCAGCCGATCGGGATCTACAGCCTGCCCGAGATCAGCTTCATCGGGAAGACCGAGGATCAGCTCACCGCCGATTGCATCCCGTTCGAGGTCGGCGTGTCCCGCTACCGCGAGCTGGCCCGCGGCCAGATCATCGGCGACTCCTACGGGGTGCTCAAGCTCCTGGTCTCGCCGGACGACCGCACGCTGCTCGGGGTGCACGTGTTCGGCACCGGCGCCACCGAGCTGGTGCACATCGGCCAGGCGGTGATGGGCTGCGGCGGCACCATCGACTATCTGGTCGACGCGGTGTTCAACTACCCGACGCTGGCCGAGTCCTACAAGGTCGCGGCGCTGGACGCGACCAACAAGATGCGCCAGGTCGAGCGCTTCGCCGGGTAGCGCGGGTCAGCGGCAGCCGCAGGCGCCGCCGCAGCAGCCGCCCCCGCCGTCCCGGCCGGCCCCCGGCGAGCTGGCGCGGCCGCCGACCGCCACCGTGGACAACAGCTTCACGGTGTCGTCGTGGCCTTGCGGGCAGGGACAGGGCGCGGACGACTCGCTCATCGGGCGGGTCCGCTCGAACGTGTCGCCGCAGGCGCGGCAGCGGTACTCATATCGCGGCACGAGGCCAGTCTACGGCCCGGGCTCCCCGAAGTAAGCTTCGTGACGTGCGAGGTTACACCGAAGACAAGGACTCCTACCTGCGGCGGCTGCGCCGGATCGAGGGCCAGGTGCGCGGCCTGCAGCGCATGGTGGACGACGACGTCTACTGCATCGACGTGCTCACCCAGGTCTCCGCGGTGACCCGGGCGCTGCAGGCGGTCGCGCTGGGGCTGCTCGAGGATCACCTCGGCCACTGCGTGACCCAGGCCATCGAGCAGGGCGGCCCCGAGGCCGAGGAGAAGGTCCGGGAAGCCGCCGCGGCCATCTCGCGCCTAGTCAGGTCCTGAGCCCGGCGGCGCGGTCACCGGGGGTGCCGCCCCGCGCGGTGCGGCCGCGGACCGGCCGGCCGTCGCCCCCGCCGCAGGGGGTGCCGCCGCGCGCGGTGTGGCCGCCGACCCCGCCGATCCGGCCGACCCCGCCGATCCGGCCGCGGGCCGCCCGGCCGTCGGCGCCGCGTCCTCGTAGTAGAACTGGCGGCCGCGCAACAGCGAGATGACCGCCCCGGTCAGCGACATCGCGATCGCCGCGCTGAACACGATGATCAGGCCGTGGTGGAACGGGCCCGCGATCAGGTTCGGGAAGAACTGCTTCCCGGTCAGCACGGCGGCGTTGCGGGCGGGCAGCCGGTTCAGCACCCCGGACGGCCCGAGCAGGCTGCGGACCGGGTTGTAGCCGAGCAGGGCCGAGAACAGCGTGCTGACCGGGGGCAGGTGGCCGATGTGGGCGGCGACCGACGCCGGGACGCCCTGCGCCCGCAGCCCGCTGGTCAGGGTACGGGGGAGCGTGGCCGCCAGCCCGGCGATCATCAGCGAGAAGAAGATGCCGATCGACAGCGACATGCCGGAGTTCTGGAACGTGGAGCGCATGCCGGACGCGGCGCCGCGGTCCCAGGGCGGGACGCTGCTCATGATGGCCGAGGTGTTGGGCGACGCGAACAGGCCGGAGCCGACCCCGTTGCAGAAGATGATGATCGCGAAGAGCCAGAACGGGAAAATGACCGGCAGCAGCATCAGCCCGGTGAACGCGCACGCGGCCAGCAGCAGCCCGGCGGTGGCGAACGGGCGCGGCCCGTACCGGTCGGACAGGGCTCCCGAGATCGGCCCGGCGATCAGGAACCCCGCGGTCAGCGGGAGCATGTAGATGCCTGCCCACAGCGGCGTGTCGACATAATTGTACCCGTGCAACGGCAGCCAGATCCCGGCCAGCCAGATCACCAGGATGAACTGCAGCCCGCCGCGCGCGATCGACCCCATCAGGCTGGCGGTATTCCCGGCCGCGAACGCCCGTATCTTGAACAGGCTCATCCGGAACATCGGCTCCGGGATTTTCGTCTCGACGATCCCAAACACGATCAGCAGCCCCGCGCCGCCGATCAGCCCGGCCAGCACCCAGGGGTTGGTCCAGCCGGTCGAGTGCCCGCCGTACGGCTGGATGCCGTAAGTGATGGCGACCAGCAGCGCCCCGGCGCCGAGGGCGAACAGCACGTTCCCGGTCCAGTCGATGCTCGCCCGCCGAGTGGTGGCGATCTCGCGCAGGCTGCGGTACGCCCAGACCGTCCCGAACAGCCCGATCGGCACGTTGATCCAGAACACCGCGCGCCAGTCCCACGCCGCCAGCAGGCCGCCCAGCAGCAACCCGACGAACTGCCCGGAGATGCCCGCGATCTGGTTGACGCCCAGGGCCATGCCGCGCTTGTTCGCGGGGAACGCGTCGGTCAGGATCGCCGCCGAGTTGGACATCAGCATCGCCCCGCCGAACGCCTGCACCATCCGGAACCCGATCAGCCACATCGCGCCGGCCGCGCCGGTCAGCGGGTCCAGGGACAGGATGATCGAGGCCACGGTGAAGACGACGAAGCCGAGGTTGTAGATGCGGACCCGGCCGTGCATGTCGCCGAGCCGGCCCAGCGTCACTACCAGCACCGACTGGACCAGCAGGTAGCCCATGATCATCCACAGCACGAACACGATGTTGCCGGGAGCCAGCGGGTTCAGGTGGATGCCGCGGAAGATTGCGGGCATCGCGATGATCACGATCGACGCGTCGATCGTCGCCATCGACATGCTGAGCGTGGTGTTGGAGAGCGCGACCCACTTGTAACGATCGCCGCCGCCTGCCCCGGACCTTCGGCTGCCGGGCTGCGCGGGCTCGGTGATCGTCTGCATCCAGGTCAGTGTACCGGGAGTCAGTTGCTTGATCGCAACTACCTAACCGCGAGGTAGACCCGGTACGTCCACCACCAGGTCCGCGGCTGCCGGAGCCGCTCAGCCGCCACCTCCCGGAGGGCGGTGATGCCGAGGTCATCCTCGGTGCACCCGTCGGCGAGGAAGTCCGCGGCGTGGGTGATGGCGCTGAGCGCCACGGCGACCAGGCGGTCCGCGTCGCCCTGCTCGCAGCCATGTACCGCGACCTGTTCGCAGTGCCGGAACAGGCCGCTGCCAGGCGAGCCGGCCCAGGTGGTCCTTGCCGCGGTGCACGGGGGCCAGGCCGCGCCGGGCCTGCTCCGCGTCGACGCGGCCGGCCACCAGCGCCCAGGCGGCGCCGGTCTGCCAGTCGACGCACGGCGGCCAGTCGCAGTCGTAGGCGGCGAGCACGCCGCCGGGACGCAGCAGCCGGGCGATCTCCGGCAGCGCCCGGCCCGGGTCGAACCAGTGCATGGCCTGGCTGGCGGTGACCACGTCGGCGCAGCCGTCCGGCAGCCCGGTGGCCTCAGCGGTCGCGTCCAGGACCGTGAACCGCGTCCCGGACTCCGCCGCCGCGGCGCCGAACCGCCGCTCGGCGCGGCGCCGCATGCCCTCGGACGGCTCCACCGCGGTGACCTGGCGGGCGCGGCCGGCCCAGGCCGCGGCGGACAGGCCGGTGCCCGCGCCCAGGTCCACCACGTCCGGCCGGGCCCGGCCTGCCCACTGGATGATCAGGGTGATCAGGTCGGCGGGCGGCTGCGGCCGGACGGCGTCGTACTCGTCGGCCACGCCGGAGAACCACGCGGCGGCGTCAGGCATCGGCGGCTCCCTCGGATACCGGTGGTGCCGTCAGGCGTTGCCGCGCACCATTGCGATCAGGCGGCCCAGCACCTTGCCGTCGCTGACGCGCAGCCCGTCGTGCTCGAACTCGTTGGTGATCCACGGCCGCAAGCCCCGGATGGCCCGGGCCGTCGGCACCGAGAACTCCCGCGGCACGTACATGTCGTCGTAGTAGACGGCGGCCGCGACGGGCACGTCGCAGGCCCGCAGCCGGGCCTCGTCGTACAGCAGCGGCCAGGAATCCCGCTGGGCCAGGATCTGCCCGGCATCGGCCAGCGGCGCGAGCACCGGGTCGTTCTCCAGCATCCACGGGTAGATCATTTCCCCGGTGAACAGCAGAGGGCCGTCGCCGTCCAGGGCGGCCGCGGCGTCGAATGCGGGGAACTCGGCTCGCACTCGCTGCGCGGCCCAGCGGGTGGCGGCCCGTTGCGCGTAGCAGGCCTCGTGCAGCAGGGCGTACAGCGGCCCGGCCGAGAACGTCAGGTGCTCCTGCACCTGGTACAGGAAGTCGTCGGACAGGCCGCCGCCGGCGAACGGGTCCCCCAGCAGGTAGTGCAGCTGGTGGCTGCCGGTGCTCGAGCCCAGCATCCGGCCGAGCGACTGGAAGGCCTCGACGGTCAGCGGTGCGCCGCTGGGCAGCCGGGTATCCCCGGCCGCCAGCCTGCCGGCGACCTTCCTGGCCTGCTCGACATCGCCCGGGTAGCGCGCGTAGTGCTCCGCGTTCTTCCGCGCCACCAGCGGATACGTCGCCCGGTACAGGTCGTCGGCCGATTTGTCGAGGCCGGGCAGGCCGCCGGTGATGAGGGCCTCGCGGAGGCCGTCCGGCGCGTGCGACAGGTAGGTGACGGCGCAGAAGCCGCCGAAGCTCTGGCCGAGGATGCTCCACGGTCGCCCGCCAGCGAGCTCCTGGCGGATCAGCTCGGCGTCGGCCACGATCGCGTCGGCCCGGAAATGGGTCAGGTAGTCGGCCTGGGCCTGGGGGTTTCCGAGGCGGGCCAGGGTGCGCCGGTTGGCCGGGGAGGAGCGCCCGGTGCCGCGCTGGTCGAGCAGCAGCACCCGGTAGTCGTCCAGCGCCCGGTTCAGCCAGCTCTCCCGCCCGGCGGGCCGCAGCGCCCCGAACCCGGGGCCGCCCTGCAGGTACACCAGCCACGGCGGGTCGGCCGCGGCCTTGTCCGCCGCGACCACCTCCCGCGCGAAGACCTGGATCTGATCGCCGCTCGGCCGGGCGTGATCCACCGGGACGGTGAAGGTGTGGTCGGTGAGCACGGTTCCGGGCTGGCGGTACGAGGTCATGCACGGCACCGTACTGGACGGCCGCATGCCCGGGGACAGCGAGCCGGGCCGCGGCCGCATCGGGGCTGACCCGGGCCGGTGCGCGAACGGGTTAGGGGGGCTCAGCCGACGCCGGACGACACGATCTGGCTGGCCAGCGGAGAGATGGCCCCGGCGATCTGGTCGATGACGTCCGGCGGCGCGCCCGCCGCCCGGAGCGCGGCGATCAGGTGCCCGGCGACCAGGTCGAAGTGCTTCTGCTCGATGCCGCGGCCCTGGTGCGCGTCGCGCAGGCTCGCTCCCGCGTAGGGCACCGGGCCGCCGAGCGCGGCGGCGAAGAACTCGACCTGCCGTCCCTTGAGCCTGGTCATGTTCGTGCCGGCGAAGAACCCGCGCAGCTCCGGGTCGGCCAGGACCCGGTCGTAGAAGTCATCAACCACCGGCGATAACGCCGCTTCGCCGCCGATGATCTCGTAGAGGCTGGGCTGGACCTGCGGTAAGTTTCCGGTCATTTCAGGGATCATACGCTTATGCCCGCACATCGGCGGGCGATGCGGCGTTACGGAACGCTACTCGACGGTCACCGACTTGGCCAGGTTGCGCGGCTTGTCGATGTCGTGCCCGAGCGCGAGGGCGGCGTGGTAGGCCAGCAGCTGCAGCGGGACGGTCAGCAAGATCGGATCGAGCTCGCGCTCATTCTTGGGCACGGTGATACACGGCGTGTCCGGGTCGCCGAGCGAGACGCCGGGGTGGGTGATCACGACGAGCGGCCCGTGGCGCGCGGCGACCTGCTGCATCGCCGTGAGATTGCGGTCGGTGAGCTCGTCGTCCGGCAGGATCGCCACGGTCGGCAGGCTAGCGTCGATGAGGGCCAGCGGGCCGTGCTTCAGCTCGCTGGCCTGGTACGCCTCGGCGTGCCGGTAGGAGATCTCCTTGAATTTCTGCGCGCCCTCGCGCGCCACGGGGAACCCGCGGACCCGGCCGATGAAGAACAGGCTCTGCGCGCCGGCCAGGCCCTGCGCGATCTCGGCGATGTGCGGCTCGTCGGAGATGATCTCCAGCACCTGGTCCGGGAGGGCGCGCAGCCCGGCGATGAGACGCTGGCCGTCGGCGATGGACAGGTCCCGGACCCGGCCCAGGCACAGGGCGAGCATCGCGAACCCGATGCCCATGTGCGTGAGCGCCTTGGTCGACGCGACCGCGACCTCGGGCCCGGCGTGCAGGTAGATCCCGCCGTCGCACTCCCGGGCGATGGTCGACCCGACGACGTTGACCAGCCCGACGATCTGGCCGCCCTTGCGCTTGACCTCCTGCACCGCGAACGCGGTGTCGGCGGTCTCCCCGGACTGGCTCACCGCCACGTACAGCGTGTCCGGCTCGATGATCGGGTTGCGGTACCGGAACTCCGAGGCGGGCTCGGCGTCGGCCGGGATGCGGGCCAGCTCCTCGATCATCGCGGCGCCCATCTGGCCCACGTAGTGCGCGGAACCGCAGCCGAGGATCTTCACCCGGCGGAACCAGCGCAGCTCGCGCGGCCCGAGGTTCAGCCCGTCCAGGCGCGCGGTGCCGAACCGCTCGTCCAGCCGGCCGCGCAGCATCCGCTCGATCGAGGACGGCTGCTCGAGGATCTCCTTGCGCATGTAGTGCCGGTAGCTGCCCAGGCCCACGTCCTCGAGGTCGAGGTCGATGCTGGTCGGGACCTTGGCCGTGTTCTCCTCGTCCCGGCTGAACGTGCGGAACCCCGACGCGGTCACCGTGGCCAGCTCGCCGTCGTCGAGGTGCACGACGGACGTGGTGTGCCGGACGAGCGCGGCCAGGTCGCTGGCCACGAACATCTCGCGGTCGCCGACGCCGAGGATGAGCGGGGAGCCGTTGCGGGCGACTACGAGCCGGTCCGGGTGCTGCTCGTCAAGGACGGCGATCGCGTACGTCCCGGTGATCCGGGACAGCGTGTCGAGGACCGCGCCCTCCAGGGTGCTGGCCTCGGATAGCGCCACCAGGTGGGCGATGACCTCGGTGTCGGTCTCGGAGGTGAGCTTCACGCCCCGGGCGTCCAGGCGCTCGCGCAGCGTGGCCGCGTTGTCGATGATGCCGTTGTGCACGACGCTGATCCGCCGGTCCTCGCTGGTCTGCGGGTGGGCGTTGCTCTCGGTGGCCGGGCCGTGGGTGGCCCACCGGGTATGCCCGATGCCCGCCTTGCCGGCCAGGCGCCGGGGCAGCGACGCCTCCAGGTCGCGGACCCGGCCGACGCTGCGGAAGACCTGGGCGCCGCGGCCGCCCAGGACCGCGATCCCGGCCGAGTCGTACCCGCGGTACTCCAGGCGGGACAGGCCCTCAATGAGCAGCGGGGCGGCGTTCTGGTTGCCGACGTAGCCGACGATTCCGCACATGGGAGGGCTCCTAGCCGTAGATGATCCGGCGCAGCTGGCGCTGCGTGAGGGACGGCGCGGCGACCAGGCGTTCGGCCAGCTCGTCGGCGATGAGCGCGAAGATCTCGGGATTCCGCCTGCCGAACAGCCGGTGGTACGCGTGACGGCGCCGCACGTAGGCCTGGACCGGCTCGCGGTACCAGGCCAGGACGTCCTCAACGACCCGGGCCGCCTCGGCTTGGGTCAGGCCCGTGGAACTGGCCACCCGCTCGACGAGCTCGCGGTCGTGCATCGGCCAATCGTGCACTGTCTCTGGGGCTACTGCCAAGTTTTTGCCCGAATTCGGGCAAGAAGTGGCGCGCCTGGGTGGCTCTGGTCAAGACTGCGGGCATGGAAGTGGTCCTGTCCGCGCCCTCGGCATCCGACGCGGCCGAGTTCACCGACGCGGTGCGGGCCAGCCGCTCGCTGCACCATCCCTGGCTCGACCTGCCGGACACGCCCGGGCGCTTCGCGGCCTACCTGGACCGGGTCGGCCGCGAGGACCAGGTCGGCTACCTGATCCGGCACGGGGCCTGCGGCGGGCTCATCGGCGTGGTCAACATCAGCAACATCGTGCGCGGGGGCCTGCAGTCCGGCTCCCTGGGCTATGGGGCCTTCGCGTCCCACGCCGGGCGCGGCCTGATGACCGAGGGCCTGCGGGCAGTGATCGGCGCGGCGTTCGGCCAGCTGCGGCTGCACCGGGTGGAGGCGAACATTCAGCCGGGCAACGTCCGCTCCATCGCCCTGGCCCGCCGCCTCGGCTTCGAGAACGAGGGCTACTCCCGCCGCTACCTGCTGATCGACGGGGACTGGCGGGACCACGAGCGCTGGGCGCTGCTGGCCGAGGACTGGCCCGGCGCGGAAAGCCGCGGCCGGTAGCGCGGGGGAGTGGCCGGGAGCGTGCGGGGAGCAGCGGCCGGCCGCGCGGCCCGTCGGTCTGCGGCCGGGCGACAATGGCGGGATGGCCGATCTCGAGTTCCGGCGCGACCTGTTCCGGGGAACCGCCCGGTACTACGAGCGCTTCCGGGTGCCCTACCCGCAGAGCCTCATCGATGACCTCGCGCAACGGTCAGGGGCGAGCGGCGCGGGAAGGCTCCTGGACCTCGCCTGCGGCACCGGCCAGCTCAGCTTCGCCCTGTACGGCCGCTTCGCGGAGGTCTGGGCCGTCGACCAGGAGCCGGACATGGTCGCCGTGGTCCGGGAGAAGGCCGGGGCGGCCGGGCTGGGCAGCATCCGGCCGCTGATCTCGGCCGCGGAGGACCTGTCTGCGCCGGGGGAGTCGTTTGACCTGGTTGCCATCGGGAACGCATTCCACCGCCTGCCCCGGGAGACGGTCGCCGCCCGCGCCTTCGGCTGGCTGCGGCCGGGCGGGTACCTGGCCCTGGTGTGGGGCGGGTCACCGTGGGAGGGCAAGGAACCGTGGCAGCGGGCGCTGTCCGCGACCATGCGGCGGTGGCAGGCCCGGGCCGGGCCGGCGACCGCATCCCGCCGGGGTACGAGCGGGATCGCCGGGAGCGGCCGGACCTGGCGATCCTGCGGCAGTCGGGGTTCGGCGTCGTCGGCGCCTACGAGTTCCCGGTCGCGCACGAGTGGACTCCCCAGACGCTGGTCGGCTTTGTCTTCTCCACCGGATGGCTGTCCCGCGTGGCGCTGGGCGACCTGGCCCCCGGCTTCGAGGAGGATCTCCGCCACGAGCTGCTCGCCTGCGTCCCGGCCGGGCGGTTCCCGCAGGCCCTCGGATTCGGCTATCAGCTGGCCCGGCGTCCGGCGTGAGGCCCCCGCACCGGTATGAGCCCTCCCCCGTGAGGCCGTCGCCGGCTGGGTCAGGACCGGGGCCAGGCCGCGAATCGCTTCCGCAGCTCGGCGACGTCCGGCCCGCTGAGCCCGAAGGGAACGAACACGCCGTCGCCCCACCGGTCCAGCCGCCGGCCCGCGTCCCCGAAGTCCCGATCGGTCAGGCCCGAATCCAGCCGGCGCGCGAAGCCAATCATCTGCTCGATGCTGTAGCGCTTCATGGCGGCCGCGGTATCAAGGTAATCACGCGGCTCAGCCCGGGAGGCCAGCGCGCACACCTTGCCGCCGACCACATCCTCAAGATCCAGGACCGGCCCGACATCCATGATCACCGGCCTGCGGGCCCGGTCAAAATAAGCCATCTGCAACAGCATCTGCTCACCGCCGGGAGCGGTGACGATCCACTCGGCCAGCCCTTCACCCATCCCGTAGAAGACGTCCGCGAGGCCGGCGGTCTTATCCAGGCGCTCGGTCCTGAAGCTCGCGTCGCGCAGCGCGGCCTCCACCGCATCAGCGGCAGCTTCCACGCCGCCCTCCTTGTCGCTGAAGACATCGACGTCCTGAGTGGGCCGCTCGGTGATTCCGTGAGCGATCAGGGCATTGCCGCCGCCGAGAGCGAATCCGTATAGGGCAGCAGCACGTAGCGCGATAACAGCCACCTCACGGTGGAGCCCGCTAATCGGCATCAGACGGCGGCTGCGGTGGCGCGCAGGAGCGGGTGCGCGTCCTCCCATGCTTGCCGGACGCCCGAGGGCAGGAACAGGTCAGGCCACAGGGCGATCAGCGTGTCGCCATCCAGGTAGGTAGTGAGATCCTCCGGGCGGCTCGCCTCCCGGAGCACGGTCTGGTACAGCCAGAGCCGCATATCCAGGTCACCGAGATCAAAAGTGTGACCGGGACAGCTCCAGAACAACCGCAGAGGCAATTCGACCGTGCCCTCGGCGGGCCCCCGCAGGTCTGCCAGGCTCGGTGCGACCACCGCTGCGCGCCCGGGCCGGGACTGGTACCGGCTGGGCGTGGCGGGTTGCATCGGGGCGGCTTGCGCTAGGGCAGCATGAGCCGTGGCGGGTTGCGCCGGGGCGGGTGCGCCGGGGCGGGTTGCATCGGGGCGGCTTGTACCGGGGCAGCTTGCACCGTGGCCATGTCGTCGAGCGTCCCCGCTGGGCTCGCGGTGTCCTGTGCCTCAAACGTAGTTGTCATCTGTAGTCCACACCGTTGCGCATTGCCGCAACTTCGTTCTAATGGTAGCAGGTCATGCCACGCCCAGCGGATCAAGGGACGGCTGGTGACCGCGTGCACTCCGTGCCTCGGGTCCGCTGTGGCCCACACCGTTCACGCTGCGTATTCTTCTGCGACCACGGCGTAGCGTCGGCCGCTGGGCGTGGTCCAGGCCAGCTGGCCTGGCTGGGGCTGGCTGAGGTGCCAGCCGGGTGCCTGCTTCGCCCGATGACGGCGTCGGCACAAACCAGCTCGGCCGATCCGCCCAGCCCGGCCGGCCCGGCGGGCCAGTGGCTGGGGCTGCCGGGCTCGGCCGGGTCTGGGCCGCCGCGGGCGGCCGGGCCCGCGGCGGGCTGGGGGAGCAGGGAGTCGAGGGCTGGCCGGTGAGCCGGGCCAGGGTGGCCATCTCACCGGCCGTCAGCTCTCGGCCGGGGTGGATTCGGCTCAGGAACTCGTCGGGGGTCAGTTCCTCCTGGCCGCCGGGTCGCCGGGATCTGCGGTCATATGGCTAAGCCCCCTTTCCTGGCCGGATCGAGAGGCTGCTATCTGTGTTCGATCAGCCTAGCACATCTCATCAGAATTCGCTCATAATTTCGAGGAGTCGATGTGTGCGACACCACGCCCGTTGCGTTCATCAAGGGAGTCAGGTGGCCGTGCCTCGGGCTGAAGCCGGACGCGGAGGCGGACGGGAATCGAACCCGCCGGCGACGCAGCACGCCGCCCGCCGGTTTTGAAGACCGGGGGGGCCACCAGGCACCCAGACGCCTCCGGCGCCGAGAGTACCGTCCCGCCGGGGCGTGACCGTATCCGGGTGACCAAACCCCAGCGGGTTCCGGCTCACCCAGTACGCGCGGCGGCGGATGCGCTTGCAAGATCCCCGGGCGGGCAGGTTGCTGGCCCGGGGGAGACCCCGGGGCCAGCGATCATCGGGGAACTGATCCCGAGCCGTGAGAGCGCTCCGATCACCCGTTAGCCGGACCCTGCCGTGCCCGCTGTGGATCAGGCGACGGCGGCAGGCTGGTCGGCGTCGGCGGGCTCGCCTCGTGCGCGGACGCGCTCGCGCTGCGGGCCGACCGTGTACGCGGGGTCCCGGGCGGAAGCCCGGCCTGCGTCGAAGACGCCAAATCGGGTCACGGCCGAGCCGGCCAGCAGCGCCGCCCCGGCCAGCACGGACAGCGCCCGGCTCCCCCGGCCGAGCAGCGCGGCGGCGGCCCCGCTGGCGGCGAGGACCTGCCCGGCCCGCATCAGCGTCCCGGGCCGCCCGGTGTGGTACGGCCGCGCCACCGGGCCGAGGCGCTGGTACAGCAGCTGCTCGGCGGTGAGCTCCGCCGCGGCGCCCGCGATGGCCAGCCGCGCCGCGGGCCGCGCGCGCTCGGGGGCGACGGCGAGCAGGCCCAGGCCGCCCGCCGCGGTGGCGGCCGAGCCGACGAACAGGTACGGCAGCTCGCGGTATGCGTCGTGCCAGGCTGGTGTGGCGGTGTCGGCCAGCAGCACCGACGTGTACGCCGCGACGGCCGGGCCGAGTACCGCGGCCCCGGCCGTGGCGGCAGCGCCGGCTTGCGGCATTCTGCCGGTGATCGCGCACCCGGCGGCGGCCAGGGCCAGGGGGGAGTATCCGGACACCACCCAGGTACCGACGCTCATCGGCGAGGTCACCTTGAACACCCGCAGCATGTTGAGGAACCTGACCGGCCGGCCCAGGTCGTGCACCAGCGCCACCAGCGACAGGCTGATCGCGCCGGCCGCACCGGCTTTCGCGGCCCGGGCCAGCTCCGGATGGCCGGACAGCTGCGCGCCCGCGGCCAGCGCCGACGAAGCGCCGGCCAGCCCGCCGAGGAACAGGTAGCTGGGAACGTCCTGGCCCCACACCGTGTCCTTCACGACCGGCCGGCCGTAGTACGAGGTGAACTCGGCCTCCGGCACCATCGGCTCCTCGCCGCCGCGGCGCCGGCGGCGGCCGCCGTCCGATGCCCTCATCGCCGCCCCCCGAGGCAGGCCACGGCGGCCGCCACGGCGAGGCCCGCGGCGGCGGCGGCCACGTGCCGCCACATGCGGGGCAGGTCCCGCGTGGTGACCACCGGGTCGGGCGGCAAGCCGTACACCTCGGGCTGGTCGAGCAGCAGGAAGAACGCTCCCGCGCCGCCGATCCCGTCGCCCGGGCCCTCGAGGTACAGCCGCGCCTCTGGCCTGCCTGCCCCGTGCAGCTCGGCTACCCGCTGCTGCGCCCGCTCGCGCAACTCCTCCAGCGGCCCGAACTGGATGGACTCGGTCGGGCAGGCCTTCGCGCAGGCCGGGGTCAGGCCGTCGCCTATCCGGTCATAACACAGCGTGCACTTGTGCGCGCCGCCGTCGGACTCACGCCGGTCGATGACCCCGAACGGGCAGGCGGACACGCAGTAGCCGCAGCCGTTGCAGACATCGTCCTGGACCACGACCGTGCCGAACTCGGTGCGCATCAGCGCGCCGGTCGGGCAGACGTCCAGGCAGGCCGCCTCGGTGCAGTGCTTGCACACGTCGCTGGACATCAGCCAGCGCAGGTCCCCGCCTTCCTCAGCGTCCTCCGGGCCCGCGGCGCCCGAGGGCGGGCCGTCGAGCCTGCGCGTGGTCACCGCCGATTGCTCGATGAACGCCACGTGCCGCCAGGTCGAGGCGCCCAGGGCCTGGGTGTTGTCGTAGGACATGCCGGTCAGCTCGAGGCCGTCCTCGGGCACGAAGTTCCACTCCTTGCAGGCCACCTCGCAGGCCTTGCAGCCGATGCACACCGACGTGTCGGTGAAGAACCCCATCCGCGCCGGGTGGTCCAGGTGACCGGCCCGCGCCGCCGGGTCCAGCCCGGCAGGCTGGCCCGGGCCCGGTGCCGGCGGGGTCGTCAGGTGCTGAGTCGGCTGCCTGCCCATCTCACATCTCCGTCCCGGTCTGGTCCGTTATGCCGGCGCGCTTGCGGTACTCCCGCAGCAGGTCGTCCAGGGCTGGCCCGCGCGGCCGCCTGCCCGGGCGGATGTCGCAGGTCAGGGCCTTGACCTCGTGGATGTGCGCGTTCGGGTCGAGCGCCAGGTGGGTCAGCTCGTTGGCGGAATCGCCGGTGGTATACCCATTGGGGCCCCAGTGCCAGGGCAGCGCCACCTGGTGCAGCACCCTGCCGTCGACCTGAAGCGGCCGGAGCCGCTCGGTGACCAGCGCCCGGGCCTCGACCGCGCCGCGAGCCGTGATGATCGTGGCCCAGCCGAGGTGCTCGAGGCCGCGCTCGGCGGCGAGCTGCGGTGAGATCTCGAAGAACAGCGCGGGCTGCAGCTCGGCCAGGTAGGGCAGGAACCGTGACATGCCGCCCGCCGTGTGATGCTCGGTGAGCCGGTTGGTGGTGATCACGAACGGGAACACCGACGCGCCCGGCTGGCCCGCGCTCGGCTGGTACAAGTTCTCCGGATGCCGGATGAGCTGCCGGACCGGGTTGCGCTGCTGGTCGTAAAGCAGGTTGCGGAACGGGGATTCCTCTGGCTCGTAGTGCGTCGGCAGCGGGCCGTCCACCAGGCCCGCGGGGGCGAACAGCCACGCCTTGCCGTCGGCCTGCATGATGAACGGGTCGACGCCGGAGATCGCGTCCACCCCGGTGGCGCTCGACGGCGGCCGGTACGACGGCGGACGGTCGGCGATGAAGTCGGGAACGTCATGCCCGGTCCAGCGGCCCTGCTCCGCGTCCCACCAGACCAGGGCCTTGCGCTCGCTCCACGGCTGGCCGTCCGGATCCGCCGACGCCCGGTTGTAGAGCACCCGCCGGTTGGCCGGCCAGGCCCAGCCCCACTCCGGCGCCACCCAGCTCTGCTCGCGCCCCGGCTTGCGGCGGGCCGGCTGGTTCACCCCGCCGGCCCGGACCCCGCAGTAGATCCAGCACCCGCACGCGGTGGAGCCGTCGGCCGTCAGCTGCGTGTAGCTGGACAGCGGCTGGTCGTTGGCGTCCCAGCCGTTGATCTCCGCGAGGACCGCGTCGGAATCGGGGTCGTCCAGCGGGCCCCGCACCGGGTAGTCCCAGGTCAGGTCCTGGATCGGCCGGTCGGCCTGGTCGGCGGACGAGGCCAGCTTGGCCCGGATACGCCGCCCGAGGTGGTAGGTGAACCACAGGTCGCTGCGGGCGTCACCGCTCGGCTCGACCGCCTGGTCGCGCCACTGCAGCAGGCGCTGGGTGTTGGTGAAGCTGCCGGCCTTCTCGGTGTGCGCGGCGGCGGGGAGGAAGAACACCTCGGTGCCGTTCTCCTCGGTGGCCAGCTCGCCGTTCTCGATCTCCGGGCCGTCCTTCCACCAGGTGGCGCTCTCGGTCATGACCATGTCCCGCACCACCAGCCAGTCCAGGCTGGCCAGGCCTAGTCGCTGCATCCGCGCGTTGGCCGAGCCGACCGCCGGGTTCTGGCCGAACAGGAAGTAGCCCTTGCATATGCCGTCGAGCTGCGCCACCACGGTGTCGTAGGTGTCGTGACTGCCGGTCAGCCGGGGGAGGTAGTCGTAACAGAAGTCGTTCTCGGCCGTCGCGGCGTCTCCCCACCAGGCCTTCAGCAGGCTGACCAGGTAGGACCGGATGTTCGCGTAGAAGCCGTTCTGCGGGGATTCGGCGGCCACGTACGCGTCGAGGTCCTCGTTGCCGTAGGCGAACGGCATCGGCAGGTAGCCGGGCAGCAGGTCGAACAGCGTCGGTATGTCGGTAGATCCCTGGATGCAGGCGTGCCCGCGCAGGGCCATGACGCCGCCGCCGGGCCGGCCGATGTTGCCCAGCAGCGCCTGCAGGATCGAGGCCGTGCGAATGTACTGGACGCCGACCGTGTGCTGGGTCCAGCCCACTGCGTAGGCGAACGCGGTGGTGCGGTCGCGGCCCGAGTTGTCGGTGACCAGCCGGCACACCCGGGCGAACAGGTCCTGGGGGATCCCGCAGATCTGCTCGACCATCTCCGGGGTGTACCGGGCGAAGTGCCGTCTAAGCACCTGGAACACGCAGCGCGGGTGCTGCAGGTCCGGGTCGGTGTCCCGCCCGGGATGGGTCGCCGCGCCTCCGGAGCCGTGCGCCTCGCCGCGGCCCGCCCGCCGCAGCTGGCCCCGGATGCGCCTGCGCTCCGCCTCGGGCAGGTCACGCTTGCCGGCCGCGGCCTTGACCTCTTCCCCCTGGTAGCGCCAGGCATCGAAGTCGTAGCAGCGGTTCTCGCGGTCCAGTCCGGAGAACACGCCGTCGAGGTCCTCGGTGTCGGCGTAATCCTCGGTCAGGATCACCGGGGCGTTGGTGTAGGCCAGGACGTAGTCGCGGAAGTATTTCTCGCTGCTGAGCACGTAGTTGATCAGGCCGCCGAGGAACGCGATGTCGGTTCCGGCCCGGAGCGGCACGTGCAGGTCGGCGACCGCGCTGGTCCGGGTGAACCGCGGGTCGACGTGGATGACCGTTGCGCCCCGCGCCTTGGCCTCCATGACCCACTGGAACCCGACCGGATGGCACTCGGCCATGTTCGAGCCCTCGATGATGATGCAGTCGGCGTTCTGCAGGTCCTGCTGGAAGTTGGTGGCCCCGCCGCGACCGAAGCTAGTCCCCAGACCGGGGACGGTGGAGGAGTGTCATATGCGGGCCTGGTTCTCGATCTGGATCGCGCCGAGAGCGGTGAACAGCTTCTTGATCAGGTAGTTTTCCTCGTTGTCCAGGGTGGCCCCGCCCAGGCTGGCGATGCCCATCGTCCGGCGGGTACGCGCGTTGTCAGCCTGCCACTGCCAGCCCGCGCGCCGGGTCGCGATGACCCGGTCGGCGATCATGTCCATCGCCGTGTCCAGGTCCAGGTCTTCCCAGTCGCGGCCGAACGGCCGCCGGTACCGCACCCGGTACTGGCGCGCGTCGCCGGTGGTCAGCTGGAGGCTGGCCGAGCCCTTCGGGCAGAGCCGGCCGCGGCTGATCGGCGAATCCGGATTGCCCTCGATCTGGGTGACCCGCCCGTCCTTCACGTACACGTTCTGCCCGCAGCCCACCGCGCAGTACGGGCAGACCGACTTGACCACCTTGTCGGCGACCGACACGCGCGGCCGGAGCTCGTCGGTCTGCCTGCTCCGGACCGCCGCGCCGAGGCCCAGCCGGTCCGGCCCGGTGAGCTGGCGGTAGAGCGGCCACGAGCCGAGCCAGTTGTGCTCGCGCATGACGGCATCTCCTCAAGAGTCCGGCTAACGCGATTTTCCCACGCCCGGGGGCGAAGCCTTACTCCGGGGACGCCTCCGCAACGCCTCTGCTCTTGCCAAGACTATCAATAATCTATAGAGTAGTGGTATGGCAAAGTACCGGGACATCGCGGACGACCTTCGCCGGCGCATCGCTGCGGGGGAGTACCCGGTGGGCTCCCGGCTGCCCGGCATTCCGGCGCTTCAGGAGCAGTACGACGCGGCGCTGGGGACGGTCCGGGCCGCTCAGGACATCCTGCGGGACGAGGGCCTCCTGCGGACTGCGCAGGGCGAGGGCTCGTTTGTCGTGGCGCTCCCGGAGCCCGCCCCGGCCGACGTGCTCGGCAAGCTCCGGGTGGCCCAGTCGGCGATCAGCGCCGCGATTGACGCGCTCGAGAACGGGGCGGCGCCTGGCGTCCGGCGGGCGGGTCAGTCGTCGGACCCGAGGTAGCTCCAGACCTGGGGGAAGGCCCCGATTCCCATGGCGCGGCAGATTTTCTGGGCGGCCATGCTGACGCCTTCGGTGAAGGTGGGGTAGGCGAGCTGAAGCTCCGCGACCTGCTCCACGGTCATGCCGGCCGCCATGGCGGCCGCGACGGTCTGGACGGTCTCGGCCGAGTACTCGCCGAGCACGTGAGCGCCGAGGATGGTGCGGTCGCGGCGGTCGGCGATGAGCTTGCAGAAGCCCTCGGGGCGGCCGTCGGCGTGCGGGCGGACCAGGTCGTCGTAGCGGGCGATGCCGACCACGATGTCATGCCGCTGCGCGGCCTGGGTCTCGGTGAGGCCGACCCGGCCGTACTCGGGGTCGGTGAAGCTGCCGCTGGGGACCACGTCGTAGGTGGCCTGCCGGGCCGGGCCCAGGACGGCGTTCCGGGCGGCGATGCGCCCTTCCATCCGGGCGGTCTGGACGAGCATGGCATGGCCGTTGACGTCGCCGGCGGCGAAGATGTGCCCGACGTTGGTGCGCAGGTAGTCATCGACCGGGATCGCGCCGGGCCCGGCCTTGACGCCGGCCGCGTCCAGGTTCAGCTCGCTGAGGTTGGCAGGCCAGCCGACCGCGAAGAACACGGCATCCGTCACCGTACGGCCCGGGCCCGCGCCGCCCCGGTACTGGATGCTGATGCCGCCGTCGGCCTGGCCCAGGGCCTCCACCAGGGTGCCGGTGGCCACCGTCATGCCCTGCGCGGCGAAGGAGCGGCCCAGCTCGGCCGAGACGCTGGGGTCCGCGGCCGGGACCAGGACCGGCCCGGCCTCGAACACGATGACGGCGGCCCCGAAGTCCTGGAAGATGGACGCGATCTGGCAGCCGGTGTCGGCGCCGCCGATGACCGCGACCCGCCCGGGCAGGCTGGTCAGGGACGGGATGTCCTCGTAGGTGAGCGCGAGCCCCGCGCCGGGGATGGGCAGGCGGGCCGCGTGCCCGCCGACCGCGAGGATGACGCGGTCCGCGGACCAGGTGCGCCCGTCGTCGGCGGCCACGGCGTGCGGGCAGGTGAAATGGACCGGGCCCAGGTCCTCGACCAGGTCGATGCCGTTCCGGCGGACATGGCCGGCCACGTCTTTCTTCTCGTGGGCGTAACGGGCCACCCGTTCGGTGTTGGCCAGCACGGCGGGCAGGTCGGGCACCGGGGCGGGGCCCTGCAGGCCGAAGGAGGACCACGACGACCAGTCACGCGCCAGCCGGGCGGCCCGGGCCAGCGTCCGCACCGGGGCCGGGCCGCGGTTCAGGCTCGTGCCGCCGATCTGGCCCGCCTCGAGCAGGGTGACCCGCGCGCCGAGCTCGCAGGCCTGCAGGGCAGCGGTGATCCCGGCGGGCCCGCCGCCCACCACCAGGAGGCTGACGTCAGCTTTCACTGACCGGTCCGGCCCCTGCGTCGGGGAAGGCGGCGGCGCTGGCGCTGCGGCGTTCGTCCTCGCGGATCAGGTGCATAACGGCGTTGATCAGCGCCAGGTGCGAGAACGCCTGCGGGAAGTTGCCGAGGTGACGGCCGGAGTGCGGGTCGATCTCCTCGGCGTACAGCAGCAGCGGGCTGGCGTAGGACAGCAGCTTCTCGCACAGCGCCCGGGCGCGGGCCACCTCCCCGATCTCGGTCAGCGCGGAGACCAGCCAGAACGAGCAGATGGTGAACGTCCCCTCCTCGCCGCTGAAGCCGTCGTCGGTTTCCTCGACGCGGTAGCGCAGGACCAGTTCGTCCTCGGTGAGCTCGTCGGCGATGGCCAGCACGGTCGAGCGCACCCGTTCGTCCTCCGGCGGCAGGAACCCGACCAGCGGGATCAGCAGCGCCGAGGCGTCCAGCGCCGTGGTGTGGTAGTGCTGGCAGAACACGCCCCGGTCGTCCGGACAGGTGGTCGAGGGTCTGCTCGGTCAGTTCCCGCTCGCCGCCGATCCCGTACATGATCTGCAGGTCGGCGTCCTGCTCGGCGAGGTCGGTGAGGAAGTAGAAGAAGTCGTTCGCTTCCCGGTCCAGGCCCAGCGTGTACAGGCCCCAGAGCATGAACGTCGAGTCCCGCAGCCAGGTGTAGCGGTAGTCGTAGTTGCGGTCGCCGCCCGGCGTCTCCGGCAGCGACGAGGTCGCCGCGGCCAGCAGCGCGCCGGTGGGTGCGTAGATCAGGCCCTTCAGGGTCAGCGCCGACCGCTGCAGGACCTTGCGCCACGGGTGGTCGGGGAAGTTGCCCCGGCTGATCCACTCGTGCCAGAACTCCGCCGTGCGCGCCAGCCGCTGGTGGGCGTCATCAAAGGTCTGCGGCGGCGACCCGTCCTCCCACGACAGCGCGCAGAACACCTGGTCCCCGGCTCGCAGGCGGCGCCGCGCGATCGCCCGCGGGCCCTCGAAGCCCAGATTCAGGTCGGTGGTCAGCCGCACTGTCGGCCCCGCGTCGCCCGCGCTGACCTCGGCCTGTCCGTAGCCGCTCCCGGCGTGCCGCCAGGTGCCGCGCTGGCGGCCGTAGTCGAACGCGGGTTCACACTCCAGCACGAAGTCGATGGACCCTTGCACGCAACGGAACGTCCGCAGCAGCACCCGCTCGGCGCTGTGATCCGCGGACACCCGCCGGTGCGTGCTGGACCTGGCCGAGTCATGCCGCCACGGCCCCACGAGCAGGACGTCACGGACCACGGCCCAGCCGGTCGGGGTGCCCCACGTCGTCTCCAGCACCATCGTCCCGGGCAGGTAGCGGCGTCCGGACGGGACCATGACGTCCGCTGGCCCGACCCGGAACCAGCCGGCCCCGCGGTCCAGCATCGCCGCGAAGATGCTCGGGCCGTCCATCCGCGGCAGGCACATCCACTCGACGTTGCCGTTCGGCGCGACCAGCGCCGACACCTCGCAGTCCGACAGGAACCCGTAGTCCGCGATCGGGGGGAACGGGCTCCCGCCCAGGGTCGACCGGGCCGCGTGAGACCCGTCGATCGGCTGATCGGTCATCCGGTCACGCTCCTGTCCGCCAGGCGGTTGCGCCGATGATCATCCCCGGCGTCTGCGCCGCCAATCCTGGTCATAGTTGAACATCTGGTCTCACTTCGACGGAGCCGTACCACGCATCGGGATGGCCGGATCTGGTCCGTTGCGCGTTCGCGGTTGATCGAGCGTGGCCTGCAGGTCGCGGGGAAGGTCGCCGATGAGCCCGAGCCTGCGGGTGGTCCGGGTGAGCGCGACGTACAGGCCCGCGCGGGGAGGCCTGCTCGATCCCGGCCGGGTCAACGATGATGACCGAGTCGAACTCGAGTCCTTTGGCCTGCTCGGGAGTGAGGGTGGCCACGGCGGCGTCGAGGTCCGGCCCGGGGGCGAGGCTGAGCGTCGCGGCGGTCTCGGCGACGCGCACGGCTGGGGCGATCACCGCCACGCGTCCGGTGCCGATCAGTTCTGTCTCCCGCCGCACGCGCGCCGCGAGGTCCTCGGCGCCGGCGTACCACGGGCTCTCGGCGGAGTCGCGTACGGAAAGCGGCGGGTCGACCGTCGGTGGCAGGAGCGCAGCGGCCAGCGTCATGACCGGCCTGGGGGTGCGGTAGTTCACGGTCAGTCGCGCGGTGCGCCACCGTCCGGCGGCGACCGGGTCGAGGACCTGCGCCCACGAGTCGGCGCCACCGGGCGTGCTGGTCTGCGCCAGGTCGCCGACCACGGTCATGGAACGGGCTGGGCAGCGGCGCAGCACCATCCGCCAGGCCATCGCGGACAGTTCCTGCGCTTCGTCGACGATCACGTGCCCGTAGGCCCAGCTCCGGTCGTGCGGCGCCCGCTCGGCGAGCATGCCGCTGGCTCCGGCCTCGGTATTCCGGTCGGCGATCCAGGTCACGAAGGTGTCCGCCTCGAGCGGGGGCACCACGATGGCCTCGTCCGCGACGAGCTTCGCGACGAGCTCCGCCGCATCCTGGATCGCCTCCGCGCGCTCGGCCTCGTCGGCGGCGCGCTGGCGCCTGGCCGCCCGCAGCGTGGCGTCGACAGGACCGAGGAGCTCCGCCAGTTCGTCGAGCAGCGGCACGTCGGCGGGCGCCCACGGTCGTGGCGTGTCGCGGGCGATCGCGGCGCGCTCGTCGTCGGGGAGGTCAAGCCGGCCGGGTTGCTGGTAGAGCTGCGCGAGCAGTTGCCGCGGCGTGAACTCCGGCACAAGACGTCCAGGACGCTGCGCAGGGCCGGCGCGGCCGCCAGGTCGGCGCGCAGGTCCTCCTCGTCTCCGGGCGGCAAGATCCGCTGGCCGCCGAGGTCGCGCACCCGCTGCCGGGCCAGCTTCCGCACTACCGCCTTGATGAACGCGCGCCGGGCCGTGTTGTGCGGCAGGGGCGCGCCGGTATCGGGATCGCGGCGCCGCTCTGCTTCGGCGCGGGCCTGACGGCACAGTCGGGGCGTGAGCCGGTAGGTGACGGCGTCGATCTTGATCTCGATGGCGGCGGCCGGCACCTGGCGCAGATCGGCAACGGCCTTCGCCAGGACGGCCGCCATCCCGGTGCCGCCTTTGACCTGGGCGGCCCGCGGTGATTCCGGGCTGCGAGCGTCGACACCGGGGAACAGCGAGCCGATCGTGGCCAGCACGACGTCATTCTCGCCAAGGGAGGGCAGCACCTGATCGATATAGCGCAGAAACGTGGCGCTCGGGCCGATTATCAGAATTCCGCGCCGTGCCAATCGCTTTCGGTGTGTATAGAGGAGGTAGGCGGCCCGGTGCAGCGCGACAACGGTCTTTCCGGTCCCCGGCCCGCCCTCGACGACGAGAATTCCGCCCAGATCCTCGCGAATAATGCGGTCCTGGTCGGCCTGGATGGTGGCGACGATGTCGCTCATCCGCCCGGTCCGGCCGCGGCGCAGCGACGCCAGCAGGGCGGCCTCGCCGGTCAGGTGGGTCTCATCGACGGCGTCCAGGTCGAGCACGTCGTCGTCCAGGCTCACGACCCGCCTGCCTGCGGTGTACAGATGGCGGCGCCGGGTCACGCCGCAGCGCTCCCGCGGGGTAGCGCGGTAGAACGGCTCCGCCGCACGGGCGCACCAGTCGACCAGCAGCTGATCGTGATCGTCGTTGCGCAGGCCGAGCCGGCCGATATAGAACCGGTCACCGTCGTCGAAGTCCAGGCGGCCGAAGCACAGGTTCCGCTCCGCGGCGTCAAGCTCCGCGCCGCGGTCCTGATACAGCTGAGCAAACGATTCGCGCTCCGACCACCCCTGCTCATTCTCCGCAGTCGGGCCCAGGCGTACCGCGGCCAGCCGCTGCTCCATAGCGGCCCGCAGCACGTCCAGCCGCTCGTACAGCATCGTGACGTAGGCCTGCTCTTGCGCCAGCTCGGCCGCGCTGTTTGACGCCATTTCCCGTACCGTGCTATTGTTGAATTGAGACAAGAGGGGGATTGTCTTTTCGTGCGTGGACAGAGAATCCCCACTTTACCAAAACTTCCGCCATTCCGGTACCCTCGGGCTTTCAATGCCGCGCGGCCATAACAGCAAATTTATTTCCACGCAGGCGGGCAGGCGACGGCCAGGGAACCGGGGGAGACGCCGCTGCGAATCACCAGGGCCGAGCTGCGCGAGCGGCTACCCGCACTAACCGCCGCCGCCATCGAGGGGGCAGTCGCCGCCGGGCTTCTCATTCCGCACGGGGACGAGTACTTCCTGGTCCGCAGCCCTGCACTGCTTGCCCTTGTCGCGGACGGTGCGCGGGCAGGCGTCCCGCTCGCCGAGATGCTTAACGTGATCGCAACGCTGACCGCCGGGCTAGGCGTGCTCGCAGATCGGCTCGCCGGGCACATTCTGGACCAGGTCGCGCCACCGCTGGTCGCGGCCGGCAACGCCGGCCAGCTACAGAGCCTGCTGCAGAGGTGGCGGGTGCTGCTGCTGCAGGGCGTGGCCAGCGTCCTGGCGGACCGGCTAGGCGCGGCCCTGCTGGCGAAGACGGACGGCGATCCGGTCGGCGAGCAACTGCACGCCGCCATCGACCGTATCCGCGTGGGCGCCACCACCGACACGGGCGGGACTGTCCGCCGTCACCGCATCTAGCGGGCAACCGCCCAGCAGGCCAGCGTCCTTGCCGGCGAGAAAGTGCACGGGACGTTCGGCGGAAAGGTTTTGACCTTAGTTCTTGCGGCCCACGCCGGCCAGGGTCCAGGTGCCGGCGGCATCGAACTGTGCGTCCGAGGGCTCTTCCCGCCACCGTGTCACGGTCGTAAGCCCGGGCTCGACCAAGTCGAGCCCGTCGAAGAACCGCTGGATCTCGCCGCGGCCGCGGTACTTCATCGGCGTGGGGGATTTCGCGAAGACCTCTTCCTTCTTCGCGACGATATCGGCGGGGTGGCCCTCGCGCGTGAGATGAGACAGGATCACGTAGCTGCCCGACGCCAGCGGCCGCACGTATTCCGCGACGATCCCGGCCGGGTCGTCGGCGTCCGGGATGCCGTGCAGGACGGCCACGAACAAGACGGCGGCGGGCTGCGAGAAGTCGATCAGCCGTCGCGTTTGGGGGTGCTCGAGGATCCGCCCGGTGTCCCGGATGTCCTCGTCGATCAGATCCCAACTTTACATAATGTACATTATCGGCACTTAGTCGGCAGGAGTTGCGCTAGATGCCAGCGTGGCTGGAAGACTCCCGCGTGCGCAGCAAGCGCGACACCCTGAGTCGAGATCGGAGCGAATGGTGAAAGCAGTCCGTTTCACTCAGTTCGGGGGCCCGGAGGTACTCGAGATCGTGGATCTTCCGGATCCGCATCCGGGTCCCGGCCAGGTCCGGATTGCGGTGCGCGCGGCCGGCGTCAACCCGAGTGACTGTAAGAAGCGCCAGGGCCTGATGGATGAGGAGCTCCCGCAGACCATGGGCCACGAGGCAGCCGGCGTCGTCGACGAGCTCGGCGAGGGCGTTGCGGACGTGGCCGTCGGCGATCGCGTGTTCGGCTTCTCCGCCGAGGGGGCGGCCCAGGCCGAGCTGGCGGTGCTGTCCGACTATGCGCCGATCCCGCCGTCGCTTGACTTCCCCGGCGCGGCCGCGCTGCCGGCCGCGATCGAGACGGCCACGCGCGCGCTTGACCAGCTCGGCGTCGGGAGCGGCAGCACGCTGCTCATCAACGGCGCCTCCGGAAGCGTCGGCAGCGCCGCGCTTCAGCTCGCCGTAGTGCGCGGTGCGCGCGTGATCGGCACCGCCAGTCCGGCCAACCACTCCTACCTTCGTTCGCTGGGGGGCGAGCCCGTCGCCTACGGCGAGGGTCTCGCCGGGCGGGTTCGCGCGCTCGCGCCTGACGGCGTCGACGCCGCGCTCGACGTCGCCGGGAGCGGCGTCCTGCCCGAGCTCATCGAGCTCGCGGGCGGCGCGGGGCACGTCGTGACGATCGCCGACTTCGGTGGCGCCCGGGAGCACGGGGTGAGGTTCAGCAGCGGGGAGGACGGCCGCGCGGTCCACGCGCTCGCCGAGATCGGCGAGTTGATCGAGTCCGGGCGCTTCTCGCTCCCGGCCTCGCAGACCTTCCCGCTCGCCGAGGTTGCCGAGGCGCACCGGGTGAGCGAGCAGGGTCACGTCCGCGGGAAGCTCGTGCTGGTGGTCGGCTGAGACGGTGCCGGCGAGGCCGGCGGGCGCCGACCGAGCCGGCGCGCTCAGCAGTCAAACACCGACCAGCAGATGTCGTTCCGCAACCGCTGGTCGTCAAGGACGAGCTCGCGGATCGCCTCAGAGCCTGTTGATAAAGGACTTCATGCCGCTGCCGCCTGTTCTGGCGGATCGGGTGGCTTGCGGTCGCCGCCCCAGCGGCGCGTGGGTGGCTGGCCGTTCTGGTAGCGGGCGAGCCGCCTGGTCATGATGATGATGGTGGCCCAGTAGATCATGGCTTCTGCGTGGCTGGTGCGGCGTTCGTAGTCGCGGGCGAGGCGGCGGTAGCGCATCAGCCAGCCGAAGGTCCGCTCGATGACCCACCTGCGGCGCAGCACCTGGAAGGAATGCGGGGCGGTTCTCTTGACGACCTCGACGGTGATCGCGGCGGCGGCCTGGGCGAAGCGGGCCAGCGGCGTGCCGTCGTAGCCGCTGTCGGCCCACATGATCTGCAGCGTGCTGAACGCGTTGAAGAGCCTGATGAGCAGGAGTTTCGCCCCGGCCTTGTCGCTGACCGAGGCGGCGGTGACCACTAGGGCGAGCAGCCAGCCCTCGGTGTCGACGGCCAGGTGCCGGCCCCGGCCGGTGATCTTCTTCCCGTTATGCCGGATCCGGCATAACGGGAATCATGCCGGGCGGGTAGTTATGCCGGGCCGGCCGGCGCCGGCGGGTGCTGGCGCAGGTCAGCGGGGGTGAGCGTGGCGGACCGCCCGGCATAACGGCGGTGCCGCGGCCAGGCTCCTTTCTGGAATCCGATCCTGAGAGGAGTTGTCATGACAGAGCGGAAGGCCCGGGTGGCGGGGCCGCTCGCGGTGCATGTGGAGGGCTTCCGCGCGGCACTGGCGGGGCTGGGCTACTCGCCGAGGACCGCGCGGGATCACGGGTACGTGCTCGCTCAACTGAGCCGATGGGTGGCCGTAGAGGGCATCGATCCACGGCAGCTGACCGAGCCGGTGCTGGACCGGTTCGTGCAGGCACGACGGCTGAAGGGTTACCGCCGGTGGCGGTCGAGGCGGTCGCTGCGGCTGCTGGTGAGCTACCTGCGGCAGGCGGGAGCCATCCCGGCGGCCGGCCGGCGGAGCCGGATGACCCGCTGGAGATGCTGCTGAAGGCCTACCGGCGGTACCTGGTGGCCGAGCGCCGCCTGGCATCTTCCACGGTGCGGGCCCGGATGGATGTCGCCCGCGAGTTTCTCGCGCCCCGCGTCACCGGTACCGGGCTTGACCTGGAACGCCTGGCGGCTGCGGACGTGACTGGCTTCCTGGTCGCCCGTGCGCGGCTGCGCACCGCCATGTCGGTGAAGGCGATGGCCAGCCCGCTGCGCTGCCTGCTGCGGTACCTGTTCGTGGCCGGCCTGGCATCGCGCGACCTGTCCGGTGCGGTCCCGGCGGCCGCCAGCCGACGACTGGCTCCGCTGCCCGCTGGCGCTGACCCGGCCACGGTCGCCGCGCTGCTGGCCAGCTGCGACCGCACCTGCCCGGCCGGCCGGCGTGACTTCGCGATCCTGGTCTTGATGGCGCGCCTGGGGCTGCGCGCCGGAGAAGTCGCGGCCCTGCGGCTGGATGACATCGACTGGCGGGCTGGCACGGTGGTGATCCGCGGCAAGGGCGGCCGAATCGACCAGCTGCCGCTGACGCCCGATGCCGGCGAGGCGGTCGCGGACTACCTGCGCCACGGCCGGCCAGCATCGCGGTGCCGCGCGGTATTCCTGCGGAGCTTCGGGCCGGCGGGCGCGATGACCGGCCACTGCGTGACGATGGTCCCGCGCAGCGCCTCACGCCGGGCCGGGCTGCCGGTGGTGGGGGCGCACCGGCTGCGGCACACCGCGGCGACCGAGATGCTGCGTCACGGGGCGTCGCTGCCGCAGGTCGCCGAAGTTCTCCGGCACCACTCCGAAGACACCACGGCGATCTACGCCAAGATCGACCGGGCCGCCCTCGGGCTGGTCGTCCGTCCGTGGCCAGGAGCGCAGCGGTGACCGCGCTGGACCGCGCCGTGGAGGATTACCTGGCGCTGCGCCGCTCGCTTGGCTACAAGCTGCGCCAGGAAGAACAGCTGCTCGCCAGCTTGGCCAGCTGCCTGCAATCACGTGGCCTGGACCGGGTCACCGTTGCCGCTGCCCTCGGCTGGGCCACCCAGCCGGAGCACGCGAATCGCGCCTGGCATGCCAAGCGGCTTTCGGCCGTCCGCGGCTTCGCCGCCTACCTCGCCACGATCAACCCAGCATCAGAGGTTCTCCCGCGCGGGCTGCTGCCAGGCCGCGCCTCACGGCCCGCGCCATACCTGTATTCCCCGCAGCAGGTCCGGGCGCTGATGGTAGCGGCCAGCCGGCTTGCCTGCCCGCTGCGGGCGGTCACGTTCGAGACGTTCATCGGGCTGATGGCCGCCACCGGCATGCGGACCGGGGAGGCGATGGCCCTCGACCGCGCCGACGTAGGCCTCAGCGAAGGCGAGCTCACCATCCGCTCCTCCAAGCTGGGCAAGTCCCGCCTGCTGCCGCTGCACCCGACCACCACCGCGGCGCTCGCCCGGTACGCCGTCCGGCGGGACCAGCTGTGCCCGCAGCCGGCGCACCCCGGCGTTCTTCCTGTCCGGCGCCGGGACCCGGCTCAACCACACCAATGCCAGCACCACTTTCGCCGGACTGCTCGCCGCGGCCGGCATCACCACCGGGACGGGAACACGCCGGCCGCGGCTTTATGATCTTCGGCATTAGGCGGACTGCTGGGTTATGCGCCCTGCTGTGGTGTTTCCGCTGGTAGGGGCGGCGGAGCTCGTGTTGTTGTCCGCATAATCTTGCTGCGCCGCATGCCCGCGTCGGCGAAGAGTCACCTTGTTCGTTCATTCCGCTTCTGAACGCAGAGGTGATTCTCATGGGAGAGGCAGATGTCAGGGTCGCCGTGGCCCGTGTCCTGGCGGCATTGCGCGAGGCTGGGAGGGCAGAGCACACAATCCGGCGCCAGCAGGTCGTGCTGGACCGGTTCGCAGCCTTCTTAGCCGGACGCGGCCTGAGCACGGCGAGCGACCAGGTGTGCGTGGATTTCATCGCGAACCAGATCGGGATCAGGCTGGGGGCGTTGCGGGAGTCGGTCGGGGACAGGGACGTCCAGGCGGTCCGGCGGCCGGTGGTGTTGATGGCGGAGGCGCTGGCAGGCCGGGCGGTCGTCGTCGACCGGTCGGTGATCCCGGCGAAGGACGGCTGTCCCGCCAGGTTCCGTCCGCTCAGAGACGACTACGTTGCCTCGTGCCGCGCGCGCGGTAACGCCGAGGCGACCGTGGCCGCGAAGGACAAGGCGGTCAGCCGGTTCCTGGGCTACCTGGAGGACGTGGGCGTCGATGATCTGGCTGCCCTCGGCGTGCGGGACGTGTCGGGTTTCTTTCTGCGGCAACGCGGGCTGCGCCGCAAGACCATCGCCGCTATGAGGTCGTCCGTGGCGGACTTCCTGGCTTTCCTGGCCGCCGCGGGCCGGACACCGCAGAGTCTGGCCGGCGCTGTGCGCCGCCGCACCGGCACGTCCGCCACGAGTCCGAGCCGCACCTGTGGACCGCAGGCGAGATCCGGCGGGTGCTGGCCGTGATCGACCGCCAGTCCGCCACCGGCAAACGCGACTACGCGATGATCCTGATGACCGCCCGGCTCGGCCTGCGGATCTCCGATCTGCGCCAGCTCGAACTCGGCGACCTTGACTGGCGGGCGAAGACGATCACGATCGTCCAGCAGAAGACGGGCCGGCCGTTAAGCCTGCCGCTGCTGGACGACGTGGGCTGGGCGATCATCGACTACGTCCGGCACGGCCGCCCCGAAACCGCCTGCCCGAAGGTGTTCATCAAGCACCGCCATCCCTTCGACGCGTTCGGGTGCGCCTCGTCGGTCGCCTGCCGGCTACCGCGCCACGCTGCCCGCGCGGGGATCGAGTTCCCGCCGGACCAGGCGTGCGGGATGCATTCCCTGCGCGGCGCGCTGGCCGTCGCCATGATCGGCAACGGTGCGCCGATGCCGGTGATATCGGCCGTGCTGGGACACGCCTCCAGCGACACGACGCAGGCCTACTACCTGCGCTTCGACGTCGAACGGCTGCGATGTTGCGCGCTGGACGTCGAAGACGTCACCGGCCAGGCAGGGTCGGGTGAGCGCGGTGCCTGACACGACGCTGCCGGGCCTGGTCGCCGACCTGGTCGCTTCGCGCCGGCGCTGGCGCAGACAGGTTCAAAGTCCAGGAACGGGTGCTGCGCCAGTTCGCCGGACCACTGCCGGCGGTAGGGCTACCCGGACGGGTCGATCACCAAAGAAGCGGTCGACGGGTTCCTTTACGGCGGTCACCTGCGGTCCGCCACGGTCCGGCGTAACGAGCTGGCGCTGCGCCAGCTGGCCGAGTACGCCCGGGCGGCCGGCTGGGACGCCTGCACCCCGGCCGGGCAACTCAAGTCCGTATCCGCCACCAGCCCCCGTACGTGTTCACCGACAACGAGGTGCGCCGCTTGTTCGCCGCGATCGACTCCCAGGCCATGTCCAGCTACTCGAACAAGGCGATGGTCGACCCGGTCCTGTTCAAACGGCGCTCGACGGTGCCGGGCTGAGGGTTTCCGAGGCGCTCAGCCTGAGCCTGGCCGATGTGGACACGCGTAGCGGGACGCTGCGGATCCGCGACTCCAAGAACGGCGGAGAGCCGGACCGTGCCGGTACCGGCGTGGCGCCGACCGCGACCCTAGAGGGCCATACATCGCGGCCGCGCACCCCGCCCCCGAAAGCAGCGACTACGTCTTCTCACGCCGTCGCTGCCGGCAGGCCGATCAGCCAGTCGACCGTATACACGCGGTTCCGCGGCTACCTGGCCGACGCCGGGATCCCCCACTTTCCGGGCGGCCCCCACCCGCACTCGCTGCGCCACGGCTTCGCGGTCGCCAACCTCAGAGCCTGGGCCGCGCGCAGGGCGCGGACCTGGCCGCTGATGCTGCCCTACCTGGCGTGCTACATGGGCCACGCCGACCTTCGCGGCACCCAGTACTACCTGAGGCTGACCGCGGACGCCTACCCCGAGGTGATGGCCAGGGCCCAGGTCCGGTTCGGCTACGTCATCCCCGCACCACCCGAGGACGAGCAGTGAACCCGCGCCCCGCGCCGCCACCGGAGCTTGCCGGGCGCTGGCTGTCGAAGTTCTTCACCGACCACCTGGCCGGGGAGCGCGCAGTCTCGCCGAAGACCATGGCCTCCTACCGGGACGCGATGAAACTGCTGCTCACCTGGTTCAGGGACGCAGAGCGCATACCGCCGGAGAAGCGCCTGGCCGCCATCGACCGGCCCCGGGTCCGGCCGTTCCTGGACTGGCTGCAGGCCGAGCG